>JAEWRW010000047.1 GCA_023398815.1 Bacillota bacterium
CACCCCCCCGAACCCCCGCGCAGCGGGGGGCGGAACACTTGGCTCATTGCGGTACGGGCCGTCCGCGGACGGCCCCTCTTTTTGGCTGTGCTCTACTTGATGGCGGGGATCCTGGCTGGCACGGCACTGGCTGGGGCACGCTGGTGGGCACTGGGGGCAGCGGCGTTGTTGGCTGTGCTTTGCCTTGCTCTGTTTGCCCGTGGGCGGTCGCCCCTGCTGCCGGCGATGGCCCTTGCCTTTGTAGCGGGGGTGGCGCTGCTGGGGTTTGCGCTGCCGACTTGGGCAGACGACCCTTGGCAGCCCGCTCAGGCTGCTGAGGTGCGCGGTCGGGTGGTGGAGGTCGGTTGGACGGCCGCTGGCCACGCTCGATACACGCTGGAGCGCGTGACGATCGACGGGGTGGCCGTGGAGGGCCGGGTGGTGCTGACGGCATCGGACGACGCCGCCGAGGCCCGGCAGGGCGATGGGCTGGTGGTGCAGACAGAGTTGCAGCGTCCTGCCGTCAGCCGGTTCTTTGGCGACTTCAATGCCCGGGGCTACTATCTGCGGCAGGGTGTGCGCTTTGTGGCTTATAATACCCAACCAGTGGTGGAGCAGGCGAGCGACGCGGACTGGCGGGCCTGGGTGGACGACGCCCGCGCCTACGCCCGGCAGGTGTTGCGGCGCAATCTCAGCATGGGCACGGCGGGCATTGTGGATGCCCTGCTCAGCGGCAGCAGGAATGGTATCTCCGACGAGGGGCGCAACGCCTTTGGCGCGCTGGGGCTGGCGCACCTGCTGGCGGTGTCGGGTCTCAATGTTAGTTTAACCGCGGGCGCGGCGTGGTTGCTATGTCGACGGCTGCGGCTGCCACTGCCGGTGTCACTGGTAGTGAGCCTGCTGGTGCTGGGTGCCTATGTGCTCTTTGCTGGGACGGCACCCTCGCTTCTGCGGGCGGCGGTGATGTGGCTGGTGGCAATGGGGGCCCTGGTGGCCGCCCGGCGCTACGATCCATTGACCTCCCTGGCCGCGGCGGCCATGCTGCTGCTGTGCCTCAACCCGCTCGATCTCTTTGACGCCGGGTTCCAGCTGTCCTTTGCCGCCACGGCCGCCATTGTGCTGTGGGGCGGGCCGGCTCAGCATGCCCTGCCGGCTCAACCGCTGTTGCAGGGCGTGGCTGGGGCGCTGGGCATCACGGTCGTGGTGCAGTTGCTGGCCCTGCCGATGGTGCTGTGGTATTTCAATGGCGTGTCGCTGCTGTCACCGGTGGCAAACCTGTTGCTGGTGCCGTCGTCCTTCCTGCTGCAGCTGGGCGGCATGGCCCTGGTGGCCCTGGGTTGGCTGGCCGAGCCGGCGGCACGGGTGGGCACCCTTCTGGATTGGTATGGGCGACACTACCTGAACGCCGTGCAGGGGCTGGCCAAGACGCCGCTGACGCTGGCGGCCGCCACGCCGCCCCTGTGGCTGCAGGGCCTGTATGCGGGGCTGGCACTGGCCCTGAGCCCGGCGGTGGTGCGGCTGGGCCGCCCCCTGCGGCGGGTAGCCATGGGGTTGCTGGCCGTGCTGGTGGTGCTGCAGTTTACGCCGCTGCCCGCCGTGGTGGCCGAACCGGGGGATTGCGTGCTGCTGCATGAGGGTGGCGCGCATGTCAGCATGGTCTGGCGGGATGACGAGGGTTACCACGTGGCCTGTGGCGACCGGTGGGACGCGGCGGCGGACTACCTGGCCAAACATGGGGTGACGCGGTTGGCGTCCCTTTGCCTGCTGGATGACAAACCGCCCACGACGCTCCTGCCGTTCACGGGCGAAGGCACTGTGGCCATCGGGCGCATCTGGGTCACTGACGACTGGCTAACAGGCCAGAATGGCCGGGTGCTGCGGGAGATGGTGGGCGACAGCCTGACGTTGACCCCCGTGAGCCAGAGCCCCTGGGGCTGGCAGCAGTGGGACGGCGGGGCAGCACTGGCGGTAGCGATGGATGGACTGACGGTGCGCTACGTGCCCTATGCCCTCAAACGGGGCGAGGAGGCCATTCGCGCCTCCATGGTGGCCGGCGAGGTCGTGGTACTCAATGTGAACGGCGACCGGGCGCAGGCGCTGGCCGATGGTGCGCCTACGACGGTGGTGGCGGCGGTCGCCCTTGCCGCGGGGCAGGGTGCCGTCTATAATGTGGAGGAGGCTGGCAGCATCGCGCTGGAGGAACGGGATGGCGCGGTGCGGCTGACCCTATGGAGAGGTGCGTGGACTGGTGGATTATCAGGGAATTTTCGCTAGGGTAAAGGCCGGGCAGGTCGGGGGCGCGTTCGTCTTTCACGGCCCGGAAGAATACGTCAAGGACCGGGCGCTGGAAGCGTTGACGGCCCGCGTGCTGGCCAATGGCATGGAGGAGCTCAACGCCACTTACCTGGAGGGCGAACGGGCCAACGCCGCCGAAATACGCCGGGCGGCGGAGACACTGCCTATGATGTCAGAGTACCGACTGATTCTAGTCAGGGATTACCCGGCGCTGATTTCCAGCCAACGGGGCGGAGGGCTGGACAGCAAAAAGGAGCAGGCCGAGCTGGAGACGCTGTTTGCAGATTTCCCGCCGACGGCCTCGCTGGTCTTCCTGCTGCGGGGGGACCCGGACCGCACCAAGGCCGTGTGGAAGTATCTTTCCAAGCAGGCCGAGATTGTGGTTTTTAACCGCCTGAGCGAGAAGGAATTGGCAGAACAGATCGCCAAGTTCTGCCGGAAATACAAGCGTTCCATCAGTCAGGAGGACGTCCGTTTTCTCATCCAATACTGCGGCGACGACCTGGAAGTGCTGAGCCGGGAGGTCGCCAAGGCATGCGCCCACGCCGTGGGGTCGGTGGTGACCCGTGCCGACTTTGAAGCTGTCTGCGTGCAGAGCGTGGAATCCAAGGTTTTCCAGTTTGTGGATCGCCTCTTTGCCGGGCAGGGCGCGGCGCTGGCTGAGATGCGCGGCTTCCAAGCCCAGGGGGAGAATCTCAACGGCCTGGTCTCCCTGATTGAGCGGCAGGCGCGGCTGATGGCCGCGGCCAAGGCTGCGGGGGTCGGGCAGACGCGGGAGCTGGCATCGCTGCTGGGCGCGCCGCCCTTCGCGGTGGAGGCGGCTGGCCGCACCGCCCGCGCCTGGCGGCAGGGGGATCTCGCCCGCGCGGTGGGGCTCTGCGCCCGGGCTGACCAGCGCATCAAACAGGGCCTGACCCCGGAGGGGGACTCGGTGGAACTGCTCGTGATGGAACTGCTGACGTTGGCCAAGGCCCAGCGGGCGTAGGTTTTGACACGAAACAGCCGCTCAGGGTAACAAAAAAGCTCCCGTGAAAACGGGAGCTTGATTTTGTGGTGCGATTAGGCTTTGGCAGCGAGTTTCTTCGCCAGCTGGGCCTTCTTGCGGTTGGCCGCGTTCTTGTGGATAACACCCTTGGAGGCGGCCTTGTCGACAGAACTGGCTGCCTGGGAGTGCAGAGCCACCGCGTTGGCATCACCAGCGACAACGGCAGTTTCGAACTTCTTGAGCGCGGTCTTGACCCCTGACTTCACCATACGGTTACGCAGGTTGTTTCTCTCACCAATCTGGACTCTCTTCTCTGCAGACTTGATATTCGGCAAGATGTTCACCTCCTTGCTTGTTTCTTCACAGCAAAGGGTATTCTATCACGGTGATGAGCCAAATGCAAGGCTTTTTCATGAAACAAACGGGTGTGACCGCATGCGTGGGTGATTCATCTGGGGCGGCTGGCTGCAACGTATCGTAGGGTAACCCAGATACAAGCGTTGGAGCAACGGATCGTTTGTGTGTTTTTCTGCGCTTCTATTTTGTGTATAATAGGGAACCAGATGGGGTGTGCGGCAGTCCAAGAGGGAAAGAGGACGACGCACCCCCGCAAACGTGATCTTCCCGCTGGCTCTCCGGCGTCGGCGTGGACCATTTTTGGAGGGGAACATGCAAAACAAACTGACAAAAAGACTGGTACTGTGCGGACTCTTTGGGGCGATCGTGATGGTGGTGACGATGCTGGTGCGCATTCCGCTGCCGTTCATCTCGGCCGGCTCCTACATCAACGCCGGCGACGCGGTCATCTACGCGGCGGCGGTGGTGCTGGGCGGGCCCTGGGGGGCTGCGGCAGCTGGCATCGGCTCCATGCTCGCGGATCTCTTGGTGGGTGCGGCCATGTATGCGCCGGGTACCCTCGTCATCAAGGCACTGATGGGCCTGGCCGTGGGCCTGCTGGCTGGGCGGGAGAGCCGCTGGCCGCGTCTGCTGTTGGCCATGTCCGTGGGTGGGGTCATCATGGTGGCCGGCTATGCGCTCTATGAGGCGGTTCTCATCGGCCCGGCGTGGCTGGCCAGCGTGCCCTACAACCTGCTGCAGCTGGCGGGCGGCGTGGCGCTGGGGATCCCGCTGACGCTGGCCATCCGCCGGGCGATGACGGCTGTGATGAAGGAGTGGTAATCCGTTCCTCGTGCGCATAGAGAATAGACGGTGATTTTCGGCCGTCCGGCCAGTACCCGGCAGCCGTGGAGGTGAGCCAGATGGGTGCAAAGCGCGTTGTTTGCTTGACCCTTGTTTTGTTGTTGCCATTGTTGGGCGGCTGTGCGATAGGGACCACCGGTCCCCTTGCTGCGCCGAGCACAGACGCGGCGGCTGTTTCGACCGTTGCATCGGCAACTGCCGCAGCGACGCCAACACCGTCTACGACGCCCATAGCGTCGCCCACGGCGGCTGACGCGACGGCGTCCGCAGCCGCGGCGGAGGAGCCGCTGCGCTACTACGTGGTGGAGCAGGACGAGCACCAGGGCGTGGTGGACTCCTTGGGGCGGGAGGTGTTGCCCTGTTCCTTTGCCTCGGTGGAGATTCTGGCCGATTCGGCCGGCGAGGGGAGCGGGCAGTACACCGGCTCCGTTGTTTTTTTTGCCGTGCCAGTGGTGCTGCTTCCCGCAGGCGGGGGTAGCGAGCAGGCGGCGGGGTTCCTGTATGACACCGCCGGGCAGAAGCTGAGCGAGGAACCCTTCACTTGGGCCAATCGACTGGAACCCGATCGTATCGTGGTTTCCCGTGTGGATGACAGCGGCACATATGTGGTTGGCATGGTGGATTCCACCGGCAGGGAGCTTCTTCCCAACCGCTATCAGTACATCACCCAATACGCCGACGGATATCTGGCACTGACGAGTGAGACCAACGCACAGGCAGCGTCGGCCACCCTGTTTGATGGGGCTTTGACGGAGGTCGCCACGGCAAAAGGTTCGTTCGATTGCTACGATGGGAAGCTCATCTTAAAGAGCAGCCCGCAGAAGACATGGCAGGTCGTGGATGAACGTCTTCAGCCTGTCGACGAGTCACAATGGGAATCCATCTGGCAAATTGGTGAGGACCGGTATGTGGCGGCTGACAGCGCGCAGCGACAGAGCATCATCAACCACACGGGCAAGGTTCTCGTGGCACCCATTGATGGGTACTATGGCGTCTATGCCAAGGACAAGGGCGGTGAGTTCTACACCGTCAACTACGCCAATGGTGGCGTTGGCCTGCTCGATGGCGATGGCAAGACCCTCTACCAATCGGCGAAGTACAGCCAGATTTGGTACGGAGACGGAGCCATCGTGGCGTACGATGAGGTGGCAAGAATCGGGACGGCGGTGGATCTGCAGGGCAAGGTGTTGGTGCCTGAGGTGTCCCAGGTTATCGGCTGGGATGCCAGCGCAAAACTGCTGATGAGCAAAAACGACAAGGCGTCGCCAGCCAGCATGACGTTCTACCGCTTGGATGGACACCAATTCAGCATTGAGCGAGCCTCCTACATTTACAGGCTGACGGACAACCGTTTTCTGGTGTACATGGAGGCTACGGAAGAAAACGGCTACAACAGCCTGATGGGCATGACCGACGATGACGGCAACTGGATTTTGCCGCCGGTGTATGAGTGGCTGGATCAGATTGGCGACGGGTTGCTGGCTGCCGGGCAGCGGGACGCCAAGGGGTTGCTGCTTTGCGGCCTGGTGGACTTGGACGGCAAGGTGGCACTGCCGGCGAAGTATGACTCGCTGCAGAGCACCTACGAAGGCTCACTGCTGCACGCCCGGGTCAGTACGCGTTATGGGCTCATAGACCGAAAGGGCAACTGGGTGTGGTCGGCATCCGACTACAGCTCACTTGTGGATTAAGGAGGAAGATCGTATGAAGACAATTCGTGTATGCGCCTTGGCATTGGCGTTGCTGCTGGCCGGCTGCACCGGGCCGGTGAACGGCACGACCACCACTGCCGCGGCAACCACCGCATCGGTGACAGAGAGCTCGACGGCGTCGCCCACCACGGTGGCAACGGTGTCGCCCAGTGCCTCAACTGCGGCGTCCGCCACGGCTTCTGCGGCAGCCCCCACCGTGGCGTCCAGCTTCCACCTTTCGGTGGAGGATTACCCGGTTGTGGATGGCTCCACCGCCACGCTGCCCCTTGCCATTGCCGTGCGGGCAGCGGTGACCGGCGAGACCGCTGGGCAGAGCGAGGAAGCAACGCGCTTCTCCACCACCGGGCCGGCTTGGCTGGCCCTGCAGCAGGGCACGGCCGATATCCTCGTCGTCTATGAGGCCTCCCAGACCATTCAGGACCAGTTGGCGGGCGAGTACGACAAGTTCATCAAGACGCCCATCGGCCTGGACGCGCTGGTGTTCCTAGCCAACGAGGGCAACCCCGTGGAGAGCCTGACCCGCCAGCAGATCGTCGACATTTACAGCGGCAAGACGACCAACTGGAAGGATGTGGGGGGCAAGGATCAAGAGATCGTGGCCTTCCAGCGGGACGAGAACTCCGGCAGCCAGACGCTGATGAAGAAGCTGGCGATGGGCGGCACCCCCATGATGGATGCCCCGGCGGAGCTTCGCCCCAGCGAGATGGAGGGTCTCATCACCGACCTGGCCAACTACAACAACAGCGCCAACGCCCTAGGCTACTCGGTGTACTACTATGTGAAGAACATGTACCAGGCGCCGGGCGTCAAGCTTCTCTCCGTGGATGGCGTCGCCCCCACCAACGACACCATTGCCGGTGGGCAGTATGCCTACTGCAACCCGTTCTATGCCGTCATCCGCGCGGACGAGCCGGCCGACTCGCCGGCCCACAAGCTCTATGACTGGCTGACCGGGGCCGAGGGATCCGCCGCCGTGGGGGCAACGGGCTACGTGCCGACGGCCCGTTGACAACCGAAGCGATTCTGGTATACTAATGAAATTAACTGGCAGTGACGAGGAACATGCCCGTACCACGCGCCAAAGAGAGGGAACTCACCGGTTGAAAGGTTCCTGCGCGGTCGACGGTCCATCCCGCCTCCGATGCCGCGAAGGGGTCGCAACCTTCGCCGTCCGCCCGCGTTAAGGGCTTGAGCGCCCGGCCATGGCCGGGAAGCAAGGTGGTACCGCGGTCAACGCCGCCCTTGAGGAATCAGGGGCGGCTTTTCATTTGGAAAGGAGCTTTCGCATGGCTGGCAAGAATCAGGAGTTTGTCACCCAAATCGCCGACATCAACGTCGATTTCCCCCAGTGGTACACCGACGTCGTCCTCAAGGCTGAGATGTGCGATTACGGCCCGGTCAAGGGCACCATGGTCATCCGCCCCTATGGGTATGAGATCTGGGAGCGCATCCAGGAAGAGCTGGGCGGGCGCATCAAGGCCACCGGCCACCGCAACGCCTATTTCCCCATGTTCATCCCCAAGAGCTACCTCATGAAGGAAGCCGAGCACGTTGAGGGCTTCGCGCCTGAGGTCGCCTGGGTCACCCGTGGCGGCAACGAGGAGCTGGCCGAGCCGCTGGTCGTCCGCCCCACGTCGGAGACGATCATCTGCTCCATGTATGCCAAGTGGATTCAGAGCTACCGCGACCTGCCGGTGCTCATGAACCAGTGGTGCAACGTCGTCCGGTGGGAGAAATCCACCCGGCCCTTCCTGCGCACCAGCGAGTTCCTGTGGCAGGAGGGTCACACCGTGCACGAGACCGCCGAGGAAGCCCAGGAAGAGACCCTCAAAATGTTGGAGGTCTACCGCGAGTTCACCGAGAACGTGCTGGCTATCCCGCTGTCGCTGGGCCTGAAGACCGAGAAGGAGAAGTTCGCCGGTGCCGTGGCCACCTACGCCATTGAGGCGCTGATGCAGGACGGCAAGGCCCTGCAGGCCGGCACTTCCCACAACCTGGGGCAGCACTTCTCCAAGGTGTTTGACATCATGTACCAAAGCCGCGAGGGCAAGCAGGAATACGGCTGGCAGACGAGCTGGGGCGTCAGCACCCGGCTCATTGGCGGACTCATCATGGTGCACGGCGACCAGCGCGGCCTGGTGCTGCCGCCCCGCGTCGCGCCCATTGAGGTCGTCATTTTGCCCATCGCCGCCCACAAGCCCGGCGTGGCCGAGCGCTGCGCCCAGGTGCGCGACGAGTTAGCCGCCGCCGGCATCCGCGTCAAGCTCGATGACCGCGACACCGTCTCGGCGGGCTGGAAATTCAACGAGTGGGAGCTGAAGGGCGTGCCGCTGCGGCTGGAAATCGGCCCCCGCGACATGGAAAACGGCGTGGCCACCGCCCTGCGGCGTGACACGCTGGAGAAGTTCACCCTGCCGCTTGATGGCATCGCCGCCGCGGCCAAGGCCAAGCTTGATGAGATTCAGAAAGACCTCTACGCCAAGGCCAAGGCCTACCGCGACGCCCACACCTTCGACGCCCAGGACATGGCGGGCCTGCAGAATGCCCTGGACAACGGCCACGGCTATGTGCGCGGCATGTGGTGCGGCGACCGCGCCTGCGAGGACGCGGTGAAGGAGCGCACCGGCGCTACGGCCCGCTGCATGCCCTTCCAGCAGGAGCACATTGGCGACACCTGCGTCGTCTGCGGCAAGAAGGCCGACAAGCTGGTGCTGTGGGCGCGAGCATACTAAGCTCGGAGGGGGACTCTGTCCCCCTTCCGAACCTCCCCCTGGTATGTACGTGTGCTGGGTTTGGTGGGGCTTGGCGGCGAGTGAATCGCCGCCGCGCACCGGGGGTGCGAGCGCGAAACCAGTGAGGAACAGTGGGTGCCAGGAGTGTGTTGCTCTGGATTGCCGCTGGATAAGCCGGAATGTCGGTTCTGCGGGGTTTGGCGGCGAGTGAATCGCCGCTGCACGCCGGAGATGGGAGCATAGAACGAGGAAACGGAACGAGAGGCGGGGCGGGCGAATGCTCGCCTTGCCCAATTGTGGAGGTTGTCCGATTGCCACGGAGTGAAAACTTGAACCAGTTGGAGAGGAATGACACCGGCTTCCCCACTACCTGTCGGCTGTGCCCACGCCGTTGCGGGGCCAACCGGCTGACCGGTGTGGGGGTCTGCGGCGTTGGCGCGGGGCTGCGGGTGGCGCGGGCGGCGTTGCACCACTGGGAGGAACCCTGCATCTCCGGCACGAAGGGATCGGGCACAGTGTTCTTCTCTGGCTGCGCGCTGCGGTGTTGCTTCTGCCAGAATTACCCCATCAGCGCCGGGGCCTTCGGGCAGGACATTTCAGTGGAACGCTTGGCGGAGATCTTCCTGGAGCTGCAGGGGCAGGGGGCGCACAACATCAACTTGGTCAACCCAACCCATTACGCCCCGCCCATCGCCGACGCCCTGCGGCTGGCCAAGGCGCAGGGCCTTACGCTCCCCGTCGTGTGCAACTCCGGTGGGTATGACTCGCCCGAGGTGCTGGCTGCCTTCAACGGGTTGGTGGACATCTACCTGCCCGACCTCAAATACCACAGTGAGCAGGCGTCGGCAGCTTACTCCGGCGCGGTGGATTACTTCGCCGTGGCGTCGCGGGCCATTCCGGCGATGCTCGCGCAGGTGGGCCAGCCGGTTTTTGCCGACGATGGCCTGCTGCAGCGGGGGCTCATCGTGCGGCACTTGGTACTGCCGGGGCAGGCGGCAGACTCGCTGGCTCTCTTGGATTGGCTGGCCGGGGCACTGCCGGCGGGCAGCTTCCTGCTGAGCCTGATGTGTCAGTACATCCCCAGCCACCGCGCGGCGGAGCACCGGGAGCTCAATCGGCGGCTCACGACGCTGGAATACCAGAAGGTGCTGCGCCGGGCCGATGAGCTGGGGCTCGCCGGCTTCCGCCAGGAGCGGCCATCGGCCAGCGATGCCTACGTGCCCGATTTCAATTTGGAGGGTGTCTGACGGCAGGGAGTTGCCAGAGAGACGCTTTTCCTGTATACTTATCAATTGCCAATGACAAAACATGCCGCCCAAAGGGCGGGGATTGATACGGAGGGATTCGATGTCCGGCCATTCCAAGTGGGCAACCATGCACAGAAAGAAAGAAAAGATCGACGCGGCCAAGGGGAAGGTCTTCACACGCCTGGGGCGGGAAATCATGGTGGCGGTCAAGGAGGGCGGTGGCCCGAACGTTGACGCCAACATGCGCCTGAGCGCGGTGATCGACAAGGCCAAGGCGGCCAACATGCCCAACGACAACATCAAGCGCCTCATTGAGAAGGCCGCTGGTGCCGCCGCCGGTGAGGGCTATGAGGAGATCACCTACGAGGGCTACGGCCCCGCGGGCATCGCGGTCATCGTCAATGTACTGACCGACAACCGCAACCGCACCGCGCCTGAGGTTCGCCACCTCTTTGATAAGGCTGGTGGTTCCCTGGGTGCCAATGGCTGCGTCAGCTGGATGTTCGACCGCAAGGGCGTCATCTTGATTGAGGAACCGGGCAAGCACACCGAGGACGACATCATGATGGTGGCGTTGGAGGCCGGTGCCGAGGACATCGAGAGCGACGAGGGGATGTACGAGATCACCACCGCGCCCCAGGACATGCCCGCCGTGCGGGATGCGCTGGAGGCCGCTGGCATTCCCGTCGCGTCTGCTGAAGTCTCCATGGTGCCCCAGAACACCACCGAGGTAACCGGCGAGATCGCAGAGAAGTTCGTCCGTCTCATTGAGAACCTGGAGGACAACGACGACGTGGACAGCGTGTTCCACAACGCCGATATACCCGAGGAATACCTGTAAACCGAATGGAGCCGTAGGGGGAGTGAGGCACTCCCCCTTTTTCATTGGGAGGGATAGAAATGGTCGTGATGGTGGTGGATGGACAGGGCGGCGGCGTGGGCCGGGCGCTGGTGGCTGCCCTGCGGGCAAAGCTGGCAGCGGGGCACACCATCCGCGCGTTGGGCACCAACTCGGCGGCGACGGCGGCGATGCTGCGCGCCGGGGCAGACGAGGCCGCCACCGGGGAGCACGCCATCGTGCACAACGCAGCGCGGGCCGACGTCATCGCCGGGCCCATCGGCATCGTGTTGGCCAGCTCGCTCTTAGGGGAGCTGACACCCGCCATGGCCGCCGCCATTGCTGGCAGCGACGCCCAGAAGGTGCTGCTGCCCATGGAACGCTGCCAGACCCATGTGGTAGGCGCGGCACCCCTGCCCCTGGGGGAGGCCGTGGACCGGGCCGCCGAACTCATCCTGTCCTTGCTATCGTAATTGCTTGACCCGGGCGGTCGCAACCGCTATAATAACCCGTGGCGAATTGGGCCATGAAGACCCCGCCACCTGACCCAAGGTACAAACAAAGGAATGGACTGCCATGAAGGCCGTCGGACCGCAGCAGCGGGCCACGTCTTCATGGTATTTTTGTTGTGGGGGTATTTTATCATGCACATGTCAGACGCACTCGTCAGCCCCGTGGTCGGTGGGGTGCTGTGGGCCGGGGCCGTGGGGGTCGCGGCGTACTCGGTGCGCAAGCTTGCCAAGGACGACCTGATGGAGAGCAAGAAAGTACCCATGATGGGCGTCATGGGCGCCTTCGTCTTTGCCGCGCAGATGATCAATTTCACCATCCCCGGCACGGGCTCCAGCGGTCACATCGGCGGCGGGTTGCTGCTGGCCGCCCTGTTGGGGCCGGAGGCCGGCTTCCTGGTGCTGATGGCGGTGCTCGCCATACAGGGGTTGTTCTTTGCCGATGGCGGTCTCTTAGCCATGGGCTGCAACATCATCAACATGGGCTTCTATTCCTGCTTCATCGCCTATCCGTTGATCTTTAGGCCGGTGACGAGCAAGGGCACCTCCCCGGGCCGCACTACGCTGGCGGCCGTGCTGGCGGTGGTGGCGGGGCTGCAGCTGGGGGCGTTCTCCGTGGTGCTGGAGACGCTGGCCAGTGGCCGCACCCAGCTGCCCTTCGGCTCCTTCCTGCTGCTGATGCAGCCCATTCACCTGGCCATCGGCGTGGTGGAAGGGCTCATCACTGCGGCGGTACTGGTGTTCCTGCGCCGTGCCGCGCCGGAAGCCCTGCCTGACAGCCAGACGGTGGGCACCGGGGGTTTCCCCAAGCGGGCGGTGGCTATCGTCGCGGCACTGGCACTGGTGACCGGCGGCTCGCTGTCGTGGTTGGCTTCCACCCACCCCGACGGGCTGGAGTGGTCCATCGCCGGCGTCGCCGGGGCGAGCGAGCTTGCCGCCAGCGGCGCGGTGTACGATTCACTGGGGCAGTTGCAGGGGAAGACGGCCTTCCTGCCCGACTATGGCTTCCGCGCGCCGGCTGAGGACGCGGCGGAAGAGGCCGACGCCCAGTGGCCGGCGGTCAGCGCGGGCACCTCGGTGGCTGGTGTGGTGGGCAGTGTTCTGACTTTGGCGCTGGCGGTGGCGGCGGGCCTGCTGCTGTGGCTGCCCCGGCGCAGGCGGGCGGCGCAAGCGGCGCGCGACGCGGCTTGACAGAGTAGGGGTCAACTGATAAGCTGGGCAACACAACAGGCGGGCTGACAGCCCGCCTGAAGCATGACGGAACAGGGGGTGGGCAAAGTGGGAACAGCGGATCGGGCAATGGCGTCGCTGGGGCGCATGGAAGCATTGGCGCGGCAGGATACGCCCATTCACCGGCGGCACCCGCTGGCCCACCTGTTGGTTGCCCTGGGGTATCTCGTCACGGTGGCCTCCTTCGGGCGGTATGAACTGGCAGGCCTGCTGCCGTTCCTTTTCTATCCCCTGGCGGTAGCAGGGTTGGGGGAGCTGCCGCTGGGCGATCTCCTCCGCCGGGGGTTGCCGGTGCTACCCCTGGTGCTGTTCCTGGGGGCGTTCAACCCCATCTTTGACCACAACGTGCTGCTCTTTGCCGGGCACCGGCTGTCGGCGGGGTGGCTGTCACTGGTGAGCATGACGCTGCGGGGGCTGCTGAGCGTGCTGGCGGCGCTGCTGCTGGCGGCCACCGTCGGCATGGCTGGGATGGGCCGTGCGCTGGGCCTGCTGCGGGTGCCCCAAATCATCGTGACCCAACTGCTGTTCACCTACCGGTATCTCTTTGTGCTGGGGGGCGAGGGCGGCCGCATGTGGCTGGCTTACTGCCTGCGTGCCCCAGGGCAGAGGGGGGTGGCCTTCGGCCAGTGGGGAAGCTTCGCGGGGCAGTGGCTGCTGCGCTCCCTCCACCGGGCTGAGCGCATCCATTCTGCCATGCTCTGTCGGGGGTTTGACGGTGCCATGCCCGGGAGCCCGGCGGCCCCGTTCGGCTGGGCCGATGGCCTGTACGCCGCCGGCTGGATCGTCTTTTTTGTGGCCGCGCGGCTTGTCAACTTGCCGCTGTGGCTGGGATCGTTGCTGACAGGAGGAGCCTGACCATGCCCATCGTTGAAGCCCAAGACCTACAATACGCCTACCCCGACGGCCACCCGGCGCTGGGGGGCCTCACGTTCGCTGTGGAGCCGGGGGAGCGGGTGGGCCTGGCCGGCCCCAATGGCGCAGGCAAGTCCACACTGCTGCAGCTCTTGGCCGGCGTGCTGCTGCCGGGCGGCGGGGCGCTCACTGTCGCCGGTCACCGGGCGCAGAAGGGTGCGCTGCCGGCCATCCGTCGGGCGGCGGGGCTGGTGTTTCAGGATTCGGACGATCAGCTCTTCTGCTCCACCGTGCGGGAGGACGTGGCCTTCGGCCCGCGCAACCTGAAACTGCCCGAGGCCGAGGTGGCCGAACGGGTGGAGCGTGCTCTCGCCCTGACCGGTGCCACCCCCCTGGCTGACAGGCCGCCCTACAAACTCTCCGGCGGGGAGAAGCGGGCCGCCGCCGTGGCTGCGGTGCTGGCGATGGAGCCACAAGTGCTGCTGCTCGACGAACCCTCGTCATCCATGGACCCGCAGGCGCGGCGGAGGCTTATCCACCTGATGCGCGGCCTGCCCCAGGCGCAGATTGTGGCGTCCCACGATCTTGACCTGCTGTGGGAAGTGTGTGACCGGGTGCTTGTGCTGCGCCAGGGTGCCATCGCCGCCGATGGCCCAGCCCACGATGTGCTGCGCGATGAGACCCTGCTTGCCTCCTGCGCGCTGGAACTGCCACTGCGCCTGCAACCCCTGGGGAAGCGCTGAAAAAAGCATAGCATCCGTCTTGCTTGGCCTTTTTCCGCCCTGCGTCGTTGTCGTCGGTCGCCTATGCGCCCCGGCATAGGCTCCCTCCTCCGCCTAGCAGAACGGAAGAATCCACAGCGCAAGCCAGATACTCCATTTGTTCAGCGCTTCCCTGGGGGTATGACCGCCGACCCGAATTGCCATACTATTCCCAAAGGATGTTCCGGAGGGATGGGCAATGCGAAAGGGAAAGCAGGTGTCGCTCATTGTGGCGGGCGCACTGCTGTGTGCGGCGGGGGTGTTGACAGCCGTCATCCATGAGGTGTGGGGTGGCAGTATTCCGCTGTTCCCAAAGCTGGGGGTGGAGCCCCAGCTGGGTGCCCTTGCCACGGCCCAGCCCATCCCCACCGGGGCGGATGCCACCGACCAGCCGGCGGGGGCGAACCTGGGGCAGACGCTGCCTGCGTCCACCTCGGCGACCGGTGTCATCCGCGAGGACATGAGCGTCTTCTGGGTCACCCGCTATACATCCTGCGGGCATGAGGTGGTGCGCGAGCGTGCCCCCGACCCTGAGACCATCGGCTGGAGCTACGATCGCTTTGCCCAGTATTACCCCGGCTACACCATGACGCCCCTGGGCACGAACCTCCGGATGGAGCATGCCGTCGACCAGTATTGCCCCACCCATTACATCATCCGCAGCGATGAGGACGGTGCCATTTACGTCTACCGCAACGTGGAAGGAGAAGTCACGTTGACCCAACTTGCGCGCATGAACTTCACGGTGGACATGGTGCCGCAGGATTACCGCGACCTTCTCAAGGAGGGCATGGTCTTTGACAGCTTGGAGGAGATCGAGGGGCTCATTGAGGATGCGGAGACGTAAACCACCCAACTACCCAAAGAGGCGCCGAGACAGCGTCTCTTTTTTCTTGCCCGTATCCAGCCCATTTGGTATCATCTTGATGAATACATTGAGGAGGGACGACGATGGGCAAATATGCCATTGGCGTGGATTTTGGCACCCAGTCCGGGCGGGCGGTGCTGGTGGAACTGGGAACGGCGAAGGAGCTGGCGGCGGCGGTACTGGCCTACCCCCATGGGGTGATGGACGAGGCGCTGCCCGACGGCACACCCCTGCCGCCGGACTGGGCACTGCAGCACCCGGCTGATTACCTCGCGGTGCTGGAGTCAACCATCCCCGCCGTGCTGCGGGACGGGGGCGTGGACCCGACCGACGTCATTGGCGTGGGCATCGACTTCACCGCCTGCACCATGCTGCCCACGACCGCCGACGGCACGCCGCTGTGCCTGCTGCCCCAGTGGCAGCATAACCCCCACAGCTACATCAAGCTGTGGAAGCACCACGCCGCCCAGGACGAGGCCAACGACCTCAACGCCATCGCCAGCGAGCGGGGTGAGGGCTTTCTCAAGCGCTACGGCGGCAAGATTTCCTCCGAGTGGATGTTCCCCAAGGTTTGGCAGATCTTAAATGAAGCACCGGACGTCTACGCCGCCGCCGACCGGTTTCTGGAGGCGACCGACTGGGTCATCTGGCAGCTGACCGGCCAGGAGCGCCGCAACTCCTGCACGGCGGGGTACAAGGCCATGTGGTCGCGCACCGAGGGCTATCCCTCCAACGATTTCTTCCACGCGCTGGACCCACGGCTGGAGCATGTGATTGAGGAGAAGTTCACCACCGACATCTACCCCCAAGGGGCCAAGGCCGGCGAGGTGACCGCCGCCATGGCCGCGCGCACCGGTCTCAAAGCCGGCACCGCCGTAGCCGTGGCCAACGTGGACGCCCACGTCACCGTGCCGGCGGTGGGTATCACCGGCCCGGGCAAGCTTTTGATGATCATGGGCACCTCCACCTGCCACGTGCTGCTGGGGGAGGAGGAGAAGCTCGTTCCCGGCATGTGCGGCGTGGTGGTCGATGGTGTGCTGCCGGGCCTGCCGGGCTATGAGGCCGGGCAGAGCTGCGTAGGCGACCACTTTGAGTGGTTTGTGGAGAATTGCCTGCCCGCAGCCTACGAGCGGGAGGCCCAGGCCCGAGGCATCGGTGTGCACCAGCTGCTGACCGAGAAAGCCGCCGCCTTGAAGGTGGGCGAGAGCGGCCTTGTGGCCCTCGATTGGTGGAACGGCAACCGTTCGGTGCTGGTGGATGTGGATCTGACGGGCCTGCTCCTTGGCTGCACGCTGCTCACGAAGCCCGAGGAGATCTACCGCGCCCTCATTGAAGCCACGGCCTACGGCACCCGCATGATCGTGGACAACTTTAAGCGGAGCGGTGTGGATGTGACCGAACTCTATGCCGCCGGTGGCATCGCACAGAAAAATGAACTGATGATGCAGATCTACGCCGACGTCACCAACATGGAGATCCGCATTGCCCAGTCGGCCCAGGCGCCGGCGGTGGGTTCGGCCATGTTTGCCGCCGTGGCCGCCGGCGCGGCCCGTGGGGGTTATGACGACATTGTGGACGCCGCGCGGGAGATGGGCCGCGTCATGGATCGGGTGTACCGGCCCATCCCGGCCAACGTCGCCCTGTATGAGCGCCTCTATGCCGAGTATGTGACGCTGCACGACACCTTTGGCCGCGGCACCAACGACGTGATGAAGCGCCTGAAGGCCCTGCGGGAGGAGCAGAAGGCGTAGACTGAGTGCTCACCCAAATGGGAGCGAAGGAACAGCACACTGAACCGGAACGAATGAATTTGTTCCGGTTCAGTGTGTCAACAACCAATAGAACAAACAGAGGGTGCCGAACCTCCCGCCGATTCATTCGGCGGGAGGAAAGGAAGGACCAGTGTGAGCAGAAAAGAAAACCCGCTTGCTAGCGCAACGTACCCTTAGAAGTTCGCATGAGAGTTACAGTTTGTGATCGGTCGGCGACATGTGCGGCGACCGATTTTAGCAATATTAAGAACAAGCTGTCTGAATCGTGGACGTCGCAACAGCGGCGGACACGACAGGCTGTCGACTTTGTCGACAGCCTGAATCGGAACGAATTCGTTCCGGTTCTTTTTTAGCCCTTCGCCGCCTGTCGCTCATACACCGTGACACGGTTGCGTCCGTCGTCCTTGGATTGGTAGAGCGCCTTGTCAGCCAGTTGCATCAGGTGGTCCAACCCTTGCCGTGGCTCCGTTTTCTTGGCCACGCCGATGCTGACGGTGACATGGAAGGGTTGGCTCTGGTGGATGTATTCCTGGCGTTGCACGCTGCGCAGTAGGGCATCCACCGTTGCCTTCACCGTGGCATCGTCCAACCCGCACAGCAGAACGCCGAATTCCTCGCCCCCGAGCCGCGCGATGAGGCTCCCCGGGGGTAGGGTCTGCCGCAGCAGCGCGCCGAAGGTACGAATGACCAGGTCACCTGCCCGGTGCCCCATCCTGTCATTTACCCGCTTGAAGTGATCCAAGTCCATCATGAGCAGGGTGATGGGGGTGGCGCTCTCTTCGGCCCCCTTCAGCCTTTGGTTGCCAAGTTGTTGGAAAGCCCTGCGATTGTAAAGGCCGCTGAGGTCGTCCATCATGGCCTGACGCTGCAAGTTGCGGTTGAGCTCGTAGGTTTCCGTCACATCCCGTATGGTGCGGATGAACCCATGGGAGATATGATGCCCGTCGATGCTCTTGCTGCTGACCTCGTAATGCCGCTCCTGCCCGTCGATGTCCAGCTGGACGGTGGAGGTACCGTCGCTCTCCAGGCTCTGCAGGAAGGTGGGGTGGCTCTGGAACAGGGAGTCCAGGTACCCGCCGGAGAGTGGCAGGCCCAGTTTTGCCAAGAGTTGCTTGGCACTCTTGTTGCAGTCGATAATCTTGTTTTGAACGGTGACCAGGAAAATGGCGTCGTGGCTGGCGTCAAAGGCATTGCTGCGAGCCAGTGACTTGGACTCCAAAAAGTCGTAACGCAGAATGGCCCAAATGATGGACAATGTCGTGGCGGGCAGGCACAGGGCCATATAATCGATGATTAGCCCACCTGGGTTGACAAAGGAGAGGATGAGCCCGCCCACCGCGACCAGGGAAGCGACGACCATCAGAGTGATTTTTCCCGCGTTTCCATTGCGGTTTCGGATGGCGTCATGGATCAGCAACCCCAGGGTGACCAGAATCATGGCCATGGAATGGGCCGTCTGTACGTATGTCCAAGGCCCGGGGATTCGGTTCAGCACCGGCCGCCCTCCCTCCTGCACAAAGACGAGGGCGGAAAAGTAGAGATGATGGGCTTCGTTGGTGAAGCGAAAGACCAGCGTCAGGAACGGGATGACGTAGATAAGCGCATAGAGCAGAACCTTGTGCCGGGCGAAGTGCCCAGTATACATGAGTCCTACCGTTAGCCACAGGGCCGAGATGAAGGGGATGCCCAGGTACTCCACGCCGTTCCAAATCAGCACCTGCGCCTCACTCGTGGCGTTCAGTTCCATCGTGTAGCCAAAGATGTAGGCGCAGATGGCGAGGCACAACAGCACGGCAGCTCGGGCGTAGTTGGAACCGTTGAGGGAACGGATCTGCGACGTCCAGTAGACCACCGCCACGATCATGATGAAAAAATAGACGCTTGCGATGTTTATATAGAGCATCGGGGTACCTCATTCTTTTCGGGTTGTTCAGCCCATGCACGAGGGATCGCCTAAAAGGGATGGATGCGGCACGGCAGCAAGTGAAAGGTCTGCCTGCATTGCGATTCGCCGTCCATGTCATTGGACAACCCCGCACAAGTGCTTCCAGTGGTGCGGGAGAAATAGGTGCAAGTTGCGTTTCCTGACCATTGGATGGGTTATATGCACTATTGTAACAGATTCTAGGATGATTGGTAGTCCCTTCGTACCGCTGTTAGCGTTAGTGGGTTTTTCTTGCCGCTATACGGCTACACCTGCCAAACACTGGTTGCCGTGCATTGTGCGGTTCAACGAGGTGGGGGACGTCTGGCCAATTCCGCTGTGTTTGTTGGATCGGATGGGTTATAATGGGACGAAAAGGCCCCGGAGGGGACCCGACACAAAAAACGGGAGGCGCTTATGAAACTGCAGTATCTGGGCACCGCGGCGGCGGAGGGGATCCCCGGCATTTTCTGCCGGTGTGAGGTGTGCCAAAAGGCCCGCGCGCTGGGTGGCAAAGACCTGCGCCGTCGGTCCGGCGCATTTCTGGATGATCGGCTGCTCATCGATGTGCCGCCGGATCTCTACGCGGCGTCGCTGGCACTGGGCATTGACCTGTCGGTGGTGGAGGACATCCTGGTGACCCACGTGCACCGCGATCATTTCTACCTGCAGGAGCTCGATGACTACGCGCCCATGTTCGCCCACCGTAAGGGCGTGCCCGCAGTGCGCCTCCATGGCAGTGAAACGGTGAGGGACGACTTCCGGCGGGAATATGACGCGCGGCTCGACGGCCTGGTGGAGCCGATGGTCGTCCACCCCTACCGCGCGGTGGAGATCGCCGGTTACACCGTGACGCCGCTGCGCGCCAGCCACGGTGCGGGCGTCAGCCTCATCTACGCCATCGAGGGCGGTGGCAAACGGCTGCTCTATGCCAACGACACTGGCTTCCCCACGGAGGACGTGTGGGAGCACCTGAAGGGTATGCGGTTTGACCTCGTCAGTATGGATTGCACCAGCCTGGCCGGCCCCTGGTACGACAGCCACATGAACATCGATGGAAACCTCAAAATGCGGCAGCGCCTGCTTGAGATGGGCTCGGCCGATGAAAAAACGGTGTTCGTGGCAACACACTTCTCCCACAATGGGGGGCTGCTGCACGACGAGATCGTGGCGCGGTTTGCCGATGTGGGCGTTCGGGTGGCCTACGACGGCTACACGGTGGAGGTATGAGCTACGTCAGTGACATCCGCGCCAAGGTGGGCCACGCGCCGCTGTTGCTGCCCGGGGCCAGCGTCATCGTGCGGCGGGGGGACGAGGTGCTGCTGATGCGGCGCAGCGACACCGGTGACTGGACTTACCACGGCGGCTGCTTGGAGCCAGGAGAGACGCTGGAGGAAGCAGCCGCGCGGGAGTTGCGCGAGGAATCGGGGCTTATAGCCCGGCGGCTCACGCTGGTGGGTGTGTTTGCCGGACCGCGCCAGCACGTTATTTACCCCAACGGCGACGAGGTCTACTACACCGATACACTCTTTGAGTGCACGGAGTTTGAGGGCGAGCCCATGGAGAGCAACGACGAGGTGCTGGAGCAGCGGTGGTTCCCGCTCGCGGCCCTGCCGGCCAACACCGCACCTTCCGGCGCCCAGCAGCTGGAGCATTACCTGCAGTACGCGTTGCAGCGCCGGTGACGCCGCCCGCCAGTGCGGTGCCGGCTCTTTACATCGCCGCCGAATTCTGTTACCATACTACCATTCCAACAAGGAGGACAACGAGGAGTGAAGATCCGCGCGTAATCGGCCAGAACATCGAACCCACCGCCATTGGCTGTGGGGAGGACTGTTTTGCCGGAAGCGCGCCGTTGTACTCCATCCGTTGGGTCAACAGGTCTATTTTGCGCTTCCGGTGGGGAGAAATCCTCGAGGAGGCGCATTTTTTATGTTAGTGATCAAGGCACAAAAACTGCTGGTCGAGTTTGGCCAGCGCACCCTGTTTTCCATCGATGAACTGGAGCTGCACAGCGGCGACCGCTTGGGGTTGGTGGGCCGCAATGGCGAGGGCAAGACCACGCTTTTGAATGTCCTCTCCGGCTTTGCCGAGCCCACCGCCGGCACGGTGCAGACGCTGGCCCCGGTCGCCGTCATCCCGCAGTTTGCCGATGACGCCGACACCACCGGCGTGCTGGCCCGCCAGCGGGAGCTGTGGGGCATCCCCGAGCAAGCCATGAGCGGCGGGGAGAAGACTCGGCTGCTCATTGCCCGCGCTCTGGGGCGGGAGAGCGGCGCGCTCTTCTGCGACGAGCCGACCTCCAACCTCGACGCCGAGGGTGTGGAACGGCTGGAGCAGGAGCTTCTGCAATACGACGGGGCACTGGTCGTCGTGTCCCACGACCGGGCGCTGCTTGATAAACTCTGTGACCGCGTGTGGGAACTGGAGGACGGCAAGCTGACGGTGTACCGGGGCAACTGGACGGCCTACCGCCAGCAAAAGGAGCACAAGCGCCAACGGGCCTGGCAGGAGTACGAACAGTATGTGGACCAGCGCGACCACCTGACCGAGGCCGTGCGGGGTGCCATGCAAAAGAGCAAGTCCGTGCGCAAGGCCCCCAAACGCATGGGCAACTCCGAGGCGCGGCTTCACCGGCGGGAGGCCACCGAGATCTCCCAAAAGCTGGCGCGCAGCGCCCACACCATTGAGACGCGGCTGGAAAAGCTGGAGCGCAAGGACAAGCCGCGGGAGGATGCCCGGGTGCGCATGGCGGGCAGCGCCGCCGATGGCCCCGGCGGCCGCGTGGCCCTGCGGGTGGAGGATCTGCGCTTCGCCTACCCCGGCGGGCCACAGGTGCTGCGGGGCGTCAGCTTTGAGGTGCCCACAGGTGCGCGGCTGGCGGTGACAGGCCCCAACGGCGCGGGCAAAACCACGTTGCTCAATTGCATCGCCCGGGGCGACGCGGGTGTGCGCCCGGCCCCGGCGGTGCGGCTCGCCTACTTCAGGCAGGACCTGGCGCTGCTGCGCGACGACCACACCGTGCTGGAGAACGTGATGGACGGCGCGGCGGTGCCGGTGCAGACGGCGCGCAACATGCTGGCACGGGTACTGCTGCCGGCGGAAGCCACGGGCAAGAGGGCAGAGGTGCTCTCTGGCGGGGAGCGGGCCAAGGCGTCGCTGGTGAAGCTGCTGGCCTCTCAAGCGAACCTCCTGCTGCTCGATGAGCCCACCAACTTCCTGGATGTCTATGCTCTGGAGGGGTTGGAGGATCTGATGGAGCAATTTCCGGGTACGGTGCTCTTTGTCAGCCACGATCGGTACTTCACCGAGCGGGTGGCGACCGGCGTGCTGCGGCTCACTGATGGCGGACTGCAGGACGAGCGCAACCGGCCCAAGCCCACCCCCGCCATGACCCTCTCTGACGGGGAGCGGCTGCAGCTGACCCTGCGGCGCGACATGCTGCTCTCCCGCGTGTCCACCATGGGCGACGGGGCCGAGCGGGAGGCCCTGTTGGTGGAGTATCAAGCCCTGACCGAGCGGTTAAAGCAGAGCGGGCGCGGTTGACGACGTCCCCGCCGAACCCTATACTGAGTACAACTTCGCGCATCCCCACGAGGGGGACGGGGCGGCAAGCGCAGGCCTTCCGCAAGGAGGGACCTGCGTTTGTGTACACCGGCGCGACGGATGGGGAGAGGAACATGCTCTTTGAATACCGACAGCGGGGGGCGGAGGCCGACCCCGCGGTGACGGCGGCGCTGGCGCAAGCGTTAGGGGTGACGCCGGTGCTGGCAGGGCTGCTGGTGAGCCGGGGCGTGACAACCGAGGAGGAAGCGCGGCGGTTCTTTGCCGCCGGGGCTGAGACCCTGCGTGATCCACTGGGCTTGGCGGGCATGGGGCAGGCCGTGGAGCGCGTGCGGCGGGCATTGGCGGCGGGGGAGCCCATCGTCGTCTACGGCGACTATGACGTGGACGGCGTGTGTGCCACCTCCATCCTGGTGAGCTACCTGCGGGAGCAGGGCGGCGACGTGTCGTTCTACATCCCGTCCCGTCACACCGAGGGGTATGGCCTCAACCGCGCGGCCATTGAGACGCTCACCGACCGAAAGCTGCTCATCACGGTGGACTGCGGCGTCTCCAACCGGGAGGAGGTCGCCCACGCACGTTCCCTGGGGATGGATGTCATCGTGACCGACCACCACGAGTGCCCCGAGGAACTGCCGGATTGCACGGCGGTCGTCAACCCCAAGCGGCCTGGGCAGGAGTATGGCTTTACGGGCCTGTGCGGGGCGGGGGTGGCCTTCCAGCTGGTGCGGGCGCTGGGTGGGCTGGAGGTGGCCCTGGCGCGGGTGGACCTGGCCGCGCTGGCCACCGTGGCCGACCTGGTGCCGCTGGTGGACGAGAACCGCGCGCTGGTGCGGCTGGGTCTCGCCAGCATGAACGCCGCGCCCCGGCCCGGTGTCGCCGCGCTCATGGAGGTGGCGGGCCTCAATGGCCGGGCGCTCAAGGCCGGTAACATCGCCTTTGGCCTGGCCCCGCGCATCAATGCCGGCGGGCGAATGGACTACTCCCGCAAGTCGGTGGAGATGATGCTGACCGATGACGCCGAGGCCGCCCGTGGCACCGCCCAGGAGCTGGACGACGACAACCGCGAGCGCCTGGCGGTGGAGGGCGCCATGCTGCGGGAGGCCGTGGATATGGTGGAGCGGGACTACTCCTTCGCAGGCCGGCGGGCCATCGTGCTCTGCCAGCCCCACTGGAATACCGGCGTCACCGGCATTGTGGCGGCGCGGCTGGTGGAGCGATACAGCCGCCCCACGATCCTCTTTGGCGCGGGGGAGGGGGCCTGCTACGGCTCCGGCCGCAGTGTGCCCGGCGTGCACCTCTACCGGGCGCTTCTGGCCTGTTCCCGCTTCTTCCTGCGCTTCGGCGGGCACGAGCAAGCCGCCGGCTGCGCCCTGGTGCAGGAGAACCTCGATGCCTTCCGCGACGCGCTGGACGAGCACCTGCGGGGGGCTTACCCGCAGGAGACCTTCTTGCCCAGCCGGGCTTACGACCGGGAGCTGGCACTCACCGAGGTGGGCCTGGCCCTGGCTCGGGAGCTGGAGCAGATGGAGCCCACGGGCTTCGGCAACCCCAAGCCGGTTTTTCTGCTGCGGCAGGCCTCCCTTTCGGGGCTCGCGCGCACGCGGGACGGCAAACACCTGCGCATGCGCTTTGGCGGGGGTGACGGGCTGGAGGGCATCGCTTTCCGCCAGGGGGATAGCTTTGACATGCTGGCCCGGTCGCCTGCCTGCGACGCTCTGGTGGTGCCGGACGTCAACGAGTTTCGCGGGGTGCAGCGGGTGCAGGCCCAGGTGGAGCACCTGCGCCCCCCGCAGGACGAGGCATTTGCCCGGGCGGTGGTGGCCGGGGCCGGCGCGGCAGTGCAGCGTGCGCTGTGCGCCGGCGGCGACGGCGTGCCCGTTGCCGGTACTGCACGCATTCCCTGGCAACAGGGGATGGAGGCGCTCGTCGCTGCCCTGCAGGCTAGCCCCTGGGGCACTCTGGTACTCTGCCGCACCCAAAGCAGCGCCACGGCGGTGCTCGATGGTTTGGTGGCAGCCGGCTGCCTTTGCCGGGTCTATGTGGGGGAGGGTGTAGCCCCCCAGGCCCACCGGCGTGAGAACGCCGTCGTCGTCGCCCCCGACACCGCACGTCTGCCGTTCCATCAATACGAGCGCTGTTTCCTGCTCGACGGGCCGTTGGCCCTGCCGCTGGCGGGGCAATTGAATAATGACGGTCGCTGCATTATAATGAACGTTAACCATGAAACCGGTCGGCTGGCGGAGCTCTTCCGCCGGGAGGGGTTGCTGGAGGTCTACCGCCGCATGCAAGCGGCGCTGCGGGCTGGCAAAGGGCCCAATAGCCCTGCCGATTGGGACTGGCTGGGGGCCGATGGCCCCACTGGCTGGGCGGTTGAGGTGGCCGCGCGGGTCTTCCTGGAGCTGGGGCTGCTGGCGCCCCTCGACCGTGCGCCGTGGCTTGCCGTTCCCCCGCGGAGGGAGCGAACCGAACTCATGTTGAGTGCCATTTACAGGCGGGTAACCGCCTGCCTGACGGAGGTGTAGCAGATGAACCTGAAGGACAAGGTGCGGGTCATCCCCGACTTCCCGATGCCGGGCATCCGGTACCGGGACATCACGACGCTCTTGAAGGACGGCGAGGCCTATGCCGAGCTGTTGGAGCGCATGTACGAGCATCTCAAGGATCGCGGTATCGCGCTCATTGCCGGGCCGGAAGCCCGCGGCTACGTCATTGGCGCGCCGCTGGCCTACATGCTGCGGGCCGGCTTTGTGCCGGTGCGCCGCCCCGGACGCCTGCCGGCTGAGGTGTTCCGCTATGAGTACCAGATTGAGCAGGGCCGCAGCGACACGCTGGAAGTGCACCGCGATGCCATTGTGCCCGGGCAGAAGGTGGTGGTGGTGGACGACCTGTTGGCGACCGGCAGCACGGCGCTGGCCACCTGCCAGTTGCTGCAGCGCATGGGGGCGGAGATCGTGTCGGTCTGCTTCGCCATGGAGATGACGATGTACTCTGGGCGGGAGATCCTCTCGGACTACGAGGTGTTCTCGGCCATCAAGTTCTAGCGGCAACCCATATGACAACAACGTGCCGTGGCGCGGGGCCGCGCGACGGCCGGGCAGTCCATTTGGCCCAGTACGATGACCGCCGGTAAAACCGGCCAGGGGTAGCGGTTTGAATGGGTTTCTGGAAAAACTGAAGAGCGGCAATTACCAACGGCTGGACGCGGGCCTCATTGAAAAGGCCTACGCCTATGCTGAGGCTGCCCATCGGGGGCAGGAGCGCCAGTCCGGCGAGCCGTACTTCACCCACCCCTGCGCCGTGGCTGTCATCCTTATGGACATGGATATGGACACCCAGACCATCGTGTCGGCGCTGCTCCACGATGTGGTGGAGGATACCCCCACCACGCTCGACGAGGTGCGCGCCGCCTTCGGGTCGGAGGTTGCTCTCATCGTCGATGGCCTGACCAAGATCAGCAAGGTGGAGTACGCCAGCAGCGAGGAGCGCAAGGCCGAGAGCATCCGCAAAATGCTGCTGGCCATGAGCGAGGACATCCGTGTCATCCTTATTAAGCTCGCTGACCGGCTGCACAACATGCGCACGCTGGACGCCGTGCCAAGGGAGAAACAGGTTGCTGTCGCGCGGGAGACGCAGGACATCTACGCCCCGTTGGCGCACCGGCTTGGTATTTTCCGCATCAAGATTGAGCTCGAAGACCTGGCCCTCAAGTATCTCGACCCCGAGGGGTTCGAGGAGGTCGTCGCCAGCGTCAACGACAACCGCTATGCCCGCCACGATGAGATCAACACCATCATTGAGCAAATCCAAGAGCGGCTGAAGGACGCGGGCATCGAGGCCCACATCGAAGGGCGTCTCAAGCACTATGCCAGCATCTACCGCAAGATGAAGCAGCAGCACAAGTCCATCGAGCAGATCTACGACCTCGTCGCGGTGCGCGTCATTGTGGAGTCGGTCAAGGACTGTTACGGCGTGTTGGGCCTGTTGCACACCATGTGGCGGCCGCTGCCCGGGCGTTTCAAAGACTACATCGCCGTGCCGAAAGCCAACCTTTACCAGAGCCTGCACACCACGCTCATCGGCCGGGGCGGCATGCCGTTTGAGGCACAGATACGCACCTGGGACATGCACCGCACGGCAGAATACGGCATTGCGGCCCACTGGAAGTACAAGGAGAACGCCGAGGACAGCACGCTCGACAACAAGCTCGCGTGGCTACGGCAGATTCTGGAGTGGCAGAACGAGACCAAGGACGCCCAGGAGTTCATGGACACCCTGAAGGTGGATCTCTTCAACACCGAGGTGTTTGTCTTCACCCCCAAGGGCGACGTCGTCGACCTGCCACGGGGTGCCACGCCCATTGACTTCGCCTATATGATCCACTCGGCCGTCGGCAACAAGTGCGTCGGTGCCAAGATCAACGGGAAGCTCACCAACCTCAACGTGGAGCTCAAAACTGGCGACATCGTGGAGATCATCACCTCCAACACCAGCCGCGGCCCCAGCCGCGACTGGCTCAACGTCGTCAAAACCCCCCAGGCCCGCAACAAGATTCGTACTTGGTTCAAGAAGGAATACAAGGACGAGAACATCGAGAAGGGCCAGGACATGCTGGAGGAAGCTGCCAAGCGCACCGGCGTGCCCCTGCCCGAGCTTTGTCGGCCAGAGTGGCTGCAGAAGGTCTTTAAGAAATTCACCCTGGGCTCGGTGGAGGACATGTACGCCGCCGTGGGCTATGGCGGCATCTCCACCGGCCAGGTGATGCAGCGCCTGCTGGCGGAGTACAATCGCGAGCAAAAAGTCCGCCAGATTCGCCAGCAGGAGGCCCAGCAGGCCGAGAATAAACCCGCCCGGCGGGATACCGCCAGCCGTGGCGTCATCGTGAAGGGCCACAAGGGCATGCTGGTGCGCTTTGCCCAGTGCTGCAACCCCGTGCCTCACGACGACATCATTGGCTTCATCACCCGGGGCCGGGGTGTGTCCGTCCACCGGAGGGACTGCACCAACGTCTTCGACATCTCCAACGACCCCAGCCGGTTCATCGAGGTGAGCTGGGAGGACGACGCGTCCTCGGCCTACCGTGCGCGGCTGCAGCTGGCGGCCTACGACCGGCCCGGCCTGATTGTGGATATTTACAAGGTCATCGACGGCCAGAGCGCCAACCTGGTGGAGATCAACGTTAAGGTCAGCGCCAAGGGTGTGGCCAATATGGCTATGCTGGTGCAGATCAAGGACAAGACCCAGCTCGAGTCGCTCATCAAGGGCTTCCGCAAGATGCCCGAGATGATCGACGTCTACCGGGGGTCCTGATGCGCGCGGTGGTGCAGCGTGTCACCGGCGCGCGGGTGGAGGTGGATGGCGCCGTCACCGGGGCCATCGGCCGGGGTTTCCTGGTGCTGTTGGGGGTGGAGCAGGGCGACGGCGAGGCCGACCTTGCCTACATTGTGAGCAAGATCGAAGGCCTGCGGGTCTTTGAGGACGACGGGGGAAAGATGAACCTCGCCCTGGCCGATGTGGGAGGCGCGGTGCTCTTGGTGTCTCAGTTCACCCTGTGCGGCGACGCCAGGAAGGGTCGGCGGCCCAGCTTCTCCGCCGCCGCCGCGCCTGCTGACGGCGAACACTGGTACCAGCGGGCCATTGAGGGCCTGCGGGCTGTGGGGCTGCCGGTGGAGACGGGGTGCTTCGGCGCGGACATGCAGGTGCATCTTGTCAACGACGGCCCGGTCACATTGCTGCTTGATAGCAGGAGGTTGTTTTGAACCAGGAACACCGCATTCTCATCGTCCCCACCGGCCGCATGGATGGCCGCAGCTACCTCATCGTCTGCCCCCACACCGGGCAAGCGGCCATCGTTGACCCAGACGTGAACGACGAGGCCCTGCTGGACGCCGTGGCGCGGCAGGGGCTGACGGTACCATACATTCTGTTGACCCATTGCCACTTCGACCATATGTCGTCGGCCGACCGGGTACGCGCGGCCACCGGCGCGCAGACGCTCATCCACCGGCTGGACGCGCCGGGCCTTGCCGACCCGCGGCTCAACATGTCGGTGATGGACGCCGAGCGTATCCATGGCCGGCAGGTGGACCGGACGCTGGAGGACGGCGACCGGCTGCTTATTGGAGAGGTGCCTGTGGATGTGTTGTTGACGCCGGGCCACTCGCCGGGCAGCGTCTGCTACCGGGTGGGTGACGATCTGCTGACCGGCGACACGCTGTTCCGTGGCTCCTACGGCAACCCCGGCTTCCCCGGCGGGCACCTGCCCACCCTGCGGCAGTCCTGCCTCACGCTCTTTGCGCTGCCCGACGAGGTGCGGGTCTACCCCGGCCACGGCGAGCCCACGACCATCGGGCAGGAAAAGCGCTCCAACCCCATCCTGTTATGATCGTACTGCGCACCAACCAACCTGAATTTGCCAACGACCTGGCCGACGTGGTGCGGCTCTTCTTTGGCATGGAGAAGATTGCCGATGACGGTGAGGGTGACCTCACGCTGGAGCACGTGTTTGCCGACGAGGGCGACCGTTGGCGGCAGCGGGTGACGCTGACCACCGAGGGCAAAGCCACCGAGCGGGAGGACACGCGGCCCGCCATCCCCACCGACGACCGCCTGCGGTGGGAGCGGCATCGCCGCCGCCACGCCAAGCTGACGCTCTATGCCCTGCTGCGGGATGCGACCGGCGTTCACCCGCCCTGGGGGTCGCTCACCGGCATCCGCCCCACCAAGGTGGCACGCCAACTCATCGACGAGGGCACCTACCCCGCTGCCGTGGCCGAGGCGCTGCAGGCGGTCTACGATGTCACCCCGCCCAAGGCCAAGATGGTGGCCGACATCCTGCACGCCCAGCGCGACGTATGGCGTTGGGGGCAGGAGGACGCTTTTGACGTCTACATCGGTATCCCATTCTGCCGCACGCGGTGCTTGTACTGTTCCTTCTTCAGTGCCGATCTGCGCCGCCCTGGCCGGGTGCCGGCCTACGTGGCCGCGCTCCTCAAGGAGATTGACGCCCTGGGCCGGGCCATGGCGGGCCGGCGCTGCCGGGCTGTCTATATGGGCGGCGGCACGCCGACTTCCATTCCACTCGGCGATCTCGAAGCCATCCTGACGGCGGCGCGGGCGGCCTTTCCGGGGGCGGGGGAGTGGACGGTGGAAGCCGGCCGGCCCGACTGCGTGACCGCCGAGACCTTTGCGCTGTTGGCGGCGCAGGGCGTGGGCCGGGTGTCCATCAACCCCCAGACGATGAATGACGCCACGCTTGCGGCCATTGGACGCGACCACACCGCCGCTGACGTGCTGCGCGCCTATGACGAGGCTCGTGCCGCCGGCATCCGCGAGGTGAACATGGATCTCATCGTGGGCCTGCCTGGCGAGGACGACGCCGCCATGGCGCGGACGCTCACGGCTCTCCAGGGGCTGGACATGGACAATCTGACCGTCCACACCCTGGCCATCAAGCACTCCTCCCGCTTGAATGAGCGGCTGGCGGACTACCCACTGCCCGACGACGACGAGGCCGCCCGCATGCTGGAGCGCTGCCATGCCTTTGCCCGGGAGCGTGGGATGGAGCCGTATTACATGTATCGCCAGAAGTACATGCGGGGAAACTTGGAGAATGTGGGTTATGCCCTGCCGGGTGCGGCCTGCGTCTACAACGTGGACATGATGGAGGAGACCCACAACATCGTGGCGCTGGGGGCTGGCGCGGTCTCCAAGCGCATGTTTTACGCCCAAACCCGGCACGAGCGCTACCCCAACCCCAAGAGCGTGGAGCACTACTGCGCCCGGGTGGACGAACTCATTGCCGGCAAAATTGCTTTTTTCGACCCCGCTCGCTGACCCATGCGGAAATCCATTGCCAAGCCCCGCTTCATTGTGGTAAAATCGGCATTGGGACGCGAGAGCCATTGTGGGCGAATTCTGTCCCACAAGGGGGCCGGGCGATGAACGCAGTGTTATCCATGTTTCGACGCCTGGTGCCTGAGATGGTGGACACCGCCCGCACCCGGTTTGAGATGCTGGAGGCTGTGGCACTGATGGCCCCGGTGGGTCGGCGGGCACTGGCCGTCCATCTCGATCTGCCCGAGCGCACCGTGCGCGGCGAAGCCGAACGCATGAAGGAACTGGGACTCATCCGCTTTGCGCCCGATGGCATGCACCTGAGCGACGAGGGCAACGAGGTGTTGGGCGAGTTGCGTTCCCGCATGGACTTGCTCTTTGCCGAACCGCTGGCCGACCGCATCCGTCAGGAGACGGGCATTGTCTCGGTCATGGTCGTCGCCGGGGATTCGGCGGTGGACGACGTCTGCCGCCGGGCACTCTACCGCAAGGCGGTGCAGTACCTGACGACGGTGTTGCGGGACGGCATGACGCTGGCGGTTGTGGGTGGTTCCACCATGGCTGGCGTGGCCGCCCAAACTCAGACCGACGGCCAGGGCCTCCCCAACCTCTTGGTGGTGCCGGCCCGTGGTGGGTTGGGCGAGGAAATGGAGATCCAGGCCAACACCGTGGCCGCGCGGTTGGCGCAGGGCTTCCGGGCCCGCCACCGCCTGCTGCACTGGCCCGACGACATGCCCGCGGAGGCGGTTCCCGCCGGCGACAGCCGGCTGACCCAGTGGCTGGGCAGCGTGCGCAGTGCGGATGTGCTGCTCTTTGGCGTGGGGCGTGCCGACCAGATGGTGCGCCGGCGCAACCTGCCGCCCGACATCGCCGCGCGCCTGCGCGCGGGCGGCGCGGCAGCGGAGGCACTGGGATACTACTTTGACCGGCAGGGTGGCGTGGTCTACGCCGCCAGTGGTCTGGGGCTGGCGCTCAATCAGTTTATGGCCATCCGTCGGCGCATCCTGGTGGCCGGCGGGGCGGAGAAGGCCGAGGCCGTGTTGGCGGTAGCTAGGGGTTGCCGGCCCACTGCCATCATCCTAGACGAGGCGGCGGCGGCGGGCATCTGCGTGCTGCTGGACTCCCAGGCTTGACCGACTGCATTTACATGGGGCATTACAGGCTTTGCCTGATCAATTCTGACAAGGAGTGAATGGGACCATGGCATTGAACAAGAAGACGATTGAGAACATCGACGTGAAGGGCAAGCGGGTCCTGGCCCGTGTGGACTTCAACGTGCCGCAGAACGAAAAGGGCGAGATCACCGACGACAACCGCATCCGCGGCGCGCTGCCGACGATCCAGTACCTTCTGAGCCATGGTGCCAAGCTCATCCTTTGCACGCACCTGGGCCGGCCGAAGGCCAAGGTTGACCCGGCTTTTACCCTGAAGCCCTGTGCCGAGCGTCTGAGCGCCCTGCTGGGCAAGCCCGTGGCGCTGGCCACTGACGTGGTCGGCCCCGATGCCCAGGCCAAGGCCGCTACCCTGGGTGAGGGTGAGGTCATGATGCTGGAGAACGTGCGCTTTGAGGCCGGTGAGGAGAAGAACGACCCTGAGCTCTCCAAGCAGCTCGCCGCCCTGGCGGATGTCTACGTCAACGACGCCTTTGGCACGGCCCACCGCGCCCACGCCTCCACCGCGGGCGTTGCCGCCTTCCTGCCCGCTGTGGCCGGCTTCCTCATGAAGAAGGAAATCGAGATCATGGGCGCCGCATTGGAAAGCCCGCAGCGGCCCTTTGTTGCCATCCTGGGCGGTGCCAAGGTCAAGGACAAGATCGGCGTCGTGGCCAACCTGTTGGAGAAGGTAGACACGCTCATCATCGGCGGCGGCATGGCCTACACCTTCCAGAAGGCGCTGGGCGGCTCCATCGGCAAGTCCCTGCTGGATGAGTCCCGCATCGAATACGCCAAGGAAGTGATGGCAACGGCGGAGAAGAAGGGCATCAAGCTCCTGCTGCCCATCGATAACGAGGCGTCCCAGGAGTTTAGCAACGACGGCCTGCGTGCCACCTTCCACAGCCGGGAGATTCCCGATGGCTGGGAGGGCATGGACATCGGCCCCGACACCCAGCGCATCTTTGTGGAGGAAGTCAAGAAGGCCCGCACCATCATCTGGAACGGTACGATGGGCGTCAATGAGTTCTCCCACTTCGCCCACGGCTCCCGCGTGGTGGCCGAAGCCATGGCCAACAACCCCGGCGTGACCATCGTGGGCGGCGGCGACACCGCGGCGGCGGTGGAGAGCTTCGGCCTGGCCGACAAGATGACCCATGTCTCCACCGGCGGCGGTGCGTCGCTGGAGTTCCTGGAAGGCCTGGAACTGCCCGGTGTGGCGGCGCTCAACAACAAGTAATTGCCCGCGGGGCCGAACTCACCGGTTCGGCCCCGCCATATTTTGATAGGGATAGGCGAAAAGACTTGACGCCGCGTTGCTTTGCAATGCTCGCTCTGCTCTCAACGATTCTGACGAATCGTCTGCCGCAGAGCGGGGGTAACACCGGTTCATCCGGCAGCGGCGAACGAATATCCGTTCCATGCGTTTTACTGTCTCCGCCGCAGCGGCGTTACTTCCGTTGAATGCCAGTATGAGGTATACTATTGGATACCGTGCGGCGGCGTGTACGGCGCGCGGTGATGAAACACCGGTACAAGAACCGAATGAACTCGCCTTTGGCACGTGAGCGACGAAGGCGAAAGGAGTACGAAGATGAGAACACCGATCATCGCAGGCAACTGGAAGATGAACAAGACCCCGCAGGAGGCGGGTGCGCTCCTTGCGGAGCTCAAGCCCCTGGTGGCCGACGCGGCCTGCACCGTCGTCGTCTGCCCGCCCTTCGTGTGCCTGGCCGCCGCGGCGGAAGCGCTGCGGGGCAGCAACATCCACCTGGGTGCCCAGAACATGCACTGGAAGGCCAGCGGCGCGTACACCGGTGAGGTGTCGGCCGATATGCTCAAGGCCCTGGGCGTCGAGTATGTTATTCTCGGCCACTCCGAGCGCCGTCAGTACTTCGCGGAGACCGACGAGACCGTGAACCTGAAGACCAAGGCCGCGCTGGCCGCCGGGCTCCTGCCGATCGTGTGCGTGGGCGAGTCCCTGGCCGAGCGGGAGCAGGGTGTGACCGCCGACGTGGTGCAGCGCCAGACCGCCGCGGCCCTGGATGGCCTGACCGGCGCGGAGGCTGCCGCCGTCGTCATTGCCTATGAGCCCATCTGGGCCATTGGCACCGGCCGCACCGCCACCTCCGCCGACGCCAACGAGGTCATCGGCATCATCCGCGCCACGGTGGAGCGCTGCTTTGACGCCGCCACCGCCGCAGCTGTCCGCATCCAGTACGGCGGCAGCATGAACCCCTCCAACGCCAGCGAACTGATGGCCAAAGAGCACATCGACGGTGGGCTCATCGGCGGCGCTAGCCTGAAGGCCGCCGACTTCTCGGCCGTCGTGCATTTCTAGAAGCGAGGAACATCCATGAAGAAAATGGTTGCATTGTTGATACTGGATGGCTTTGGCTATCGCGCCGATCGCGAGGGCAATACCATCGTTCCCCAGAATATCCCCAACGTCGAGGCCATGATGGCCACCTATCCCCACACCCTCATCGGGGCCAGCGGCCTCAATGTGGGCCTGCCCGATGGGCAAATGGGCAACAGCGAAGTGGGCCACACCAACATTGGCGCTGGCCGCATCGTGTACCAGGAGCTGACCCGCATCACCAAGGAGATTGAGGACGGCACGTTCTACACCAACGAGGCCCTGGTGGGCGCGGTGGATAATGCCCTCGCGAAGGGCACGGCGCTGCACCTCGTCGGCCTGGTGTCCGACGGCGGCGTCCACAGTCACATCGATCACCTGGAGGGCCTGCTGCGCCTCTGCCAGCGCAAGGGGCTGAGCCGCGTCTACGTCCACTGCCTGATGGATGGCCGCGACACCCCACCGACCAGCGGCAAGGGGTACATTGAAGACCTGGAGCGCCGCATGGCAGCCGTCGGCACCGGCAAGATTGCTACGGTCATCGGCCGCTACTGGGCCATGGACCGCGACAACCGCTGGGACCGCGTCAAGCGTGCCTTCGACGCCATTGCCGAGGGCAAGGGCGAGCCCGCCGCCAGCGCCGTGGCGGCCATGGAGCAATCCTATGCCAAGGGCGAGAACGACGAGTTCGTGCAGCCCTCGGTGGTGACGGACGGTGGGCAACCCATCGCCAAGCTGGGGGCTGACGACTCCATCGTGTTCTTCAACTTCCGCCCCGACCGCGCCCGTGAGCTGACCCGCGCCTTCATTGAGCCGGACTTTGCGGCCTTTGAGCGCGACGGCGGCTACCGCACGGTGTATTACGTCACCATGACCCAGTACGATGCCACGTTCCGCAACGTGCACATCGCCTTCCACCCCCAGAGCCTGAACAACACCTTCGGCCAGTACATTGCCGAGAAGGGCCTGACCCAGCTGCGCATTGCCGAGACCGAGAAGTACGCCCACGTGACGTTCTTCTTTAACGGCGGGGTGGAGCAGCCCAACCCCGGGGAGGACCGGGCGCTCATTCCCTCGCCCAAGGTGGCGACCTACGACCTGCAGCCCGAGATGAGCGCCTACGAGGTGGCCGACGAAGCCGTGCGCCGCATTGAGAGCGGCAAGTACGACGTGATGATCCTGAACTTCGCCAACTGCGACATGGTGGGCCACACCGGCTTCTTTGACGCCGCGTGGAAGGCCGTGCACACCGTCGACGAGTGTGTCGGCCGGGTGCTGAAGGCCATCCTCGCCACCGGCGGCTCGGCCATTGTCACCGCCGACCACGGCAACGCCGAGATGATGGTGGATCCCGAGACCGGCGAGCCCTTCACGGCCCACACCACCAATCCGGTGCCCTGCATCCTGGTGGACGACAGCCGCAAAGCTGCCACCTTGCGCAACGGCGGCCGCCTCTGCGACTTAGCCCCCACGCTCCTCGACCTGCTGGGCCTGCCCCAGCCGGCGGAGATGACCGGCACCAGCCTGATCGCGAAATAAGCAGCGTCACAACAAATCTGAAGCCCGTCCGCCTATCCAGGCGGGCGGGCTTCTTGTTGGTGTGCCTGCCGCACAGGGGAGTGGTGACGACCCAAGGGGCTCGCCCCTTGGGAATCCCCGCAATGGCAGTGCAGGCGTGATGCCTCATTACGAAGTGGAAGCTCCGAACCCGCAGGCCGGTTCATCCGGCCAAGGGACGAAGCAACTGGCGGCGGCACGCACCCCTTCCCGCCCGCAGGCGCGTGTTTACGTGAAACGAGCACGAGCGAAACAATAAAGAAGCCCGCCAGCGACATGTGCGGTGGCGGGCATATAGGGTTGTAAGGACGAGTGGTTCCCACTCGCGGCGGTCGCTGAAGGCGGCCGCTGCGACTTAGTCTTTGATGGACAGAATGAGCTCGAACTCGGCGGCGGTGTTGCCCACCGGCATGTTGCGGCTGCCCATGATCGTGCGGGTGTGCACGCCACGGTTGCGGAACACCTCATACAGCACGTCTGCAAAGCCGTCGTACACTTTGTCGAGGTCATGGAAGTCGTCGTCGCAGGCGATGAGCCCGAACCCTTTGATGATCTGATCCACGCGGTCCAGGTCGCCGAGCTCCTCACGGATCATCATAAGCTGGATGAGGGCGATGTGCTGGCAGGCGGCGTAGCCATCCTCAATGGTCAAGTCCCGGCCGATGAGTCCCTGCCGGAAATCGGCGCAGCCGGAGCCGGAGGTGTAGAGCAGGTTGCCGACCCGGCGGCACCCAACGAGCGCCCGGCCCTTGTAGCTCAAGTAGTCGATGTCCAGTTCCTTGGCCTTTTTATCCAAAAGATCGTTGATGGCAGACATGTTCTTCTCCTCCTTACTTGCGAATCTGGATGATGGCGTCGCAGACGATCGGCACGTTGTTGTTGAGGTTGGTGGCGCCCATATCGGAGCGGGCGTGCATGCCGCGCTCGCCAAAGACCTCGGTCATGAGGTCGGTGAAGCCGTCTGCCACCTGGGGCAGGTCGCCGAAGCCCGGCACGCCGTTCACCAGGGCATAGACCTTCAGAATGCATTCCACATTATCGAGGTCGCCCAGCGCGTCCTTGATGATCGTCAGCATATTGATGGCGACGAGGCGCGCTGCCCTATAGCCTTCCTCCACGCTCAGTTCGCCACCCAGGCGGCCGACGAAGGCGGGCTTGCCGTCGGGGCCGGTGGGCTCCATGGCCGAGATGAACAGCAGATCCTCGTGGATCTTATACTTGCAGATGCCGCGGCCGGTGCGGTAGGGGGTCTCACCCTTCGGCTTGTTCCCCACGACTTGGATTCTTACGTCGTCGTCAAACAGTTGCAGACCCAGGTCCGCCAGTCTCTTTTCCGCAATGCTCATGATAGTGCCTCCTTTGATTGATTTAGCGCGCCGCTTGCAGCACGCAGGTTTGGGCGATGACTTCCCGAACGACGACGGAAACCTCGTCGTCCGTCAGCAGCAGGGGGTTGATGAAGATGCCATTGGTACAGGTGTCGTGCCCGGTCTTGCAAATGAGGATGCCGGGCGTGCCTTCCCGCAGGACTTTCACCAGTTCTTCCGCAGGGACGTCGACCATCAGCTCCGCCGCCGAGCGGGGGTAGCACTGGCCGGTGGGGCCGGGGAACACACGCTTGCAGCGGAAAAGCCCGCTCTTGTTGAGGGCCTCGTTGATGTACTGCACCCGCGCCTCGATGGTCGCAACCTTGCAGTCCACCATGCCGGGCTCCAGGTAGTCGCGGATGGCGGTGTACAGCCCCACGATCTCCTCGCGGCCGATCTTGCTAGAGCGGCCGATGCCGTGCTTAGGAGCGCCTACCAGCGGGAAGCCATCGAGTAGCCACTTCTTGCCCACCACCAGGCCGCTGCCCTGGGGGCCGCGCATGCCCTTGCCGCCGCTGAACACCGCCGCGGCCGCGCCGGCCCCGGTGAAGCGCCAGAGGTTCTCAATGGGCGGGAGCTGCGCCGCGGCGTCCACCACCACAGGCACGTTGTGGCGGTTGGCCACGGCCATCGTGTCCTCAAAGGACAGCGACGTGTTGCGGCAGCCCCACAGGTCAAAGAAGAAGATGGCCGCCGTGCGGTCGTTGATGGCCGCCTCCAGCGCCTCGGTGTCGTGGGGCTGGGCGTCCACGGCAATGACCTTGGCGCCCGAGCACTCCAGTGCTTTGTCGTAGCCTGTGCGCTGGCCGGCCATCATGACGATCTCATTCTTTGCCAAGGCGCTGGTGTCCGGCAACAGCTTGAGAAGCTCGGGGTCGCTGCCGGTGAGAATCAGCGACGCGCAGTACAGCAGCCCTGACGACGCGCCGGCGGTGATGTAGGCCCCCTCGTTGTGGCTGAGCTCGGCGATGCGCCGGCCGGTTTTCTCCTGCAGGTCGGCCAGCTCCACAAAGTTGCGCGACGCGGCGTGCATGGCGTCCATGACGCGGTCGGGCATGCGGGAGCCGCCAAAGATGGAGACGGTGTCCAGCGCGTTGATGTAGGGCTTGATGCCCAGTTCCTGATAGATGCTCATGGTCCTCCTCCTCGGGATTTGTCCAGTGTAACCCGATATTGCTCGATGATGTCCTCATAATCCGGCGGCTGGGGGTAGGCGTCCACCCGGTGGGCCTGCATGGTGCCGCCGCCATCCTGGAAGAGCGTTGCGCCGGTCACATAGCTCGAGAGGTCCGACGCCAGAAAGAGCACGGTGGTTGCGATGTTGTCGGCCAGCCCAGGGCCATTGAGGGGCTGGTGGGCCAGCAGCAGGGGGTAGTCCAGCGGCTCCTCCAGGCGGCCCTCCCACCAGGGGCGGAGTTCACCGGTGTACACCGCACCGGGGCAGATGACATTGGAGCGCACGTTGCACGCCGCATAGTCCATGGCGATGGCCCGGCTCATGCCCTCGATGCCGCCTTTGCTGGCGGCGTAGGCGGTGTTGCCCGGCACCGACGCGGTGGAGTTGACTGACGAGATGTGGATGACGCTGCCGCCGCCGGCGGCTGCCATGCCCGGCACGAAGGCCCGCGACAGCCGCAGGGCACCTTTGAGGTTCACGGCCAGGATGCGCTCAAAGACCGTTGGGTCCTGCTCCACCAGCAAGTCGCGGTCGTTGATCCCCGCCACATTCACCAACACGTCAGCGTGACCCAAGCGGCGCTTTGCCGCCTGGCAGAAGGCATCGACCTCGTCGGCATTTCCCATGTCGCAGTGCTGGTAAAGGCACCCAGGTTGCAGGGTGTTGGCATCGGCCAGGGTAGTCTGCCCGGCCTCATCGTCAATGTCGCAGAAGGCCACCTGGGCCCCCTGGGCCGCCAGCAGCAGCACGATGGCCCGGCCCATGCCCTTGGCACCGGCGCTGACGACGGCGCGTTTGCCGGCCAGCAGTTGGTTGTTCATCCGCTCACCCCCAATCCTGCACGTGGGCCTGCGCTTGAATGCCGCCGTCCACAGGCAGGTCCTCGCCGGTCATGAAAGCCGAAAGATCACTGGCCAGGTAGAGAGCGGCTTTGGCCGCGTCCTCCACGGTGGCGGGGCGGCGCAGCGGCTGGGTCATGTCGAAGCCGTTGCCACCCCGGAAGCGCGGCATCTCCTGCTGGTAGGCGCGGCCCACACAGCCGAGGTTCATGCCCAGCAGCAGGTTGTTGCACCGGATACCCCAGCGGGCGTAATCCATGGCCACCGCCCGCCCGTAGGCACTCAGCGCCCCCTTGCTGGCGGCGTAGGCCCCCACCTGGGGCACCGAGCCCTTGGTGTAGTCGCTGGAGATGTTGACGATGGTACCGGCGCGAGCCTCCAGCATGCCCGGCAGAAAGAGCTTGGTGCACCGCACGGTACACAGCACGTTGAGCTCCATCAGAGCACGGAACCCGGCCAGGTCGACCTCGTGGGCATAGGCCCGCTCGAAGCGCCCGGCGTTGTTGATGAGGCAATCCACCCGGCCAAAGCGGCGAAGCACCTCGCGGCAGGCTTCCTCGGTTTGGGCCCGGTCGGCCATGTCCGCTGGCAGGAAGAAGCTGCCGGGCGACAGGGCTTTGAGCTCCGCCTCCGTCTGGCGGCCCGCTTCCTCATCGATGTCAGTAATGGCCACCGCCGCCCCCTGCGCCGCAAAGAGCAGCGCAATGGCCCGGCCAACGCCGGCCCCGCCGGCGCTCACGAAGGCCTGTTTCCCCTCCAACAATCGGTTGGTTCGCATGGTTGCCTCCATCATGGGTACACCTGCTTGTGGGCGATGAGAGTGGTGCCGCCGTCGGCGGTCAGCGTCTCGCCGGTCACGTGCTTGGCCATGTCGCTGGCCAGGTAGAGGGCGGCGTTGGCGACTTCCTCCGCCCCCAGACGGCGGGGCAGCACCTGCGTCTCGGCCCAGAAGGCATCGGGGTGTTCGTCGTCCAGGAAACTGGCGCTGTAGAGCAGGCAGTTGGAGCGGACGTCGAACTTGCAGTAGTCCATGGCGATGGCCTTGGAGAGAGCCGCCACCGCGCCGGAACCGGCAGCCGTGGCTGACACGCCGGGCACCACATACCGGGCGTAGACCGGCAGCACGTGCACGAACGCGCCGTGACGGCGCTCCATCATGCCAGCTGCCGCCAGCTGGACGGTGCGCAGCACGGCTTCCGGCCCGCGGGCCAGGGCGTTCCATGCGTCGGCTTCGTCGCCGTCAGCGGCCAGGGCGGGGTGGTGGGCGGCAAACACCGTCACCACCACATCGATGTGGCCAAGGTGGGCAAGGGCCGCCTGTCCGGCGCGTTCCATGCCCTCGCCGTCGCTGGCCTCTGCCGCAAACAGCGGGCAACCGGGCACACTGGTGTCATCCGCGCCGCCCAGCAGCGCCACGCGGGCCCCCTGGGCGGCAAAGAGAGCCGCCACCGCCCGCCGCAGCGGGCCACCGTCGCCGGCGATGAGGGCGGTTTTTTCATTGAGTAGTGCAGAGTAACGCACAGTTCCGCCTCCCTTTCGCTAGCGTTCGCGGCTGTAGGCCACGCCGTGGCCGGCCAGCACGCCGTTGACCCGGCCGCCGCGCAGGGCGACCTTGCCGTTGACCAGCACGTATTCGATGCCGGTCGGGAGCTGTATGGGGTTGGCGAACGTGGCATTCTCCCGCGCCGTTGCACCATCCAGCACCACGATGTCGGCGAGTTTGCCCGGGGCGATCTCCCCGCGGTCCTTCAGGCCGAACGTCTTGGCCGGCAGGTAGGAGGTGCGGTTGGCAAAGGTCTCCCAGGGCAGGCCATTCTCCCGCGCGATGCGCAGGAACTTGGCAAACGCCCCATAGGCTCGGGGGTGGGGGAAGGCATGGCAGGCGATGCCGTCGCTGCCCACCATGTAGTAAGGCTTGCTCAGAAGCTTGGCGAAGTCACGGTGCAGTGCCTCGTGCAGCGCCGGGTCGTCGATGTCGCCGCCCCGGTAGCCGACTTCCAGGTTTTCCTCCGCCAGCAGCTCGCAGAGCATTTGGGGGATATCCTGGCCCCGTTCCCGCGCCACCACGCCAAAACCCCGCCCGATGTACTGGGGGTTGCGCGGCAGGTGGGTAAACGTGTCGTCGTCGGCAAAGCGCATGTGGGCTCGCATCCAGTCGATGATTTGCTGCCGGCTGGCTGCGTGGTGCAGCCGGTCACAGGCTGCCTGCCAGCCGCCCTCCACTGCCCAGGGGGGCATGAAGTAGACGCCGTAACCGCTGCCGGTGTGGAAGGGGTACATCTCCACCGTCACGCGGATGCCTTCGGCCAGTGCGGCCTCGATGGGCGCGCAAACGGCTTCCACCTGGCCCACGTTGTGGGGCCCGGTGCGGTAGTGGGAGAAGTGCAGCCGGCAGCCCGAGCGCCGGGCGATCTCAATGGCCTCGGCCACCGGGTCGAACCGCTCGCCACGGTAGACCGTGCGCAGGTGGATGGAGAACGGCGCGTCCCACTCCGCCGCGACCTTGCAGAGCTCGACGAGCTCCTCGGTGTCGGCGTAGGAGCAGGGGTAGTAGCTGAGGCCCGTGGAGAAGCCCACCGCCCCTTCCGCAAAGCCCTGACGCATCAGGTCCTTGGCGCGGTCGAGGAAGTAGCCCCGCAGCGGAACGTCGTGGAAACCGACCGTCTCCAGCCGGAGAGCGCCGTGGGGCACTTGCACGCAGGCGTTGGGCCCGGTGCGGTCAAACTTTTTGAGGTAGCCCGCCACGGTGGTGAAGTCGGCCAGGCCCTCGTCCAGCGGGCCATTCAAGCCCTGCAGGTACCGGCTGTAATCCACGAGGTTGTGGCGGGAGAGCGGCGCGTAGGACAGGCCATCCGGCCCGGTGATGAGCGTCGTCACGCCCTGGGAAAGGGACATGACGTGCTGACGGTTGTGCAGGAGATAGACGTCCTCGTGGCAGTGGGTATCGATGAACCCAGGCATCAGCACCAGCCCGCGGGCGTCAATGACCTCCCGCGCCCCAGCCGTGTCCAGGACCCCGACGGCGACGATGTAGCCGCCCTCCACGCCAACGTCGGCCACGCGGCCCGGGTTCCCGGTGCCGTCGTAGACGGTGGCACCTTGAATCAGTACTTCATACATAACGGCAGTTCCTTCCGGTGATGGGGTCGGGTGAGTTTCAGCTCTTCAGCTTGATGATCATGTCGATGACCATGGGGACGTTGTCGGTGTGATTGCCGCAGCCCATGGCGGCGCGGGCATGCTGCCCCCGGTGGCCGAAGGCCGACGTGAACACATCGGAGAAGCCGTTGGCCACCGCCGGCATGCCGTAGAAGTCGCCGCCGCTGTTTACCAGGGCCAGGGCCTTCACGAAGTAGTCGATGCGGTCAAGGTCGCCGATGGCGTCCTTCAGGGTGGCCAGCATGCTGAGAGCCGCCAGACGGCCCGCCTCGTAGGCGTCGTCGGGGGTCAGCTCCACGCCGATGCGGCCCTGCATCAGCGCCTTGCCGTTCTGGTCGAAGGGCCCGTGGCCGGAGATGTACAGAAGGTCCCGGTACCGGCGCACCTTCAGCACCCCTTTGCCCTTGCGGTCGATGCTGTCGATCTGGATGCCCATCTGTTCGAGTTTCTGTTCGGCGATGCCCATTTGCAAATCCCTCCTGTTTGGTTGTTGTGCTTATTGTTTGCCCAGTTTGCGGGCGTACTCGATGGTGTAGTCGACCACGATGTCCAGTTCGGACGGCTCGAGGTTCAGCGGGTTGATGGTGATGGAGTTGGCGTCCCGCCGTGCGCCCACCAGGATGCCGGGTTCACCGGCTTTGAGCGCTGCTGCCAGTTCCTCGGCCGACGCGCCGTTGGTGAGGACGGCCTCCACCCAGTGGTAGGTCTGGCCCGTCGGGCCGGGCCACAGCTTGACGCAGCGGAACATGCCCGATGCCGTCAACTCGTTCATGATGTACTCGCAGCTGTCGTCGATGTATTTCTGCCGCGCTTCCACCACGCCGTCTGCCAAGAAGTGCTTGACCGCCGTGTAGACCCCGGCGATCTCCTCCCGTCCGGCCTTGGAGGAGCGGCCCACGCCTTGGTTGGGTGGGGCGATCATGGCAAAGCCGTCGATCAGGGCCTTCCGGCCCACGACCAGGCCACCCTGCTGGGGCCCGCGCAGGCCCTTGCCGCCGCTGAAGAGCGCCAGGTCAGCCCCGCACTCCTGGGTGTAGTGCCACAGGTTCTCCTTGGGCGGCAGCTGGGCCGCGCCATCCACGATGACGTACACGCCACGCTCGTGGGCGATGCGCACCACGTCAGCAAGGGGCAGACCCCGGGCGGCGAAGTAGTGGGTGTCGAAGTAGACAATGGCGGCCGTGCGGTCGGTGATGGCGGCGGTGAGTTCCTCGGCGGTCGTCATCTCCGGGCTGCCAATCTCAATGAGCTTGGCACCGCTGACCTTGATGGCGAAGTCATAGCTGTTGCGGTGGCCGGCCATCACCAGGATCTCGTTCTTCATGCCGGTGGTGTCGGGCAGTTGCTTGAGCAGAGCCTGGTTGGCCCCGCCGGCCATGCACACCGCAGAGGACAGCAGGATGCCCGCCGACGCGCCGCAGGTGATGTAGGCGGCCTCGTTGTGAGTCAGGCGTGCCAGTTCCTCGCCGACACGGCGCTGCAGCTGGGCCAGCTCCACAAACTCGTGGGCCGCCTCGCGCATGGCGTCCAGGGTCGGCTGCTCCATGCGGGAGCCACCGATGACCGACATGGTGTCCCAGGCGTTGATGTAGGTTTTTACGCCCAATTCCTTGTACACGTCCATGGGTTCATTTCCTCCGTGTTGTCTGAATTCCCTTTCCTTGCGCAGGTACCCGACGCGCTTACTGAGCGGGATCCCGGCGGGGTAAAGGTAATCGTCAATTTTGTGGATCTGCAGGGCCGAACCGCCATCCACCAGCAGGGAGCAGCCGGTGATGGCGCTCGACATGTCGCTGGCGAAGAAGAGGTGGGCGTCGGCGATGTCGTCGACCATGCCTTCCAGGGGCAGGGGGTTGACGGCAGTCTGCAGCGAGCGCTTGCGGTCCTGGGGGGAGAGCCGCTCGTGGAAGGGCCGCGCCAGTGAGGAATACACCCCGCCGGGCAGCACCGTGTTCACACGGATGCCGTCCTTGCCGTGCTCCAGGGCCAGCAGCCGCGCCAGTGCGTTGATGGCCCCCTTGCTGGCCGCGTAGCTGGAGAAGAGGTGGATCGTCGCCACCGAGTGGATGGACGAGGTGAACAGCACGCTGCCGCTGTGCTGGGCCACCATGCCCGGCAGGAAAAACCGACACAGCTGGGTGGCGCTGCGCACGTTTACGCTCATCACCCGCTCGAAGCTTTCGTCCTTTAGCTCCCCCAGGTACTCGCGGATGTTGATGCCCACGTTGTTGTCTAGGATGTCCAGCCCGCCGAAGCGCTCCTGTACCGCCTGGCACAGGGCGTCGATGTCCTCGGGCAGCCCGGTGTCGGTGCGCAGGAAGAAGCACCGGGGGTCAATGGCCTGCAGTTCCCGCGCGGTCTGGAGGCCTTCTTCCACCACAATGTCGGCGATGGCGACTACCGCGCCGTGCTTGGCAAAGGTCAGGGCGATCTCCCGCCCGATGCCCTGGGCGCCGCCGGTGACCAGAGCACGTTTGCCCTCCAGCAGACGGTCGTAGTGGATTGGTTTGATGGCTTCCTCACTCATGGGGGTTCCCCTCCTTCCCGTCAAAGCAAATGCAGGTGGGCGTGGGGGCAGGCGCGTCGCCCACCGGCGTCAGAGCCCCGTCGCCCGGGTGGAAGCGCAGCACCGACAGGGTGCTGCCACGCTGGTTGGCGCACAGTACAAAGCGACCATCGGGGCTGAAGGCCATGTCCCGTGGGAAGTTGCCGCCGCAGTCAAACCAGCGCAGGGCACCCAGCAGGCCATTGGCTTCCACTTGGAACACGGCGATGGCGTTCTGCCCGCGGTTGCCCACCAGCAGGAACCGACCGTCGGGCGACAGGCGGATGGGCCCGCAGTAGCTCGTTTCGTTCCAGCCCGCCGGCAGGGCATCCATGCGCTGCACGAGGTTCAGTTCGCCCCCAAGGACAGCGTAGACCAGCACATGGTTATCGAGCTCACAGCAGACGTAGAGGAATCGGCCATCAGCGGCAAGCACCCCGTGGCGGGGGCCAGCGCCTGTCGGTGCCTCCACGGCCCTTGTGCGGGCGGTGTTCGCGGTGTCACCAGCGGGGAATAGGAACAGCCGATCCATGCCCATGTCCATGACGCACAGCTGCGCACCGGGCAGGGGGAGAGTCTGATGGAAGTGAGAGGTGACCCCAGTGGGGGCACAGGGCAGGTCACTGGCCCGGGTGGTGGCCGCCGGTTGCAGGCTGCCGTCGGGTGCCAGGGGCAGGGCCGCCAGCGCGCCGGAGAAGCACGCCGCGTACACCACGCCATCGTGCCCCAGCAGATGGCAGGGCCCCGGCGCGCCGGTGGGCTGGGCGTTGAGGAACCGCAGGTTCACACCCTCCACGGCGTAGGCTGCCACGGCCCCGCTGGTCTCGCCCTGCCATTGGGCGACCTCCAGCACGGCGTAGAGCCGGCTGCCGTCCTCATTTGTGATGACATGGCTGGGGTTGAGCACGGGCGTGACGCCGACCGGCGTCAAACCGCCGTCGTCCCCCAGCAGGAAGGTGAGAATGCCCGTTGCGCCGTCGTTGGTGCAGGTGCCGATTCGAACTGTGGTGGCAGGCATGGCACGTCCTCCGCAGAGCAAGGTTGCCGGGTGACCCCGGTGTGGCAATGGCGGCAATCTGCCGCTGAAGTTGTAATTAACACCGTATTACGGCGTTAATCCCCACTGAGTACGTCAAAAATCGCGTTGTCAAACACCGTAGCCGCCCCGCCGGTGATGCCCGGGCAGGGGTTGACCGGCGGCGACACCCGCGTGCCTGGCAGGCCCGCCGCCTCGAAGCCGGCGTTCAAGCGCCGGTAGAGCACGTCGCCCAGTACCTCTGGCACGATGCCGGCCAGCACAAAGTCGGGCACATCCAGCGCCACCGAGAGGTTGGCCATGAGCAGCGTGAGCGGCCCGGCCAGATAATCGGCAATGCCCGCACGGCTTTCCTCATCCAGCGGCATGGCGCGGTGGATGTCGATGCCGAAGCGCTGGCGGATGGCGTTGAGGTTGACCACCTGCTCCATGCGGCGGGGCGGCAGGCCGGTCTGCGGCAGTTCGGTCAGCATCTCGCCCACCTCGCCGGTGCGGCCGCGGGCCCCGCGGCGCAGGGTGCCATCCAGCACGATGCCGCCGCCCAGCCCCGTGCCCAGCGACAGGTACACGAGGTCGTTGACCTCACCCTGCTGCCGGCGGCGGAAGAGCTCGCCCACGCAGGCCAGGTTGACGTCGTTCTCCAGAAAGTAGGGGAGGCCGACGGCACCGGTGAAGTCTGGGAACAGTTCGGCAAAGGAACGACTTTCGTTGAGCCCCATGTTGTAATATTGCACGATGCTGGCAGAATCGGGGTCGATGATGCCGGGGAACCCGATACCCACGCCCAGGATGGGGGACTGCTGGTTGCGTTCGCACATCTGGCGGATGAGGGCCGCGGCTTCCTTAAGATCGGGCAGGCCATCGCGCCAGGCCACGTTCATGGCGGCCTGTTCAATGAGGTCGCCGTTCATGTTGACCAACCCCACGCAGGCGTACTGGCCCTCAAAGAGCAACCCAATGGCACGATAGGCCTCGGGGTTGAAGCGCAGCAGCTTCCCCTTGCGGCCCGGCGCGCTGCCGTTGGGGCGGTCGGCAGTCTCCTGCACGATGCCCTTGGCCATGAGGAAGTCAATGATCTTGATGGCGGTGGGGAAGGACATGCCCGTATGGGTGCAGATGGAGGCACGCGTCAGCACCCCATGCCGGCGAAAGAGGTCGAGCACCACCCGCCGGTTTTGCGATTTGATGTAAGCTGGGAGATAGGAATCAGTCATAGCATTCTCCCGAGTAATATTAAATGAAGTTTATTTTCAACTTGTGTATTGGAAGGGGGCTTTAGGGGGCATTTGACGACTTCCCCGCCCAAACGGTGCCAGTATAGCACATCGGCCTTGCGCCTTCAATGCTTCCATGGTAATATCGGGATGAATTATTAAAGAAAGTTTAGCAAGCCTGCTGCGGGTGCTGACCATGATGGCCCGGTGCGGGGGATGGGGCGATTGTGATGAAACAGAGCGAAACCGGCTTTCCCGTGCGGTTTTTTGTCTTCTACGTGGTGTACTACTCCTTTCAGGCCATCTACAATTCCTTTACCAACCTGTACCTGAAGAGCATCGGCTTCAACCAGGCGCAGATCGGCATGGCCGTATCCATCGCCACGGCGACACTGCTCTTGATCCAACCCCTGTGGGGGCTGGCCAGCGACCGCGCCCGGTACAAGAACACGGTGTTCAAGATTTTGCTGCTGTCGGCAGCGGCGGCGGTGATGCTCTACCCGTTGGCGCAGCAGTATTGGGGCCTGCCCAATGCCTCGCCCTACGTGAAGTATTGGCTGCTGCTGGGGGTGACGGCGATTTTCTCGGCCGTGTTCAGCCCCATCTCCCCCCTGCAAGATACCATCACTCTGGAACATCTGGAGGGCAAGCGGTGGGATTTCGGGCAGATTCGCCTGGGCGGCACGTTGGGCTATGCCTTCACCGTGCTGCTGACGGGTTGGCTGTTGCACGACAATTACTCCGTCATCTTCCCGGTCATCGGCATGGGGCTGCTGGTGTGCTTTGGGCTCTCGTTCCTGCTGCCGAAGGTCTCCGGCCACCGGCACGGCGCCCAGCGGGCCCCCATCCGCAAGATCTTCGCCAACGAGGCCATGCTTTGCCTTATCTTCTTCAACCTCGTCTACTCGCTGTGCTCCAGCCTGTATTATAACTTCTATCCCATCTACTTCAGCGGCCTGCCTGGCGTGACCAGCACCCACATCGGCGCGCTCATGTTTGCCAGCGCCATTGCGGAGGTGCCCTTTCTCTTCTTTGCCAGCAAGTTCGTGGGGCGCTTCGGCATCCCCAAGATGCTGGTGGCGTCGGGGCTCATCACGTCGGTGCGCTGGCTGCTGCTCTTCCTGCTGCACAACCCCATCGCCATCATCGGCACCAATCTGCTGCACGGGCTGGGGTTTGTGGTCGTTAACTACTGCCTGGCGGTGTACATCAACACCAGCGTGCCCCGGGAACTGCGCGCCACCGGCCAGACGATGATGGCCATGCTGGCGGCCATCTTCTCGCGACTCATCTTTGGCTACCTGGGTGGCTTGGCGGCCGACTGGCTGGGCGCGGGGCGCTTGATGCTCTTCTCGGCGGTGGTGATGGCGGCGGGCACGGTGGCCTTCGCGCTGTGGTTCCGCTCCATCAACCGCAAGGCTGCAGCAATCACCGTCTGACCAGGCGCAAACCGCCTTTACAGCCCCGGCAGGCCGTGCGATAATGAGGCCGTCAAACGCACATAATCTCCCTTCTTGAAAAGGAGTTACCCATGGAACACCGCATCAAAACGCTGTACATTGTCCACCATTCTCACACCGACATCGGTTACACCGACCTGCAGGAGCGCATCGTCGACGTGCAGGTGGAGCACATCCGCGCCGCCATCCGCGACCTCAACCGGCCCGAGAACCAGGCGTTCCGTTGGAACTGCGAGACCTACTTCTGCGTGGAGCGCTTTCTGGAGGTTGCCAACGCCGAGGAGCGCCGCCAGTTCTTCGCCCTGGCGCGGCAGGGGCGCATCGGCGTCTCCGCCACCTATCTCAATTTCAACGACCTGGTGGACGCCGACGTGCTCAAGCGCCGCACGGCGGAGATGGTCTCCGTCTTTGGCGGGGAGGACATCCCCGTGCGCACGGCCATGATTGCCGACATCAACGGCATCTCCATGGGCCAGCGGGATGCTCTGCTTGCCAACGGCGTGGAGTTTCTCTTCACCAACATCCACACCCACCACGGCATGTACCCCCTGTGGCGCAACCAGAACGCCTACTGGTGGGAGAATGCCGCCGGCCAGCGACTGCTCATTTGGAACGGCGAGCACTACAACCTTGGCAATGCCTTAGGCATCAAGCCCAACCGCATCAATTACTACATGGAGCGCAATTACTTCGGCGACCAGCACCTCATGGACGGTGTGGAGAACCTGCACAAGAACCTGGAGCACTACCTTGCTGAGTGCGAGGAAGCGGGCTATCCCTATGACTTCATCGTGAGTGGTGTGTCCGGCGTGTTCAGTGACAACGCCCCGCCCAATCCTGAAATTCTGCGCACCATCGAGGCCTATCACCACCGGTATGGTGACGCCGTCCGGCTCCAGATGGTATCGCTGCAGGAGCTGTATGCTGCAATCGCCGACCGGCTGGGCGATCTGCCGGTCTACCGTGGCGACCTCACCGACTGGTGGGCCAACGGTGTGGGCTCGGCCCCCGACGCCGTCAAGCATTACCGCGCGGCCCAGCGCATGTTCCGGCTGGCAAATGCCCTGGACGACGGCCTGCGCGCCGACTTCCCGGCCGTCACCCGCGTGGTGGAGGACAACCTCCTGCTCTATGCCGAGCACACCTTTGGTCACTCTGCCACGGTATCCAACCCCTATGAGACCCAGGTGCGCGACCTGGAGCTGCGCAAATCAAGCTATGCCTCCAAGGCCCACGAGGGGGCGGCGAAACTCCTGAACCGGGCCCTGCTGCGGCGCGGCGGCACCCTGCTTTATTACAATACCGACGGCACCATCCGTGCCACCAACGCCGGGCCTGCTGGCAACCATCCGGTGGAGTTCTATGTGGAGACGATGACGCTGCCTGCGGTGCGCGTCGCCAACACCGGAACCGGCGAGGAAATGACCGTGCAGCTCTCCGCCCACCCGCGCGGGGTCCGCGTCACCTTTGTGGACACCTTCGCCGCCGGGGAGAGCAAGGAATACCGCTACGAGGAGTTGCCCGCACCGCTCACCACCCTCAACAGCCGCCACGCCTTCGTGGGGGCCGAGCGGGTGCGTGACATCGTGAACGACTTCGACCCCGAGACCTACCGCCTGCCCTATGAGGTGGAGAACCCGTGGTTCCGCATCGCCTACCGCGTGGGGGAGGGCTTCACGGCCTTTGTGAACAAGACGACCGGGCAGGACATGCTTGGTAGCGGTCTGGCACGGTTCTTCACCCCGGTGTATGAGCGCACGGCGCTGCGCCACCCGGCCTACGAGGAGCGGGCGCTGCTGGGCCGCAACATCCGTGGCGTCCATGCCCAGCAGTTTGCCGGTGAGATGACCGGTGTGCGCTGCGTCGACCAGGGGCCGGTCTTCACCACTCTGGAGTTCACCTTCCGGTTGGAGGGGACGCGCCAGTGTTTCGTGCTGCTGAGGGTGTATCGCGCGCTGCCCCGGCTGGACTTCGCCCTGCGGCTCGCCAAGAACCTCTCCGATGACATCGAGAGCGTTTACCTGCCGCTGGAGCTTTCCTTGCCCCTGCGGCAGGCCTGGCTGCGCAAGGGGGCCGAGGCCTTCCGCCCCGGGGTGGATCAGATCCCCGGCACGGGCATGGAGTATTGGGCGACCGACGAGGGTGTGGCCTACCTCAATGCCGGGCAGGCGGTACAGGTGTTCACCCCCGACACGCCCCTCGTCTACATGGGCGAGCTGCAGCACCACCCCATTGCTCTGTGCGATGGCAAGGAGGAGAACAACCGCCGCCCCGTCTGGTCGTGGGTGATGAACAACACCTGGGAGACCAACTTCCCGCTGGATCTATCGGGCTTCTACGAGTTCAACTACCGACTGGACTTGAGCGACGCCACCGATGCCGAGGCTTGCCTCGACGAGATGGAGGCCAAGTCCTTGGGCCTGTTTACCCATATGATGTAGCGGCCTTCGGCCTTTCGCGGCTGCCGCTGTGGCGACAGCCGCGATTTAGAGTGCTTGCTCTCGTTTTGACCAGATCGCCGTTCACGCCTTACGCGCCGTCTAGGACGCATAGGCGAGCAGCGGCCAAGGCCGCGACCAGCCCCGGCGCTAAGGCATTGCAGGGCAATGCCTTCACGGCGTGATGGTTGGACACGCATCCCGCGTGTCTGATTCGCCGCACATGTCGCCGAACGATATCAAGTCATACCGCTCATGCGGATTTGGGGAATACGTTTCGTCTTGGGCGGGATTTTTCCGTTGGTGTTCACGCCCACAATTGTTCCTCCAGCCGTATGAATCGACGGTCGGCTCTAGGTTGTTTTCTTGTGCCAGCTTCTTTGTTGGTTACGCCCGTCGGTTCCTCCGGCGGGCGTTTTTCTATGCGAAACTGCCGTTTGCGGGTATAATGAGGGCAGAAACCGCGCGAAAGGGGCGCTGACCATGGGGTTTTTGGAACGGATGATGGAGAGAGCCAAGGCCGACCGCAAGCGCATCGTGTTGCCGGAGGCCGGCGATCGCCGCACGCTGGAGGCCGCACAGAGCGTTCACCGTCTGGGGCTGGCGGATGTTATTCTGGTGGGGGACCGCACCGAGGTGGCCCGGGTGGGCGAGGGGCTGGAGCTGGCTGGGGTGGAGATCGTCAGCCCCGCCGAAGCACCCTGCCGGGAGGCTTATGTGCAGGCGTTCCACGAACTGCGCCGCGCCAAGGGCATGACCGAGGAGCAGGCTGCCCATACCCTGGCCGACCCGGTGTACTTCGCCACGATGATGGTGCGGCAGGGGGACGCCGACGGCATGGTGTCCGGCGCGGCCCACTCCACTGCCGACACCGTGCGGCCCGCGCTGCAAATCCTCAAAACCAAGCCCGGCATCAAGCTGGCGTCTTCGTTCTTTGTGATGGACGTGCCCAACCGGGAGTACGGGGCCGACGGGCTTTTCGTGTTTGCGGACTGTGGCCTGGTGGAGAACCCCACCGCCGAGGAACTGGCCCACATTGCCGTGCAGGCGGCCGATTCCTTCGCGGCGCTGGTGGGGGAGGAGCCGGTGGTGGCCATGCTATCCTACTCCACACTGGGCAGCGCCCACAGTGACCTCACCGAGAAGGTGGCCCAGGCCACCGCCCTGGCCCACGAGCTGCGTCCGGGCTTGGCGCTGGATGGTGAACTGCAGGCCGATGCGGCCATTGTGCCGTCGGTGGGCCGCAGCAAGGCCCCCGGCAGCGCCGTGGCGGGCCGGGCCAATGTGCTGGTGTTCCCCGATCTTTCGAGCGGTAACATCGCTTATAAGCTGGTGCAGCGGTTGGCCGGGGCACAGGCCTATGGGCCTATCTTGCAGGGCATCGCCCGCCCGGTCAACGACCTCTCCCGCGGGTGCAGTGCGGAGGATATTGTCGGCGTCATTGCCATCACGGCCGTGCAGGCCCAGCGGGGGTAAGGGATGGCGACGATCACACGTTTGGCCCCGGCCAAACTCAATCTGACTCTGGATGTGACGGGCTTCGCGCCCAACGGCTACCATGCCCTGGACATGGTGATGCACACTGTGAGCCTCTGCGACACGGTGACGGTGGAGGATGCCGATGACCTCACCCTGCACTGCCCCCAGTGGCTGCCCGCCGGCCCCGGTAACCTGGCGTGGAAGGCCGCCGACCGCTTACGGCAGGCCGCGGGGGTGGAGCGGGGCGCCAGCATCACGCTGGAGAAGCGCATTCCGGCCCAGGCCGGTATGGGCGGGGGCAGCGCCGACGCCGCCGCCGTGCTGCTGGCCCTCAATGACCTGTGGGGGTTGGCTTGGCCGGTGGAGCGATTGGCCGAGGTCGGCGTCACCCTGGGGGCCGATGTGCCCTTTGCCCTGTGGGGCGGCACGGCGCGGGTCACCGGCATTGGCGAGCGGGTGGAGCCCCTCACACCGGCGCAGCCCCTGTGGTTTGTGCTGGCCAAGCCCGAGGGCGGGGTGGACACCGCCGCCTGCTATCGCCGCTATGACGAGCTGGGGGCCGAGCGCCGTCCGGTGAACGACCGCTTTGTGCCGGCGCTTCTGGCTGGTGATCTCATCGCCATGGCGCGGTGGGGCGGCAACGCGCTGGAGCCGGCTGCGGTGGCGCTGCTGCCTGCTGTGGGGGAGCTGCTGGCCCGCCTTGCCGCCTGCGGGGGTGCGTACACCGCCATGACCGGCAGCGGCGCAGCGGTCTTTTCGGCCTTCGCCAGTGAGGAGGAGGCCCGCCGCGCTCTGGCGGCACTGGGGCCGGTGCCTTGGTCAGCAGTGGCGCGGTCGTGGGGCTGACCGGGGGAGGCAATGCAGGTTCCCGGTCTTTCTGCCGAGCAGCATGGCATAACGCTCAAACACATAGGCCCGCCACATTTCGTGGCGGGCCCAGAGTGTCTACAAACCCACTGGAACGAGCAGTGGGTAACGAACCTCCCGCCGATTCATTCGGCGGGAGGAAAGGAAGCGTTGGTACGAGTAGATAAGAAAATCAGCCCGCAGGCGTAACGTACCCTTAGAAACCCGCATGAGAGCTGCAATTTGCGGTCGGTCGGCGACATGTGCGGCGACCGACCTAGCCATAACAGGAACAAGCTGCCTGAATCGCGTCTGTCGCCACAGCGACAGACGCGAAAAAAACCGGGACGCACGTCTGCGTCCCGGTTGCCGGTTCTCTGTGGTGTGCCCTGGCTCAGACGGCCTCGTAAGCAATGATGCCCAGCAGGCCCGGGCCGGTGTGAATGCCAAGAGCAGGACTGACCTGGGTAATGAACGATTCGCCGATCGTTGCGACCTTTCGCACCTCCGCCAGCAGCGCCGCGGCATCCTCCAGGGCGGACCCGTGGACAATGGCAATGTTGATCTTCTTTCCTTTGTAGTCATTCTGAATCATCGAGAGCATCTTCCGCACGGAGTTTTGGAACCCGCGCACCTTGGCCATGGTGTGGTAGACCCCGTCCAACCCCACACCGATGATGGGCTTGATGTCCATGAGGCTGCCCATCGCCGCCTCGACCTTCCCGATGCGACCGCCTTTTTTCAGGTACTCCAGCGTTCGTATGACGAAGAATGCATCCATCTTTGCGCGGATTTGATTCACACGCTCAACAACGGCCTTCGGGTCGCCGCTGCGCAGGGCCTCCCGAGCGGCTTCCAACACCAGGAAGCCCAGACCCATGGAAAGGGTGCAGGTGTCAACGACTTCGATGTTGAACCCCGAGTACTGCTCAATGAGCAGCCGAATGAGATTGTACGAGCCAGAAAGCCCCGCGGAAATCGACAAGTACACCACGTCGGTGTAGCCCTGTGCCATCAGTCCGTCGAGAATCTCCATCACGTCACCGGTCAACGGTAGGGACGTCTTGGGTATCTCCTGTTCCAACAGCTCATAGACCTTCTCGGCGGTGATGTCCATCCGGTCACGGTACTCGCGCGTCTCGTACACGATACGCATGGGGACAACATGAATGTGGTTCTCCTCCAACAAGCTATCAGGCAGATCGCAGGTGGAGTCGGTGACGATCGCTATTTTTCGGTTCGTTGCCATAAGCTCACCTCATTGTTCCGGCAGCGCTAGTGTGCGCAAACGACCGGGAATTATGCTTCATTTCATAATGTAGTTTTTGAAACTACTTTTCAAAACCATAATACCACATGACGACAACCCGCACAATGCGTGATCTGTGACTTTTTTGTTAATTGTTGCTTTGGGCAATGGCGTTGGGCTATAATGGCACTACGGATTGGGAGGCTGTATGGGCATCAAGGAGGAAACGCTGGAGAAGGCGCAGGAGATCGCCCGGTGGAAGCTGGTGGAGCTGACGGACGTGCCGCGCATCCCGCTCTATATGGAGCAGGTCACCTCGTTTTTTGACGAGGTGCTGGCTGGCGCGCGCCGCAATGACGACGACAAGATCCTGACGAAGACGATGATCAACAACTACACCAAGGAAGGCACGCTCCCTCGGCCCAACGGCAAGAAATACAGCCGCGACCACATCATCCGCCTGCTCTACATCTTCATCCTCAAGCAGGTGCTCTCCCTGCAGGATGTGAAGGAAGTCTTTGACCTGATGGGCGCGGAGGAGGAAGCCAACCACCTCTACACGACGTATCTGGAGCTGGTGGAGGAATCCAAGGCCCAATACGTGGAGAAGCTGGAGGGTCGGCTGGATCAGGTGATGGGCAAGTTGGAGGGCAATGGGCAGCTGACCGACGAGAACGTGGAGCTGCTGCTCATACTGCTTACGGTGACCGAGGCCACCATTGGCAAGATGCTCATTTGGCGGATGTTGGACGACGCCAAGGAACAACGCCGGTTGGAGAAGGAAGCCGATAACCCCAAGGAGAAGAGGTAACATGCCGGAGCGCGAAAAAAAGCAGGAAAAGACGCTGGTGCAGAACCGCCGCGCCCGCCACGAGTACTTCTTTGAGGAGTTGCACGAGACGGGCATCGAGCTCTTCGGCACCGAGGTCAAGTCCCTGCGCATGGGGCTGGCCAACCTGGGTGACGCCTATGCCCAGGTGAAGAACGGTGAGCTTATCCTCGCCAGCATGCACATCAGCCCCTATGACAAGGGCAACATCTTCAACCGGGAGCCCATGCGCCCCCGGCGTCTGCTGATGCACAAGCGGGAGATCCGCCGCTTGGCGGGCCAGGTGCAGCAGCAGGGTTATTCGCTCATCCCCGTGCGGGTGTACCTGAAGGACAACCGCGTCAAGGTGGAGCTGGCCCTTGCCCGGGGCAAGAAACTCTATGACAAGCGCGACACCGACGCCGAGCGCACGGCCAAGCGAGATATGGAGAGAGCCTTCTCCAGGAAATATGAGTGAGGCGGGACAATCGTTGCGCCACATGTTTGCCCGATGGGAGTCGCGTGGGGCATGAAGATTTATTCCAGGATTAACATCAAACCAAAGACGGATCGGTATCCTTTTCGAGTGCCTCCTGACGTAAGACAGGAAGCTGAGGATCTGTGCCAGGAGCTTTCCAAGTATTGCATCGATGAAGAGATGCTGTTGCTTTTGATCCCGATCGACTCAGATGGTTATCGGAAGGTAAGGGCGTTTATTACCAAGCATTCGCAGTATTTCGAGGCCCCACTGGAGTTATTTGAAAGAAGATACACTAGGGGCGAAGTGGATGCAGCAGATTTCTTGACATTGGGAACCAGAAGCATCCTCTACACCAGCGAGCGAAACGAAAATGAGTATTGCTGTGAACGTAACTGTTTTGTTACAGGTTCAGTTGGTAACCTATATGTTGAGCCACGTGGAATGAAAAACAAGAATTTGGCGTTTACAACAAACTATAGATTTGTCGTTTCTGAACGGCTAAAGACCATATTGGAAAGCAATCAATTGACAAACATCTGCTTTCATCCTGTTTTACATCCTCGGCGAGAAATGATTCTTGGATACCAAATTGAACCGATAGACAGGATGCCCCCAATTCACGAGTTGAATGGTTGGCACCCATATTTGCTTTGCAAGAAGACTGGTAAAATCGTCTACGAAGCTAATAGTGAGGATCCTCTCAAAGTCACAAAGAAGATTGTGAGTCATTTGAAAGACTTCAATGCAACCATGGAAGCATTCACGGAATTGGGTGCTCCAAGCTATATCATCAGCCGGAAAATGCATGAGGTCCTAAAGGAAGCCAACGTCAAGTCTTTAGATTGTGAACCTGTGTACATTAAGTGAATTAGGCTTGCCAAAGGAGAATAGATTCTAAAGCCGAGTGCTGTTATTAGAATTGGAGTTGTCTAATACTCCCGTTTTATGTAAAATGAATGATAGTCCCCCCGAAGGGGAAGATGAGATGAGAAGAGACAGAAGAGGAGAGCCGAGCATGAGCAAACACACCGTACCCAACGTCATTTACCTGACCGAGGATGAACTGCCGCGCAATTGGTACAACGTCACCGCTGACATGCCCAACAAGCCCCAGCCGCCGCTGAACCCGGCGACGATGAAGCCCATCGGGCCGGAGGACCTGGCCCCCATTTTCCCCATGGGTCTGATTGAGCAGCTGGTGACGCCCGAGCGGTATGTGCCCATCCCCGACGAGGTGCTGGAGGCCTACAAGACCTATCGCCCGTCGCCTCTCATCCGTGCCTACCGGCTGGAGGAAGCACTGGGCACCCCCGCTCACATCTATTACAAGTACGAGGGTGTGTCGCCCTCCGGCAGCCACAAGATGAACTCGGCCTTGCCGCAGGTCTATTTCAACAAGAAGGCCGGCATCCGCAAGCTGACGACCGAGACCGGCGCGGGCCAGTGGGGGACGGCACTTTCCATCGCCTGCAAGCTGCTGGGTATGGAGTGTGAGGTCTACATGGTCAAGGTCTCCGCCCGGCAGAAACCCTACCGCAAGCTCATCATGGAAACCTACGGCGCCAAGGTGCATGAGAGCCCGACGAACCTCACGAACGCCGGGCGCGCGATTCTGGCCCAGGACCCAGACAGCCCTGGCGCTCTTGGCATCGCCATCTCCGAGGCGGTGGAGGTCGCCGCTTCCAACGCCGACACCAACTATTCACTGGGCTCGGTGCTGGATTTTGTGTGCCTGCACCAGACGATCATCGGCCAGGAGGCCATGCGCCAGATGGAGAAAGCCGGGGAGTACCCCGATACCATCATCGCCTGCTGCGGCGGCGGCAGCAACTTTGCAGGGCTGTCGTTCCCGTTCCTGAAGGACAAGCTGGAAGGGCGCCGCAACACGAAGTTCCTGGCGGTGGAGCCCACGGCCTGCCCCACGCTGACCCGCGGGCACTTCGCCTATGATTTCGGTGACACCGGCAAGCTCACCCCTATGGTGCAGATGTATACGCTGGGCAGCGGCTTCGTGCCGGAGAGCATCCATGCCGGCGGCCTGCGCTACCACGGCGATTCGGGCATCGTGAGCCAGCTGGTGCACGAGGGTTATGTCGACGCCGTTGCCGTTGACCAGACCCCGGTGTTTGAGGCGGCCGAGTTCTTTGCCCACCACGAGGCCATCCTGCCCGCGCCGGAGTCGGCCCACGCCATCCGCGCGGCCATCGATGAGGCCCTGAAGTGCAAGGAAACCGGCGAAGAGAAGGTCATCCTCTTCAACCTCAGCGGTCACGGCTACTTCGACCTGGCGGCTTATGACATGTACAACAGCGGCAAGCTGCAGGATGTGCCCCTGACCGAGAAGACGCTGGCCGACGGCCTGGCGACGATTCCGCCCATCGGCTGAACAAACCCCAACGATAACTCAAAGGCGCGGCTTATGCCGCGCCTTTTGCTGTGCTGTTGAGCGTGTCTAGCCCGCCTGCCGCAGGCCGTCCAGGAAGCCAAGGAAGGCGATGAGGGAATCCACCAGCTCGTCGTTTAGTTCCGTCCAGCAGTAGCTGTACCCCGGGAAGTAGGTGCACAGCGGCAGCTGCCTGCCGTCGTGGTCCACCGTCACAAAGGCACGGGGCCGGTGGCCGGTCTTGTCGGTCTGTGTGCAATAGCCGCAGCCGTCGCAGGTCTTGGTTTGGCGGGCGACGAAGGCCTGAAGGGGCGCCCCCATGCGGTCGAAAGCCAGCAGGCTGTCCTTCATGCTGCCGGGGATGCACAGCCCCAGCACCGCAGGCTGCTGCACCAGTGGGTCGTAGGCACAGCTGACACCGGTGTGACGCACCTTGAACTCAAACCCGCCACGGGGCGGCACGGCGTCCCAGGCGGGGTTCGCCCAGTCGAGGGACAGACCGTCGCGCAGCGCGGTGTAGCGCCGGTAGCCATGAGCGGTGAGCCACTCCTCCAACCGGCGGAAAGCCGCCGCGTCGCCAAGCAAGCGGGCGTACACGTCACTGGCGTAGGGGTAATCGGGCCGGAACAGGCAGCGGGAAAAGGCGAATGACGTCGTGCCTGGCTGGGTCGCCAGCCAACGGGCCGCCTCGGGCAGATTGGCCAGGTCAAACTCGGCGCGGGCCAGTACCTCCTGGTGGCGTCGCGACAGACGGGGCGTTTGGCCAGCTGCCAGTTGCCAGAGGGCGGCCAGCAGGTTGTCCGTCTCCCGCAGGTACTTGCGCATAGCAGCCTGCAGCTTTGGCTTGCCGTAGGAGGCTTTGTTGAACCGGTTGGGGTGGACATCGTCCTCGTGGAGCTCGCTCACCAGCAGTGCCGGTTCCTCAAAAAGCAGCTGGTAGAGCCCTTCCATCTGGCGGTAGAACGCTTGCTGCTGCTCCTGGGCGGGGCCGTTGGGGGACGGCACGAAGGGCGGGAAGGTATCCTGGTAGCTGTGGGCCATGCGCTGTTCCAACGAGGAAAACTCCATGGTTGCACCTCTCTTTGCCGCAGGGAGTAAAAAACCCGTCACAATCCGGGAGGGATGGGACGGGTGGCGATTCGTTGGAGGGGGAGGCCGTGTCAGAGCCGGGCGGTGGCGGCGGGCAGGGCGGGTACGGGCAGTGCGTCGCCCAGCTTGCCGTGCAGCTCCTCAATGATGTGGGCCGCGTCGGCGGAGCCCCGCAGTGCCTGCTCCAGCATGGTCTGCAGGTCCTCCTCGGCCAGCAGTGGGTGCACCACGTGGCGGGGGCGACCCAGCCGTGCCGGGCGGTTCAGCAGGTAGGAGGCACGCTTCATGTTCTTGTAGGCCCTCTTGAAGGCCGAGACCTTGAGCGGCTTCTTCCGCAAGCCCGAGAGCAGGCGGTTGTACCACTGGTGCAGCACCTGAAAGTCGTCGAACCCATCGATCTGCGACCAGGCGCGACGCCCGGCGGGCATCTGATCCAGCTGGTGGGCCAGGTAGGTGTCAAAATCGAGTTCTATGCGCCGGTGCCGGAGCATCCCGCTGGTGTGGCCGTTGATGAGGGGGTGCACCCGCTGATCCACGGCGTGGTGGGTGATGAACCCGCAGACGTAGGCAAAGGCAATCTCAAACTGCTGCTCGTTGGCGATGCCGTCGAGCATGCGCAGGGCACTGGCGGCGATGCGCTCCAGCGGCTGGCGGTGCAGGCGGGTGGCAAGGTATACGATACCCTTGCGGCCCCGCAGCAGATGCAGCGGGCGGAAGTACAGGAGGTCTGACCCCTGGCTGCCCAGCAGAAAGCTGTCGGTGTGGCGGTTGATGATATCAGCAACAGGGCTTTGCTCCAACTGCTGCAGTGTGACGTTGGCACAGATGGAATGGGCCCAGAATTCGGGCATGTCATTCTCCCTTCCGTCGAGGCTGATCCATTCGGAACGATCCTTATCTTACTCCAATGATTTGATTTCGTAAAGGTTCATTTCGTGAACAAATCGCAAAAGTTTGATGAACCTTACATTGCCAAATCTGGTGTGTTTGTGAACTGTGCCTGGCACAAGCGGCTGTAAAGCCCGCCGGCGTTCAGCAGCGTCTCGTGGTTGCCTTGCTCTACAATGGCACCTTTTTCCAGCACCAGAATTTGATCGGCCTGCTTGACGGTGCTCAGCCGGTGGGCGATGACAAAAATCGTGCGCGTGCCAGCAAGGTTCTGGATGGCCCGCTGGATCAGCGACTCGGTCTCGGTGTCGACCGAGGCGGTGGCTTCGTCCAGTATGAGCACGGGCGAGTTCTTCAGCACGGCGCGGGCGATGGCGATGCGCTGCTTTTGCCCGCCGGAGAGCAGCAGCCCCCGTTCGCCCACCATCGTGTCATAGCCGCTGGGGGCCTCGCTGATGAAGTCGTGGGCACAGGCCACGCGCGCCGCTTCCATAATTTGCTCCCGGGTAGCACCCGGGCAGCCATAGGCGATGTTGTCGGCGATGGTGCCGTTGAAGAGAAATACGTCCTGCAGCACCATGCTGATCTGCCCGCGTAGCGACGCCAGCGTCAGATCCCGCAGATCGTGGCCATCCAGCAGCACGCGGCCGTCGACCGGGTCGTAAAAGCGGGGGATGAGGCTGACAAGGGAAGTCTTGCCCACGCCGGTGGGGCCGACCAGCGCCACCATCTGCCCTGGCTGGGCGGTGAAGGCGATGTCCTCCAGCACCGGTACATCGTCGCGGTAGCGGAAAGTGACATGGTCAAAGGTAACCTCCCCCCGGCAGGCGGCGATGGGGCGGGCGTTGGGGCCGTCGGCGATGTCCGGTTCGGTGTCCAGCGTCTCAAACACCCGCTCGCCGCCGGCGAAGGCCCGCTGGATGTCCTCCATCACCCGTGCCAACACCGAGATCGGCTGGTAGAACATGCTCAGATAAAGGATGAAACCCACGATATCAGCAGCGTTCACCAGCATCCGCGTGGCGAGGATGCCGCCGTAAAACACAACGATGACCGTGCCGGTGGCGGTGACAAACTCCACCGTGGGGTGGAACACCGCGTTCATACGCAATGCGCTCAGGATGGCGTTGGTGAAGGACCAGGCACGGTCGTTGATCTTTTGCTTTTCTTCCTTTTCCTTGTTGAAGACCTGAATCTCCTTGATGCCCGAGAGGTTGTCCTGCAGGTCGGCGTTCAGTACGGCAAGGGTCTGCTGGGCCTCCCGAAAAGCGGGGCGCACCTGACGGGCGTAGAACATCGTCGCCAGGATGAGGAACGGAACGGGAATGAACGTGAGCAGTGCCAGTTTCCAGTTCATCGCCATGAGGATGGCGGTGACCCCCAGAAAAACCAGCACGTTGCTGGCAATATCCGGCAGGGAGTGGGCAATCAAATTCTCAAAGGTGGCGGTGTCGTTGACGACGCCGGACAGGAGCTGGCCGGTCTGCTTGTTGTGGAAGAAGCGCAGCGAGAGCTTCTGCAGGTGGTCGTAAACGGCGGTGCGCATCTCTGCCACCAGGTTCCAGCTCGCCTTGTGCGAGAGGTACTGTTGGCAGAAGCTGAAGCCGATGCGAACCAGATAGACCGCCAGCAACCCACCGGCCAGCTGATAGACGCCATGCAGCGAGAGCATGGCGGTGTCGCTGGTCATCATCGCCACCAGGCGGCTGATGAGCCGGGGGGCAATGAGGTTGAGCCCCGTCACCACGATGGTGGAGAGGGCGGTGGCGATTAGGTATTTCTGGTAGGGGCGGGCGTAGCGCAGCAGGCGAAGCAGCATCTTCATGGGCATTCCTCCAGTTTTGCGTTGCGGTTTGCTATTATATATCATTTATAGCGCGGTGACAAAGCGTGTCTATCTCGCCAGAGCTCGCAGAATCGCCGGTGGGAGCGACCCTTCCGGCCATCTTAAGATGGCCGCCCGTTGTAAATTCGTACATCGAATGGTATAATGCATCGGTCTACAAGACGGACAGTTCGAAACCATCCTGTCCTGGAACCGGGCGGTACGCGGCGCATAAGGCAGCGCCGGGGCCGCACTTCCCATGTCTTCCGCCGCTGTCCGGCGGGGAGGAGCCGGTCTCCAAAATCAAAACTATGGAAGGAAGGGCGGCCACCTCCGCCTACACAAAGATGCGAGTACGTACACGGTTTCTGGTGCACGGGGCGTTGATTGCCGCGCTGTACATCGTTTTGGTGTTGCTGGCCACGTTTACGCCCTATGGGGCGCTGAACTTTGGTCAGGTGCAGTTTCGGTTGAGCGAGGCGTTGACGGTGCTGCCCTATTTCACGCCGGCGGCTGTGCCGGGTTTGTTTGTTGGTTGTCTGGTCAGTAACATCGTCGGCACGGCGGCCGGCGTCAGTCTGGGCATTCCGGATATCGTGTTTGGAAGCCTGGCCACGGGGCTGGCCGCGTGGTGTTCCTGGGGGCTGCGGCGGTGGAAATGGTTGGTGCCGCTGCCGCCGGTCGTCATCAATGCCGCCGTTGTGGGCACGATGCTCCACCTGGTGCTGGGCCTCCCACTTTGGCCGTCGGTGCTGGCTGTGGGGGCGGGTCAACTGGTCGTATGCTATGGCCTGGGAACGTTGCTGTTGGTTGCTTTGGACAAAAGACGGTCCATTTTCCAGTGAGAAACCTATAAAAACTCTACCCATGGGCGGGTGGTTTTTGTTACAATGGTGTGGTTTAAAGGAGGGAGTCGAACTCAATGATAAAAGTCGACAACGTGACCAAACGGTATGGCAGTAAGCTGGCTGTCAACAATGTCTCCTTTGAAGTCAACAAGGGTGAAGTCGTCGGGTTCCTGGGCCGCAACGGCGCGGGCAAGACCACGACCATGAACATCCTGACTGGCTACATCTCCTCCAGCGGGGGAAGCGCTTCCATCGACGGGCACGACATCCTGGTGGAGCCGCAGGAAGTCAAGCGGCGCATCGGCTACCTGCCCGAGCAGCCCCCGGTCTATATGGATATGACTGTGGACGAATACCTGACCTTCTGCTGTCGCATCAAGAACGTCAAGCCCGCCCAGCGTGCCAGCCACATCGCCGATGTGTGCGAGACGATGAAGATCACCGACATGCGCAAGCGTCTCATCAAGAACCTCTCCAAGGGCTACAAGCAGCGTGTCGGCTTCGCCCAGGCGCTCATTGGCAACCCCCAGGTTCTCGTTCTGGATGAGCCGACCGTTGGCCTCGACCCCCGGCAGATCATCGAGATCCGCAACCTCATCCGGAGCCTCGGACGCCAGCATACCATCATTTTGAGCTCCCATATTCTGAAGGAAGTCGAGGATGTCTGCGAGCGCGTGGTCATCATCGACCACGGCCAGATTGTGGCGCAGGATACGATGGCGAACCTCGCCCAGTCGGTGGGCGATATGTCGCGGCTCGTCGTGCGCGTGGGTGGAGCGGATCGCCAGGTGCAGAAGACGCTGCGCGAGCTCGAGGGCATCTCCTATGTGGAGGAGATTGGCACCAAGGAGCCTGACACCATCGATTACATGATTGAAAGCCAACGCAAGGCGGACGTGCGCCGCTCGATTTTCTTCACCATGTCCAAGGCCGGCAAGCCCATCCTGATGATGCGCCCCATGGACGTGACGCTGGAGGATATCTTCATGCAGTTGACCACGGCGGACGCCGACAGGGAGGATGAGTAACAAATGCGCGCAGTCTACAGAAGAGAGCTGCAGGGCTATTTTCTTTCGCCCATTGCTTATGTGTTTATCGGTATCTTCATGTTGGTCTCCGGCATCTTCTTTGCCATGTCCAACGTGCTGTCACAGCAGGCTGCATTCAACGGCATGCTGGGCAATCTCACGTTTCTCTTCATGCTCATCGTGCCAGTGCTGACGATGAAACTGCTGAGCGAGGAGCGCAAGAACAAGACCGACCAGCTGCTGCTGACGGCCCCGGTGTCCCTCACGAGCATCGTGCTGGGCAAGTACCTGGCGGCGGTCACGGTGTTTTTGGTCACGTTGGTCGTGTCCGCCATCTACCCCATCACGCTGTTCCTCTATGGCAATCCCTCGCTTGTGGAGATTCTCAACGGCTACCTGGGGTTCTTCCTGCTGGGTTCGGCCCTCATCGCCGTGGGTCTTCTCATGTCCGGCCTGTCAGAAAACCAGGTGACCGCGGCGGTTTCTACCTTTGGTGTGCTGCTGCTGCTGTGGCTGGGTGGCGATGTGCTCTCTTCCCTCGTCAGTGTTGACTGGATCAACAGCGTGCTGGACTGGTTCTCGGTCTACAACCGCTTCCAGAACTTCACCTCGGGTCTTTTGAGCATCACCCAGGTCATTTACTATATCAGCTTCTCTGCGGTGTTCGTCTTCCTGACGATTCGCCTGCTGGAGAGCAGAAGATGGAGCGAGGTGTGACAGCCATGCGCAAACAGAACGCGAAGGAGTTTTTTGGCAGCATGAAGGTGAGGTATGGCGGCTACGCCACGCTCATCACCCTTTTGGGCATCGCGCTGGTCGTGCTCTTTAACATCGGCCTGAGCAAGCTGGAGGAGAACTTCGACCTGAAGATTGATACCTCCCAAAGCCAGAAGTATACGCTGAGCGACCAGACCAAGAAGATTCTCAACAAGCTCGACCAGGATATCTACATCTACACGGTGTTTACCACCGGCAGTGAGGATGAGAACACCGTCGAATTGCTGAAGAAGTACAAGGGCGTCTCCGGCCACATCGTGGTGGAGAATAAGGATCCCGATCTCAACCCCGGTTTCCTTCAGCAGTACACCTCCACGGGGGAGAGTATCACGAGCGGGTCGGTCATCGTGGCAGACAAGGACGGCAAGACCTTCCGGGTGCTGGATTCCTATGACCTCTATCAGACTTCCACCGATTCCACCACGGGGGAAACCTCCGTCACCCAGTTCAAGGCGGAGAGCTCTCTCACCTCGGCCATCAACTACATCGTGACCGGCTATATGCCCACGGCGTGGCTGGTGCAGGGCCATGGCGAGCCGTCGCTGAGTGAGATTTCCACCATCACCACCGCCATGGGCAACGAGAATTACAACGTGGAGACCGTCAACATCGCCCAGACGCCGGAAAAGATCAAAGAGGGCGATCTCATCATGATCATCAACCCCACCACCGACTTCTCCGAAGAGGAGCGTGCGGTGCTCAAACCCCTGATGGAGAAGGGCGGGCGCTTCCTGTTCCTGCTTGACCCCACCACGATGGGCACCAAGACCCTCGAAAACCTGGAGGCCCTGCTGAAGCTCTACAACATTGAGCTCAAGCGCGGCATCGTGGTGGAAGGCGAAGCCAACTACATGATCTCTAGCACGCCGGTGTATCTGACTCCCAGCATTGAGAGCCACGACATCACCAACTCGCTGCGTACCACCAACATCCCGATCATCATTCCGCTGGGCGGGGCGCTGAAACTGCCCGATCAGCCGCCGGAGTCGACCACCACCATCACCCCCTTGCTGGAGACTTCCGAATCCTCCTACCTCAAGGCGGTAGACAGCGCCACCATCGAGAAGGCCGATGGCGATGAAGAAGGACCCTTTGTGGTGGCCGCCACGGTGGAGAACACCAACAGCAGCAACACCGACGAGAACGCCCGCATCTTCATCGCGTACAACACGGCCTTTGTGACCGAATCCAATTTGGTGAACTATTCGTCCAACCAGGATTTCTTCCTCAACGCGGCGTCGTGGATGCGCAACAGCGAGGATGGCATCTACATTCGTGCCAAGTCGCTGAGTAATCCTGTTCTGGTCTTCAAGAGTCAGGCCCAGTTGCTGTCGGTTCTGGTCATCTCAGTGCTGCTGGTCCCCGTACTCATGCTGGTCGCTGGTATCATGATTTACCTGCGGCGCAAGCACCTGTAAGGAAGGGACGGGGTGGTGCCAAAATGAAGATGAAACGCAACCTCATCATACTGGCGGTGGTGCTGGTGCTGGCCGTTGGGCTGGTCATCGGCGCCCCGTATCTCAAGCCTGCGGTGGAGCCTACGCCTACCGCGACGGTCGAGGTGGAGTACCTGACACAGTACGCCGCTGTGGACGTGAAACAAGTGCAGCTGCACAACGCCACCGGCGACCTGACGCTGGAGTACGATGCCGACGCCGACACCGTCTCCCTGCAGGGGGACACCGCCGCGCTGGATCAGACCTCCTCCATCAACGTACTCAGCAACCTGGCCACCGTGTCGGTAGAGCGCGTCATTGACGAGAACCCCACAGACCTGGAGCAGTTCGGGCTGAAGACCCCGCAGGCAACGGCGACCGTTACCTTTAAGGACGGAGCCACCGCCACCTACCTGCTGGGCAAGGCCGCTGGCACCAGCAGCACTTACTACCTCATGAAAGAGGGCGACAAACGGGTGCTGACCGTGTGGACCAGCGTGGCCACGGCCATGACGTCCACCCGGGACTCCCTGCTGGCCAAGACGACCATCGGGCTCACCCAAACTGACATTCGCACCGTGACGGTACGCAAGAACGGCCAGGATTATTATTCCTTCACCGACCAGGACGAGCTGGGCGATGTGGGCACGTTCGCGTGGATCATCACCTCCCCCTGGAAGCGCAGCGCCGATGTGGACAAGCTGGCCGAGATCACCGAGGGTATCGCCGGAATGGCGGTCAACGAGGTGGTCAACGGGAACCCCACCCAGGCGGATCTGGCCACCTATGGGTTGGACAGCCCCCAGGCCGAAGTCATCGCCGTGGGGGAGAACAAGACCGTGGATCTGTTCATCGGCGGCGAGGAAGGAAGCCTATACTACTACGTGAAGTTTACCGACGACAACAAGGTTTACACCATGGCCAAGACGTCGCTGGCCTTCATCGACTCCGACCCCTACACGCTGACGGACGATATGATTTTGCTCGTGAACATCGCCAAGGTCAGCGGTCTCAAGGTTGACTGCCTGGGCGTGAGCGGGGAGATCGACATCAAGCAGGTGCCGGTGCTGGATAGCAAGGGCAACCCGAAGCAGAACTCCAACGGCACCGATATCTATACCCAGGAGTTCACCATGGATGGCAAGGTGCTGGATGAGGACATCGGGCGGACCTATTATCGGGCGCCCATCGCCATCACCACCCACAGCTACATCGAGGATGGCTGGAAGCCGACCGGTGCCGCGGTTGGAACGATCACATTCACCCGCACCAGCAACCCCAAGACTGTGACGCTCAAGGTCTATGCCTACGACCAGGATTTCTACGCCGTGACGCTGGACGACGAGGATTACTTCCGCGTCACCACCGATCGTATTCAGACCGTGGCTGATGACCTCACAAAGCTAAAGAACGGCACATTGGAAGCCGTAGACTGAGTAACCACAAACTTGGAGCGGGTCCGCCATGGTGGTGGACCCGCTTTCCTGTGTTCGGCGTGCGCTATCCAAGGCGGGCTTTTCTATGTTATAATATGAAACACAATTTTGTTGCAGAGGATGGTTGGGGTGAATCCAATACAGTTGGTCGCAGACAGTACCTGCGATCTTTCCCTGGAGTTGATCGAGCGCTATCATATTTCCATCGTACCGCTTTATGTTACCATGGGGGACGAAAGCCATAAGGACGACAACCGGCTCAGCAAGCAAGCGATGTTTGACTACACCGCCCGCACCAAGCAGACGCCCAAAACGGCCGCCGCCACCATCGACGACTATCTCCAGGAGTTCCGCCGGCATGTGGAGGCCGGGCGGGACGTGGTGTATGTGGGCATCTCCTCCAAGATGTCCTCCACCGTCTCCAACGCCGTCATCGCCGCACGCGAGCTACCCGAAGGAGCTGTCGAGGTGGTGGACTCCGAGAACCTCTCCACAGGCATTGGCCTGCTGGTGCTGCTAGCGGCACGGTTGGCACAGCAGGGGAAGAACGCCGCCGAGATTGCCAGTACGCTGCGTGCCGGCGTGGGCCGGGTACGCGCCAGCTTTGTCATTGACACACTCATGTACCTTTACCGCGGCGGCCGCTGCAGCGCGGTGCAGGCCTTCGGTGCCAACGCTCTCAACCTGAAACCTGAGATTGTGGTGACCGACGGACAGATGCACCCCGACCGCAAATACCGCGGCAACATCGTGCGCTGCGCGCAGAAGTACGCCGAAGACGTGCTGAACGCCGCCGTGCGGCCCGACCCAAGCTGCGTGTTCATCACCTATTCACCCAGTGACCCGGCGTTGGTGGAAGCCGTACGCCAGGTGGTGGAGGAACGGGGTATCTTTGAGGAAATCCATCTGACCGACGCGGGCAGCGTGGTCACCAGCCACTGCGGCCCCAACACCATTGGCGTGCTGTACATGGAGCAAGAATGAGGGGGAACAACATGAATTACCGTAAGTTTGGCAACACTGGGTTTGACATCTCCGTCCTGGGGTTCGGGGCCATGCGCCTGCCCCAGAAGGAAGTGAACGGTGAGCAGGTCTTTGACTATGAGGAGAGCGTGCGCATCATCCACCGCGCCTTCGAGCTGGGCGTCAACTACATCGACACCGCGCCCTACTACTGCAACAAAGAGAGCGAGATCATCGTAGGCCGCGCCCTGAAGGGCTGGCGTGATCGGGTGAAGGTCTCCACCAAGTGCCCGCTGGATGACTGTGACACCCCCGAGAAGGTTCGCGCCATGCTGGAGCTGTCCTTGAAAAAGCTGGACGTCGATACCATCGACTTCTACCATTGCTGGGGCATTGGGTGGGAGACGTACGAGAAGACCATCCGCGGCGCCGTGTTGGAGGAACTCCAGAAGGCCAAGGCTGAGGGGCTGATCCAGCACCTGTCCTTCTCCTTCCACGATGTGCCGGAGAGCATGATCAAGCTCGTCGACACCGGCGTGTTTGAGTCGGTGCTCTGTCAATACAACCTGTTGGATCGCTCCAACGAGCAGGCGCTGGCCCACGCCACAGCCAATGGCCTGGGCACCGTCGTGATGGGCCCGGTGGGTGGTGGGCGCTTGGGCGCGCCGTCTGCGGTCATTCAATCCATGCTGCCCGGCGGCACCCGCAGCAGCGCGGAAACGGCGCTTCGCTATGTCCTCTCCAACCCCAATGTGTGCTGCGCCCTCTCGGGCATGGGCACCCTTGCCATGGTGGAGGAAAACTGCGAAATCGCTTCCCGTCCGTCCACGCTGACCGAGGCCGAAAAGGCCCAGGTGCTGGCATCGATGGAGGAGAAGAAGAAGCTGGCCGAGCTCTACTGCACTGGCTGCGGCTACTGTATGCCCTGCCCCCAGGGGGTGGACATCCCGAAGAACTTTGAGATCATGAACCTGCACCGGGTGTATGGCCTGACCGAGGCCGCCCGTGGGCAGTATGGCAACCTGGGCAAGGGCTGGGCGGCCAAGAGCCTGCCGGCCAGCGCGTGCATCGAGTGCGGCCTGTGCGAGGAGAAGTGCCCCCAGCACATCGAGATCCGCCGCAACCTCAAGGAAACCCACGAGGCACTGGCGCGCTGATGGGGAACTGGAAGGCCTTTGAGGACGACATCCGTGGGCTGGGGAAGGTGGCAATCGCCTTCTCCGGTGGGGTGGACAGCGCGCTGCTGGTGCGCCTCTGCGCCGACCTTTTGGGCCCGCCCAACGTATTGGCGCTGACGGCGGTGACCCAGCTGCAGGCACGGCGGGAGCTTGGGGAAGCCCGCGACATCGCAGCACTTGCCGGTGTGCGGCTGGTGGAGGTTGAACTCGACGCCCTGGCCGTGCCGGAGGTGCGTGCCAACCCAACCGACCGCTGCTACCACTGCAAGCGGAACATCTTCACGACACTCCTCACCTACGCCCGGCAGGAGGGATTTGAAGCCCTGCTGGACGGCACCAATGCCTCTGACCGTGGGGACTACCGGCCGGGGCACCGGGCCGTGAAGGAGCTTGGGGTGCATAGCCCCTTTGACCGGGCCGACATCACCAAGGCCGAGATCCGGGAGAAGTCCCAATCCTTGGGCCTACCCAACTGGAACGCGCCGGCGGCGGCCTGCCTTGCCTCCCGCGTGCCCTATGGCACCGCGCTCGATGAGGAGACTCTCCGCCGGGTGGAGCGGGCCGAGGAAGCCCTGCTGGCCCGGGGGTTCCGGGGCTGCCGGGTGCGGGTGCACGGGCCGGTTGCCCGCATCGAGACACCGGCCGACGACATTGCAAGGCTGGCCGCGCCCGACGTCCGCGAGGGTCTTGCCAGCGAACTCAAGGCCTTGGGCTTTGACTTTGTAGCGCTGGATTTGACCGGCTACCGCATGGGCAGCCTCAACAGTGCCATTGAAAAGGAAGAGAAACGTGCAGAGCGATAACATCAAAGCATTGCTGGAGGGGGTCAAGGACGGCTCCGTCGCCATCGATCAGGCGATGGAGAAGCTGTCCGGGCTGCCCTTTGAAGACCTGGGCTACGCCAAGGTTGACCACCACCGGGCGCTGCGCACCGGGTACCCCGAGGTCATTTACTGCGCCGGCAAAACGAACGAGCAGATTCAGGGCATTGTGAGCCGCATGATGGCCCATGACGACAGCAATATCCTGGGCACCCGTGCCACCCCCGACATGGCGGCTGCTGTGCGGGCCGTGGCACCGGACGCTGAGTATTTCGAGGCCGCCCGTTGCATCTTTGTGCGCCGGCGGCCGGTTGTGCCCCATCCGGGCAGTTTCGTGGCCGTCGTCACCGGCGGCACGTCAGATTTGCCGGTGGCCGAGGAGGCCGCCATCACCGCCGAGGTGTTTGGCAATGAGGTGCGGCGGGTCTACGACGTGGGCGTGGCCGGCATCCACCGGCTCTTCGCGCAGATGGAAACACTGCGGGGCGCGCGGGTGCTGGTGGTCGCCGCAGGCATGGAGGGCGCACTGCCCAGCGTGGTCGCCGGCCTTGTGGATAAGCCCGTCATTGCCGTGCCCACCAGCGTGGGTTACGGTGCCAACTTCGGCGGCCTGTCGGCGCTCCTCACCATGATCAACTCCTGCGCCAGCGGCATTTCGGTCGTGAACATCGACAATGGCTTCGGCGCTGGTTTCTTGGCATCCATGATCAACAAGCTGTGATGGGGGATGGAATGAAGGTTCTGTATTTGGATTGCCCGGCGGGCATCAGCGGCGACATGACGCTGGGGGCCCTGCTGGATTTGGGTGTGGACGAGGCCGCCCTGCGGGCCGAGCTTGCCAAGCTGGGCCTGACGGGGGAGTATGAGATGACGGTGGCGAAGGCCGAAAAGCGCGGCATCACCGGCACCCATGCCAAGGTGAAGCTGGCCCACGACCACCACGCCGTCAACGACCACGAGCACGAGCATCACCACCATCACCGGCACCTTTCGGATATCATCGAGCTCATCGAGCAATCCGGCCTCAAACCCGCCGTGCGGGAGCGGGCCGTTTCGCTCTTTCAGGAGCTGGCCCGTGCCGAGGGCAAGGTGCACGGCGTCCCGCCGGAGGAAGTTAACTTTCACGAGGTCGGCGCAGTCGATTCCATCGTGGACATCGTGGGCGTCTGCATTGGGATGGACATGGTGGGCGCCGACCGGGTGCTGTTCTCGGCCATCAATACCGGCTCCGGCCAGGTGCGCTGCCAGCACGGGCTAATGCCGGTGCCGGCCCCCGCCACGGCGGAGCTCTTAACCGGCGTGCTGAGCTACACCGATGGCACCCAGAGCGAGCTGACGACCCCTACCGGGGCGCTCATTGCACGCAGCTTCGGCCAGGGTTTCGGCCCGCTGCCGCCGGTCGTCATCGATCGGGTGGGTTATGGCCTGGGTACCAAGGAGTTTGACTTCCCCAACGCCGTGCGGGCGCTGCTGTGCCACACGGCCGAGGTCGCCGAGGCGCAGACCGTCTGGCAGCTGGAGTGCAACATTGACAACATGACCGGCGAAGCCGCGGGCTACGCCATGGAAAAGGTGCTGGCCGCCGGGGCACTGGATGTGTGGTTCACGCCCATCACCATGAAGAAGAACCGGCCAGCCATTCTGTGTGCGGCCCTTTGTGACGACGCCCACCGCCCGGCGGTGGAGACGGCGCTGCTCACCCACACTACAACCCTCGGCGTGCGCCGGGTGGCCATGGAGCGCACTACGCTGCCGCGCCGCATGGTGACGGTGGAGACCGCCTGGGGCCCGGTGCGCGTGAAGGTGGCTGACGGCCCCGCCGGCCCCAAGATCGCGCCGGAGTACGACGACTGCCGCGCCGCCGCCGAGGCCAGCGGCCAATCCCTGTTGACAGTTACCGCCGAGGCCCAGCGCCTGGCGGCACTCAAATTTTAGTTTCGGAGGAACCACATGCATCAGGAAACGGTGCTGGTACTGGACTTTGGGGGCCAGTACAACCAACTGATCGCCCGCCGGGTGCGGCAGGCGCACGTGTACAGCGAGATCCTGCCCTACACCGCCCCGATGGAGCGCATCCGCGCGCTCAATCCCAAGGGCATCATCTTCACCGGCGGCCCTAACAGCGTCTATGACGAGGGTTCCCCGCTGGCCAACCCGGAGATCTTTACCCTGGGTGTGCCGATCCTCGGCATCTGCTATGGCGCGCAGGTCTTCGGCCACATGCTGGGTGGCAAGGTTGGCCCGGCCGGCCGGCGGGAGTATGGCCGCGTCGCCATCCGCCACAGCGGGGATTCGCCGCTCTTCACCGGCATCGAGGCCGATATGGAGTGCTGGATGAGCCACACCGACCAGGTGCTGACCGCGCCTGCGGGTTTCCGCATCACCGCCGCCAGCGACACCTGCCCGGTGGCCGCCATGGAGGACGCCGCCCGCAAGCTCTATGCCGTGCAGTTCCACCCCGAGGTCATGCACACCCCCCGCGGCCAGAAGCTGCTGGAGAACTTCCTCTACGAGGTGTGCGGCTGCGGCGGGCTGTGGACGATGGATTCCTTCGCCCGGGAGGCTGTGGAGAGCATCCGCCGCAAGGTTGGCGACCGCAAGGTGCTGCTGGCCCTCTCGGGCGGTGTCGATTCGTCGGTGGCGGCGGTGCTCTTGAATGAAGCCGTGGGCCAGAACCTGACCTGCATCTTCGTCGACCATGGCCTGCTGCGCAAGGACGAGGGCGACCAGGTGGAGAGCACCTTCAAGGGCAAGTTTGGGCTCAACATGATACGCGTCAACGTTGAGGAGCGGTTCCTCACCAAGCTCGCTGGGGTTTCTGACCCCGAGCGCAAGCGCAAGATCATCGGCGAGGAGTTCATCCGCGTCTTTGAGGAGGAGGCCAAGAAGATTGGTCACGTCCATTACTTGGCGCAGGGCACGATCTACCCCGATGTGGTGGAGTCGGGCGCGGGGCACGCCGCGGTCATCAAGAGCCACCACAACGTGGGCGGCCTGCCGGACTATGTGGATTTTGAGGAGATCCTCGAGCCTCTGCGCGACCTCTTCAAGGACGAGGTGCGCGCCGTGGGGGAGGAACTAGGCATCCCGGCGGCCCTGGTGTGGCGGCAGCCTTTCCCGGGCCCCGGCCTTGCCATCCGTGTATTGGGGGAGGTCACCCCGGCTAAGCTCGCCATCCTGCGGGAGGCCGACGCCATCTACCGCGAGGAGATCGCCAAGGCCGGGCTTGACCGTGACGTGTGGCAGTACTTCGCTGTGCTCACCGACCAGCGCACCGTGGGCGTGATGGGCGACAGCCGCACCTACGACTATCTGCTGGCGCTGCGCGCGGTCACCTCGGTGGACGCAATGACCGCTGACTGGGCACACTTGCCCTACGACTTGCTGGCGAAGGTCAGCAACCGCATCATCAACGAGGTGCCCCACATCAACCGCATCGTGTACGACATCACCTCCAAGCCTCCGGGCACGATTGAGTGGGAGTGAGCACATAAGCAAATTGGATCCGCATATGGTATAAAGGATAGGAAGCCCATGCGTAGAGTATCGCATGGGCTCTTTTCTTGGAGCTTTAATAGTTTCTTTATTTGCACTATAATTGGTCATAGATTAGTAAGCGAGGTTGTGGAGATGAAGAACTTCCTGCTTGACACTGCCAAGAAAATAATAATCGAAAACCTGCGTCTACTAATATGCGGACTATTGACAGCAGTAGTTGGATTTTTTGTGAAAAATTTTACAAAGGTTGGAAGCACGGTTTTTCCTGTGGGGGGAACATGGATAATCGTTTCCTGTGGTGTGTTCATAACTGTACTGGTTTTGCTTGTTTTTTTGTTCAGAAATACATCACGGTTAAGCGAGCATATTACGAGCAGCTTCATCCAAAAAGTGATAGAATGAAGCTATTCAACGCTGGAGATATTGTTCTAGAACGACTAAAGAGAGACCAACCAGTCAACACCAATTGTCAGTACAAACAAAAACTAGCTCTGAAATTGTGTGCAGAGACATGAAGGGAAATATCGCTAATTATGCACCCGACGAACTGCTAGACAAGCATGAAACTGAACAAATATATAACAACATTAAGTCTGTTCAGCGTGAAAACCAACGCGCTAGCAGAGAGCTCTATGAAGAATATATGAAATGGTAAAGTTAGACTTTGGGTGTGTTTATTGAACGCCTGTTCTTTTTGTCTCACTTTTTTGTAAATACACAAATGTAAGCCTGTCAGATACCCGTTCCTCCCGCACCCATACATACCCCGCCCGCTCATAGAGCCGGATGTTCCGGGCACTCTTGTCGCTGGTGAAGAGCTCAAACTGCGCCATGCCGCTGGCCTGCTCCATGGCGGCGAGCAGCTGGGTGCCGTACCCCTTGCCCTGGTGGCTCGGGTACACCATCAGCTTGCCAATGTGGAAGACCTCACCCTGAATGTGACCACGCACTGAGCCAAGGATGGTTCCGTTGTCATCCGTCAGTTTCAGGATGGTGCCGGTGCGGAATTCTCGCTCCAGGTCATCGAGTGTCTGGCGCAGCGGTGGGATGTTGTCGTCGCCCAACAGGCGCGCCTCGCTTTGGTATGCCAGGCGCTGCAGGGCCAGGATGGCGGGGAGATCTGCCAGTAATGCGGGAGCGATGGTCATGGGATACCTGCCTTTCTGCGGAGGGAGGCTCTGCCCGAACCCACGGGCAGAAAGAGGGGACGGTGACGCGGACACCCAGGAGCGTGCCGCGCATTCCTGCGCACTTCGATTTTGCACCATTGTACGCGGAAGCATCGGGAGAGTGCAAGCCCGGAACGCCCTTGCATGGGTGTTCCGGGCTTGTGTATCGTCAGGGTTGCGCTCTGTGGTAAGTGCCGCTTGTGTGTCCTGCCTGCGGCAGTTTTGCCATGGCTTAGTCCAGCTCCCGGAACTTTTTGGCTCGCAAGCATAAGAGGCTGGACACGACGCCGGCTACCCCCGTGAATAGAAAGAGAATGGCCATGCCGGAGCCCTTGCCCGCGCCCACCAAGGGAACCCAGAAGTTGCGGAGAGCCGATGTGCCCGCCATGAACGGCTCAAATACATGGTCTGCCAGGTACCCGCTTAGGAAGAGGGCAAGCGGGATGGTGAAGAACTGCACGGTGTCCCGCGCGGAAAAGACGCGGCCCTGCATGGCGAGGGGGACCTTGGTGCGCATGATCGTGGTCATGCCGGCGGTGGCGAAGGGCACCAGCATGTTGCCGAAGAACGAGGCGAGTACCCACAACCAGGCGGTTCGCCCCGCGCCCCACACCAGGTCGCCAAAGCAGAACGAGAACGCCATGGTGAGGAAGACGACGCGGGTGCGGTTTTTGGGCCGTGGCAGCACGGTAACCAGAAGGCTGCCCACCAGCATCCCCACCCCAATGGCGGAGGAGACCATGCCCAATACGGTCTGGTTGTTGCCGGAGCGTGCCAGGATCATGGCCGGCAGAATGCCATAGCCGGTGAAGTAGGCCAGTAGGTTGATGAACGACATGTAGAGAATGAGCTCCAGCAATACCTTGTTTGCCCGCAGAAATCGCAGCCCGCTCCATACGCTTTTGAGAAAGGGCGTTGCCTTCCCGTCTTCGTCATGCAAGATCGCTGGAATGCGAATAAACAAAAGCAGGGACAGGAATGCAATGGCAAAGGTCGCCAGATCGACCAGAAACACGACTCGAAGCCCGCCAAACGACAGAACGGCGGTGGCCAGCGCGGGGGTCAAAACGGAGACCAGCGAACCGGAAAACCCCTGCAAGCCGCTCGCACGGTGGTAATGCTCGGGGGGTACCAGCAAGCTCGTTGCCACGTTTGCCGCCGGGTATTGAAACGCGTTCATGAAGCTGATGAGGAAGTTGACCAGATACAGATGCCAGATTTGCAGCGCTCCTGCCTGGTGCAGCAAAAGAACCGACAGCGTGCCGCACGCGGCGAAGGCGTCGCACACCAGCATCACACGCTTTTTATCCCACCGATCCGCCAGGGTGCCTGCTACAAAGCTGAACAGAATGGACGGCAGGTACGTGAAAAAAGACAGCAGCGTCACACTTTGTGCCGTGCCGTTTTGCTGATACACCCATATGATGAGTGCAAACGACGTCATGGAACTGCCAAGATTGGAAATTGCCTGGCTGGCCCACAGGATGAGGAACCCCTTCAACGGGGCAAGTTTACGAAAGGTGTTCATTGCTTTGCTCCTTCAATCATTGTGATCTCAGAATGCAAAGCCTGAATCGGACGGCAAGAGTTTTCTTACCGCTCCATGCATCTGCCGCCCGATCTCAAGCAATGCACGGAGCTTTGGCAACACAGATCGGGATAATGATATTTGGCATGAGGTTCACCTCCTTTCATACTCAGCAGAGTATACCGCGCTTTTTCGGTGCGCGCAATGGGTGCCATACTGGGGGCGAATGGGAGCGGATGCTGGCGGAACGCCCTGTGCTCGACGCTTGGCACTGCCCATGCACCGCTACCCTGCGGCAACCATGGCGCGGCGCCAGGCATGCTGTTGCGAATACACGTGTTGTTCCAAAATTCGCGTATCACAAGTGATATAATGACCACAAAAGTATCGAGAGGGTTCCATGTACTATTACGCCCATTCTATGGAGGAAAGGCCGGAAGAGGAGTGGCAGCGACTTGAGACGCACCTGCTCGAGACCTCTCAACTCAGCGAGGATTTTGCCTCACAGTTTGGCGCAGGTGCCCTTGGCAGAGCATGCGGGCTGTTGCACGACCGGGGGAAGGCCACCAGCCGCTTTTTGGCTCGGTTGCGTGGCAATCCGGCAAGGGTGGATCACTCCACCGCCGGTGGCAGGGAGGCAATACGCCGTTATGGCGAAGGGCTCGGTACACTGCTGGCCTATGTCGTGTTGGGGCACCACGCCGGTTTGCCCAATGGCGGCAGCACCGCCGGTACGGATGGTTCGCTGCGTCAGCGGCTGGCAATCGAATCGGAGGATCCGCCGCAGAGACTAACAGACATCGAAAATCAGCTTCCCAAAACACTCTTTTACCCCTTCCATGACAGGGCTACTTCTCCCTTTTCCGTTGCCTTCCTGGTGCGGATGCTCTATTCCGCTCTAGTCGACGCCGATAGCTTGAACACCGAGCAATTTTGTCAGCCGTCGCAGGCGGCATTGCGGGGCAGTTCCACCAGCGTTGAGGAGCTTGCGGCACGGCTGGAAACTTGGTTGCTGCAACGCTTTCCAACCCCATCGGAACCGATGCCGAAAACCAAACAGGCACAAATACAACAGTTGCGCTCCGAAATTCTCTGGAAGTGCACCGAGGCCGCCGCCCTTCCTCGCGGTATTTATACGCTTACGGTACCCACCGGTGGCGGCAAGACCTTCTCCAGCCTATCCTTCGCGCTCAACCACGCCGCCTGCCAGGGGATGCGCCGCGTCATTTATGCCATTCCCTTCACCAGCATCATCGAGCAGACCGCCGGCCAGTTTAAGGCCGCGCTGGGCGAGGAAAACGTGCTGGAGCATCACAGTAATGCCGACTTCGGCCGGGGCGAGGACGAGGACGACCAGGCCCTTGCCAGAATGCGCCTATCGGCCGAGAACTGGGATGCGCCGGTCGTCGTAACCACCAACGTGCAGTTCTTTGAGTCGCTCTTTGCCAACCGCCGCTCCCGCTGCCGCAAATTGCACAACATTGCCGGTTCAGTCATCATCCTTGATGAGGCGCAGGCCTTTGATCCCGACTACCTGAAGCCCTGTCTGGCTGCACTGGAGGAGCTTGTGCGCCACTATGGCTGCACGGTGGTGCTCTGCACGGCCACCCAGCCGGCGCTGGATCGGTATTTTTCGCCGGACCTGCAGCCCCGTGAGCTAATGGAGCGGCCACAGGAGCTTTACGAAGCCTTCCGCAAGGTCAGCGCAACGCTGGACGGTACGCTGACGATGGAGGATCTGGCCGGCCGGCTCAGAGCCCAGCGGCAGGTGCTGTGTATTGTGAATACCCGCAGCAATGCGGCCGAGCTCTATGGCCATATCAGGAGCAGCGGCGACGCGTACCATCTCAGTGCCCGCATGACGGCGACCCACCGCACGCAGAAGATCGGGGAGATCAAGGCGACGCTGGCGGTGGGCCGCTCCTGTCGCGTTGTGAGCACGCCCCTGGTGGAGGCTGGCGTTGATCTTGATTTCCCTGTCGTCTACCGCGCCATGGCAGGTCTGGATTCCATCGTGCAGGCGGCAGGCCGCTGCAACCGCGAGGGCAAGCTTGCGGGCGAAGGTCAGACCCATGTGTTTTCGCTCCTGGGGCAGAAGCTTCCGGGCCATTTCTCCGTCGCGGCGGAGCATGGGCAGGAGATCATCGAGCAATTCCCGGATGATCCCCTCTCCCCGGCGGCGGTGGAACGGTATTTTCAGCTGCATTATGCCCTGGAAGCCTCCAAACTCGATAAAAAAGACATACTGAAGGCCTTTGATGAAGGTGGGAAAGCGCTGTTGTTTCCCTTCCGCACGGTCGCCGAGGCATTCCGGCTCATTGAGGACAATGCCGCCACGGTCTTTGTGCCCCATGACAAGGCCGGGGAAGAGCTTGCTGCCAAGCTGCGGGCTGGTTTTGCCACCCGTATGGATATGCGAAAACTGGGCCGCTATGGCGTGCAGGTCTATGACAATGAACTGCGGGAGCTCATTCGGACGGGGAGCGTCACCGGCGTGGACGGTGGATACCTGTTGACGGACCTGAGCCTGTATGACAGGGAGGAGAGGGGGTTGCTGCATGTAGACGAAGGCGGTTACCGCACCGAAAACCAAATCGTTTGACGAGAGGAGGAGAGGCAATTGGGCTATGGCATTCAACTGAAAGTCTGGAGTGACTATGCCTGCTTCACCCGGCCAGAGATGAAGGCCGAACGGGTCAGCTACGACGTGATGACGCCGTCGGCGGCCCGCGGGGTGTTGGAGGCCATTCACTGGAAGCCGGCGATCCGCTGGGTGGTGGATGGCATCCGTGTGCTCAACGAGATCCGCTTTGACAACATCCGACGCAATGAGGTGGAGCGAAAGGCGGCGACGCCCTCCAAGGCCGCGATGGAGGGGCAGGCGGTACCGGTGCTGGGCCTGGCCGCCGCCGAAAACCGCCAGCAACGGGCGACGCTCCTGCTGCGGGAGGTGGCTTACGTCATTGAGGCGCACTTTGAACTCACCGAAAGGGCCGGAGCTGAGGACACCCAGGAGAAGCACTACAACATTGCGCTGCGGCGCATGCGCGCCGGTCAATGCTTCCACCGGCCTTACCTGGGCTGCCGGGAGTTCCCGGCGCAGTTTGCACTGGTGGAGGGGGAGCCACCGCTGTCCTACTATGCCGGTCGCGGCACCGTCGACCTGGGGTGGATGCTCCGTGACATCGACTTTGACGACAACCGCACGGCGCGGTTCTTCCGTGCGGAGATGGTGGATGGGCACATCGCCGTGCCGCCGATGAAGGGGGGCGGGGCGGATTGATTCTCCATGCGCTGTATGAGCTTTACTGCCGCCTGCGCGACGACCCCGATGTGGAGATCGACATCCCCGGCATGAGCAAGGCCAAGGTGTCCTTTGAGCTCGTCATCAGCCCTGAGGGGGAACTGAAAGGTGTCACCGACCTGCGCAGGCAGGAGGGGAACAAGTTCTTCCCGGTGGAGCTGATGGTGCCGCAGCAGAACAAGCGAACCTCCGGTGACAGTCCCTATCTGCTGTGCGACAAGGCAGATTATCTGCTGGGGCTGGGCAGCGAGGGCGTGCCTGACGAGGCCTCCTTGCGGCGGTTTGCAATTTCGGCTCAACGCCACGAGGCGGCCCTGGCCGGCGTGGAGGAGGCCCGGCCCGTGCTGCGATTCTTTGGCCGCTGGAAGCCGGAGCAGGCGCTGGAACATGCCTGCCTGAAGGACAGAGCAGCCGAGCTTGCTGGCGGCGGCACGCTGGTGTTCCGCCTCGCTGGCGAGGCGGAGTACATCCACCAGAAGCAGACCGTCAGGGATGCCGCCGGCAGCTATATGGAGGGGGCGGTCAAGGCCGATGAGTCCTTCTGCCTTGTCACCGGGGAGCATCGCCCGGTCTCCAAGGTGCACAACAGCATCAAGGGTGTGCGGGACGCCCAATCTTCCGGCGCGGCACTGGTGTCCTTCAATTGTGAAGCCTTCGAATCCTACGGCAAGGAGCAGAGCATCAACGCGCCGGTGGGCGTGGACGTCGCCCGGGGCTATGTGGCGGCTCTCAACTGGCTGCTGGCAGACCGCAGGCACAAGGTACAACTGGGCGACGCGACGACGGTCTTTTGGGCGGAGGCGCCCCAGGCCGAGAACCTGATCTTTAAAATGCTGGGCCAGGATTGGGAGGAGGACCGGCAGGACGTAGAGTCAGTGGAGGCGCGGGAGCAGCTCAATGGCATTCTGACGCGTTTGAGCCGGGGCATGCCGGTGACGCGGGAGATGCTGGGCTTCGACCCCGGCGTCAAGGTCTATATCCTAGGCTTGTCGCCCAACAACTCCCGGCTTTCCGTCCGCTTCTGGCACAGGGATTCCTTCGGTGCCATGGTGGAGCGGGTGGCGCGCCACTATGCCGACATGGCGCTGGAGCGTCAGTTTGAGAATCAGGAACCGTTCCTCCCGCTGCCACGCCTTCTCAAGGAGATGGCCGCCCGGGGAGACATGGACAACCTGCCCGACACGATGACCGGCGGCCTGCTGCGGGCCATCCTTACCGGCGGCCCCTACCCCCAGGGCGTCTATGCGGCGATGATCGGGCGCATCCGCGCCAACGACGGCGGCAAGGACGCGCGGGGCAACGCGCTCAATCCGGTCACCTATGGCCGCGTTTCTGTCATCAAGGCCGTCTTGCTGCGCAAGGCACGCATCCAAAGGAAGAAAGAGGAGGAGTGTTTGACGATGAGTCTCAAGCAAACTACCGACACTGCCTACCGGCTGGGCAGGCTGTTTGCCCTGCTGGAGAAGGCCCAGCAGGATGCCAACCCCGGCATCAACAGCACGATTCGGGACCGGTACTTCGCCACGGCGTCGGCCTCGCCAGCCAGCGCGTTCCCGACCCTGCTGCGGCTGGCGCAACACCACCTCAAAAAGAGCGACTACGGCGTCTCCATGAACCGGCGCATCGGCGAGGTTGTGGACGGCATCGAGGGCACCGGGTTCCCGGCGCGCCTGAACCTGGAGGAGCAGGGCAAATTCATCCTGGGCTACTACCACCAGCGGCAGAACCTGTACACCAAGAAATCCGAAGAGGCGAAAGGGGAAGAAACCAATGAAGACGCTTGAGAACCGCTATGAGTTCGTGCTGTATTTTGATGTGGAGAACGGAAACCCCAACGGCGACCCCGACGCGGGCAACATGCCTCGCATCGACCCGGAGACGGGCTTTGGCCTGGTGACCGACGTGTGCATCAAGCGCAAGATCCGCAACTATGTGCAGCTCGCTAAGGAGGACGCCGAGGGCTATGACATCTATGTCACCGAGGGCGCGGTGCTCAACAACCAACACCTGAGAGCCTATCAGGCGCTGGACTTGAAGAGCGAATCCAAGAAGCTCCCCAAGGAACTGGAAAAAGCGCAGGCGGTCACCGCCTTCATGTGCGCCAACTTCTTTGACATCCGCACCTTTGGCGCGGTAATGACGACTGAGGTGAACGCTGGCCAGGTGCGCGGGCCCGTGCAGCTGGGTTTTGCCCGCAGTGTGGACCCCATCGTGCAGCAGGAGGTGACGATCACCCGCATGGCCGTGACCAACGCCAAGGATGCCGACAAGGAGCGGGAGATGGGCCGCAAGCACATCGTGCCCTACGGCCTCTACCGCATGGAGGGCTTCGTCTCCGCGCCGCTGGCGGCCAAGACCGGCTTTTCGCAGGAGGACCTGGAGCTGCTGTGGGAGACGCTCCGCAACATGTTTGACCACGACCGCAGTGCTGCCCGGGGTCTCATGGCCACCCGGCGGCTCATTGCCTTCCGGCACGATTCCAAGCTCGGCAATGCCTCGGCCAGCGGCCTTTTTGACCGCGTGACTGCCGTGCGCCGGGACGAAACCCAGCCGGCGCGCAAATTCGCCGACTACACCGTGGCGGTGGACAAGGCCGGCCTGCCCGATGGCGTGCAGGTGCTGGAGCTGCTGTAGCGATGTACGATGAAGATGAGCTTCTTCCGCTCTCCGGTATTCAGCACTATGCCTTCTGCCCCAGGCAATGGGCACTGATCCACGTGGAAGGCCAGTGGCAGGAGAATGTGAGGACGACGGAAGGGCGCTTCCTGCATGAACGGGTGGATAACCCGGCGATGGGGGAGAAGCGCGGGGATCGGGCGACGACGCGCTCGGTCCCCCTCGTCAGCTTTGCGCTGGGCATCCGCGGGGTGGCCGATGTGGTGGAGTATGCCGCCTGTGACGACCAAAGCGGGGGCATCCGCCTGCCCCGGCAAGCGGGCCACTGGCTGCCCCGGCCGGTGGAGTACAAGGTGGGCCAACCCAAGCCGGACGAGCGGGATGCCGTGCAGCTCTGCGCCCAGGCCCTGTGTCTGGAGGAGATGCACGGCATCGCCATCCCCGCCGGCGACCTGTATTATGGCAAGACGCGGCACCGAATGGAAGTCGTCTTTGACGAAACGCTACGTCACCAGGTCGCGATGCTTTGCCAGGAGATGCACGAGGCCTTCCGCGCGGGGCGCACACCGCCGCCCACCCCGCGAAGCTGCCGGTTGTGCTCGCTGGAGGACATCTGTGTACCAGAGCTTTCCGCGCGCAGCTCGGTGAAGGCCTATTATGCCGGCTATGTACGAGCGGCTTGTGCCCAAAGAGAGGAGGAAGCGCCGTGAGAAAGCTGCTCAACACGCTGTATGTCACCACGCCAGACGCCTGGCTGGCCCGCGATGGCGAGACCATCGTGGTGCGGGAGGGCGATGAGGAGCGGATCCGGATCCCCATCCACAACCTGGAGAGCGTCATTTGCTATGGCCGGCAGGGGGCAAGCCCGGCACTCATGCAGATGTGCGCCGAACGGGACGTTGCGTTGAGCTTTATGAGCGAGAACGGCAAGTTCCTCGCCCGGGTCGTCGGCGCGGTGTCGGGCAATGTGCTGCTGCGCCGGCAGCAGTACCGGCTGGCCGACAGCCCTGCGGATAGCACGGCCTATGCCCGCGGCAGCATCTTCGGCAAGGTTGCCAACAGCCGCTCGGTGCTGCAGCGCGCCCTGCGCGACCACGGTGCTGCCCATGGCATGCCCGGGGTGAGGGAGGCGGTCAACCGGATGGCTGACCAACTGACACGGTTGGAAAGCGTTGGGGCGCTGGATGAATTGAGAGGGGTGGAGGGGGAGGCGGCTCGCACCTACTTCGGCGTCTTCAATGAGCTCATTGTGTGCCAGAAGGAGGACTTCGTCTTTGACGGGCGAAACCGGCACCCGCCCAGGGACCGTGTCAACGCTTTGCTGTCATTTCTGTACGCGTTGCTGATGAACGATGTGCGCTCCGCATTGGAGGCGGTGGGGCTCGATCCGGCGGTCGGTTTCCTCCACCGGGACAGATCGGGAAGGCCAGGCCTTGCGTTGGACATGATGGAGGAACTGCGCCCCTATCTGGCCGACCGGCTGGCGCTGACGCTCATCAACCTGCAGCAGGTCAACAGCAAAGGCTTCGACACACGCCAACCCCAGGGCGTGCGGATGGACGACAACACCAGAAAGGCCGTAATCGGCGCATGGCAGACCCGCAAGAGGGAGGACATCACCCACCCGTACCTGAAGGAGAAGATCCCGATCGGACTCATCCCCCATGTGCAGGCGCTGCTGCTGGCCCGAACCATCCGTGGGGATTTGGATGCCTATCCCGCGTTCTTGTACAAATAAGGAGGGGTTGCTACAATGATGGTGCTGGTAACCTATGACGTCAACACAACCACGGCGGAGGGCCGCCGCCGGCTGCGCTTGGTGGCAAAGCAGTGCGTGAACCATGGCCAGCGGGTGCAGCACTCCGTGTTTGAATGCCTGCTTGACCCGACGCAATTCGCTGCCCTGCGGCACAGGTTGGAGGAGATCATCGAGCCGGAGAGGGACAGCCTGCGTTATTATTTCCTTGGCGACAATTGGCACAGGCGGGTGGAGCATGTGGGTGCCAAACCAGGGTATGACCCGGAGGGAACGCTTCTGCTTTAGCAGCGCGAACCCCAAGCTCTCATGAATGCCTTAGGGGATTCGCGGTGGCTTGCCCCCACGGTTTCACGAGACATTGTCTTGTTCTAGCTTCGCTCATTCTTGCGCGCGAGAGGAGGTTCGCGGAAAGTGTGCCCAGAGGGCGCATAAACACTGCCTTTGCAAGTATTACTGTCGCGCCCCGTGCGGGCGCGTGGATTGAAACCGGGCGATGGGATGGGAAGAAGTTGGCAGGCAGGTGTCGCGCCCCGTGCGGGCGCGTGGATTGAAACGATATGACGGTGCCTGTTGGCATCATTACGCCGGGTCGCGCCCCGTGCGGGCGCGTGGATTGAAACAGCCAGTCACCGAACACAGACCCGTACGAGCGAGGTCGCGCCCCGTGCGGGCGCGTGGATTGAAACTGTAACGGAGGCATAGAACATGGCTATTGCGGGTGTCGCGCCCCGTGCGGGCGCGTGGATTGAAACATGACGGTATAGAGCTTGGTCTCACCCTCTGCCGCGTCGCGCCCCGTGCGGGCGCGTGGATTGAAACCGCCCAACAGCAGGAAGGAGCGGAGAAGTGAACGGTCGCGCCCCGTGCGGGCGCGTGGATTGAAACCTTCAGTACATGTCAACGGACGGCAGGGCGAAGCGTCGCGCCCCGTGCGGGCGCGTGGATTGAAACGTGGGCGATGTAGATTTCGTAGCCCCGTTTGCTAGTCGCGCCCCGTGCGGGCGCGTGGATTGAAACAGGCAAAAAAGCGGAAAAATCAATCTACCGGAATGTCGCGCCCCGTGCGGGCGCGTGGATTGAAACGGGTTCCTCCTCGAAACGGGCTCCGCAGGAGCATGTCGCGCCCCGTGCGGGCGCGTGGATTGAAACAGCCAGTCACCGAACACAGACCCGTACGAGCGAGAGTCGCGCCCCGTGCGGGCGCGTGGATTGAAACGCTACAAGCTCATCACCTGCCTGCTGATGAACAAGTCGCGCCCCGTGCGGGCGCGTGGATTGAAACACGTCTGGCCGCTGGCGGTACTTGCGGTCACGCGTCGCGCCCCGTGCGGGCGCGTGGATTGAAACGGAACACACTTGGTATGACGTCTATTACGACTAGTCGCGCCCCGTGCGGGCGCGTGGATTGAAACTTCGATATGCCACGAATGCCGAAGAAAACGCCGCGTCGCGCCCCGTGCGGGCGCGTGGATTGAAACCAGCGACGGATCGCCCCGCAGCACCTCGTAGGCCGGTCGCGCCCCGTGCGGGCGCGTGGATTGAAACGACATGATGTTCAGCAAGTTCGAGGCGCTGGCCAGGTCGCGCCCCGTGCGGGCGCGTGGATTGAAACAGAAGCCGAGCACCAGCATCAACTACCTAGTTGGGTCGCGCCCCGTGCGGGCGCGTGGATTGAAACCAGGTTAGGGCGGCAGAAGCGGAAGAGGGCAAGAGTCGCGCCCCGTGCGGGCGCGTGGATTGAAACCCGAACATGTTGCCTATGGTAACGCCGTCGGCGGCGTCGCGCCCCGTGCGGGCGCGTGGATTGAAACTTGATTAGGAGGGCGATCAATGGCAACGCTGCGAAGGTCGCGCCCCGTGCGGGCGCGTGGATTGAAACATCATGGGCCGTCTGGGGTACCGAGGGCCGCTGGAGTCGCGCCCCGTGCGGGCGCGTGGATTGAAACATCTGGATGGTCGCGCCAGCCAGGTCAGCGTCCGTCGCGCCCCGTGCGGGCG
>JAEWRW010000001.1 GCA_023398815.1 Bacillota bacterium
GGTACTACCAGTCCGCCATGGCGGAGAACGAACAGGGACAGCCCGAGCAGCGCGTCACCTACTACGACGCCGAGACGGGCACCTACACCCAGGCGGTGTATCCGGTGGAGCCGGAGGCACCGGCGGAGATTCCGGCCCTGCTAACGGAGGAGAGTGTTCAGCAGGCGGAATCGGCTGTTCCCGAAGGGTTTACGCTGGATGAGACCAGTGGGTGGTACTATCAATCGACCGTGGTGAGGGACGCCCAGGGGCTGCCCGAACCGACCCTGGTGTATTACAACCCCCAAAATGGGGCGTATGTAAGTGTTCCCCAGGAGGAGCGCCAACCATCTGACACCCCCTCGGCTCGCACAGCGATGGAAGGGCCGATGCCTCCCTTCACTGGGCAAGCGCCTAAGCAAACGGCGACCACAAAAGCGGAACCCACGCGCGCCGCCCGCAGAAAGAAGGGCGTTGCGGCGTTGGTGGCAGTCGCTCTGTTGATGGCTCTTGGCGGCGTTGGCTATGCGCTGGATTGGCACAAGAAGGTACCGTTCCTTGCGGCCATGGGCCACGCCGCATCACAGGCCAGCGAATCGGCGGCATCCGTGCAGCCCACCCCAGCATCGACGGTGCTTGAGGCTGCCACGACAGACCCGCAAGGAGCGGAGGGCCAAGGGGAGCCAACCGCCGGTGCGACAAACGTGTCGACGGAAGCCGTGATGGATTGGGCGGAGCAAGCGCATTGTTCCTATCTCTACAGCAGCGCCAAAGAGGACGATACGTCCATCTATTTTCTACCGGACGCCGGTTACGCCCGGGCACCTTCCCGCCTGTGCCGCATGAAGAAGGACGGGACGGAGGTGGAAAGCATCCTCGACCTTTCCGTGGAGGAAGGTAGTTCGGTTGTCAACTTTGCCCTGTTGGGGGACTTCATCTATTACAACGTGCCGCTCACCGATGCGTACTATGGGTATTTCCGCATCCCCAAAGCAGGCGGCAACGCACAGCTGCTGTTTGTGGATGAATACTCCAACCTGGTGGCGCATGACGGGAAACTCTACTTCCTGTTTACAAAGCGCGACGCGCTGGGGGTGATGGACCCAACGGTGGAGACGACACCGCAGTTTACCGAGTTGTTCATGATCTACAACGACCGGCAATACGTTCCGGCGTTTTCGGTTGTGGATGGTTTTCTGTATTTCGGTGTCGTCAGCGCGAGGGAGGAACTGTATTGCCGGTTTGACTTGGCCACCCACCAACAGACCGAACTGCTGAGCAGCAACATGGTGCAGTCAACAGGGATCCGCAATCCGTTCTTTTACAACGGAGCGGCCTACTATGTACAGATGGAAACCGGGAACGGCGTGGCCTACTGGCGTTCGCTGGCGGAGGATCATATGGCCGGCACAACGCTGAGCCAGGCAAGCTGCGACACGAACTCGGGATCTCTGCTTTGCGGGGTGCGTCTTGGCGACCGTGCTCTTTACCAGTATGAATCGGAATTCCGTCTAGCTCCGTTGGACGCGCTCGATCAGTATACGGTGGTCTACACGGGGGATCGGCCATTCGCGGTCGCGGGGAATTGGCTGTTCCACCCCGACAATGCAGTGACGCTGGATGGCGCACAGCAACTGTATTATCAGGACATCCCGCTCCATTCCCTAGGGGATGCGGCGACGGCTTACCAGCAGGGCTATGACCAGGCCATGGTAATGGCGGTGGACAGTGCGACCCCAACACCGACCAAAACAGCCTCCCCCAAGCCGTCGGCCACCCCCAAAGCCACGGCCACCAAGAAACCGGCAACCAAGGACTGGGTGGACAACACTGGGTACAAGCCCAAGTACTTCAGCTGGGACTATGAGACGATGAATTCATGGGCGGACATCACCGATGGAAAATGGGTAAGCAAGGACGGCAAGACGGTGGCCTATCTGTTCTATGACAGCACACCCGACGCGCTGGATTTTGAAATTCGTTCCAACGGAAAGACATACCATGGCTGGGCGGAGATCCTGCAGGACGGGAACACCACTATGGCCCAGGGGTATGACGTGGACGTTTCCTTCCATTTTGACCGGAAGACTGGGCGGGTGATTATGTTCTTGGGCAGCAAGGAAATCACCCTCAAGCTGATTCGCGCGCGGTAGTGCGGGGCCGCAACAGAAAAGGCCGTCCGTCTTGTTTTGACGGGCGGCCTTTGTTTCGTATGCGGTTGCGTTGCGTTACTGGATGGCCTCCACAAACTCCTGACCAAACCGCACGCACTCGGCCTTGGCGGTATCGTCCGGCACCCAGAGACAACGGATGCCGTCGTTGACCACAGTGAAGCCGCCGTGGCGCAGCAGCTCGGTCAGCTGCTTGACGGATTCGCCGCTCCAGCCGTAGCTGCCAAAGGCCGCGGCCTTCTTGTTCTTGAACTTGAGCCCGCGCATCATCTCCGTGAGGCCGCCGATGGAGTAAAGGTAGCCGTTGTTGATGGTGGAGGACCCCAGCAGGATGGCCTTGGAGCGGAACACCTCAGCCAGGATGTCGTTCTTGTCGCTCTTGGCGGCGTTGAAGAGCTTGACCGTCACCTCCGGGTCGGCGGTGCGGATGCCCTGGGCGATGGCCTCGGCCATCTTACGGGTCGACTCCCACATGCTGTCAAAGACCAGGGTAATCTGGTTCTCCTGGTATTGGTCGGCCCAGGCCAGGTACTGGGTCACGATCTGGGTGGGGTCGTCGCGCCACAGCACGCCGTGGCTGGGGAAGATCCCATTGACCGGCAGGCCGAAGCCCAGCACTTCCTGAATCTTCTTGGTGACCAGCGGGCTGAAGGGCGTCAGGATGTTGGCATAGTACTTGAGGGCTTCGTGGTAGAGCTCGGCCCGGTCCACCCGGTCGTTGTAGAGCGACTCGGACGCATAGTGCTGGCCGAACGCGTCGTTGCTGAAGAGGATACCCTCCCCGGTGAGGTAGGTGAACATGGTGTCGGGCCAGTGCAGCATCTGCGCCTCGATGAAGATGAGCTTGTTCTCCCCCAGGTCCAGCGTGTCACCGGTCTTGACGGGCACGAAGTTCCAATCCTGATGGTAGTGACCTTTGAGCGACTTGATGCCGTTGGCGGTGCAGTAGATGGGTGTGGTGGGGATCTCGCGCATCAGCTCCACCAGCGCGCCGCTGTGGTCGATCTCGGCATGGTTGGCGATGACCGCGTCAATCTGGCTCAGATCAATCTCCTTTTTCAGGTTGCGCACAAACTCCTTGTCGTAGGGCTGCCACACCGTGTCGATGAGCACGGTCTTCTTGTCTCGCACCAGGTAGGAGTTGTAGGACGATCCCTTGTGGGTGGAATATTCGTCACCATGGAAGCGCGTCAGCGTCCAGTCCACCTTGCCCACCCAGGTTACTTTGTCAGTCAGTTGTTTGCCCATGTGCAGCACTCCTTTTCGCTCGTGTTCCCTGCTGGTTTCAGCAGTTCCCGCTCGGGAACCCATATCCCGCCCGGGTTTGTACGGGTACTCCCATCGTTTTCCATTTTACACAACATTATACGGTGGCAGGCGGGGGAGGGCAAGAGGATGGGGGCCACAATGCGAAAACGGAGGGGGACCCCCTCCGCTTGTTTCGATGGCCTATCGTAAAAACTTCAGCAGCTCTTGATTGAACTTCTCCTTCTCGTCGTAGAAGAGCCCATGGCCGCTCTGCTCGAAGGGCACGAGGGTGGAGCCGGCAATGCCACGGTGCATGGCCTCCGCCAGGGGGAAGAGGCACACCCGGTCGTGGATGCCGTGCAGGATGAGCGTGGGCACCCGCACCGCCGCCATGTCCGCAAAGAGAGTCTCACTGAGCCACGCGCGGGAGACGGCAATCGTGGCCCAGCTGGCGGCGGCAAGCCCCAGGTCTCGGAACCAATCGGCAAATGGCTCTGTGATGGGCTGATAGAAGAACACCTTGCCAAAGTCCGCCAGCATTTGCGGGCGATCCTGGTATGTAGCGTGGATGATGGCCTCCACATCGCCTGCCGTCTGCCCATAGGGGAACCCGGGCCGCTGGATGAGGCTGGGTGCGGCGGCCGCTGCCAGCACCAGGCGCGCCACGCCGTAGCCCGCGTGCCGGGCCATGTAGCGGATGGCAACGGCTCCGGCGGTGGAGTGCCCCAGCAATGTGAAATTGCGCAGCCCCAGCCCTTCCACCACGCCGCGGATGTCATCTGCCGAGCTGTTGTAGTCGTATCCCCAGGTTGGCTTGTCTGACTGGCCGAAGCCACGCACATCCATGCCGATGCAGCGGATGCCCCCGTCGATGAGCCGGTTGTATTGGTATTCAAAGAGGTGGTGATTGGCGGGCCAGCCATGCATGAAGAGGATGGGGTCCCGCCCGTTGGGGTTGATGTCGTTGACATAAAGGCGCACGCCGCGCTCCACGGTCACAAAGTATTCCATGAAACCGCTCCTTCCGTTGGATTCCCTGCAGGATATGCGGCGGCGAGGCGCGGCCGTGACGCCGGGCTCGCAGGTCACCGGCTCGCCTTTGGAAGATGTAACCAAACGCGTTGCCAAACTTTGGTGGCGCACACAACCACTTACGATTGACAACATGAGCAATCGTTCATATAATGGTGGCAGAAGAACAAATGAACAGTTGTTCATATGTTGAGGAGGACGAGCGATGGTAAGCCAACCGGGACGCTGCGATTGCAACGAGGTGCACAGCGACGTGGTGGAGCTGGCGCGCAGCCACATGCCGCAGGAGGAGCAGCTCTATGACTTGGCCGAACTCTTCAAGGTGTTTGGCGACACGACGCGGGTGCGCATTCTGTATGCGCTCTTCGCGGCAGAGATGTGCGTGTGCGACATCGCGGCACTGCTGGGGATGACGCAGTCGGCCATCTCCCATCAGCTGCGGGTGCTCAAGCAGGCGCGGCTCGTCAAATACCGCAAGGAGGGCAAGTCAGCCTACTATTCCCTGGATGACGAGCACATCAAGGGGATCTTCCAGCGGGGGTTGGAGCACATCAACGAGCGGTAATCGAGGAGGAGGAGCTTGTATGGCCATGGAACTGACGCGGCGAGAACTGAGGCTGGAGGGACTGTGCTGTGCCCACTGCGCCGCCAAGATTGAACGAAACGTGGCGGACCTGGACGGTGTTCACTCCGCTACGGTGGACTTTGCCACGGCGACGCTGCGCATGGAGATTGCCGGGGCGGCACATGCCGATGCCATCCTGACCCACGCGGGCGAGATTGCCCGCCGGCAGAAACATGAAGGCGAATGGGCCGGAGCAGCCCAATCTGGCAGCGGTGCGCTGCGCTTGGGTGGGCTGACCTGCGCTCACTGTGCGGGCAAGATTGAGGCGGCGGTGGCCGACCTACCCGGCGTAGTCGCGGCACGGCTCGATTTTATGGCCCAGACACTGACGGTGGAGGTAGCGGACCGTGCCCGCCTGCACGATGTGCTGGCCCAGGCTGAGGCCACGGCCCACCGCATCGAGGATGGGTTGACCATTGAGGTGCTGGATGGCGACGCAGGCCATGCCCATGGCCACGGTGGCGAGACGGCCGGCGTCGCCTGCGATACCTGCACCGACCATGACCACGATGGAAGCGATGCGGCGCGGCTGTCCTTTGTGGCGGCAGCGCCCATTCTGGTGTCGGTGGCCCTCTTTGCCCTGGGCATGCTGCTCCCGTTGCCCGGTTGGGTCAGGCTTGGTGTGTTCCTGGTGTCCTACCTGCTGGCTGGCGGCCCGGTGCTGTGGGGCGCGGTGCGCAACATCCGACGTGGTCAGGTGTTTGACGAGAATTTCCTGATGGCGGTGGCGTCACTGGGCGCCTTTGCCATCGGCGAATACCCCGAGGGCGCGGCGGTCATGCTCTTCTACCGCGTCGGCGAGTTCTTCCAGGACCTGGCCGTCGATCGCTCCCGCCGTTCGGTGCGGGCGCTCATGGACATCCGGCCCGACTCGGCCAACCTGCTGGTGAATGGCGAACCCCGCGTCGTCGCGCCGGAGGAGGTTGCCGTGGGCGACCTGCTGCTCGTCCGCCCCGGTGAACGGGTGCCGCTGGACGGCGTGGTGCGCCAGGGCAGTTCAGCGCTCGATACCTCGGCCCTTACCGGCGAGTCGGCTCCGCGGGACGTGGCCCCCGGCGACGAGATTCTCTCGGGCTCCATCAACCAGAGCGGCCTGCTCACCTTGGAGGTCACCCGCCCCTTCGGCCAGTCCACCGTCAGCCGCATTTTGGAGCTGGTGCAGAACGCCACCGGCAAGAAGGCCAAGACCGAGCAGTTCATCACCCGTTTTGCCCGGTGGTATACCCCGGCGGTGGTGGGGGCCGCGCTGCTGCTGGCCCTGGTGCCGCCCCTCGTCGTGCCCGGCGCGGCGTTCGCGGAGTGGATCAATCGCGCGCTGGTGTTCCTGGTCGTCTCTTGCCCCTGCGCGCTGGTGCTGTCCATCCCGCTGAGCTTCTTTGGCGGCATCGGCGGTGCCTCCCGGCAGGGCATCCTCATCAAGGGCAGCAACCACCTGGAGGCCCTGAAGCGCGTGGATACCGTCGTCTTTGACAAGACCGGCACGCTGACCGAGGGGCGCTTTGCGGTGACGGAGACCGTGCCCGCCGACGGCTGGACAGCCGAAGGCCTGCTGGAGCTGGCGGCCCATGCCGAGAGCCATTCCAACCACCCCATTGCTCAGTCCATCCGCGTGGCCTGGCGGCAGGCGGTGGACATGAGTCGGGTGACGGCCTACGAGGATGTGGCCGGGCAGGGGGTGCGGGCGACCATCGATGGCCGTGCCGTGTTGGCTGGCAACAGCCGGTTGCTCGGTGAGGCGGGCATCGACGCGGCCGAACCGCGGGCCACCGGCACCGTGGTGCACCTGGCGGCAGATGGGCGTAATGCGGGTTACCTTGTCATTGCCGACCGCGTGAAGGCTGACAGCGCCGCCGCCGTGGCCGCCCTGCGGGCCCAGGGCGTGCGCCGAGTGGTGATGCTGACCGGTGACCGGCAGGAGACCGGGGAAGCCGTGGGCCGCGCCGTAGGCGTGGATCGTGTTGTGAGCGGCCTGCTGCCCCATCAGAAGGTGGAGGAGCTGGAAAAGCTGATGGCCGACCGCCCCCGGGGTGCGGGCAGCGTGGTCTTTGTGGGCGACGGCATCAACGATGCGCCGGTGCTGGCCCGGGCAGACGTGGGCGTGGCCATGGGCGGCCTGGGGGCCGACGCGGCCATTGAGGCGGCCGACGTGGTGCTGATGACCGACGAGCCGACGAAGTTGGCCGCGGCCCTCAAGCAAGCGCGGCGTACCCGCGCCATCGTGGTGCAGAACATCGTCTTTGCCCTGGGTGTGAAGGGTGTCATCCTGCTGCTGGGCGCGTTGGGCATGGCCAACATGTGGGAGGCCGTGTTTGGCGACGTGGGCGTGGCCCTCATCGCCATCCTCAACGCCATGCGGTTGCTGCGGAAATGATAGTACCTTTACAAACCGGCGATCGGTGGCTATAATAGGCACAACCAACGCGCAAACGCGAGGAAAAGGGACAGTAGGTCCGTCAACGCCCCCACAGAGAGCCCCGGTGCTGAGAATGGGCGGGGAGGCACGAACCGAACAGGCCTTGGAGCAGCGCACCGACCCCGCCTTGGCGGGTTAGGCTGCGACGGTCGCACCCGTTATCGTGCCGACGTATCCCGCCCTGTGGGCGGCGTACGCAAAGGCTGTCACCGTGAGGTGCCGGCGAACCGGGGTGGTACCACGAAGCAAAGCTCTCGTCCCCAGGCATGGCCTGGGCGCGGGAGCTTTTTTGCGTGCATCAAACGGGTGGCTTGGCCCACCCTATGGATAGGAGAGAGTGGCAATGTGCAACTGCAATGAAACCAATGGGGCGGCCCGTCCGGCCTTCCCCAAGCGGGCGGTCGTCACCGGCGGCATGCCCTATGGCAACAAGGATCTGCACCTGGGGCACATCGGCGGCGTTTTTGTACACGCCGACACCTACGCCCGGTTCCTGCGCGACCGCATCGGGCCGGAGAACGTGATCTTCGTCTCCGGCACCGACTGCTACGGCTCGCCCATACTGGAAAGTTGGCGCAAGGACCGGGAGGCGGGGGAGTTTGACGGCACGCTGGAGGAGTATGTGGCCCACTACCACCGGCGGCAGAAGGACGTGCTGGATGCCTACGGGGTGAAGCCCTCGGTCTTTGGCGCGTCGGCACTGGGCCGCACCGGCGAGCTGCACCGCCAGCTGTCGCTTGATTTCATCACCAGCCTCTATGAGAAGGGGCACCTGGTGAAGCTCACGACCTCCCAGTTCTACGATACCGAGCGGGGTGTGTTCCTCAATGGCCGTCAGGTGGTGGGCCGCTGCCCCATCGACGGCTGCTCGTCGGAGCGGGGCTACGCCGACGAGTGCTCCCTGGGGCACCAGTACATGCCCGCCGACCTCATCGAGCCCCGCAGCACCCTGACCGGCCAGCGGCCCGAGATGCGCGACGTCGTCAACTGGTACTTCAAGCTGGAGAGCTTCCAGAGCCTACTGGAGCAATGGCTGCCCGACTTCGCCGCCCGCTCCACCAGCCGGCCCTTTGCCGTCAAGAGCATGGCCGAGTTCCTGGAGAAGCCGGTGGTGCACGTGAAGCGCGAGCTCATGGAGGTCGTGGAGCCCCTGCGGCCGTGCTTCCCGCCCCACGCCCTGCTGGAGGAAGCCGGCAAGCCTTCGGTCACCCTCGCCTTTGAGACGCTGGCCCAGCGCGAGACCGCCTGCGAGAAGCTGGCGGCCGCCGGTGTGCGCTTCCGCACGGGCAAGACACTGGTGCCCTTCCGTCTCACCGGCAACATCGATTGGGGCGTGCCGGCCCCGGCGCTGGAAGGGTTGGAGGGCCTGACCGTCTGGGTGTGGCCCGAGTCGCTTTGGGCGCCCATCTCCTTCACCATGGCCGCGCTGGAAGCCCGGGGCGAGCAGGCGGAGAACTGGCGCAACTGGTGGTGCAGCAAGGACGCGAAGGTCTTCCAGTTCATCGGGCAGGACAATGCCTACTTCTACGGCCCGGCGGAGATGGCCATGTTCCTGGCCCAACAGGGGCCGGAGCCGGTGGCCGACCCAACCGAGGGCGAGCTGCAGCTGCCCGACCTCATCGTCAACAATCACCTGCTGTTCCTCGATAAAAAGGCCAGCTCCAGCGGGGCCATCAAGCCGCCCATGGCCGGGGAGTTGCTGAACTACTACACCGCCGAGCAGCTCCGCGCCCACTTCCTGGGCCTGGGGCTGGGCATCCGCAGCGTGGGGTTTAAGCCCAAGCCCCTGAACCCCAAGGCCGACCCCCGGCAGGCCGACCCGGTGCTCAAGGAAGGGAACCTGCTGACGAACGTGCTCAACCGCGCCATTCGCTCCTGCTTCTACACCACTCAGAAGTATTACGACGGCGGGTTGCCGGCGGGGGAGGTCTCCGCCGCCGTGCGCCAGGAGGCCGACGCCTGCATTCTGGAGTATGAACGGCTGATGCACCGGTGTGAGCTGCACCAGGTGATGAACCTGCTCGACACGTTCATCCGCGCCATCAACAAGCGCTGGGCCGACGCCATGCGCCGTGCCGACACCGAGGGCGACGACGAGCTGCGCCGGCAGACGCTCATTGACGCCTTCCACAGCGTGCGGGTGGCACTGACGCTGGTGCACCCCATTGCGCCCGAGGGCACCGAGATGGCTCGTGACTACCTCAACGTGGACGAACGGCTCTGGAATTGGGAGCACATCTTTGCGCCGTTGCCGTTCTTCTTCGCCGACGGGGCTGCCCATCGCTTCCGCTTCCTGGAGCCGCGGGTGGATTTCTTCCGCCGGCACCCCAGCCAGCTGGCGGCTGAGGGTGGGGCGTGAGGGCACTCCTTGCTTCCCTCGCAAACCTTTGTGTAATGTGACCAATCCTGTCCGTTCCCCGCTTTGGGGGATGGACTTTTTTTTGTTCCGTGATACAATAATTTGGTTCAGACAATGAACAGACAGCCACCGTCGGCTATCGGAGTCCGTTCCGTGCGGGTTGGCTGCGCAGAACACGAAAGACGGTGGACGAATTTTGGGACAGATCCTGCGGGAACACAAGGGCTTCGGCCGGCAGATTTTCCTGCTTTCCAAGAATGAACTCATCAAAACCTACAAGGCGGCGCTGCTGGGGCCGCTGTGGGCGGTCATCAAGCCGTTGTTTACGCTACTGGTGTTTTGGTTCGCCGTTCAGATCGGCATGAGGGGCAGTTCGCAGATCGCCGGGTACGATCGATTCCTCTTCATGTTGACGGGCTTCGTGCCCTGGTTTTTCATGAGTGACGCCATCACCGGCGGCTCCAAAGCCATCCGCACCAACAGCCAGTTTGTCACCAAGATTACCTTCCCGGTGTCGGCCATCGTTACCTTCACCATGCTCTCCCGGTTGTACGTGCATCTCATGCTCTGCGTGCTCATGTACGTCTACCTGTTGGTGGCGGGCGTCACGCCCAGCGTATACAACCTGCAGTTCTTCCTGTACTGCCCGCTGATGTTTTTGTTTTTTACGTGCCTTGCATGGTCCACCGCGCCCATGTCGTCCTTCAGCCGGGATTTTGAGAACCTCATCTCCTCGACCATGACGGGGTTGTTCTGGCTGTCCGGCATCATGTGGGATTCTTACAGCATCAACATTCCGTGGCTCAAAACACTGATGATCTTCAACCCCGTCAACTTTTTCGCCAACGGCTACCGCAAGGCGTTCCTGTACCACCAGTGGCTCACCGACCGCCCGCAGGAGACCTACATTTTCTTGGGGGAGCTGGCGGTCATCCTGCTACTGGGGGCGTGGAACTATTCGCGCCTGCGCAAGCGCCTGCCGGACATTCTGTGAGCGAGGAGGGGAGAAAAACATGCAAGACAATCAACCCGTCATTCGCTTTACCAACGTCAGCAAGGAATACGTGCTATATAAGAACGATAAGGATCGCTTTCGCTCGCTTTTTACCCGTAACCGAGGCCACCGTACCCATCGGGCGCTCCAAAACGTTAGCATTGAAATCCGCCGGGGCGAGTCGGTGGGCATCATCGGCAGCAACGGCGCTGGTAAGTCGACGCTATTGAAGATGGTGACTGGCGTGGCCTTCCCCACCACCGGGGAGGTGGAGGTGCATGGCCGCGTGGCCGCCCTGTTGGAGTTGACGGCTGGTTTCTCCGGCGATATGACCGGGCGTGAGAACATCTACCTCAAAGGGTATTTGCTGGGGCTCAGCGACCGGCAGATCCGTGAGATTGAGGGTAGGATCATCGAATTTGCCGAATTGGGCGAGTACATTGACCAGCCGGTGCGTACCTATTCCAGCGGTATGAAGGCCCGCTTGGGCTTCGCCATCAACATCAACATCGAGCCCGACATTCTGGTCATCGACGAGGCACTGAGTGTGGGCGACGCGGCCTTCAAGGCCAAGTGCAAGAGTACCATTGCCGCCATGATCGCACGAGGCATCACCGTTCTCTTCGTCAGCCACTCGGCCGACGGCGTGCGGGACTTCTGCAACCGGGCGGTATATCTTAAGAACGGCGCCGTGATGTACGACGGCGAAATTGAAAAGGCACTCGAGCTCTACAGCAAGAAATAATCAGCGCCGCAGGAGGAGCCAATGAAGATTGACCGGATGTTTGGTATTCTGGCAATCCTTCTGCAGCAGGATATGGTCAAAGCCCGCGATCTGGCGGAGCGTTTCGAGGTTTCGGTGCGAACGATTTACCGGGATCTGGATGCCATTGCCGGGGCGGGCATTCCTGTTTGTGCTATCCCCGGGGCGGGCGGCGGCGTGGGGCTGATGCCCGGTTTTAAGCTCGACCGCAGTCTGCTGTCGGCCGACGACCTCAGCAGCATTGTGGCGGGCCTGAAGGGCCTGGCCACGGCCGACCCCGAGCACCGGCTGGACACGCTGCTGGCAAAGCTGCTGCCCGGCGGCGAGGGCATGCTGCCGCTGGAACACGACATCCTCATTGACCTTTCCAGTTGGGACAGCCACCACCGCACCCCCGCGCGCATCGCCGACCTGCGGCGGGCCATTGCCGGGCGGCTGTCGGTGGAGATGGAGTATTACTCCGCCAATGGCTACAGCCGCCGGGTGGTGGAGCCGGTGCGTCTCATTTTCAAGGACACGGCCTGGTATCTCTATGCCTACTGTCGCACGCGGGAGGATTGGCGCATGTTCCGCCTCAACCGCATCGCCACCTACCGCCTGCTGGAGGAGCCTTTCGCCGCCCGCCCGGCGGCCCCGCCGGTGCTCCGCTGGGATACGATCGACCCCGCCGCCCCGCCCGGAGAGGACGCCATCCTGCGCTTTGGGGCAGCCGACCGGTTTCTGGTGATGGATCTGCTGGGGGTGGAGGCGCTGGACACCGAGCCCGACGGCAGTTTGCTGGTGCGCATCCCCGGCCCCGACGACGGCTGGCTGCTGCGCTTTGTGCTGGGCTTTGGCGACCGGGTGACGGTGCTGGCCCCGGGTTGGCTGCGCCTGCAGGTGCGCGAGGCGGCAGAAAAGTTACTGGCTCTCTACAATACCTGACAAACAGATGTCAACTTTGCGCTGGTATGCTGGTTCCATCAACACAAGGAGGAACGAACATGGAAGCGAAGATCTGTCAAAGCTGCGGCATGCCCATGACCAAGGCCGAGGAGTTTGGCACCGAGGCCAACGGGGCCGCTAACGAAGAGTACTGCGTCTACTGCTACAAGAATGGCGCCTTCACCGACAACGGCACCCTGCAGGAGATGATTGACACCTGCGTGCCCTTTCTGGTAAAGGACGGCATGGAGGAAGCGGCGGCCCGGGCGATGCTTCAGGAGCAGATGCCCAAGCTCAAGCGCTGGAAGAGCGCATAGCCCAACCCACATTGGCATGGCCGTCCACCCCATCGTGTGCTATGATGGGGTGGATTTTTTGTGTGGGGAGACGGAGATGAAACGCGGTATCCTGTGCATTGTAGCGACGGCTTTTCTCTTCAGCACCATGGAGATTGCCAGTAAGTTTGTGGTGCACGACATTGACCCTTTCCAGCTGACGTTCCTGCGGTTCCTGGTGGGTGGCCTCTTTCTGCTGCCCTTTGCCCTGCGAGACCTGCGCCGCCGCAACCTCAAACTGGGGCGGGGGGATTGGCTATTCCTGGCGGGCACGGGTTTTCTGGGGGTGACGGTCAGTATGTCGCTCTTCCAGGCGGCGTTGCTGTGGGCCAAGGCGTCGGTGGTGGCGGTGGTGTTCAGCGCCAACACCATCTTCACCTCGCTCTTTGCGGTGCTCATCCTCAAGGAGAAGTTCGGCTGGCGGGCGGCGGTGGCCATTTTGCTGGGGCTGCTGGGGGTGCTGTGCATTCTCAACCCCTTCGCGGTCAATCCTGATGTCAAGGGCATTCTGCTGGCGCTGGCGTCGGCGGTGGTCTTCGCGCTCTATGGGGTCGTCAGCACCACGCGGGTGGGGCGCTATGGCGGGTTTGTGTTGAACAGCGCGTCATTTCTGATGGGCTCGCTGTTGCTGCTGCCGCTGCTGCTGGCCACCGGCCGGCCGGTGGTGGCCGGCATCACCCTGGCCAATCTGCCCGTCATGCTCTACCTGAGTTTCTTTGTCACCGGCATCGGTTACACCTGCTACCTCACGGCGATGAAGGAAACCTCGGCCATCCAGACGTCTACGGTGTTCTTCATCAAGCCCGCGCTGGCACCGCTGCTGGCCTGGCCCCTGCTGGGGGAGGCTGTCACCCCGGCCATGGCGCTGGGCATTGCCGCCATCGTCTGTGGGGCGGTACTGCTCTTTCTGGGCAAGCGCAAGCGCGCCGCTGCTCTGAGTTCTTGAGGTCTCCGGTTGCCAACGGCGGCAAAAAAAGGTATGATACCATTGAATGGATTGCGAGAGCATCCATCCATGGAACGAAAGGAGCGTATCGCATGAACAGAGAAGTACACAAGTTGCTTGTCGAGCAGGTGAACAAGGAGTTCTATTCCGCCTACCTCTATCTGGACATGTTTTCCTTCTATTCCGGCAAGACCCTCAATGGCTTTGCCAACTGGTTCCACGTGCAGGCGCAGGAGGAGCGCGACCACGCCATGCTCTTCGTGCAGTACCTCATCAACAACGGCGAGGAAGTGACCTTTGAGGCCATCGCCAAGCCCGAGTATACCTATCAGGCCTTTGGCGACCCGCTGAACCGGAGCTTGGCCCACGAGAAGCTGGTGACCGCCTCCATCCACAACATCTACGACAAGGCCTACGCCGACCGGGATTACCGCACCATGCAGTTCCTGGATTGGTTTGTGAAGGAGCAGGGCGAGGAGGAGAAGAACGCTGACGAACTCATCCGCAAGTATGAGCTCTTTGGCGACGACCCCAAGAGCCTATACCTGATGGATGGCGAGCTCGCCACCCGGGTGTACGCCCCGCCGTCGCTGGTGCTGTAACTAACATCTATTGCTGAGCCTCACGCCGTCCGGCCTTTGCCGGGCGGCGTTTTGTGTGCGGCTTTCCCCTCGGTGGAAAAATACGGAAGTGAATTTGCCGGCTGCCAGCGTCTGCGCCAGTTTTTCACTGGTATTGTTGCGTCCGTTTGGACCCACACTAGCGGTAGAACACGAAAAGGAGGACACAACATGCACAACCAAAACGCGCCCATCGGCAATCAGAGCATTCATTGCAATGTGCAGAGCTGCCGCCACAACAGCACCGGTCAGTATTGTGCGCTGCAGGGGATTAACGTGACGGCTTGTACCCAAGGCAGCACAGGCAAGCCCGAGGATGAGAGCATGTGCGCCAGCTACGAGGTGCGCTAAATGAACGGCCAGGGCGCCTATTGCCCGCGGGAGAACTGTGACCGGAACCGCAATGGACTTTGCATGGGTGGGCTGCCGGTGTTCGGCGCATACGCCACCAACGCGACCAATATGGCCAGCGCTTCCGGTTTTCTGGCACCGTTCACGCCAGCGGCCGTGCCATTGGGTCTGGCGGTGCTATCGGGGCGTGACCCGGACCTGGCCGACGAAGGTGAGCGTTGGGAAAACTGCGCCTACTGGCGGGAACACGATCTGCGTCGATGAGGAAGGGATCGGCCAGCGCCGATCCGGCAAAAAGGCCCGCTGTGGGCAATCAAAAGGGTCCGCCAAATGGCGGACCCTGCGCTTATGCGTGACGCTTTTCTTTAGTCGCGCCGACGTCGCCCATTGGCCAGCAGCAACAGACGAAGCAACTGTAAAATGGCGGTGATCGTGGCCGCCAGGTAAGTCAGCGCTGCTGCACGCAGCACCCTGCGGGCGCCGGGCAGTTCTTCTTCGGCCAGGTAACCACCTTGCTCCAGCAGCGCCAGAGCCCGGCGGGAGGCATTGAGTTCCACCGGCAGGGTGACGAGCTGAAAGAGCACGGCAAAGGAAAATACCCCGATGCCCACCCAGACGAGGGGCTGAAACGAAAAGACCAGGCCCAGCAGCAGCAAGGGCCAGGCAGCCGTGCTGCCCACGTTTGCCAGTGGCACCAGGGCGCTGCGCAACCCCAGGGGGGCATAGCCCTGCTGGTGCTGGATGGCGTGGCCCACCTCATGGGCGGCGACGCCGATGGCCGCCAGTGAATGGTTGCCATAGACCGACTGTGACAGGCTCAAACGACGGCTGCGCGGGTCGTAATGGTCGGTGAGGTCGCCGGCGATGGCCGTGATGGGCACATCGGTCAGGCCCTGGGCATCCAGCAGGTGGCGTGCCACTTCCTCGGCGCTGAAACCGCGGCGGGCAGGCACCTGGGAATACTGGGCGAAGGCGCTGCGCATGCGGGCCTGAGCCACCATGGCCAGCAGCATGCCGGGCAGCAGCAACAACCAGGTTGTGTCGTATCCGTACAGATACAAAAGGAATACCTCCTGTCAGGCGTGAGTGGTATGTCACCATCCATTGGCCTTGGACATAGTATACAGCATAACGGGCATTTCAGCCTGAAGACAACCTGAAAAATTGCCTGAAAGCATCGAAATAGCGCGAAAAAACTTTGCTTGACAAGGGCAGGTCGACTCCCTATAATGGGCGTAACCATTTGAGTCCGCCTTGTGTGCCATGCATGCGGGGGGGATATTGTTTTTGTCCGGCATACAAGAGCAACGCACACATACATTTAGGAAATAGCATCGGCAACTCAGTGGCAACAAGGGAGGAGCGACTATGTCAGTAGCCAACAACAAGAAGACTTACCTGACGAAGGACGGCGTGAAGAAGCTGGAGGATAAGCTCGAGCATCTCAAAACCACCCGTCGCCAGGAGGTGGCGGAGCGCATCAAGGAGGCCATTGCCCTGGGGGATCTCTCCGAAAACAGCGAGTACGACGACGCCAAGAACGAGCAGGCGTTTGTTGAGGGGGAGATCGCTTCCATCGAGGCCGCGCTGCGCCATGCGGAAGTCATCAACGACGAAGCCCAGCCCAGCGGTGCTGTGTCGGTGGGCAGCGTTGTGAAGCTCAAAAACGTCACCACCGGGACGGACGTGACGTATACCATCGTTGGCAGTGACGAGGCCGATCCCTTCAAGGGCCGCATCTCCAACGAGTCTCCCATGGGTTCGGCCCTGATGAACCGCAAGGTGGGCGAGCAGGTGGAAGTGGACACTCCCGGCGGCAAGCGCCAGCTTCAGGTTATTTCGGTGGGCAGGTAGCAGCATGCAGACGAAGGATGAAACCCTGCGGCCCGAGGGTGCTGAGCCCACGGCCCAGGAGATGGATGAGCTGCTGCGGGTGCGGCGCGACAAGCTCGCAGCCCTGCGGCAAGCTGGACACGACCCCTACCATCAGGTGCGGTATGATCGCACCCATTCCTGTGCCGAGGTGGCGGCCCAGTATGACACGCTGGAGGGCCAGACCGTGGCCGTTGCCGGGCGGTTGACGTCCAAGCGCATCATGGGCAAGGCCAGCTTTGGCAATGTGCTGGACGGCGTGGCCAACCTGCAGATTTATGTGCGCCGAGACGACCTGGGAGAGGAAGCTTACGACGAGTTTAAGCGGCTCGACATGGGCGACATCATCGGCGTGCGCGGCGTGGTCTTCAAGACCCGCACGGGCGAAATCTCGTTGCACGCGACGGAGGTGACGCTCCTTGCCAAGTCGCTTCTGCCCCTGCCGGAGAAGTGGCATGGTCTGACCAATCAGGACCTGCGCTACCGTCAGCGGTACCTGGATATGATCGTCAACCCTGAGGTGCGTACGGCCTTCCGCACGCGCTCGGCCATTTTGAACACCATCCGCCGGGTCATGGATGGGCGTGGGTACTTGGAGGTGGAAACCCCGGTGCTGCACACCCATGCCACCAACGCGGCGGCCAAGCCCTTCCGCACCCACCACAACACCCTAGACATGGACATGGTGCTGCGGGTGGAGCTGGAGCTCTACCTCAAACGCCTCATCATCGGCGGGTTGGAGAAGGTCTATGAGATCGGCCGAATCTTTCGCAACGAGGGGATGAGCCCCAAGCACAACCCCGAGTTCACCATGCTGGAGATGTACGAGGCTTACACCGACTACCACGGCATGATGGACCTGTGCGAGAACCTGTACACCACCGTTGCCCGTGAGGTGAACGGCGGTTACCATCTCAGCTACCAGGGGGTGGACATCGACCTGACCCCACCGTGGCGGCGCATCACCATGACTGAGGCCGTGAAGGAAATGAGCGGCGTGGACTTTACCGCCATTGCCGACGACGAAGCCGCCCGGGCCGTCGCGCGGGAGCACGGCGTCCACCTGGAGCATGAGGGTCTGACCCGCGGTGAGATTCTGAACCTTTTCTTTGAGGAATTTGTGGAGGAGAAGCTGATTCAGCCGACCTTCATCTGCGACTACCCGATTGAGATTTCGCCCCTAGCCAAGAAGACCAGTTACGACCCCCGGTTGACCGAGCGGTTTGAGGTGTTCATCTACGGCCGGGAGATGGGCAACGCTTTCACCGAGCTCAACGACCCTGAGGACCAGCGCGCCCGATTCATTGAACAGGCACAGAAGAAGTTCATTGAGGGCGAGTTTGAAATTGACGAGGACTTCGTCACGGCCATGGAGTACGGCATGCCACCGACGGGCGGCATGGGGCTGGGCCTTGACCGCATGGTCATGCTCTTCACCGACGCCCCCTCCATTCGAGACGTGCTGCTCTTCCCGACCATGCGCCCACGGGATCAAAAGAAGGATGATGAGGAACGTTGATTGACCTGAGCCTCAATAGAAGCCACCTGCGCAATCACTGGCAGTCCTACAAGCCGCAGTATGTCATCGCCGTCATCGGGGCACTGCTGGGCGCTTGGCTGCTCTTTTCCATGACCACCCCGCAGATCCCCTATGACAAACGGGTGGACGTAGTCATTTACAGCAGCAGCTCCTCGTCACTGGACCTGGAGAAGTGGGAAGCCGAGCTGCAGGCTGTGGTGCCCGCCGACCAAACGGTCAACATCCAACTGAGCCCCCTGCTCAACGATGTGCAGATGGCCCAGCTGGTGGTGGCGCGCATCTCGGCCGGCAGCGAGGGCACGGTGTGGATTTTGCCCACTGAATATTACCAGATGGTGGCGACCATGGGGGCCTTCCTGCCGCTGGATGACAAGCTCTCCGACTTTGACCTGCCCGAAGGGATCGACCTGAACACGGGGTATTCCGCCATCACCGATAGCGAGGGCAACGCGCAGGAGGTGATGCTGTATGGCATTCCGCTCGATGGTTTCAAAGGCCTGACCGGGCTCTTTGACCCCAAGGGTATGGTGTTGGCTCTGCCCATGTATGCCGAGTCGAACTACGACAACGCGGTGACCGCCGCGAACTGGTTCTTCTCCAAGCGGGAGCTCAATGATGCGGTGGGCGCGACGGCGTCCCCGGCACAGGCCACCGCTTCGCCGGCGGAGACGGTAAAATAATACGCTTGCCAGAATCCATAGGATTTGGTATACTACTCTAGCTTTGAGAACGGACGGTCCGCTGCCGCTGGGGCATGAACGTCTAAGATGGAAGGAGGAAGCAATTCATGTTAGACATCCGCGTGTTGGAATCGGAGCAGCTGCGCTCTGACATTCCGCAGTTTCGCGTGGGCGACACGGTCAAGGTCAACGTGAAGGTCGTCGAGGGTACCCGCGAGCGCATCCAGGCTTTTGAAGGCGTGGTCATTGCGCGCAAGGGCGGCTCCATCAACGAAACCTTTACGGTGCGCCGCGTCTCTTACGGCATTGGTGTGGAAAGGGTTTTCCCCCTTCATTCCCCCAGAATCGAGAGCATCCAGGTGACGAAGCGTGGCAAGGTTCGCCGCGCCAAGCTCTATTACCTGCGTGACCGCGTCGGCAAGGCCGCCAAGGTCAAGGAGAGAACCTCTCGCTAACACAGGCATCCGAAAGCCGCTGACTTCTGTCAGCGGCTTTTGTGTGTGTTGGGAGCCAATGACATTGGTGCCAATTCTTCTGCCCACCTGGAAATGCCAAGAGAGATCGTTGGTTGTGTGGGCCATTGCACAGCAGGGGGTTCCCGACCGCCATTGGCTGGTTTGGCTCCAAGTAAAGGGATGGCCGCGTGTGGCAAAGCAGAACATGCCCCGCCACCCACACGCGCGATGATGGCATCGCCTCCTGCCCGGTGGTATACTGGTGGAAACGAAAGGGGAGAACGCCATGAAACTCACAGTGCTGGGCAAATATGGGCCTTACCCCAAGACGGGCTGTGCCTGTTCGGGGTACCTCTTGGAGGCGGCGGGGAAGCGCCTGCTGCTGGATTGCGGCAGCGGCGTGCTGGCGCGTCTGCAGGGCCATTGCCCGCTGGAGGATCTGGACGCCATCGTGCTGACGCATCTGCATGGCGACCACATGTCGGACATGTTGGTGCTGCGCTACGCTCTCCAGTTTGTGGATGTGGCGGCCCGGTGGCCGAAGGGGCTGCCGGTGTTCCTGCCGGGCACGCCGCAGGCCGTGGTGGAGGAACTTCAGGCGACGCCGTTCTTCGGGCTGGACATCGTGGCCGGCGGCGACCGGCGGGTGCTCGATGGGGTGGATCTGTCGTTCTTCCCGGTGCGCCACCCGGTGGAGTGCAATGCCCTGCGGGTGCAGGCCGAGGGCAAGTGCTTCGTCTACTCCGGCGATCTCAACACTACGCCGGGCTTTGCGGGCTTTGCCCAGGGGGCGGATCTGCTGCTCATCGATGCCCTGTTTGCCCATGAGGACTGGCACGAGAAGCTACCGCACCTGTCGGCACGCCTGGCGGCGGAGGTGGGCCGGGAGGCTGGTGTGGGCCGGCTGTTGCTGACCCACATGTTCCCCGGTGCCGA
>JAEWRW010000002.1 GCA_023398815.1 Bacillota bacterium
GGCTTTGGTCACGGGGAAGGCGTAGCTCGCGTTGGTGGAGACAGCGGTACTGCCCTCCAGCCAGCGGACGAACCGATACCCCGCCTTGGGTGTGGCCTTCACGGTGGCCGTGGCACCGGCGGCGTAGTTGCCGCCGCCGCTCACCGTGCCCCAGGCACCGTTGTTAGCGGAAACGGCCACGGCGTAGCTCGTCGGGACGTTGGTCGTCCACTTGGCAAAGAGGGTGGTGTTCGCCGTCACCCGGTCGGTGGTGAAATTCCAAGCACTGGTGCAGGCTGCCTGCTTGTACCACCCGGCGAAGGTGTGGCCCGTCCAGGTCGGGTTGGTGGGCTTGGTCACCAAGCCATTGTAGTCCACCTGTTGACTGTCCACGGCGCTGCCACCCTGGCTGTCGAAGGTCACGGTGCAGGTGCTTGCGTCAGCGCTTGTTGTGATCGTTCTGCTCGGTCCGTCCGTTGTCCAGTTCAGGGAGGAATCCGATGCTTCCACCTTGAATGTGTAGTTGGTAGAGGGCGAAAGTCCTGTCACGGTATACGTCCTTGCATAGTAGTAAACCTCAACCAGCAGCGTACCGTTCTGATATATTCTGCATTTGTACGCATTTCCGTCCTTTTCGTCGTATGCCCCCGACCAGTTGAGTTTCACTCCGGTGGCCGTGATGTTGCTTGCGGTCAAAGAGCCGTTCTCCCACACCGGGGGGACAAAATCAGGCGTTCGCACATAGCAGATCGGGCCGGTTGTGCTCCAGTTTCCCGCGGCGTCCATGGCCTCAACCTTATACAGATATCCCCAATCGAAATCGCCGGAAATCGAGCAGGATCTTCCCGTCAGAGTCTTCACCGTCGCCCATTCGCCATAGCCATAGCCACCCTCGTCCTTCATCACTCGGTACCCGACGGCATCGCCGACCTCGCTCCATCTCAGCGTTGCAGCCGTGGGCGTTATGTCGCTTGCAGTCAGTTCCGCCCCCTCGGCCCAAACCGGGTCCGTGGTGTCCAATGCCCCCACCCGGGCTTTGGATGCCTCGGCGGTGTTCCCATAGTACCCCATATTGATGCGGCCACCGTTAGGAGTGGCTTCGTTTGCATAACTCGAAGCGGGATCCCCTGCATCGATGCACTGACTGGTGGCGGTGTCTGTCGTCCAGCCGGAGCCATTCCATCTGCCGCCATCGGATTTCAGGTGGAAGTCTTGATTCCCTGGGTCAGCAAAGAGAGCGTCCTTGCGGATGGAACCTGTGCCGATGGCGGATATGGTGTCGTTGTAATCGCTCCAGGAGGTTGTGATGCAGGAATAGGTGATCCTGGAACCCGTCCACTCCACATATCCCTGGTTGTACAGATCTTCAACCTCGTTTCCGCTGGAGATGGTATTGCGCATTGTCATGCCCTGCACATACACCGCATAGGGTGCATCGACGTCTCTGTTAACAACCCCGTACCAGCCATTTTTTGCAATGGTGCAGTGAATCAGGCTGGGGGCGTTGGCAGCATCGGTGTTGTCCTGCAGTGCAACGCCGTTTTGTCCATTGCTGTAGATCAGGCAATGGTCGAATGTCATGTGCGTCACCTGCAGCAGGCTGATGCCATCCTTTGCATTGTTCCGGAAGATGCAATTGGAAAGCACCAGGCGATTGGGGCCGGACACCGCGCGGAACCCGTGTTCCCCATTGTTCTCAAACACCGTGTCCTTGACAACGCCTTGGCCATCTGCCACGCTCCCGTAATTGACAAATACCATGCCAGACTTTGTCATGTTCGCAAACGTACAATGTTCCACCGTCAGGCTGTCCAACCCGTCGCTCCCGTAGTTTCCTTCCCCATACAGGCCGTATTCCATGCCGTCCAGTACACAGTACCGGAGGGTGATCTCCTTGCTCGCCGAAGTGATATCGATTCTGTTCCATTCCGTTTTGGGTGCGATCGCCTGGAATCGGATGGGCATCTCTGCGGTACCGTTCGCAATTAACGCGGTAAGAACCTTGAACCACCCGCCGCTTCTCATTGTAACGGTGTTGCCGGGCTCAATCGTCAGCGAACCGGTGCCGACCCCGCTGCCGGTGATAACGCCTACATCGGTTCGGGTACCCAGCAAATATGGCAGACCTGTCTTTCCCCAGATGGCGTCGGCGTAGCGCACCCCAAGGAAAACACCGGCGTACTTCGCCGCATCGGGATACCCCGGGAATACGTTCCCGGGCGAAGCGATGCCCGTATTGATTTTTGCGGCTGCATGGAACTGCATCGGGAACGCCGTGGTTCCGGAATCACCCGTAAAGGTGTTTCCCGTTACGGTGACATTCCCCTTTGCGTAACCGCCCCAGTAATCGGACGATGCATAGTTGTACCCAACCAGCAGTGGCGTGCCGGTTCCTGCCGGTTCCCCGATGTTGGTAAAGCTGGAATCCGTGACCGTTACATTTCGGCAGTCCTCCACGCTAACGCCTGCGCCGTAGGAAAGATTGCTGAATGTGCAGCCCTCTATGGACACATCAATGTTGTCCTGCCCGTTTCGCATCACAAGAATGGCACAGCCCAGGTTGTCAAACGTGGTGTTGCTGAAGCTGAAAGTACCCGCTGCATTGGTGTGGTGGCCGATCGTAGCATAGACCCCCATGCCGGGAATGCCACTCCCCGCGCTGTTGGTGATAGAGTTGCAAAACGTACTGCCGGAAACCGTCAGGTTCACCGTCTGCCCGTCCGCCGGGTCCAGATTAACGTTCTCCTGAACCATAATCATACCGGTTGGCTCGCCGTTTGCGCCTTTTTCAAAAATGCAGTTGGTGAACGTGGCATTTACCGTGAGGTTTGCAATGCTGTTTGCCTTGAGTATGATGCTGCCCCATTTATCATCGCGCGCGGTGAACGTGGTCCCGGTGGCATTGATGTTGCCATATACATAAAAAGTTCCGTGTGTATAGGTATCAATGCCGCCACCGATGAAGATGCGATTGTCATCGAGCAACACCGTCGTTCCACTTTCAATCGTCAGCGTGACGCCGGGCATGACAGCCGGACCGCGGCCTGTGCTTGGCACCTCGCAAATGACATAGGTGTTGCCAGCGTTCCAGGTCGTATTCGTGGTGATGTCCTGATAGACATACACCGTTTCCCCCGCTGCATTGGCGGGCGTTGGGGTGAGGAAAAACAGCAGGGTCGGTATCAAAACCGTGAACAGGATCATCACCCAATAAAAGTGGAACTTCCTTGCCATCTTCAACCCCCCAGACTGATGTTTCGCGAATGACCCGAGATGAGACGCCCACCCAGATCATCCGCGATTGCTGACGCTGCTTCTTTTCCACGAAACGTCTGACAGTGGACCCAATTGCCATACGAATATATAGATGATATATACCCAGGTTACCGAATCCATAAAAGCAAGTTTTCGTGCAAGTATCCATTCTCCGGTTACGCTTTGTTGCGCCAACAGTCCATGGTGTCAATGGTGTGGAAAAGAGGCGAAATGTCGAGACGGATCTAACTCCTCCCTGGGAGAGAGGATGGCCATTGCTGAGACAAACCATTGCCGGGCTCCCCGCAGGCAAGGAGAACCCCTTTCCGCAGGGCAGGCAACGCCGGGGACAGATTTCCATACATGCAAAAAGTGTTTGTGATACCCAATATTCCGGTTAGAATGTAGCAAATATGAACAGGGCACTGAACAAATGCTCAGTGCCCTGTTTGAGGAATGTGTTGACAAAGAGATGCTGTCAATCCGCAGGAAAAGAAAATCGCGAACCACATCAGCGTGATTCGCGATTCTGACTGCCGGTACCACCGGCTGGTGGAGATGAGGGGATTCGAACCCCTGGCCTCCGCGATGCGAACGCGGCGCTATACCAACTTAGCCACACCCCCATGCAACGGTTCCCCGTGCAGAATGGAATTATAGCACACATGCCCGTGCCCCGGCAATCCCCATTTTCAAAGAAAACCGGGCGGCGCTGTGGTATACTGATGAGTATGAACACGACGGAAAACACGCTGGACCCCCATACGCTGGAACGTCTGCATGCCCACCACCTGCAGGCGCTGCTGGAGGCTGACCGGCTGTGCCGAAAGCATGAGCTGCGGTACTTCCTGCTCGCCGGCACACTGCTGGGGGCGGTGCGCCACCATGGCCCCATCCCCTGGGATGACGACCTGGATATTGGCCTCCTGCGGGGGGATTACGAACGCTTCCTGCGCGTGGCAGCCAAGGAGCTGGACGGGCGGTTTTTCCTGCAAACCAACAGCACCGACCCCGGGTACTTCCTGTGCTACGCCAAGCTGCGCGTCAACGGCACGCGGATGGTGGAGGCCAACGCCGCCGGCTGTGCCATGCACCACGGAGTGTACATCGACGTCTTCCCGCTGGACGCCGTGCCCGACGGGGCCTTGGCGCGGTGGTGGCACAAATGGAGCACTACCATCCTCATCCGCGTGGCGCTGGCCCGTAGTGACTGGCGGATGCTGCGCGGTGGTCGGCTGCGGCACGCTCTGTACCGGGTGACCAAGGCGCTGACGCGACCCATCACGCTGGCCGCCTGGCTGCGGTGGACCGACAGGGCGATGGGGCGCTTCAACAAAAAAAGGACCGCCCAGGTGGTAAACCTGGGCGGCTCCTATGGCTATGAGAGGGAGACGCTGAACCGTGCCTACTTTGACGAAACGGTCGAACTGGACTTCGCCGGGCACAAGGTGTGTGCCCCGGCCCGCTGGCACGAGCTGCTGACTGACTACTACGGCGACTACATGACCCCCCCGCCCGAAGGCCAGCGCAACAACCGCCACCAGGCGGTGGAGCTCGACCTGTAAGTGCTCAGCCGTCGAACTCGGCGCTGTTGAAGGAGTGCTTGATGACCCGCTTCTCCGGCGGGGGCGGGGTCATGTAGTCCCCATAGATGTGCGTGAGCAAAAAGTCGTACTCACCCGGCACGGGCATGGGGTGGCCTTCAAAGGCCACCATCTCCGTGCGCTCATAGACCGTTGAGGGTGCCGTACGCGCCCGTAGGCTTTGGTAGCTGGCCAGCGTAGCCGTGAAATGGTTATCGGGCCGCCCGTTGTACCAAGTGAAGGCGCAGTGCAGCACACGATGAATCAGACGAACGGGAACAAGCGCTCCCAACAGGCCCACAACACGCTGCTTGGCGGAGCGCGGCGGTCGCAGGCCAAGTTTCAGCGTCAGCATGGTACGGAAGAGACGAATCGTCTGCCCCTGCAGCCAGTGGCCGAAGCCATGGTCGCTGGGCACACTCTCCATGGGAAAGATGTCAATGTAGGGGCCGTTGTGGTCGGTCAGGTGGGCGATGTGCTGCTGGCGATACTTCTGCTCCCCCTCCACCAGTCGCACTTTGATAAAAGGCGACCAGTAGTTCTTCACCGTGGCGGGGTGCTGCACCTCATACTTGGGGGCCAGCAACGCCGGGGCGATGGCGAGGAAGCGCTCGTAGTCCTCCCGCATCATCAGCAGGTCCACGTCATCGTCCCAGGGGATGAAGCCATGGTGGCGCACCGCCCCCAGCAACGTTCCCTCCCCCAGGAAGAACGGGATACCGTGCTCACGGCACAGTGCAGCCACATCCAGCAGGATGCCCAGCTCAATGCGCTGCAGCTCCTGGATCTCGTCCATCATCTCCAACGTTTTGTTCCCTCTCCCCCGTTGTCAGCCTAAAATCTGCCGGTACAGTCTCTCGATGTCCCCGTGGCTGAGCGCGACGGGGTTGTTCTTCAGCCGCACGGGGTTGACCGACTCCACCAACACATCGAGCGGCGGCTCGCCCTCCCGCGCGGGTAGGGCCAGCTTGAGTGCCGCGAAGTAGGCACGGAACACCTCGTAAGCCTGCTCCACGTCCTCCACCCCGAAGCCCTCGCAGATGGCCGCGAAGGACGCGTTCAGATGGGCATCGGCGGGGTTGGCCTTCTGCCAGTCGATCATGTGACGCCACAGCGGCCCCAGGCACAGGCCCACCGCATGGCCGTGGGCGGCGCGGTAAAGGCTGGAGATCTTGTAGCTCATCGCGTGGGCCGCCGTTGTCTGGCAGATGTTGATGGCATGCCCGCTGAGGTTGGAAGCCTCCATCATCGTGGGGAACACCACGGCGTCACCGGCCAGATACCTCTGCCAATTGGCCAGAACGAGCCCCATGCCCCTCTTCGCATAGGCGCGGCACTCCTGGGTGGTGTTGACCGACCAACAGGCCTCGATGCATTGGCAGAGCGCGTCGGTCATCGTGGCCTTGCGCTGGTAGTCCGGCAGCGTCTGCAGGAACGCCGGGTCCAGTATGACGACGTCGGGCAGCAATGTGTCATGAGCCAGGGACTGCTTCTCCCCCTGGTAATAGATGACGCTGAAGCGGGTGGACTCGCTGCCGGTGCCGGCGGTGGTGGGCAGGCACAGGTGGGGCAGCGGCGAATACACCGGGGCTTGCTTCAGGTAGTTTTCCTCCGGGGACAGGCCCGCGAACATCTTGATGGCCTTGGCGGTATCGATGGCACTGCCGCCACCGATGGAAAGAAGCACGTCGCATCCCTCGCGGCGCAGAAGCTCCAGCCCTGCCACTGCTTCCTCGTACTTGGGGTTGGGGCTGAAATCCATAAATGGTACCACCGGGATGGGCAGCTCCCGCACGATCTTGCTCACAAAGAGCGTGTCAAAGAAACTGTCACACACGAGCAGAGCCTTCTTGGCACCGAAGGAGGAGAGAACCTCGCCCATGCGGTGGGAGCTTTCCGGGCCGGAGAGGATCCGCTGCTCGCGCCAGTCAAAGGCGCGAATGGCCTCGGACACCCGGGCCTGATCCTCGAGGTTGTCAATCTCGTCGATGTAGTAGCCGTCGTAGGAGAAGGCCTTGACGTGTAGATCCGCCAGAATCTCGTTCAGGGCGTTGTCAGCGTAGACCTTCTCATTGCCCGCAGCGATGAAGTCAGCCACCCGGTCGCTCCAGGCTTTTAGAGCCGCCGCCGAAAGCTTGTAGAGCGGCTGGAAGGCCACGCAGCCGGCGTCAAAGATGTGGATGGAAACCTCCCGCACCTCGCCATCAATGACCCTGGCCTTGAAGTCCTTTTCCGGCAGGGCCTTGGCGGCATTGACCACGCCTAGTGAATCGGGGCAGGCCAGCACGTCCTCGATGAGCTTCCGGTCAAAAACGAGGTCGCCATGCAGCACCAGCGCGTCGTCGTTCAAATAGGGCCGCGCCAGATGCATGGAGTAGATGTAGTTCGTCTGGTCATAGCGGTCGTTCTGCACGAAGACAAACCGCAGCCCCGCAAACTGTGGCTGGCCGCAGACGGATTCAATCTGCGCCCGATGGGGGCCTGTGGTGATGATGAACTCCTGAATGCCGCAGGCCGACAGGATGCGAAGCTGCCGGGCGAGGATCGTCTCCCCATTGGCCAGCACGGCCATGGACTTGTGGTTGTGCTTGGTGAAATCCCCCATGCGGTTGCCCACACCGGAGTTGAAGATGACCGCTTTCACGCCGTATTCCTCCCCATGGCTGCCGGGTGCCCTAGCGGCTGCCCAGCAGCGCCATCATGTCGCGCTTGTTCTGTTCGGGGGCGATGGTGGGCCGCCCCAGCTCGGGCCGCGAGCCCTGGTTGACGTAGATGACCAGCGCCGCCAGGGGCTCCCCTGCCACACGCTGGAGGCCGGCTTCCAGCTCCTCCGGCGTACGCACGCCGATCACCATGCGGAAACCGACAGCTTTGAGCACGCCCGCCACGTCGATGTCCAGCGCCACCGTGGGCTGCCCGCCCACCGACTCATGCGCGCCGTTGTTGATGAGCACATAGTGGTAGTTGGGCCCGGCCACGCTGGCCGCCACCGCCATGCCCCCCATGTGCATCAGGAACGACCCGTCACCATCCACACACCACACCGGCCGGTCGGTGCCCAGGGAGAACCCCAGCGCGATGGACGCCGTGTGGCCCATGGAACCGACCGTCAGGAAGTCATGCTTGTGGTCCTGCCCGCGCCGCTCGCGAATCTCAAAAATCTCCCGCGAGGTTTTGCCGGTGGTGGAGACGACGAGGGCCTCCTCCCCCACGGCGGAGAGGATGTGCTCCAGCGCCTGCTCGCGGCTCATGGTGAAGCGCGCGGCGGCCTTGGGTGCCTTGCAGGGGGTGAAGGCATCCTTGCGCACGATGAGCGCGATGGGCTTGCCCTCGGTCTTCAGGTATTCGTGGCAGGCATTGAGGTGCCCCTCGTAGTCATCATCCAGCACGCGGTAGGCGATGCCCATGGCGTCGAGCAGGCCCAGGGTCACCTTTCCCTGCTTGACGTGCTGGGGCTCGTCGTGCACGCCGGGCTCGCCCCGCCAGCCGATGATGAGCAGCATGGGCACGCGATAGACGTCCTCATCAGCCAGCGACAGCAGCGGGTTCACCGTGTTGCCTTGGCCGGAGTTCTGCATGTACACCACGCCATAACGCCCGGTAGCCACATGGTAGCCTGCGGCAATGCCCACGGCGTTGCCCTCGTTGGCGGCGATGATGTTGCGCTCCTTGGGGCTGTTCCCCTGGATGCAGGCGCACAGGTTCTGCAGCAGCGAATCGGGCACGCCGGCGAAGAAATCCATCTGCCGGGCGAGCAGCGCGTCGTAGAATGCCTTGGTCTCAATCATGTGTCCACTTCCTCAAATTTCGTCGGGGATCAGCCGCAGCACTTCCTTGATGGGCAGGCAGTCCTCATCGGCTTCCTTGCTGCGGCCGTGCTGCAGGATCTTCTCCGCCGTGTGCAACATGGCCGGATAGGCGCTGCGCAGCAGGTGGTTGGCGTAGATGATGATGTTGCCACCGATGGCACTGAGTTCCTCTTCGGTGTACTGGTTGTAGGTCGTGGGCACCAGCACCACCGGCACATCGGCAGAATATTCCCGGAAGCGGCGCATGAACTCGACGATTTCTTTGCCGTCCTTCTCCTTGCTGTGGATCATGATGCCGTCGGCCCCGCCGTCGATGTAGATCTTGGCGCGCATCAGGGCGTCGTCTATGCCCATGCCGGCAATGAGGCTCTCCAGCCGCGCGATGATCATGAAGTCCCTCGTCACCTGGGCCTTTTTGCCGGTGTTGATCTTCCGGGCGAAGGCGTGGGGGTCGTCGAGCACCTGCACGGCGTCGGTGCCAAAGAGGGAGTTTTGCTTGAGACCCGTCTTGTCCTCAATGATGACGGCCGAAATGCCCAGCCGCTCCAGGGTGCGCACGGTGTAGGCGAAGTGCTCGGTGCGTCCGCCGGTGTCGCCGTCCAGAATGATGGGCTTGGTCGTCACTTCCATGATCTCGTTGATGGTGTTGATGCGGCTGGTGATGTCCACGAGCTCGATGTCAGGCTTGCCCTTGAAGGAGGAGTCGCACAGGGAGCTGACCCACATGGCGTCGTACTCCTTGCGTGTACCGTCGCCGTTGTCGATGTTCACATTCTCCACAATAAGACCGGTAAGGCCGTTGGAGGCTTCCATTACCCTGAGGTAGGGTTTCAATTTCAGCATCCGCCGGAGCTTGCCGCGGCGCATGTCGGGGGTGTTGAGCAGCGGGCGGAGGTGGCTATCAATCTCGCTGCCGGATACCCCGTGGGTATAGGGCACCTCGATAAGCTTGCCGCCATAGGTTTCCAGCTCGCGGAGCACCTCGGCCCGCACCACCGACTGCACACCGGTCTGCCAGTCGTCACCGTGCACCACATAGTCGGGCTGCAGCAGGCGCAGGTTCTCAGTGTAAGAGAGGGTGTTCTGCCGCACCACGCGGCTCACCTGACGCATGCTGAGGAACAGCCGCTCCCGGGTTTCATAATCGAGCACCGGAAGGCGCTTGTAGGTGGCAATGGCCTCGTCGGTCAAGAGACCGATCGTCACGTCGCCCAGCTTCGCGCCCTCTTCAATGATGTTGATGTGTCCCTTATGGATGATGTCCGCCGACATCGCGATGTACACCGTCGGTCTCTTCTCCATTGTGATTTCCTCCCGCGCCGTGGGCGCTGTTTGTTCTAGTATTGCAGTCCGGTCGTCCGTTCAACCACCCGCGCCGCGGGTTGCTGACACAGATTTCCGGTCATCAGCCGTTGGCAATTATACAAAACCACTCAAACGCTGTCAAATTGTGGGCTCCCGCGTGTCAGTGCCGCGTAGCAAGCCAACACCGCCTGCAGGTTTCGCGCCCGATCGTGCCGGGCCGCCCCCCTCCCCCGCCCCGCAGCGGAAAGCCTTTGGGCCAGCGTGTCGTCCTCAAAGACAGCGGCGACCTTGGCTGCCAGCACCGCTGGCTCCTGCCAGTTGTAGAGTAGCCCGTCCACGCCGTCGGTCACCATGTCTGGCACGCCGCCCACATAGGCAGCCACGCAGGGCGTGCCGACGAGCTGGGCCTCACCCAAGGAGTTGGGGCTGTTCTCAATGGCCGAGGGCAGCACGAAGACATGGGCGGCAGCCATCTCCCCGGCCATGGCATCCGCAGTGAGCGGGCCGGTGAAGGCCACAACATCCCCCAGCCCCAGCCCCAGCGCCCGCACCATGCGCTGCAGGTACCACCCGTAGCCGGTGCGTGCCCGCCCGCCGGCCCAGGGGCAGGCCCCCGCCACCCGCAGCCGCACACCCGGGTACCGCCGCGCCAGCAGCGCCACCGCCGGCAGCAGCAGGTGCAGGCCCTTGATGGGGTAAGCCGCCGACCCGGTGAAGATCGTGTGCCGGGCCATGGTCTCCGGGTTCCACTGGGTGGTGTAGAATGGCTCGCGCAGGCTCTCGTCCACGTGGTGATACTCAACGGATGGGTTCATCGCCAGCGCGTGGGCATGATCCCACCCGGTGCGGCCCATCACATGGCCCACCGTTTGGATGAGCTGCCGCTCCAGCGGCGCGCGGCGGCGAAAGAGCGCCCTGCCCTCCAGCACCCCGGAGCCCATGAAATCCCGCAAGGTGTGGCAGCGCAGGGTATCCCCCAGCCCGATATCGGCCAGGTAATACCGCTCGTACACGCTCACCAGACCCTGAATGGACACGACCGTGGGGATGCCCCGCTCTCGGGCCAGCTCCGCCAGTGGCAGCGGGTAGGCATACTCGCTGCCGTGAATGTGGATGCAATCGGGCCGGAACTCATCGAGCACCGCCGCCCAGTGGGCACGCAGTGCCCGGTCGTAGCCAAAGCGGGAACGCACAAAACCCGGCAACAGATAATAAGCGACGCCACCCTGCCGCACGCTGCAGCGATCGCGCCCCCGCCATACCGAGGCAATGGCCAGCTCCACCCCGGCTTTTGTCACGTCGTCGGCCAGCGCGGTCATCCACCCGCCGTGCACGGCGGCCGCCTCACCGGCCAGCTCCGCCGCCGGGGGGAATAGGATGTTGCTGGTCCACAGCACCCGCATCGCTTCGCCCCCTATTCCTTGCGCCACACGTCGCGGTTCACAATCTTCACATAGCTCTGGATGAGCTTGACGACCTTGACCGACACGTTGGTGTCGTGGTAGTCGGGCGCGAGCTCGGTGGGCTCGTCGTTGGCAGCCATGGCCCGCACCAGCTCAATGGCCTGCTCCACGTCCCCGCCGGTCACCCCGCCGATGACGACGGTGCCCTTGTCGAGCACCTCGGGACGCTCGGTGCTGGTGCGCAGCAGCACCGCCGGGAAGCCCAGGAGCGCCGATTCCTCGCTTAGGGTGCCGCTGTCGCTAAGCACGCAGAAGGCATTCTTCTGCAGCTTGTTGTAGGCAAAGAAGCCAAAGGGCGGCAGGGGCCGCACCAGCGGGTGGAAGCGGAAGCCCCGCTCCTCAATGCGCTTGCGGCTGCGCGGGTGCACGGAGTACACCACCGGCAGGCCATAGACCTCAGCCGCATGGTTCAAGGCGTTCATGAGGGAAAAGAAGTGGGCTTCGTGGTCGATGTTTTCCTCCCGGTGGGCGGAGACCAGTAGATATTGACCCGGCGTGAGGTTCAGCTCCTCCAGCACGGGGCTGGCATCGATGGCCGCACGGTGGCGTGCCAACACCTCCGGCATGGGGGAGCCGGTCACAAAGAGGGACTGCTTGGGCAGGCCCTCGCTCAGCAGATATCGCCGGGAATGCTCGGTATAGGGCATATTGATGTCGCTGATGTGGTCCACGATGCGGCGGTTGATCTCCTCCGGCACGTTCTGGTCGAAACACCGATTGCCGGCCTCCATGTGGAAGATCGGAATCTTCTGCCGCTTGGCCGAGATAGCCGCCAGCGCACTATTGGTGTCGCCAAGGATGAGGAGCGCATCGGGCTTCACCTCGGCCAGTACGTCCCAGGAGCGGGCCAGGATGTTGCCCATGGTCTCCCCCAGGGTGCCGCCGGCCACGCCCAAGTAGTGGTCGGGCGCGGGTAGACCCAGTTCCTCAAAGAACACCTCGTTGAGGGTGTAATCCCAGTTCTGGCCGGTGTGCACCAGCGTATGCTCGAAGTAGCGGGCACAGGCCTTGATGACCTCCGAGAGCCGAATGATCTCTGGCCGGGTGCCCACAATCGTCATGACCTTGAGCTTAGCCACGAAGCACCTCCTCATAGTAGGTGTCGGGCCGGTCGGGGTCAAAGACTTCATCGGCCCAGAAGAGCGTCACCAGGTCATCAGTCCCGGTATTGGTGATGGAATGGGTGTACCCGGCGGGGATGTCCACCACGGCCACCGGGTCGGCAGCTACGGCATACTCCACCACCTCGCCCCCGCCGATGGGCCGGAAGCGGATGACGGCCTGCCCCTCCACCACGATGAACTTCTCCACCTTGGTGTGGTGCCAGTGGTTGCCACGGGTGATGCCCGGTGCCGTGCGGGAGACGAAAATCTGCCCGAAGCCCGGCATCTTGATGAGTTCCGCCAGCCACCCGCGGGCGTCGCGCTTCATCTCCGGGTACCCGGCGAAGTCGTCGGTGGGCAGATAGCTGAGGTAGGTGCCGTAGAGCGCCCGCTGGAAGTCGCTGTCCAGCGGGGGCAGCAGCTGGGTGGTGCGGCTCAAGCGGAAGGCCCGCAGCGTGTCGGCCAGCGTCCCCAAGGTCACCCGGTGGCTCACCGGCACCCGGCAGAAACCGTCCTCGCCGGGGGTGGGGTTGCCCTCGAGCGCCCGCTTGCACTCGGCCAGCAGGTCATCGATGTACACGAGCTCCAGCTCCCGCGTCGGGTCACTCACCTCAATGGGCAAGTCCCGGGCGATGTTGTGGCAGAACGTCGCCACCACCGAGTTGTAGTTGGGGCGGCACCACTTGCCGAAAAGATTGGACAGGCGGTAGACGAGAGCCTTCCCCCCAGTACGGGCCTCCCACGCGAACACCGCGTCCTCGGCGGCGCGCTTGCTGGCTCCATAGGGGTTCTCCCGTGCAGCCTGCACCGAGGAGGACAGGAACACGGGGACAGCGCGTCCGTGGCGTGCAAGGCCGTCCAACATCTGCTCGGTCAGCCCCCGGTTGCCCCGGTCGAAGTCCGCCGGGTCGGTGGGGCGGTTGACCCCCGCAAGGTGGAATACAAAGTCAGCCACCGACAACACGGCGTCCAGCGTCTCGGGCCCGTCCTGCACGTCGATGGGCAACAGTTCATAGCGGCTGTCCCGGCCGAGCTCCGCCAAGAGGTTGCGGCCCACAAAACCCGCCGCACCGGTGATGACAACCTTCATCGGGCAGCCTCCACCGCTTCGCGTACCATGGGGAGCTTCAGCAGCAATTCCTTCACCTCGGCCACGGTGAGCCGCTGGGTGTTGTGGCTGGTGTACTCCCACCCGTGCTCAATCTTGGCGTCGCCCTCCACCTCGTACTGGCCGTAATTCAGCGACCGGTTGTCCGGCGGGATGCGGTAGTAGCTGCCCTGATCCTCGGCGCGGCTCATCTCCTCCCGGGTCAGCAGGGTCTCATAGAGTTTCTCCCCATGGCGGGTGCCGATGACGCGCAGCGGGTGGTCGGGCCGGCCCACGAGCTCCCGCAGTGCCTGTGCCAGGTCGGCAATGGTGCTGGCCGGGGCCTTCTGCACGAAGATGTCACCGGGGGCTCCATGGGCGAAGGCGTAGAGCACCAGGTCAATGGCGTCTTCCAGCGTCATGAGGTAGCGGGTCATCTCCGGATCGGTCACGGTAATAGGCTGGCCCTCGGCCATCTGCTGCAGGAAGAGCGGAATGACCGACCCCCGGGAGGCCATGACATTGCCATAGCGGGTGGCGCACATGGTGGTGCGCTCCGGGTCCACGGTGCGGGCGCGGGCGACCATCGCCTTCTCCATCATGGCCTTGGAGATGCCCATGGCGTTGATGGGGTACACGGCCTTGTCGGTGGAGAGGCAGATGACCCGCCGCACGCCGTACTGAATGGCGGCCTGCAGCACGTTGTCGGTGCCCACCACGTTGGTCTTGACGGCCTCCATGGGGAAGAACTCGCAGGACGGCACCTGTTTCAAGGCAGCCGCGTGGAAGATAAAATCCACCCCATGCATGGCCGCCGCCACGCTGGCGGAATCGCGCACATCGCCGATATAGAACGTCACCCGGCTGTCCCTGAGGTCGTTGCGCAGGTCATCCTGCTTCTTCTCATCGCGGGAGAAAATGCGGATCTCCCCAATGTCTTCCTTGAGGAAACGGCGCAGCACCGCCGTGCCGAAGGAACCTGTGCCCCCGGTGATCATGAGCGTTTTATCCTTGAACATCACTTTGCCTTCCTTTCTGGTCGCCCTGCCCAAGAAGCCGGGCAAAGAGCTCCCCATACCGCACGGTGCACAGCTCCCGCCGGTATTCCTGCACAAACAGCGCGCGGGCGTTGCGGCCCATGCGCTGGCAGCGTTCGTAATCGTCGGCCAGGGCGGCAATGCCGTCAGCCAACCCCTGCCCGTCGCCGTTGGCGAATGCCAGGCCGGCCTCCCGCTCCACAAGGATGCAGCTGACGTCGGTCTCCCCCGCCATGATGGAGAGCACCGGCCGGCCGGCCGCCAGGTAGCTGTAGGTCTTGCTGGGCACAGCCAGCCCCTCCATACCCGCCTCCAGGCTCACCAGGAAGCAGCTTGCCCCCGCCAGCAACGCCGCAAAGCGCTCACCGGTCAGGTACCCATCGAAGGACAGGTTCTCCAGCCCCTCCCGCCCGGCGGTCTCCTTCAGGCCGTCGGCCTTGTTGCCGTGGCCGGTGAACACGAAACGGATGTCCGCCCGGCCCCGCAGCAGCCGCGCCGCCGCCAGAATCGTCTCCATATCCTGGCAGACGCCCATGTTGCCGCTGTACACCACCGTGAACACCGCCGGCTGCGCCGCCGGCATGGGGCGGTAGACATCGGTTGCGTCGTCGTACCAGTTGGGGATGATCTCGATGCGCTCGGGGTGGGGTGCCAGGCCGCTCTGCGCCATGTAGCGCTTCATATCCTGCCCCAGGGCCACAATGGCGGCGGCATTGCCGTATACGGCACGGTTGATGAGCCTCATGACCCGGTCAATGGCGCTGCCCCGCCCCACCGCGCCCATGCGGATGGCAAGCTCTGGGTAAAGGTCGTAGCAGACGAAGGCAAACCGCTGGCCAAACAACCGGTTCAAAAGCGCCGGCACCATGGGCAGCAGCGGCGGGTTGGTGTAAACGACGATGAGCCCATACCCCAGCAGGGTGGGCCAACGCAGCAACACCGAGGTCACGAAGGTGAAGTAGTTCACCAGCCGTCCCAGAAAACTCTTCCGTGGCAGCTGCAGGTACCGCGCCCGGCGGATGCGCACACCGTTGTGGGTCTCCCTCCCCGGCGCTTTGCCCGCGCCCTCCACATATTCCTTTGGGCGGCCGCACAGCACTTCCACATCGAAGCCCTGGGCCGCCAGATCCTCGGCCATCTGGCCGATGAGCACCGAGGCCGTCACATACTCCGGGTGGTAGAATTGGCTCAAGATAAGGATGCGATTGCGTTTGCTCATGGGCGACGCTCCCCCGCGCCCTCGACCACCCCGTGGGCGGTCAGCACCCGGGCCACCGTCATCCACAGCACGCGCACATCCAACACAAAGCCACAGCGGGCGGCATACCAGCCGTCCTTCTCGGCCTTCACGGGGATGGGCAGCTCGTCGCGCCCCTGCACCTGGGCCCAGCCTGTCAAGCCCGGCCTAAGGCCGTTGGCGCCGTATCGCTCCCGCTCAGCCACCAGGTCGTCCTGGTTCCACAGCGCGGGGCGTGGGCCTACGATGCTCATCTGCCCCCGCAGCACATTGACGAGCTGGGGCAATTCATCAAGCGATGACCTGCGCAGAAAACGCCCAAACGGGGTGATGTGCCCCTTGGCGTTGCGCAGCAGGTGCGTGGGCACGTCGCTGGGGGCGTCCACGCGCATGGAGCGGTATTTCCACATCAAGAACTCCCGCCGGCCCCGGCCCACCCGCCGTTGGCGGAAGAGCACCGGCCCCGGGGAAGTGAACTTGACAAGGGCCGCCAGCACCAGCAGCAACGGCGACAAGACCGCCAGCGCCAGCGCTGACAGCACAATATCCAGAAGCCGCTTCCACACGGCACGGTACATTCGGTTCCAAAGGGTGGGTTGCAACGTCGTTTCCGATTCCATGGCCTAGTCCAGCATGGTGTAGTTTGGCACGATCTTCTGCAGCAGCGCGCGAATGCGGTCGGCATGGTTGTCATGCTGACGCAGTTCATCCAGCTGCGGCAGCAGCCGTTCCATGTCCATGTCGGTGGATTGGGCGATATTGATCATGGGGATGCGGGTGGGCTTGGTCTCCTCCTCGGCCAGCAGCAGCTCCTCATAGAGCTTCTCGCCCGGGCGGAGGCCGGTGTAGATGACGTTGATCTCTCGGTCGGGCTCGTAACCCGAGAGACGAATGAGCTTGCGGGCCAGGTCGTCAATGCGCACCGGCTCGCCCATATCGAGGATGAAGAGCTCGCCGCCCTGGCCCAGCGCGCCGGCCTGCATCACCAGCTGTACCGCCTCGGGGATCGTCATGAAGTACCGGATGATGTCCGGGTGGGTCACCGTGACGGGGCCGCCGTCGGCAATTTGCTTCTTAAAGAGCGGGATGATGCTGCCGTTGCTGCCCAGCACATTGCCAAAACGCACGGCCATGAACTCGGTCTTGCTGGCCTTGTCCATCGCCCGCACGATCATCTCGGCCACGCGCTTGGTCGCGCCCATCACGCTGGTGGGGTTCACGGCCTTGTCGGTGGAGATCATCACGAACCGCCGCACGCCGTAGATGGACGCTGACTCGGCCACATTGAGAGTGCCGAAGATATTGTTCTTCACGGCCTCGGTGGGGTTCGATTCCATCAGCGGCACATGCTTGTGGGCCGCGGCGTGGAACACCACATGGGGCCGGTAGTAAGCCATGATCTGGTCGACGCGGTCACGGTCGCGCACGGAGGCGATGACCACGTCCAGGTTGAGCTCGGGGTATTTGCGGATGAGCTCCTGCTGCAGGTCGTAAGCGCCATTCTCGTAAACATCGAGAATCACCAGCCGCTGGGGCCGGTAACCCGCGATCTGCCGGCAGAGCTCGCTGCCGATGGAGCCGCCCCCGCCGGTCACCAAGATGGTGCGCCCCCGCAGGAACGTGGCCAGCGAGCTCGTGTCAAGCTCCACCGGGCCCCGGCCCAGCAGGTCCTCAATGCGAACCTCGCGCAGCTGGCCCAGCAGGGCCTGCTTGCTCATCAGCTCAAAGAGCCCCGGCATGATGCGCAGCTCGCACCGGGTCTTGGTGCATTCTTCTAGGATTTCCTTGATTTGCCGTGGGGTGGCCGAAGGCACCGCCACCACGATGAGGTCGATGTGGAACTCCTCACACACGCGTACAATGTCGTGGGTTATCCCCTCCACCCGCACCTCGCCGATGCGGCTGCCCAGCTTGCTGCGGTCGTCATCCACCATGGCGACGGCCTGCCCCAGCCGGGGGTGGGTCTTGAGCTCATTCAACACCATGCTGCCCGACGTGCCGGCCCCGACGACCAGAATGCGCTTGTTGGAGGCATTCTTCTCCCGGTTCTTGGCGGTGAAGGCGTTCGTCAGGCGGAAGACACTGCGGCTGGCAAACAGGAACACCGTGTAGGAAAAGAGGAACGCAATCTGTGTTTTGTAGTGGATTTGGGGTTTGAGCACCTGCACCACCACGAAAAAGAACGCGTTGGAGACGAGCGAAGAATACAGCGTGCCAAAAAGCTCGCTGATGCCGGCGTGTTCCCACAGGATGTCGTAGAGGCGGAACACGTTATTGACGATGAGCGTGGTGAGCACGGTGGTGAAAGCGATGCTGCTCCAATAGAGCGTGCCGGGGCGCGTGGCGGCGTACCAAGATAAATTGGTGGTGATGTAATACGCCGCCAACACCGACAGGAGGCAGCCGGCGATGTCCATCACCAACAGCAGCAGTTGTCTTTTGTATCGATGCATACAGCGCCGCGGCGGGGGCCGCCGCCACTCCTCACAACAGAATTGTACCCCGGCGCGCAGACAGGCAGACGCGCGGAAACCGGCCTGAAGACCGATGACGCATCCCAAGGTCGCGCTGCAGACGGGGAACACTGTTACTATTATAATCCAGCGGCGGCGGGTTGTACAGTGTCCTTACCGGCCAAGGCCCGCCAGTGCCCGCAACGCCAGCGCGTACCCCGCCGGGCCAAAGCCGCAGATCTGCCCGACGCAGGCCGACGCCGTCACCGAATGGTGGCGCATCTCCTCCCGGGCGTGGATGTTCGAAAGGTGCACTTCCACCGTTGGCAGGCCCACGGCCTTCAGCGCGTCCAGCAGAGCGATGCTGGTGTGGGTGTAGGCCGCTGGGTTCATGACGATGCCGTCATAGTGCCCCAGCGCCGCCTGGATGTGCCCCACCAGTTCCCCCTCGATGTTGCTCTGCACAATGTCGACCGTTATGCCCAGGGCCTCGGCCTCCCGCTGGATGAGGGTGCAGAGGTCCACGTAGGTCGTCCGGCCGTAGATGTCGGGCTCCCGCACACCGAGCAGGTTGATGTTGGGGCCATTGAGCACCAGGATCTTCATAGGTTCTCCTCCCTTGCCAGCCACACGAGTCGGTCCACAACCTCGTCAAGGGCGGCGTCGTTGGCGATGATGTGGTCGGCATACTGCCGGTAGAGCGGCATGCGGGCGTCGTGCAGCGCACGCAGCGCCGCCTCCCCGCCCGCCAGCAGCGGCCGGCTTGCGGTGTCGATGTCTATAAGGATTTGAACGAGAGGCCTGTCGAGGAACACGACCGTCGCGCCGGCTTTGAGCAGCGCCATGCTCTCGGGTTGGGTCACCACGCCCCCGCCGGTGGCCAGCAGCACCGTGCCGCCGCCGCACACCTCTGCCAGAGCCTGCCGCTCGCACTGGCGAAAGTGGGGCTCGCCCCCCTGGGCAAAGAGCTCGGCGATTGGCCCAAAGCGCGCTGCAATGCGCTCGTCCACGTCCACAAAGGGCAGGCCCAGGCGAAGGGCCGCCGCCCGCCCCACGGTCGTCTTGCCGCTGCCCGGCATGCCAATCAGCGCCAGCGGCCGGGTCATGGGTTCGCCTCCCATTCGGCGGCCAGACGGTCGTGCACGGCCCGCTCCACCGCCGTACCATACCGGGCGTCCTCCCAAATCTCCCGCGCGCGGACAGCCTGGGCCACCAGCATCAGCAGCCCATTGGCGCGGGGTAAGCCGCGCTCCGCCGACATGCGCAGGAGCACGGTCTCTTTGGGGTTGTAGATGAGATCGGCCACGGCGCCGAAGCGCGCCACCACCGCCCCGTCCACCGGGCAGCCCTCCACCCGGGGGGACATGCCCACCGGCGTGCAATTAACGAGAAGCCCGCCGTCCATGCCGCGTAGCTTGTCATAATCAATGAGTTGGGCCCCAGGAAAGGGCGTGGTAACCGCTTCCGGCTGACGGCTGACGACAAAAATCTCCGCCGCGTGGCGCTGACGTAGCACTGCCGTGACGGCCCGGGCCGAGCCGCCTGCCCCCAACACCGCGCAGCGCTGCCCCTCCGGGGCGATGCCAGCGGCGTCCAGCATGGCCTGGAAGCCGTGCAGGTCGGTGTTGTGGCCCACGGTGCCACGCGGCGTGGGGCGGATGGTATTGATGGCCCCCAGCGAGCGTGCCTCGGGTGAGAGCGCGTCGACAGACTGGGCCGCCAGCACCTTGTGGGGGATGGTCACATTGACCCCGTCGATGCCGCCCTCAGCGAGCGACCGCAGGAACGGCTCGACCGCCCCCGTCTCCAGCGGCATCAAGGCATACTCGCAGGGCACGCCGGTCACCTCGCTGATGAGGGCGTGGATGCGGGGCGACAGGCTGTGGCCCAGCGGATTGCCGATGAGGACGTAGAAGTTCACTGCGGCCACCCCCGGTAATTCCCCAGCACGGTGAGCGACCGGCAATGGCGGGCGGCCTCGGCCAGTGCCTCGTCCACCTTCCGCTCGCCCAAGTGGCCCTCAAAATCCATGTGGAAGCTGTACTGCCAGGGAGCCCCGGCGATGGGACGGGACACGAGGTTCAGGATGTTCACGCCCCGGTCGGCAAAGGCCCGCAGCGTGCCATAGAGCGTGCCGGGGCGGTGCTCCACCGCAAAGACGATGCTGATCTTGTCAGCATCCGGCTGGGGCACGGCCTCACCGGCGGCCACCACCGCGAATCGGGTGTAGTTGGCGCCGTTGTCCTGGATGTCCCTCGCCAGCGGCTCAAGTCCATAGAGCGCACCGGCCTGGGCCGAGCCGATGGCCGCCAGCGTACGGTCGCCGATCTCAGCGACCTCCCGTGCGGCGTCGGCGGTGCTGGCCCGGGCCTGGGTGCCCACGCCCAGGCGCTTCAGCGTCCCCGCGCACTGCTCCAGCGGCTGGGGGTGAGAGAGCACCGTCGTGATCTCCTCCAGCGTTACCCCCGGTAGGGCCAGCAGGCAGTGGCGTACCGGCAGCACAACCTCCCCACAGATGTGCAGGGAACCGCCGCGCAGCAGGTCGCCAGCCTGATGGATGGCCCCGGTCAGGGTGTTCTCCACCGGCAACAGGCCCACCGCCGCACGGCCTGCGGCCACGTCTTCGGCGATCTGCCCAAAGGATGCGGCAGGCCGCAGCGTCGCCCCCTGGCCGAAATAGCGCAATGCCGCCTCGTGGCTGAAGGAACCCGCCGGGCCAAGGTAGGCCACCGCGCCGTCGGGCTTGATGGGCTCGGGCTCACCGGCCAGGAGATCCTGCTGCAGCAGGCGGCTTTCGGCCATCAGGCACTCCACGATGCGGCGCACCGCCGGGCGCAGCGCCGGATCCCCGGTGCGGCTCTCCGCCCGCTCCACCACAATCTGCTCCCGCCCGGCATCCAGGATGGGTAAGTGGTTCTGCCTCTTGTAGTCGGCCACCTGGCGTGCCAGCTCCATCCGCCGGCCAATGAGGGCCACCAGGTCGCCGTCGATCTCGTCAATTGCCATGCGCAGCTGCTGCAAATCCATCGTCATTCCACCCCCTTATGTTCCAGCCAAAGATCCAGTAGGCAGAGGGCCGTCGCGGCCTCCACCACCGGGAGCGCACGGGGCACGATGCAGGGGTCATGCCGCCCCTCGATCACCAGCGTCTGGGCCTCGTCCGTCGTCAGGTTGACGCTCTGCTGGGGGTGGTAGATGGACGCCGTGGGTTTGACGACCACCGAGAACACCACCGGCATGCCCGTGGTGATGCCCCCGAGGATGCCGCCGTTGTGGTTGGTGGTGGTGCGCACCTGCCCGTCCACGGTCTCATAGGGGTCGTTGGCCTGGCTGCCCCGCAGGGCCGCCAGCCCAAACCCATCGCCAAACTGCAGGCCCTTGATGGCGGGGATGCCAAAGAGAATGGAAGCCAGGCGGTTCTCCAATCCATCAAACATCGGCGAGCCCAGCCCCGCCGGCAGGCCCACCACCGCCGTCTCCACGATGCCACCCAGGGAATCGCCGTCCTGCTTGGCCGCGCGGATCTCTCCAATCATCCGCTGGCCTGCTTCCTCCCCCAGGGTGGGGAAGGTCATCCGCCCCAGCTTGTCCAGCTCTTCGGCGGTCAGGTGGGCGGTGTTGCCCCAGGTCAGGTCCTCCACCGGCCCGATGCGCCGGATGTGGCTGCCGATGGTGACACCGTGCCCTGCCAGCACCTGCCGGGCCAGCGCCCCGGCCCACACGATGGGCGCGGTCAGCCGCCCGCTGAAGTGCCCGCCGCCCCGGTGATCCTCGGCCCCGTGGTAGCGCACATGGGCGGTGTAATCAGCGTGGCCGGGGCGGGGCACCTCCATGGTCGCCGGGTAGTTGTGGGAGCGGGCATCGCCGTTTCGGATTTCCATCATCACCGGCGCGCCGGTCAATACACCATCTCGCACGCCGGAGAGCACTTGCGGTTCGTCTGCCTCGGCACGGGCGGTGGCCCACACCTGGCCGGCGGCCGAACGCCGTGCCATCTGCCGTCGCACCTCGTCCCAGTCCGGGCGGAAACCCGGCGGCAAACCCTCCACCACCGCGCCGACGACCGGCCCGTGGGATTCGCCAAAGACGCTCAGACGGATGTGGTTGCCCCAGTGGCTGCTCATGTTCCTTCCCCTCCCAGTTGTGCCCAATCCTGCCAGAAGCGCGGCCAGCTCTTGGCCACGGTGTCAGCGTCAGCGAGTCTCACCGGCCCCGCGCAGGCCGGCGTCAGCGCCGCCGCCATCATGGCGATGCGGTGGTCGTTCTGTGCGTGGGCCGCCCCGCCGGTCAGTCCGCCGGGTCGGCCCTCGATGACAAGGCCGTCCTCAGTCTCCCGCGCGTCGGCCCCCAGCGCATTCAAACACGCAGCGATGCTGGCGATGCGGTCGCTTTCCTTATCGCGCAGGCGGTGGCCGCCGGTGATGCGGCTCTGCCCCCGGGCCACAGCCATGGCCGCCGCCAGTGCCGGGGCCAGGTCCGGGCATTGGCTCACATCGGCCGTGATGGCCGCAAGCTGCGACCGCTGGGCCGTCAGCCGGTCGCCCTGCCAATCGAGTTTCCCGCCCATCCGCTGGTACAAGTCGACAATGACCTGGTCGCCCTGGGCGCTCGTCCGGCGCAGGCCTGTCAGCGCCACCGGCCCGGCCAGCAGGCCCATCAGCATGGGGTAGGCCGCCTGCGACCAGTCGCCCTCAACGGCGAAATTCTGCGGGCAGTAGGCCTGGGGGGCCGGCACCCGCCAGCAGCGGTTGGGCTCCTCCTCCACCGTCTCCACCCCAAAGGCCGCCAGAGTCTGGCGCGTCACGGCCACGTAGCCGCTCGACTCCAGCCGGTCGGTCACCACAAGCTCGCTGAGCGCGCCCAGCAGCGGCAGGGCCAACAGCAGCCCCGTGAAGAACTGGGAGCTGACGGCCCCTGAGAGGGCAAACGTGCCGGGTTGCAGCCGCCCCCGCACGGTGAGGGGAAAGCCACCCTCCCCGCGCTCCACCGCGATGCCCTGCTCCGCAAAGATCTGAAAGTAAGGCTCCAGTGAGCGCTGGCCCAACCGACCCGCGCCCGTAAAGCGCCCCCCACCGGCCACCGCCAGCGCCACGGGGAGGAGGAACCGCAATGCCGAACCCGACTCCCCGCAGTCCATGTCCGGCAGTCCCTCGCAGCCGGTGGTGCCGCTCACCACGGCCTGCACCCTTCCATCGGCGCCCCTGTCCAGCACCGCTGTGGCACCCAGTGCGCGGATGGCACCCAGCGTTGCCACAATGTCCTGGGAGAGCTCAAGGTTGCGGAGGATCGACTGTCCCGGCGCCAGCGCCGCCGCCAGCAGCGCCCGGTGGGCACAGCTCTTGGACGGCGGAGCCTGCAGCACGCCGGAGAGTGCCCTGGGTTGCAGCACCCGCTCGCTCATAGGTAATCCTCCAACCGGGCGGTGGGGATGGTCACCAACTCCGCCTGCCCCACCCGCCGCAACAGTGACAGTGTAATGGTACCACCACGCACCTTTTTGTCCAAGGCCATCGTAGCCAACAGGCCCTGGCGGGAGCCATCGGGCAAGCGGTCCGGCAGGCCGAAGGCCCGGCACAGGGCCGCAAGCCGCACCGCCGTGCCCGGCTCGGTGAAGCCCATGGCCTCGCTGCGCTCGGTGATGTGGCACATGCCCATGGCGACCGCCGCCCCGTGGGCAAGGCCGGTGTAGCCGGCCTGCTTCTCCAGCGCGTGGCCGATGGTGTGGCCGAAGTTGAGCACCATACGCGGGCCGTTGTCCTGTTCGTCCCGCTCCACCACGGCCCGCTTAATCTTCAGATTCTCCGCCAGGATGCCCGGGAGGCCTCGCCCCAAGGCACGGCGGCTGCCCAGCCGCTCCAGCCGCTCAAAGAGCGCGGCGTTGGCGATGGCGGCGTGCTTGATGACCTCCCCCATGCCGGAAGAGAACTGCCCGTCGGGCAGGGTCGCCAGCACATCGGGGTCGATCACAACGAAACCGGGTTGGTAGAACGCGCCTACGAGATTCTTTCCTTCGGGCAGGTCCACGGCCACCTTGCCGCCGATGGAGCTATCCACCTGCGCCAGCAGGGTGGTGGGCACCTGCACGAAGCCCATGCCCCGGAGGTAGGTGGCCGCGGCCATGCCCGCCAGGTCGCCGATGACGCCGCCGCCCAGGGCGACCACCGTGTCTGACCGGCTGAAACCGCCCTTTGCCAGGGCGGCGTAGAGCTCAAAGAGCGTCGCACCGCTTTTACTGGGCTCACCCGCCGGCACCACGTGGGGTACATGGGCCACGCCCACCGCCGCCAGCGACGCCCGCATCCGCCCGCCGTAGAGGGGCCAGACGGTGTGGTCCGACACGACAAAGGCACGGCTGCCGGGGCGGCGCTGGGCAAGCAGCGCGCCAAGGCCATCGAGCAACCCACGCTCCAAGAAAATAGAATAAGAGGCACTGGCCGTGCGCACGGGGATGGTCTTCATCTCTGCCCCTCCTTCACCCGGGCGGCGGCGGAGAGTGCCCGGATGAGCCCCTCCCGGTCACCAGCTTCCAGGCTTTGCTCCAGCTGGCCCATCTGCTCCCTCAAGCCGCGCAGCTCGCCCAGCAGTGGTTCCCGGTTGGCCAGGAAGAGCTCGGTCCAGAGCTCGGCATTGATGGCGGCCACCCGGCTGACGTCGCGGTAGGAACCGGCCGAAAAGGGCAACGGGTCGCGTTCCCCGGCGGCCAGCACATAGCCCACCGCCAGCACATGGGGCAGCTGACTGGTGTAGGCGATCATCTCGTCATGTTCGGTGGGGTCGGCGGTGACGATGGCCCCCGCGCCCAGCGCCCCAGCAAAGCGCTCCACCAGCGCCACTGACGCGGGGCGGTTGCCGGGAAGGGGCGTCACGACGTAGTTGCAGCCCTCAAAGAGCGCGGCGGTGGATTGGCCGAAGCCGCCCCGCTCCCGCCCGGCCATGGGGTGGCCGGGCACGTAGTCGGCATCGGGGCCAAGGGCATCACGCACGGCGTCGATGACCGGGGCCTTCACCCCGCAGAGGTCGGTGACGACGGCCCCGGCATGCAGCGTGGGCAGGTGTTGCCGCAGGTACCCGGCGGCGGCCTCGGGGTACAGGCACACGACCGTGAGATCGGGCTGCACCCGCAGGGCCGCGGGGTTGTCCGCGCCGCCATCCAGCAGACCCTCCGCCTGGGCCTGGGCAAGCACGGTTGCATCCCGCTCCACCCCCCAGACGCGGGCGGCGGTACGGGCACGCAGGGCCCGGGCGACCGAGCCACCCATGAGCCCCAGCCCCACCACCAGGATGTCCAGGTCATCCACGCCGCCGGGCAGCGGCGGCTTGCTCAGCGCCACGGGACGTTGGCAGCCTGGCTGTGGGGAGCCAGCGACTTGCCCTGGGTGCGGGCAAGGATTTCCAGCTCACCCATAAGCTTGGTGAACTTCTTGGGCTTCAGGCTCTGGTTGCCGTCACTCATAGCGTGGTCGGGGTCGTTGTGTACCTCAATGAGCAGCCCGTTGGCCCCGGCGACAACCGCCGTCTTAGCAAGCGGCTCCACCATCCACCAGATGCCGGCGGCGTGGCTCGGGTCCACCATGATGGGCAGGTGGGAGAGCCTCCGCACCATCGGCACGGCGCTAATATCGAGGGTGTTGCGGGTGTATTTCTCAAAGGTGCGGATGCCCCGCTCGCAGAGGATCACGTTCTCGTTGCCACCGGCCATAATGTACTCGGCCGACATGAGCCACTCCTCAATGGTGGCGGACATGCCGCGCTTCAGAAGGATGGGCTTCTTGATTTTGCCCAGCTCCTTGAGCATCTCGAAGTTCTGCATGTTGCGGGTGCCGATCTGTATGATGTCGATGTTCTCCACGAAGCTGTCGAGGGCCTCCAGGCTCACGAGTTCGCTCACAAGGCCCAGGCCCGTGGCTTCCCGCGCGGCCTTGAGGATTTGAATGCCCTCCTCCCCCAGGCCCTGGAAGCTGTAAGGGGAACTGCGGGGCTTGTAGGCGCCGCCACGGAGGAACTGCGCCCCGGCCTCCTTGACCGACTGGGCGATGCCAATGACCTGCTCCTCACTCTCCACCGCGCAGGGGCCAGCGATGACGGTCAGCGTGCTGCCGCCAATCTCCTGCCCGGCGGCGTGGATGACGGTGTCCTCGGGGTGGAACATGCGGTTGGCCCGCTTGTAGGGCTCAGTAACGCGCATGACGCGGTGAACGATCTCGTTGCTCTCAATGGGCGCCTCGGAGATCTTGTTGGTGTCGCCAATGATGTTGAGAACGGTGTAGTCCATGCCGACAGAGCGCTCCACCACCACGCCCAACGAACGCAGATAGGTTGCCAGTTCCTCAATTTTGGACTCGGGTGAGTTTGCTTTCAGGATGATAATCATGTTCATTCCTCCTTGTCAGTTGCCGTTGCCAAAAAACAAAACGGGAGGACCCGCCCTGCGAGTCCTCCCGGTGGTACCACCTAGGTATCGATTATGGCTGTCCAGTCAGACTCTCTTTATTCCCATGTGCGCAAATAAACCAGCCGGCGCTAAAAAAGTAGCCCCGGTAGTTAAAATAATAATATGCGCAATTTTGGGTAGAAGCCTGACTCAAAAGGAGCCTCCGTCAACATCGTTTTTTGCATTATATGACCGAAGCGATCGCTTGTCAACGAGGAAATTCCTGATAATTGATTCGCAAATGCCACTGCGGCGACATTTGCGAGTTAAAAGGCTTGCCGAACCTCATCGGATTGCCCGCCGCACAGGTCGCCGGGCAATTTCAAGTATTACAGTCATGCGTGCTTCTGGAAAAACGTTTTGCCTGCGGGCAGGTTTCGCTGCCTGCCTCACACCGATGTTCGGCTGCCTCCCGCCGGATGAACCGGCGGTCGGTTCTTTCCTCTTTCGTCCTTACCTATTTTTACTTGGGTTTCCTGCCGCTATTTGGAGGGATGGGACTCGCCCTTACATTGCCGCTAACGAATGCCGGGTGTACAATGGGCAGGAAGCTGCCCCGCCCATGGTGGGGCGCACAAGGAAGGAGGCACCAGCATGGTCAGCAAGGAAGCACAAGCGATCATCGATTCGTTGCGGGCAGGCAAAAAGGCGGGCTTTGAGGCGCGCAGGGCAGTGGCCGAGTCGGGCCAAAATCCTCTGTTGGCAGAGATTGAGGGCATCTACCGCCAGCGGCGGGAGGGCGACGAAAACGCGCGCAACCGACCCCTGCCCGATGGGTTGACCCTCAGCTACACCAATGCCGACGGCGTGCCCGGCGAATGGCTGCGCACGTTGCCCATCGACCCGGGCAAACTGCCCGAACGGGCGATCCTCTTCCTGCATGGCGGCGGGTTCACCACGGGGTCGGCGTTGTCGCGGCGCTTTATGGCCGCCGGCATCGCCCACCACGCCAAGGTGGATTCCTTCGCCATCAACTACCGCAAGTGCCCGGAATACCGCTTCCCGGCCCACCTGATGGACTGCGTCACGGCCTTCCTGTGGCTGGTGAAGGAGGGCTACCGCCCCGAGCACATCACCGTCATTGGGGAATCTGCCGGGGCCAACCTGGCGGTCTGCCTGCCGCTCTTCCTGCGGGACCGGGGGCTGCCGGTGCCCGGTGGTGTCTGCGCCGTGTCGCCGGTGGTGGATTTGGATGGCCGCTACGATTCCCGCGTGCTACGCGCCAACCGCGACCCGATGATCGGCGAGTTCTTCGACGAAGATCGGCTGGAGGACATCCTGCGGGAGTTCAAGACAGCCTCCGCCCAGCCAGACCTCAGCCTTTACTGCACACCCGAAGAGTGCAAAAGCCCCTATGCCTCCCCCATCCACGGCGATTTCACCGGGTTCCCGCGGCTCATGATCCAGGTAGGCACCGAGGAAATCCTCTACGACGACTCCATCGAGCTGGAAAAGAAGGCCCGCGAAGCTGGTGTGGACGTGAAGCTGCACATCTGGCCCGAACTCTTCCACTGCTTCTCCCTCTTTGACATGCCCGAGGGCGACGAAGTGCGCCGGGAGATCGCTGCGTTCGTGCGGGGCGAGTAACGCCGTCTTTCGCGTCCGGCGCGGCAGCGTCGGACGCGAGGGCGTGCTGCCACAAGGAATTGTTGCGGCACGCCCTTCTCTTTGTAAGTGAGTTTGAAATTACGGGGTTTTAGTACAATCGACAGGAGAAAAACTCGTGAAAATAGAAACAGAAAGACTAATCATTAGAACTCTTATAGAAGCTGATCTGCCTAACTATGAAAAAGTAGTAAATGAAGTCATGCTCACATGTATGAGTGCAAAAGAATTTTTAACATGGAATATTTCTCATTATTCAAATATCGACATTATTCATAGTACCGTTTGTTTTGGAATTTTTGACAAAGACGACAATTTCATGGGAATTGTAGGAGCAGGAGAGCATGATGACTTACACGAACTAGAGATATTTTATGAGCTTATTCCTGATGCCAGAGGTAGAGGGTATGCAACAGAAGCCACAAAAGCAATAACAGCATGGGTTTTTGAGAATTTTAACATACCTTTCATTATCGGCACAGCAGGAACAGATAATGTTAAATCTCAAAGCGTATTGGAACGTTGTGGCTACCAATTTATCGACGAAAGGACATTATTAGTTCATGTTGAGGGAAGGGAATATAACTTCAATTATTATAGGTGTTATCCGATAAAATAAGCATTATGCGAAGCATCAAAATCCCAAATCGTCACCGAGAGAAAGGCACAGCGGTTGTTACCCAACGCCGCTGACTGGCACATTTAACCCCAGGCTCCCCTGCCTCCCTTGACGCAACACACACCGGACGACAGACCACATCCAGCGGGTGGGCTACCGCTTACGCAGGCGCTCCATCTCGGCACCGTACTCCCGGTCCATGCGGCTGACGGTGACAAGAATCTGGGCGACGATGCCGTAGAACTCCTTGGGGATCTCATCCCCCACATCGAGCTTATTGAGGGCCTGCACCAGCAGCGTGTCGGACACGACCGGCACCTTGTGCTCCAGCGCCTGGGCCAGAATGCGTTCAGCCACCAGCCCCCGGCCCAGGGCCGAGACCACCGGCGCGGTATCCCGCCCGGCCTGGTAGCTGAGGGCCGCGGCCTCCAGCACCTTTTTGGATGGTTTCTTTCCACCGTTCTCACTCATAGTGTGATGTCCAACCTCCCCTGGGGTACGGGTTCCTCCTCGGCTGCCTGCGGGGCGGTCAGCGGCGTCACCGGCCGCTCGATGACCTGTAACCGCAGGTCGCCCAGCCGGTAGCCGATGGCCTGCATGGCGTTGGCCAGGTCGGGCAGGTAGCCGTTGACGTGGCCCACCAGGTCGGGCCGCTCCACGCCAAAGCGCAGCCGCACGGTCTTTTTGCTCACGTGCACCGCCGTCTCCAGGTGGCCCATGTGGTCGGTGTCCAGGGCGATGAGGATGTTGGCGTTTTCAGGGTCGATCTTTTTGCGGCCCTTGCCGTTCTTCATTACATAGAGCTCCACCGTGCGGGTGCGGTCGTTCATCTGCACGGGGATCTGCTGATAGGCGTACTGGTTGATGTCGGAGATGAGGCTGGCGGTGGTGTTCATGCGCTGCACCTGGCGAGCGGCGTCACGGTCGCCGGGCACGGCGGTGTCCAGCCGGGCGGCCAACTCCTGCAGGTGGGTGTTGCGCTCGGCAGCCGCTTGCTGCAGCTGCCCGCCGGCGTCGGCCGCGGCACCCACCGCCACAAAGAGCGAAGCCACCGTGCGAATGAGCCGGGGCAGGCCGTCGTCGTCACCTGCTGCTGCGGTTGCGGCCATCTGCGTGCCCACGAGGGCACGCAATTGGTCGAGCACCGTGCCCAGCAGCTGCCGTACGGCCGGTTGGTCAGCGGTTGGCAGGGTTTGCACAAATGCCTCCAGCTGGGCGGTGGCCTCCTGCGGTGGCAACAGCAGCGAATCGAGCAGCAGGCCAGCTGCCTGCCCCTCGCTGCCGGCCTGAGCCAACGCGAGCAGCGCCGGCTGGGCCTGCTGCATCTGTTGGGCCGGCTGACCCTCAAAGGCCAGGGCCACCAGACTGTTGAGCTCACTGGCACCGTCGGCCATCGGGGTGGGTTGAGGCGTCGGCATGGCCACCCCCTCCGCCCCATCGGTCAAGGGCGCGGGAACCATGCCTGCCGGCAAGGGAGCCGGCGTGGGTGCCCCGGTGGAAAGGGGGATGGTGGGCACTGCCTGGCCCTGCCCTTCCGCCACCAGGGGTGTCACCTGGGACGGTACGGCGCTGTGGTTTGTGGGCAGCGGCACGGTTGCCGTTACCGCTGCCTCCCCCTGCGGCATGGCCAGAGCAGCGGTTTGCCCATCCGGCATCGTCTCTACCCCTAACACCGCAGCCGTGGACATGGCGCTCAGGCTCTGCAGCAGAGGATCTGCTGCTGCGGGCATGGTGCTCGAGCTCTGTGGCAGGGGCATTGGGGCAGTAGGCGTGGCATCCGTGCCTTGCGGCTGCGGCGCTGCGGCCAATGCTCCCGTTTGTGTTGACAGCCCTGCCTGCGGCTGAGCCCCCTGCGCAGCAATGGTATTTGACTGACTCTGGTCAACAATAGCGGTTGGATTTGTCCCCGTCTGTCCGCCGGTGATGACCGCGGGCTGGGGTGTCTGGGTCGACTGCGCCATATCGGCGATGAGCGCTGAGAGCTGGGCCGCACTGTTGCTCTGCCCCTCCCCCCGGTAGACCTGCAGGCGGTTCAGCAGGGTCTCTGCCAAGGCCTGCAGGTCGTCACCCAGGTGGTAGCCCGCCACCAACCGCAACAGGGCGTCCACCTGCTCCCGCCCGGCAGGGATGCGGTTGGCCGCCAGGAACGCCGCGCCATCAGGCCCTAACTCGGGGAATTCGCGCAGCAGGGCCACGGCCCGACCCATGGTTTCGCCATCGGGCTGGGCCTGCCAGCGGGACAGCGCCGCATAGAGCGCCCGGTTGTCCTCGGTGGGCTTCACCCCCAGGCGCAGCAGCGCCATATCGGTGGTCTGCTCGCCGCCCAGCAGCTGGGCTTCCGATGGCTCCTGGCTCAAAAGCTGCATGATCTCCGTGCCATCCATGCTGCCGGTGACCCGCAGCGTGACGGTGGAGCCTGGCGAGAGCAGCACGTCATCCGCCGGCAGGGCATTGAGGAGCCTGCCGTTATCCAGCCGCACCTGCAGCCTCTCTCCGTCGGCCAGCATCACCTGCCCACGCAGCAATTCCCCCGGCCGGTAGCTGAGCGTCGGAATCATCCGCGCCTGCGTGGCGGGGTCCAGCTGCTGGCGCATGCTGTTGACGACCACATCAACCTTCATGTACGGTACTGCCTCCCTGCAACTTACATCCTATTCATTATATATCGTGCCGTTGCGCCCCAGCCATAATGAAAAAGGCGCATTTCCCGCAGGGGGCAGCGGGCACCACCATTCCAACCACCTCTGCTCGTTAGCATGAAATTGTTCTCCATCGTCCTCTGCTCAGCCACCGGTCTGGGATTTATTACACAATAACAATATTTAGAACGTTTCAATTAGCATCATATTACCATGAAGTAGTACGTTCTTGTTGAGTTCGTGCCGCCTGCTGGCACGGGCGCCCCCAACGGGGTATAATCGCGCTGAAACTAGGAGTGAGGTGTGTTTTCCATGGAGTTGAAACTGGGAATCATCGGCTTTGGCGGCATGGCCCACTGGCACAAGCAAAACGCGCCGCGAGCCGGCGTGCAGGTGCTGGCGGCCTATGACATCGACCCGAAACGACTGCAGATGGCTCGGGACGAGGGTCTGAAGGCCTATGACACGCTGGAGGGCCTGCTGGCCGACCAGGAGATCAATTTTGTGCTGGTCGCCACCCCCAACCAGGTGCACAAGGAACTGGCCATCGCGGCGCTGCGGGCCGGCAAGAACGTGATGGTGGAAAAGCCCGCCACCCTTTCGGTGGCCGACTGGGACGAAATGGTTGCCGTCAGCCGCGAGTGCGGGCGCATCCTCACCGTCCACCAAAACCGCCGCTGGGACAAGGACTACCGCACCATGCGCCAGGTCGTGCGCGACGGCGAGTTGGGCAAGGTCTACTCCATCGAGAGCCGGGTGTTTGGCACCGGCGGCGCGCTTTTCGGCTGGCGCGCGTTCCAGGAGTTTGGCGGCGGCATGGTACTCGACTGGGGCGTCCACCTGGTGGACCAGGCGCTGGACATGTACCCCGACCGCAAGGTCGTGGGCGTGTACACCAAGCTCATGTCCCTGCTGGGGCAGGAGGTTGACGACTACGTCAAGATCATACTGGAGTTTGAAGGCGGCCTGCTCTACACGGTGGAGATCGGCACCTATGCCTTCCGCAAGCTCCCGCGCTGGTATGTCATCGGCGATGGTGGCACGCTGCAGATCGACGACTTCGGCTGCGAGGTGGGTGGCTACACCAAGCCGCGCCACACCGATGTGCCCGTTGCACCCATCGTGGTGATGACCCCCGCCGGTCCCACCCGCATGATGGCCCCCCGCCCGCCGGAGACCCAGGAGGACTTCCCCCTGCCCACGGTGTCGGCCGAGTGGACCGAGCTCTATGGCAACCTCATCGATGTGCTGAACGGCAAGAGTGAGCTCATCGTGTCGCCAGCCACCGTGCGTCGTACGCTGCAGGTGCTGGAGGCCATCTTCCAGTCCGCCCGCGAGGGGCAGTCCCTGAAAGTCAGCCTGTAAACCGATCCTGTCGTGTCCGTCGCCGTGGCGACGGACACGATTCAGACAATCGTGCTTGAATCGGCCACCACGTATGTCGCCGGCCGATTTTTGCTTTCCACCTCATGCCAGACTATAAAAGAACGATTCCGCCCACCGGCGGGGTTTTGTTTTGTCTTGTGCTATGCATATTCATACCTCCCGCCGAATAAATCGTCGGTCGGTTCCATCCATCCTTCCCGTCCATGTTTTTGGGACGGCGGGCCCGAGAAACACTCCCCTGCCTTTTTTGCGTAGCAGGGCGGCGATGGGCACCGGCGTTTTGCCCGGAATGACCGTGTCTTTGCCTTACAGCAACATATACCAAACAATGCATTTGACAGCGGGATGAAAATCGGATACTCTCATTTTTCGGTATGCACTTATGCAATGATACAAATGAACGGACGGGAACAAAGCATGCGAACTCCGAATCTTTCTGCCCTCTACCGCCGGGAATTCCGCGGGTATGACAGCGCCGCGCTGGGGCAAGACCTGCTGGCCGGCGTGACCGTGTCGGCGGTGGCGCTGCCCCTGGCGCTGGCCTTTGGCGTCGCCTCGGGCGCCACGGCCTCGGCCGGGCTCATCACGGCCATCGTGGCGGGCATTGTCATCGGGCTGCTCTCCGGCGCGCCCTACCAAATCTCCGGCCCCACGGGTGCGATGAGCGCGGTGCTGCTGGTGCTGGCCGGGCAGTACGGCCTGCCGGGAGTTTGGCTGGCGGGGCTGCTGTCGGGCGTCATCCTGCTGGCACTGGGCCTGCTTCGGCTGGGCAAGCTATTAAGCTACATCCCCTCGCCGGTCATCACGGGCTTCACCGCCGGCATCTCGTTGGTCATCGCCATCGGGCAGGTTGATAACTTCATGGGCATCGCCACCCCGTCGGCGACCTCCTCGGCGCTCAAGCTCCTGCACTACTTCAGCGGCGGCTTCACCCCTGATGGCCGCGCCGTTGCGCTGGGTGTCATGACGATGGCCCTGATGCTGCTGTGGCCCAAGCGCTGGCAGGCGCGCATTCCGTCGTCGCTGGCGGCGCTGGTGCTGACGCTGGGTGTCACGGCCATCTCCGGGTGGAATGTGCCGGTGGTGGGCGACATCCCCCGGACGCTGCTGCCCGCCGAACGCCTGACCTTTGACGCCATCCCCTGGGCCAACCTGCCCGACATGGTGGTGCCTGCCATCACCGTGGCGGTGCTGGGCATGGTGGAGAGCCTGCTGTGCGGTGCCGCCGCCGGCAAGATCACCGGCCAGAAGCTGGACGCCGACCAGGAACTCATCGCACAGGGCATCGGCAACATGGTGCTGCCGTTCTTTGGCGGGGTGCCCGCCACGGCGGCCATCGCCCGCACCAGTGTGGGCATCAAATCCGGCGGGCGCACGCGCATCGTGGGCGTGGTGCAGTCGGCGGTGCTCATTGGCACGATCTTCGCGCTCTCCCCCATCATGAGCCGCATCCCGCTGGCGGCACTGGCCGGGGTGCTGATGGTGACGGCCCTGCGCATGAACGAGTGGGAAGCCATCGGCTTCATGCTCAAGAGGCGCTTTGGCGGGGCGGCAGCGGCGTTCTTCATCACCATGGGCTGCACCGTCGCCATGGATCTAAGCCGCGCCATCCTCGTGGGCGTTGTGGTCTCGGCGGCGCTGTTCCTCAAGGAAATCTCCGCCATGGATGTGCAGGTGCAGTCCGTCGACCCCGACCGGCTGCGCGACCGGGGGCTCATCACCAAGGGCACCTGCCGGCGCATCAAGGTGGCGTACCTGACCGGGCCGCTGTTCTTCGCGGCGGTGGATAAATTGAACGACGCGCTGTCCGACCTTGACCACCCGCACACGCTGATCCTCTCCATGCGCGGGGTGCCGCTCATGGACTTGTGCGGTGTGCAGGCGCTCAATGCCCTGCACACCCGGGCGGAGAAGGAAGGCTTCGTGCTGATGATCGCCAGCGTTCAGCCTCAGGTGCTCCACGTGATGGAAAAAGGCGGACTGACGGAGCGCATCGGCCGGGACTGCATCTTCTGGAGCGCCGACCAGGCCATTGTGGAGGCCGAGGAACACGGCTGTGACTGCGCCTTCCTGCCGCCGGAGGAACCGGTAGAGGAAGCCGCGGTGTAACTGTGAATGATACAAAAGGCTCCGGTCAACGACCGGAGCCTTTTTGCTGGAACTTGCCGAGGAAACCTTTCTGGCTGTATAGGTACAGCGATACATCAGTTTTCGTATATGTAACCCAAATCATCCAAATAGTCAAAGAATTCATAATCATCCGAAGAAAGTGCCTCAAATATTGCCTTATCCTTTTCAAACAATTCACCGTCATTCGAAATCCTCTTAATCTCCTTGGTATAAATATTAAGAATTGTTTTGTTATTGCTTCTGTCAATAATGTAAAGGTAGTCTCCTGTTTTTCCGCACAACAACACATTATGCATCAAAATTGAACCGCTATTATTATTGGTATCATCGATTCTTACCTCATCTTTTGTCGTTACGATTGTGACCTCTCCATACGTCTCGTACGGTGAATAGCCACTATCATTTAGTATCAAATACAGGATGCCGTATAATACCGACACGACAATCGTTGCTATAGCAAATGTCAATATTACTATGCCCTTCTCACTCATTGTCTGCCCCACCTTCTTTTATTGCAGCACCTGTTTCGAAATCAACAAAAATCGACCAGCAGAATGAACAAACGGTAGCGGACGTCGCTCAGGTCTGTCGGGGCATGCTGCCAACGGACGACACCACAAAGAGGGCCAGCATGTCATTCCCCTCGTTTTGTATCGGCTAGTCCGCCGCCATTGTTCGGCCTCATCATAGCATGGCAATTTGATATAAGCAATAAATATTTATTGAAAAACAATAAGTCAAAACTTGTTATACTAGAGCTGCATACCCGTTGTGATGCAACGGTGTCCCCAGTGCCTTAGGAAAAATCAGCTATCCAGCAGCGGCAGCGCCCGCTGGAAGAAGCGGAGGAACCCCTGCTCCCAGGCGATATCGTCGGCCTGGTGCTCCTCCATATCGTAGTAATAGAGGCCGGTGCCCAGGTGGACCGAAAGGCTATCGAGCGGGAACCCAGGCACCCGTTTGGGGTGAGGTTGGGCCACCAGGCGGAAGGGGTGACCACTCAGGCTGTCGTCCACGCTCTCCACCAGACGGCCACCGGGCAGCGCCAAGCAGACGGCATTGCGGTACCGGGCGGTGAGCCCGCCGTAGCGCGCGGCCAAGCCACCATAATGGGCGACCATTTCCTCGTCACTCAGCCGCCGCTCCCCCATCATGCGCACGTGCACGCCGGGCTGGTCCTCCGCAGCCACGTCATCGAAATACAGCCCCGAATCGCAGGAGAAGACCGGTCGCCCCAGTGCCTGCCCATAGGTCAGGGCCTTAAGGCGCGCGTTCTCCAACGGGGTTGCGCCGTTCTCCTCCGCCTCCGGCAAATCGCCCCAGCCATCCAGCCCCACGAGGGCGATGCCCAATCCCTCCAGCGCCCGAGCCATGGAGGCGAGCTTGGCCCGGTTGCGGGTGCCGTAGACCAACTCAACCATGGCTGGCCCCGCCGTGGCAGCCGCCACAGCCGCAGCCACAACCATCGCCCACCACCGCCTTCATGGGCACATGGGGCACGTCCTCATCCAGGTACTCCGGCCCGCAGGGCTCAAACCCCAGCCGTGCATAGAACCCCTCCGCCTGCCGCTGCGCGCCCACGTGCACCTCGCCAGCCCCCAGGTCAGCAGCCTTGACCATGAGCATACGCATGGCCATCTCCCCCAGGTGGCGGCCGCGGAAGGCCCGCCGCACGGCCACCCGGCCAATGTGGTAGACGCCCTCCTGCTGGTAGAGCCGCGCCGTGGCTGCCGGCTTGCCGCCATCCAGCACCAGGGCGTGCAAAGCCACCTCGTCAATGGCGTCGGTTTCGGTTTCGGCAGCGAAGCCCTGCTCCCCCACAAATACCTCCATCCGGATGGCAAAAATGTCGGTTTTGTCGCCCTGCCCGGGTACAATCCTGCCTTCGATCATTGCGTTCCTCCATCGTCTTCCCAATGGAGAGATGATACCGGATTTTGCCGCCGTTGAAAAGGGTTTGCCGCCCCGTGCTCCTGTGGTATACTCATGCCATGATTACCGATGAAACCGTCAACCGCATCAACGAACTGGCACGCAAGAGCCGGGAAACGAGCCTGACGCCCGAGGAAGCCGCCGAGCAGAAGGAACTGCGCGCGGCCTACGTCGCTGCCTTCCGCCGCAACCTTACAAGCATACTGGAGAACACGGTGATACAGGAACCCGACGGCACCCGGCACAAACTGAAGAAGGACTGAACACCGCGGGCAGGCCTAACGGCCTGCCCTTTCGCGTCCGACACTGTGGCGTCGGACGCGATCCAAAGCGTTTATTCACCTTCACCGGATCGTTCGCCGCACATGTCGCCGAATCTCATTCCCGTGTTGCGGCAGACGATTCTTTAGAATCGTTGAGAGTAACACGAGCATTGCGCAGCAATGCGATGGAACGATAACAAACCATAGTGCTCATGCGATCTTCTCAAGATACGTTTCGCCTGTGGGCGGGATTCTCTGCTTGCTTTCACGCTGGCATTCTTTCCCTCCCGCCGGATGGACCGGCGCTCAACTTAGAGCTTTGATCCCTGTATCGACTTTTTGACAGGAGCACACAGGCCCCACAGCCTGCCTGTTACCTATAAGGAGGAAACAACCACGGACAACACCAAGAATGACCACGAAAACACCAACTGGAGCCAGTCCGTCACCGGCATCGTGCTGCACGAGGGCAAGGTGCTGCTGGCCCGCCACACCTATGGGGGCGGCGCTGGCAAGCTCATCGTACCCGGCGGCTACGTCAACCGGGGCGAATCGCCGGAAGACGCTGTGCGGCGGGAGGTGTATGAGGAAACGAGCATCACCGTGGAGCCCGAGCGTGTCGTGGGCATCCGCTTCAACCGGCAGGACTGGTACGTGGCCTTTGCCGCGCGGTATGTGGATGGGGTACCGACCTCCGACGGCCATGAAAACAGCGAGGTACTGTGGATGGACGCGGAGGAAGCGCTGGGCCGTGATGACGTGCCCGATCTCACCAAAAAGCTCATCGAATGCACGCTGCGGGGCGGAAGCTTCGGGCCTGTGCCCTATGTGGGCAGCACCCGCAACGGCCCCTACACCCTGTATGGGCCGGGCGGCGCCCACTAACCCCTGGCATCCCCAAAAAAGAAAAGGACGGGCAAGCCCGTCCTTTACGCTGTCTATGAAGATTAGTGTCCGCCCGACGCTTCTGTTTCGGCTGCAGCGGTGGCTTGCGCCGCTCCCTCGGCCGCGGCGGTCTCCTCCGCCGTGGGCACGGGGGTGGCCACGGTCACCGGCACGCTCTTGAGCACTTTCAGCACAACGCGCAACTGTGCGCCGGTCAGGTTGGCCTGGCTGCTGGCGTCGTCGTAGCAACCCGCCAGGGTGGAGAGCGCGGTCGTCGTGGCCTTCACATCCCGCTTGGCCAGCGCGTCAGCGTAGGTCTTGCGGGCGGCGTTCAGGGTATCGGTTTGGGCGGCGAGCTTCCCGGTGGCCTCGTCAAGGTCAGCGAGCGCCGTCGTCAGCGCCGCATTCTCCTCCTGGGTCAGCGTCGTGTTGCCGGCCTTCAGCAGCAGCAACCGATCGTTGATGTCCGCCTTGATGCCGGAGAGCGCATCCAGTTTCATCTGCAGGATGGCCTTCTCGGTGGCGGCGATGCCGTGGGCCGTTTTCATTACTGAGAGCGACTGGTCATCCACGTCGCCCCAGACGCTGGCTTTGGCCTGGGCCAGTGCCTGGCCCGGTGCCAACAGAAGGACAGCAACCAACGCCAGCACGCCCACGCGGCGCATGCGCTCACCCCGTCCCATATCTCGCAGTATTTGTTTATTCCACACTTTCCAACACCTCAATGCTCTGCCCCAGGCCGCTGATGGCCTGATCCAGCTCGCCCAATGCCTTCTGCACGCCGGAGACGGCATCGTCCGAGCTTACGGCAGTGGCTGTCGCCCCAGCCGACGTAGCAGCGTCAGCGTTGGGGGATGTGGCAGCTTCCGCACTCTGAGCGGCCTCGCCATCGTGCGCCGCGGGGCTCTCCTCCGCCGCCTGGGTGTTTTCCGCATGGGTGGTGGAACCTTCTTCGCTGGTGTCGGTGGCCTTGCCGCCACAACCGGCAAAGAGCAGGACCAGCAACACCATAGCCAGGGCAACCAATTTCTTCACAACGCTCCCCCCTCCTGAAATAGATACCCAGAAGGGGGGAGATTGTAACGCCAAATCGGTGTGAAATTGGTTATTTGTGCAGCAATGGGCCATCGTCCCGGGTCATCTCTTGGCTCAGCACCTGCAGGGCGTCGCCCAGGCGCACCACGGCCTCCGGCGGCAGCACGGTCTTCAGGCTGTGCTCGCCATAGCAGAGGTGGATTGCTGCAGCGGCCTTGGCGCGTACCGTTGCTTCCATGAGCTTGCCGCTACGCCAGCGCAGCGATACCTCCACCCCACCCCGGGCGCAAAGGCCGCTCACCTCGCCGTCGGGCCACTCCGCCGGCAGGGCCGGCAGCAGCGTGATGACGCCGTTCTGGCTCTGCAGCAGCATCTCGGCAATGCCAGCCGTCCCACCAAAGTTGCCGTCGATCTGGAACGGCGGATGCGTGTCAAAGAAGTTGGGAAGCGTCGAACGCTTCAGGAGTTCCATCACGTTTTCGCAGGCCTTTTCCCCATCCAGCAGTCGCGCCCACAGGCTAATGATCCACGCGCGGCTCCAGCCGGTATGCCCGCTGCCATGGGACAGGCGGCGCTCCAGCGTCATCCGCGCGGCCTTCGCCAGCTCCGGCGTGGTGCGGGGTGAGAATTCGTCACCGGGATACAGCCCATAGAGGTGGGCAATGTGGCGGTGACCGGGTTCCAACTCATCGTAGTCCTCAATCCACTCCATCAGTTGCCCGTGCTTGCCAATGCCCTGGGCTGGCAGCCGCTCCGCCGTACGGATCAACCGAGCTGAGAAGAGCTCGTCCACCCCAAGGATGCCGGCGGCCTGGGCACAGCAGCCGAAGAGCTGCCGCAGAAGCTGGTTGTCCATGGCGGGGCCTGCGCAGACGGCGCCACTCTCGCCGTTGGGCAGCAGGTAGGTGTTCTCCGGCGAGCAGGACGGGCAGGTCACCAGCCTCCCCTGCCGGTCCTCGATGAGGAAATCGAGGAAGAACTCGGCTGCTTCCTTGAGCGCCGGGTAAGCCTGCCGCAGGAACTCCACATCGCGGGTGAACTCGTAATGCTCCCATAGGTGGATGCACAGCCACGCCGCGCCGAGGGGCCAGTAGGTGCCAGGAATCCAGATATCCTGCGGCGCACAATCCCCCCAAACGTCGGTGTTGTGGTGGGCCACAAAACCCCGGCAGTTGTACATGCGCCGGGCAACATCGCGCCCCCGAGGCCGCATGCGCTCGATGTGCTCAAAGAGCGGCTGATGGCACTCGCTGAGGTTGCAGACCTCGGCGGGCCAGTAGTTCATCTCCGTGTTGATGTTGATGGTAAACTTGCTGTCCCACGGGGGCAGGAAGTCCTTGTTCCAGATGCCCTGCAGCGTGGCCGGTAGTGTGCCCGGGCGGCTGCAGGCGATGAGCAGATACCGCCCGAACTGGAAGTACAGCCCAACCAGACCCAGGTCGTCGCCACCCTGGCGCAGTCGCTCCAGCCGTTCGTCGGTGGGCAGGGCGGCAAGTTGCTCGTCCGGCTCGCCCAGCTGGAGGCTCACCCGATCGAAGAGTGCACGGTGGTCGGCCACGTGCCGCTCGATGAGCCGCACAAAGGGTTGGGCGGCGGCGAGCTTGGCCTCCCGCAGGGCGGCCTCCCTTGGCTCCTCCTGGCGGTAGGTTGTCTGCGCTGCCACCACGAGCGTCACCGCGTCGGCATCCTCCACGAGGAGGGTATCCCCCAGTGTGCGCACACCGCAATTGGGGCCTTCGGCCACCGCGCGCAGCACCGTGGCAAACCGCACGCCGTCGCCGCCGCAGCTGCCGGTCATCACGAGCGTGTGGCCGTCCTGCCCGCGGCAGGTGTCGAGATACCGGCCCCGTCGCAGTGCCGCCTCGAAGGACAGGGCACCGGGGCGGTCGGCCTCCAGCCGCAGGGCAAGGCAGCCGTCGGGGGCGCTGGCGATGGTCGTGCGGGTGTAGGTGACGCCACCCAGCCGGTAACGCACCGTGCACACGGCCTGGGCGATATCAAGCGTGCGAGTGTACTCCTCCACCACGCTGTCGCCGTGGCCCATGGTGAGGAGCAGGTCGCCCAGCGGCTCGTATTGGCGCTGGCTCTCCGGCGTGGCGGTGAAGGCCAGCCGCGCCAGCCGCTCGGCCTCAGCAATCCGCCCATCCAGGATGAGGCTACGAAGCTCCGCAAGGTTGGGCAGCGCGTCGGGGTTGACGCGGTCCATCGGGCCGCCGTACCACACGCTGTCCTCGTTCATCTGCAGGTGCTCCTGCCCCACGCCGCCAAAGACCATCGCGCCCAGCCGCCCATTGCCAATGGGCAGGGCTTCCTCCCACACGTCAGCCGGCTTGGTGTAAAAAAGACGGGATTGTGCGTTTGACATGACCCGTTCCTCACTTTATGCATTTTTGCCAGTATACCACAGCTCGCCCCGCCTTTCACCGGCCAACACAAAAGCGACCCCACGGGATGGGGCCGCTCTGCGTGTCGGATTTCCCGCTTACTTCAGGCCGAATGCCTCGTCAATCTCCTGCACCTGGGCGTCGGAGATGGCGACGATGTCACCCAACCCCTGGGTTGCCAGGATCGCCTTGGCTGAGAACTCGGCAACCTCCAGCCGGTCGAAGGCATTGAGGAGGCTGCTGCCCGTGACGATGACACAGTCGTTCTCCACAATGGCGACCGGCGTGCTCTCCACAAAGGTGCCAGCGACCTTCGCCATATCGAGGAACGGCGAGCCAAAGGGCAGCTTGGGCACGTGGCGCAGCTGGATGTAGCTCTCCGGAATGGTGCGGGAGTCAAATGCCGCGTCGGTGACGGCAAAGGCCATGATGTGCGGCGGATGGGCGATCAATACCGAGTTGACGTGGGGCTGGGCGTCATAGACCATGGCGTGCAGCAGTGCCGAGCGGCTGGGCACCTTACCCGCCTCCCGCATGCCGCGCTGGATGAGCACCAGATCGGCCGGCTCCAGGTACTTGCGGTCCTGCATGTAGGGGGTGATGAGGAACGACCCATCCCCCAAACGCTGAGAGAAGGTGCCCTGGGTGCTGGTGAAGAGTTGCTGGTCGTAGGCCCGCTGGATGAAGGCGCACATCTCCCGCCGGGCGGTGCGCTCCTCGCTGGTGTGCTGGCGTGGGATGAACTCATCGAGGCCGCTGTCCTGCTTATAGTGCATGAGGGCGATGCTCTCCTCACTCAGCGAGCGCGGCGTGCCCAGGCGGGTGGCCTCAATCTCCAGCCGAGCGCAGTATTCCAGCGTCTCAAAGGCCATGAAGGCATGGAATAGATCGGCCCCGGCCACCACGACGCCGTGGTTTTCCAGCATCACGGTCTGGTACCCTTCGGCAAACACGTCAGCGATGTGGTCGCCCAGGGCGATGCTGCCCGGCAGGCTGTAGGCGGCCATTCCCACCTCCCCGCACACCAGGCGGGCATTGGGCACCAGGCGGATGTCCGGGATGCGGCGGACAATACTGAAGGCCACCAGCGCCGGCGGGTGGGCGTGCAGCACCGCCTTCACGTCAGGCCGGCGGCGATAGACCGTCTGGTGGAAGGGCAGCTCGATGGACGGCTTGTGGATGCCCTCCACCGTGCCGTCGGCGCGGACACACACGATGTCCCGCCGGGTCAGCGACCCTTTGTCGATGGAGCCAGGGGTGATCCACAGGTCGCCGTTCTCATCCATCACCGAAAGGTTGCCGCCGGAGGTCGTGGTCATGCCATAGCGGTAGATCCGCTCCATCAGCATCACGATCTGGTCCGCCGGGTGTAGCAGTTCAAAATTCATGGGAATCCCTCTTTTCACCGGTGCGGGCATCCGCGCCGTTTTTGCGGTACCAGTATAGCAGAGAACGGACAACTTGTTACATTCAAACTGAATATGTGAATTATTTTCATAACAACCGTAAAAAATCGCCGTTGCTTTTTGGTGGGTTTTGCCCGCCCACGGCCGGCATTAAAGGCAAGCGGGAACCGCCGGCATGCAGCCGTTCGGTTCCCGCTTCCGCTTCTTATCTAGTCTTGGTAGCCCTCCCCTACCTGCAGCTCGGCCACCGAGTACAGCGTGGCCTTGCCCGCCATTGCCACCCGGTCGCCGCGCATGCGGCAGAAGAGCTCGCCCCCGCGGGCCGACGCCTGCCAGGCTACAATATCATCCTTCCCGAGGCGCTTGGCCCAATAGGGAACGACGTGGCAGTGGCCCGATCCACAAACCGGATCCTCGGCGATGCGAAGCTTGGGCGCAAAGCTGCGGGTCACGCAGTCGTAATGCCCACCCTGGGCCGTGGCATGGGTCAGCAAACCATCCAGAGCCAGCAACCCTTCGGCGGAAGGCTCCAGCGCCCGCACCTGTGCCTCACTCTCCATCACACAAACGAGGTCACGCCCCAGCCAGGCCTCCACCGGGCGAGCGCCCAGCGCCCGCTCCATTTGGTCGGTGACCGGTACCTGGGTCATAGCGAATAGGGGCAGATCCATTTCATAGAGATCCCCCCGCAGCGTCACGGTGAGCCGCCCACTTTTCTGGGTGCGGAAGCGCACTAGTAAGCCATAGGGCCTGGCATAACGCAGGATGACATACGCCGCGGCCAGCGTGGCATGGCCGCACAGGTCAACCTCCCCACCGGGGGTGAACCAGCGCAAGCCATACTCCTCCCCCTCGGGCACAACAAAGGCCGTCTCTGAGAGGTTGTTCTCCCGCGCGATGTTCTGCATGAGATCAACGGTGGGCCAACGCTCCAGCACGCAGACCGCAGCGGGGTTCCCCTCAAACACATGGTCGGCAAAGGCATCAACGACGTAGCACTGCATGGCGCTTCTCCTTCCGTCCTGCGGTTGTTCCTGTCGTGTGCGGGTTGCCCCCTGCGGGCGTGGTTCCTTCTCTGGCGAATTTACTTGCCGTCGAGGTCCGGCGAATCCAGCACCAGCACCCAGTCCTGCCCGCGGCCCTGGGTGGGCGGCACAAAGCGGCACACGCCGTGGTTGGGCACCACGCTCTGGGGCAGGAAGGCACCGGTACGCGGGTCGAACCAGCCAAACTTGACCGCAGGGCCGGGCAGCACGCCCATGTTGACCTTCAGCGGCAGCCCCAGCGGCGCATAGACGAAGGCATAGGCCTCGCCCCGGCAGCCCGCAATATGGCCGTTGACGGTACCGTCGTCCTCGGCCACCAACTCCTGCGCCGGGCGACGCTCAAAGTAGGGGCGCAGTGTCAGCAGCGCCTTCAGGTGGCGCATGTCCTCGGCGCCTTCGTGGCGCAGCACCTCAAACCAGGTGTAGGGCCAGTAGTCCTGCCGCTCGCGGTTGAACGACCAGATGCTGTGGTTGCCATAGGTGTGGCCGCAGGCCCCGTGGAACACATCCCAGTAGGCCGAATTGCGCACGTCGGCGGCGTCCCACAGGGTGGCGTACTTCACGTTGAAGCAGGCGGGGTGATCCTCGTAGCGCGGTTCGCCGTCCAACACGGGCCGGTCGGGGTCGGCGGCGGCGATCTCATCAATCATGCGCCAGCAATCGTAGTAGCCCACGTGGTGGCCGGTCTGCAGCATGTGAAAGTCCAGCCAGCCCGCCTTGCCCACCCCGGCATAGGAGGACGACTCGCCATTGGGGTGATAGGAAATGAGGTGGTTGCCCTCGTCGCCGGCGCGCACCCCCTCGGCCATGGCGGTCACAATGGCACGGTGGCTGTCCTCCAGCGGGCGGTCGCCGCCCATAATCCAGATGACGTTCCAGGCGTCCTTGTACCGTGCGCCAATCCAGTGGCCGTAGGCGCGGGCGTTCTCCTCGTTGAAGATGACCGGCCCCTTGCCCCAGCACAGGTTGATCTTGTCGCCCCAGGTGGGCAGCAGGCCAATGAACAGCCCCCGCTCGGCCGCCCGGGCGACGGTGTAGTCCACGTGGTCCCAGTAATGATAGTCACCGGTCAGGTCGGGCTTGGTCGGGTCGGGCAGGCCGTCAGCGTCGGACTTAAGCGGCAGCCGCCCATAGGCGTTAGGCACGCCGGTGCCCTCAAACTCTGCCAAGGCCACGGCCTGCACCACGTTGAAGCCCTGCTCGGCACGTACATCCATGTAGTGGTCCACTTCCTCACGGCTCAAGCGGTGGAAGATCTCCCAGGCCGTGTCACCCAAGTAGAAGAAGGGTTCGCCGTCCTCCCACTGCAGGTGGCGGTGGTTGGGGGCTACGGTGAGCTTTCTCATCTCATTCTCCTTTTGCATCGGCGGGTGCCCCGTGGGTCAATACACCTGGCAGGGCACAATCCACATATTGTATTGACTGACTCTCGTCAGACAATGTCCATTGGGTTGACCACGAATTGCAGCAGGGAAGCGCTGCCTTGCCCGGCGCTGTGCCCACTAGGGGTAGCGACGCTGATCGCAAGCGCCTTTCTCTACACTACTATTACGTTGCCCAGCGGGAAAGTCCTGCATGGCGATCCCCTTCCTAGTGGTTATGCCGGCATTAAAACACCCGTTGGCTGATGCCAACGAGTGTTGAGTTTCAGGTTGTGGCTTTACCGCTGCACGCGGGCACCAGCGCCCTTCATCAGGGACTCCACTTCTTTGAGGCTGGCCATGGAGGTGTCGCCGGGGGTCGTCATAGCGAGAGCGCCGTGGGCCGCGCCGTAGTTGACGGCCTTCTGGGCGTCGCCGGTGGTCATGAGGCCATAGACCAGGCCGGAGGCGAAGCTGTCGCCGCCGCCCACGCGGTCCAGGATCTCCAGACCCTTGTAGTCTGCGGCCTTGTAGACGGTGCCGTCAGCGTAGCAGATGGCGCTCCAGTCGTTAACGGTGGCAGACTTCACTTCGCGAAGCGTGGTGGCAACTACCTGGAAGTTCGGGTAGGCCTTGACGACCTCGCCGATCATCTTCTTGTAACCGTCCAGATTGAGCTCCTTCAGGTTGGCGTCGTTGCCCTCCACCTCAAAGCCGAGGCAGGCGGTGAAGTCTTCCTCATTGCCGATCATCACGTCGATGTACTTGGCAATTTCCTTGTTGATTTCCTGGGCCTTGGCCTGGCCGCCAATGTCCTTCCACAGGCTGGGGCGGTAGTTGAGGTCGTAGCTGACCACGGTGCCGTACTTCTTGGCGGCCTTTACCGCGGCGATGACGGTCTCCGCCGCCTGGGTGGAGAGGGCCGCATAGATGCCGCCGGTGTGCAGCCAGCGCACGCCCAGCTTGCCAAAAATGTAATCGAAGTCAAAGTCCTCAGGCTTCATCTGGGACGCGGCGGTGTAGGCGCGGTCGGACACGCCGACGGCACCACGCGCGCCGAAGCCACGCTCGGTGAAGTTGAGACCGTTGCGAACCTTGCGGCCGATGCCGTCGTAGGGCATCCACTTGATGAACTGGGTGTCCACCCCGCCCTGCAGGATGAAATCCTCAATGAGCCGGCCCACATCGTTGTCGGCGAAGGCGGTGAGAACCGCAGTCCTCATGCCGAAGCACTTGCGCAGGCCACGGGCCACGTTGTATTCACCGCCGCCCTCCCAGGCGCGGAATTCGCGAGTCGTGCGGATACGGCCCTCGCCGGGGTCCAGGCGCAGCATGACCTCGCCCAACGAAGCCTGGTCAAACAGGCAGTCCTCTTTCTTGCGGAGTTTCAGATCCATCGTGTATACCTCCCATACGATCGTCGGTCATCGACCGCACCCATTGTACAGGAGCGGCGGCCCTTTGTCACCGATCGTTTATACAACTTTTGACAGCGCGAGGGCCTACTGCTTGGTGCGCGGGCGGAAGAGTACCGCATAGAGGTAGCCGAACACCACGGCAGCCACCACCCCGCCAGCCGTGGCCGCCGCCCCGCCGGTGAACGCCCCAATCCAGCCCCGCTCGGCGATGGCATCCATCGTGCCCTTGTAGAGGGAGTAGCCAAAGCCCGTCAGCGGCACCGTCGCCCCTGCCCCGGCAAACTCCACCAGCTTGCCATAGAGCCCGATGGCCGACAGGAACACGCCCGACACCACATACAGCACCAGAATGCGCGCCGAGGTAAGCTTGGTGTAATCGAGCAGCAGTTGGCCGATGACGCACAACAGCCCCCCCACCACGAACGCTTTTAGAAAGATCATGTCATCTCCTCCTATCGTTCCACGGCCACGGCATGGGCCACGCAGGGCACGCTCTCGCCCTGTTGGGTCGTCAGGGTGCTGAGCAGCGCCCCGGTCGCCACCAGCAGGATGCGCTGCACCTTGCCCTCGGCCATCTGCTTGAGGTAGTACCCATTGAACGTGGACGCGGCGCAGCCGCAGCCCGAACCGCCGCAGCCCACATCCTGGTCGGCGGAGAAGAGGTCGCAGCCGCAATCGCGATGGCGGGTGCCCAGCGACAACCCCCGCTGCCCCAAGAGATCGTGGAGAATGTCCCGCCCCAGGGTACCCAGGTCGCCGGTCACCACATAGTCGTAGTAGTCGGGGCTGAGCCCCGTGTCTTGGAAGTGGGCGGCGATGGTATCGGCGGCGGCGGGGGCCATGGCCGCGCCCATGTTGTTGGCGTCGGTGATGCCATAGTCCTGCACCCGGCCCACGGTCGCCTTGGTGACTCGCGGCCCGTCACCCACCGCGGCCAGTATGCTGCAGCCTGAGGCTGTGGCCGTCCACTGGGCTGTGGGCGGCCGCTGGCTGCCCAGCTCCAGCGGGGTGCGGTACTGCCGCTCGGCGGTGGAGAAGTGGCTGCCCGTGAGGCACAGCGCCTTCTCCCCATACCCGCCGGAGAGGAACACCGACCCGACCAGGAGCGACTCGGCCATGGTGGAACACGCGCCATAGAGTCCCACGAAGGGAATGCCCAGCGTGCGCGCCGAAAAGCTGGCGCTGATGATCTGATTGAGGAGGTCGCCGCCAAACATCACGTCGATGTCCGTCGCCTGCAGCCGCGCCCGGGTCAGCGCCAGCTGGGCCGCCTTTTCAAACATCTTGTTCTCGGCCCTCTCAAAGCTCTTCTCCCCCAGCGTGTCGTCTTCCAGTATCACGTCAAACCACGGGGACAGCGGGCCTTGGCCCTCCTTGGGCCCCACCACCGTGCCATACCCCACGATGGCCGGTGGGTTCTGTAGCAAAAAGGTTCGTTTCATGCCCCGCCACCCCCGATCCAGCCGATCAGCAGATGGATGAACCCCACAATGAGTGCCGCCGAGTAGCCATTGACGAGCACCGGCCCCGCCAGCAGGAAGAGCTTGGCACCAGTGCCCAGGATGTACCCCTCGGAGCGGAACTCCATGGCCGGGGCGCACACCGAGTTGGCAAACCCGGTGATGGGCACGATGGAGCCTGCACCGGCGAACTTGCCGATCCGATCGTAGAGCCCCAGACCGGTGAGCGTGGAGCCTAGGAATACCATGACGATGGCCACGAAGGCTGAAACGCCCTCCTGCGGCAGGCCCATGGGGCCTTTGGCCAGGTTCACAAAGCACTGACCGATGACACAGATGAGCCCACCCACCAAAAACGCCTTGACGCAACCGATAAATGTCTGGCTCTTGGGCGCCTTCTGCTTCACATACTCGTTGTATTGCTTGGCCTGCTGTGGGTTCACACCGCTCATAGCCCGCCACCTCCCGCCGCTTCCACATAGGTGGAGTTCATGGGGCTCACCCGGTTGAGACCGGTGTAATAGCGCAGCAGCAACAGCGCCGCCACGCCAAAGAAAATCAAAAACGCCACCAACAGCGCCACGATGGCCGTTCTGGTTTTCACCAACATTGCGTTCACTCCCTTCCGGCGTAGTATTTTCCGGCGCAAACAAAAAGAGCCGATGCAATTCACGGCTCCATTTGCACTTTCCTCCAGCGGAAGGGATGAAAAATCAACGAAATTTTGTCAGCTCGTCCGTCCGCGGCGGTCAGTCATCGCTGCGATGGCGGCGGCGGGCGGCGTGGCGGCTGAGCGACAGCCCGCCAAAACCCGAAATGACGGCGATGTAGAACCCGAAATCGTACCACCAGCCGGTGTTGATGGGCTCGTACACCCGGATGTTGTGGTTGAAGATGCCGATGATCAGGGACACCGGCGCCACCCACCCATGCCACACGCCAGAGAAGAACCCAGCAGGGTTGGTTTCGTAAGCCCCATCGCCGGGGATGCACCCGGTCAGAAGCACGGCTGTCAAAGCAAGCAGGAACGCCACGGCCAGCACGCGTCGTTTCATTTTCAGCACCTCGAATCGTTTTGGTGCATCATACCACAAACGACAGCTGATTTCGATGCCCCGCCTCCGCATGAAAAGATGGCCTCGGCCACCCAACGCACATGCTGACCGGAACGCTGCACCGTCGCCCGTGGCACGCATCGCCTCCCGCCCGCAGCGGCATCTCCTTTGCAAAAAGCGGGTACGATCAATGCTGTCGAACACCCCACATGAAAGCGAATCGCCCAAACCCTGTACGGAAGTCATCCCTGGCAGCCGAGAGCCGGTTCATCCGGCCGAGGCACACAACAACCCGCCCGTGGCACGCACCCTTCCCGCCGCCGCAGCGTCACCTTCGTGAAAGCAGGCACGCCCAACACAACCGAACGCCCCTGTGAACGCCAAATGCCCAAACCCTGTACGGAAGTCATCCCCGGCAGCCGAGAGCCGGTTCATCCGGCCGAGGCACACAACAACCCGAGCATGGCACGCATCACCCCCGCCCACAGGCGCGCCTCCACGTGAAATTGGGTACGAACAGCGCAGCAAAACGCCGCGCGGCGACCAGCGCGTCGCGCGGCCAACAACATGTTTGGACGAGCCCCCTCCCCCTCGGCTTCGTCGCGTAGCGGCGAAGGCGAAAGCGCAAGCGCAAGCGTCTACCCCTCAGCCACCATGCCCCGAAGCTTGGCGAGGATCTTGCTCTCCAGCCGGGAGATCTGCACCTGCGAGACGCCGATGGTGGCGGCAATTTCACTCTGTGTCTTCTCCTGAAAGTAGCGCAACAGGATGATCTGCCGCTCCCGCGGCTCCAGCGAGCCCAGCAGCTCTTTCACCAGGATGCGGTCAATGTGGGTATCGGGGCGGCCGCTGTCGTCCTGCACGCGGTCAATGGTGCGCACCGGGTTCTCAGCCCCGGGGTTCAGCTCCTCCTCGATGGAGCTGATGGGGTTCATCGCTTCCATCACGTAGGCCAGTTCCTCCGCCGGGATACCGGCCTCCTCAGCAATCTCGCCGGAGGTGGGCTCCCGCTGCAGGCGGGTGAAGAGTCGCTCCTGGGCGGCCATGAGCGTGCGGGCCTTCTCCTTGATGGATCGGCTGACCTTCATGGGGCCATCATCCCGCAGGAAGCGACGGATCTCCCCCATGATCATGGGCACCGCATAGGTGGAGAAGCACACGTTGTAACTCATGTCAAAGTTCTTGATGGCCTTGACAAAGCCCACGCAGCCAATCTGAAACAGGTCCTCGTATTCGGCCCCGCGGTCTCGGAACCGCTTGGCCACGCTGTGCACGAGGGCCAGATTCTCCCGGATCAATTGTTCCTCAGCGGCGGCGTCGCCGGCCCTTGCCCGCGCCAGCAGGTCCAGGGTCTCGATGGCGTTCTGCGCCCTGGTCGGTTCCCGCCCCACGCTAGTGCACGTCGGGCGAGGCCGGCGGTGGGGTGACGCGCTTGACCATGCGCACGGTGGTGCCATGGCCCGGCTCGCTGCGCACCTCCAGCTCGTCCATGAAGCTCTCCATCACCGTGAAACCCATGCCAGAGCGCTCCTGCTCGGGCTGGGTGGTGAAGAATGGCTGCATGGCCTGCTCCACGTCCTCGATGCCCCGGCCTTCGTCGGTGATCTCCACCGTCAGTTCCAAGCCCTCCACCGCGGCGCGTATGACGATGCTGCCGCCCCGGTTGCCGTATCCATGGACGATGGCATTGGTGACGGCCTCGGACACGGCGGTCTTGACGTCGGACAGCTCCTCCAGCGTGGGGTTGAGCCGTGCCAGGAACGCCCCCACCACCACCCGGGCGAAGCTCTCGTTCTCTGAGAGCGCCGGAATCTCCAGCACCATTTCGTTGCGTCCCCTCATGCCTTTCGTCCTCCCTCCCGCTCCACCACCTGGTAGAGCCCAGCCAGCCGCAGAATGCGGTCCATCTTCTCGTTGACGCCGCGCACGGCAAGCCTGCCGCCAGTGGCCTTCACCTTCTTGTACCGCCCTAGAATGACGCCGATGCCCGAGCTGTCCATGAAGCTCAGGCCTGACATGTCCAACACCAGCCGGCAGCCCCGGCGCATGTCAAGCGCCGTGTCCAGCTCTCGCCGCACAAACTCCGCCGCGTGGTGGTCGAGCTCCCCCGTCAACCACGCGATGACCTCAGTGGGTCGCTCCTCCAATCGTACGTTCACCGTGATTCCTCCTTCCCGGAAGCCAAGCGTTCGCCGCCGCCCCGCGCCGCGCCTGCCGCGAAAGAACAGTGCTTTTGGCGAACGCGGCCTGTGACAAAGGCTGCCACAAACCGCCAGCGCTGGCAGCGCCTTCCAACACAGTATGCGCAGGGGGGAATAGATGTATGCACATGATTTCAGCGCCCATGCGGCAGCTCCACGGCTGGCCCGGTGTGTGCGGCTCGGCCCCAAACCATGCCTCACGGCACCGTTGGTGCCGCATTCACACTTTTTTCAAAAACATGGTGTACAATAGACGAAGCATGAGCCATTGGGCGGACATGCACATTCTGCCTCTGTTGCCAGCAACCCACGGATTGCGCGCCCGTTGCAGCGCGTTCACCATGGGTATGCTATGCACACAGGGAAGACGAGATGGAGGCTGTTTTGGCACGCATCAAGCTGAAAAGAATAAAGGGCACCAAGGGGAAACGAAACTGGAAGCGGATTTTTGCCAACGCTGCCAAGATCGCCGGCGGGTTGACGTTGGTGGGCATGGCGGCGGCCATCGTGTTTTTCATCTGGCTCATCAACGACACCGACTGGAAGAGCTTTGACCCCAGCAAGATCACCAACCAGGCCCAGACCCTGCTAGTCTACGACAAGGACGGCAAGGAGATCGCCGGTGTCTCCAGCGGGCAGAATCGCATCTGGGTGTCGCTCGACAAGGTGCCGGAGAAGGTGCAGAAGGCCTTCATCGCCACCGAAGACGTGCGCTTTTACTCCCACTCAGGCGTGGACATCCGCCGCATCGCCGGCGCGCTGCTCGAAGACATCAAGCAGGGCTCCAAAGCCCAGGGCGCCAGTACCATCAGCCAGCAGCTCATCAAGCTCACGCACCTCACAAACGAGAAGACTTGGACGCGCAAACTGCAGGAGGCGCGGCTGGCCATCCAGCTGGAGCAGACCTACAGCAAGGATGAGATCCTGGAGATGTACCTCAACACCGTGTACTTCGGCAACGGCGCTTACGGCATTGAAGCGGCGGCTGAGTCCTACTTCGGCAAGACATCGGACAAGCTCACCACGGCCGAGGGGGCGCTGCTGGCCGGCATTCTCAAAAGCCCCTCCAAGTATGCCCCGCACCTCCACCTCGACAACTCCATCGACCGGCGCAATCTCATCCTGGGCCTCATGTACAAGTATGGGTTCATCGACGAGGACGAGATGAACGAGGGGAAGGATGAGGAAGTCAAGCTCAAGCTCAACAGCCAAAAGGCCAACGACTACGGCTACTACATGGACGCGGCGGTGACCGAGGCGCTGGGGCTGCTGAATCTCGACTACGAGGATCTCGTCTCCGGCGGATACCGCGTCTACACCTCCATGGATCGGAAGCTGCAATCCCAGTGCGACAAGCTGGTGGCCGACGACGACTCCTTCCCCAAGGACGCCAAGGATGGCACCCAGGTGGAAGGTGCGCTCATCGTGCTGGACAGCGAGACCGGCGCGGCCCGCGCCGTGGTGGGCGGGCGGGAGTATACCACCCGCATGGGGCTCAACCGCGCCACCAGCGCCCGCCGCCAGCCCGGCTCCACCATCAAGCCCGCACTGGTCTACGGCCCGGCCATCGACCGCTATGGCTACAACCCGGCCACCATGATCCTCGATGAAAAGACCGACTTCAACGGCTACTCGCCCTCCAACTCCGGCGACAGGTACCGCGGCTGGGTCACCATGCGCACGTCACTGATCAACTCCATCAATGTTTCTGCGGTTAAGATCCTAAACGACGTGGGGCTCACCACGGCTAAGGACTTCGCCAGCCGCTTGGGCATCCCCTTTGCCGAGGGTGACGACAGCTTGGCGCTGGCACTGGGCGGCTTCACAGAGGGTGTCACTCCCATGGAGCTGGCCTCGGCCTATACGGCCTTCTCCAACGGCGGGCGCTACGCCAAGGGCTCCTTCGTCAGCAAGATCACCGACCCCGAGGGCAAGGTGCTCTACGAAAACAAGTATGAGACCACGCTGGCCATGAGCTCCTCTACGGCGTTCCTCATCACCTCCATGCTGCAGGACGCCGCACAGGAAGGCACAGCCAAGCTCCTGGGCACCAGCAACCTGCCGGTGGCTGCAAAAACCGGCACCGTCAACTGGAAGGGCAGCAAGAACCGCGACGTGTGGCTGGCCGGCTACAACCCCGAGTACACCATCGTGGCGTGGGAGGGCTTTGACAAGACTGATGACGAGCACTACCTTGCCAGCAGCGTAACCGGCGGCAAGTACCCGGCCAAGATCGTCAAGGGCGTGCTCGATTACCTGTACAAGGACAAGGACGCGCCGGACTTCACCATCCCCGACACGGTGACGATGGTGGCGCTCGATAAGAAGGCGCTCTACGACACCCAAAAGCAGCTGCTAGCCTCGGAGCTTACGCCTGAGGACTCCAAGCTGTATGAATACTTCCCTACCGACGCGGTGCCCACCGAGACGAGCACCTACTGGCAGACACCGGCGACACCCACAGACTTTTCGGCCACACTCTCCAATAACGATCTACCGCTGCTGTCGTTCACCATCGTGCAGTCCTTCGCCCGGTACGACCTCTACCGTGTGGATATGCTGGGGCAGACGGCCAAGATCGCATCCTTCACCGGCAAGGCCGGCAAGGCCATCCAGCACGAGGACACGACCGCCACCGCAGGCACCTGGCAGTACTACGTGCTGCCGGTGCACCCGGACATCAATGTGACCGGCGAGCCCACCGGGAGCCAGGAGGTTGTGGTTCCCGCTCCCCCCGAACCCACCGATACCGGCGGCTTCGTGTGGCCCTTCCCGCTGCCGGGGTGGAGCACCTCGCCCTCCCCCACGCCGGAGGTCACCGCCACGCCGGAGGCCACCCCGACGCCTGCGGATACCGTGGCCAACAGCAACAACAACCGCAACGGAAAGAAAAAGCCCAAAACGACCGGAGCATAAACAAAACAGGACGGGGCGATATGCCCCGTCCTTTCCTTTGCCCTTCGGTCACCGGTGGCCACAGTTGCCTTGCCTGCATTCGTATTCCAACCTTGTCAGCACAAAGTGCAATTCTCCCGTTTCCCGCTCTCCCACGGGAAGGTCCTCCATCGGGAGCGACCGGAATCCGTTGCGCAAAAACGTTCGTTGGCTGCGGGCATTGTGGTCCCCCACGAGGCAATGGAGCACATCAACCCGCTCACGCCGGAAGGCAAACCCGACGAGCATGCCCACCAAACCGGTGCCGATCCCCCTGCCCCAGAACTCCTTTTCGCCAATGGTCATATCGATCCGGCACACATCCTGCCCCGGGTACAGGGCGCACACCTCCGGCAGGTTCATCCGCTGGAGCCAACACTCCCCGATTGCCCGGCCGTCTGCCTCCACCAGGAAGCAGACGGCACTGCACGACACGGCCCCATAAATCGAGCAAACCGTCTCCTTGTCGTAGAAATGGGCGTCCTCCCCCTCGGTGTAGGTGCAGGCCTTGCCCGGCCCGCTCTCCTCCCAGTAAACAATCTCGGGGTCGGCGTTCCACCGGCACAACAGCGGCAGGTGATCGTCGCACAGGGGCCTCAACACCAGGTCAACCCCGCCAGCCCTGCCAGTGAGTGTCACATCGTGCGTGGTGATGACAGCCATTTGCCGTGCCTCCTTCCTTTAGCGCCGCAGCAGCCGCTCCACATCAAAGACCCGGTCAACTAGGCCATCGTAGAAGTGGTCGTCGTGGCTCACCAGCAGCACCGTGCCATCGAAGGCCGCCAGCGCCTCCCGCAGGGCTTCCTTGGCGTCGGCGTCCAGGTGGTTGGTTGGCTCATCCAGGATGAGCAGCGTGCACGGCGCGATCATCAGCCGGCAGAGCTTGACCTTGGCCTGCTCGCCGCCGCTGAGGGTGGAAAGGGGTTTCTCCACATGCTCCCGACGGATGCCGCAGCGCGCGAGGTAGCTGCGTGCCTCCTGGGGCGACAGGCGGGGAAAGGCCTCGCAAATCTCATCAAGCGGGGTGGAGGCGGCGTTCCGCCAGCGGTGGTCCTGCTCGTAGTAACCCACCACCACCCGGTCGGCGAAGTGATACTGCCCGCCCAACGCCGGCAGTTCACCGGCGATGGTCTTCAAGAACGTCGTCTTGCCAATGCCGTTGAACCCCCGCACCGCCACCCGCTGGCCCTGCCGCAGGGTGAGGTCGATGCCGGTGAGCAGCGGATACTGGTAGCCGACAGCCAGGCCCTCCACTTCCAGCAGCAAGGGCTCGGGCGTGGGGCTGTGGCGGAAACGAAACACCGGCTTGACCGCCACGGTAGGCCGCTCCATCCGCTCAATGCGATTGAGGCGCTTCATGCGGCTCTGTGCCTGGCGGGCGGTGGCAGTGCGCACGCGGTTGCGGTTGATGTAGTCCTCCAGGCGCTCAATCTCCTGCCGCTGGCGCTGGTACTGGCGGACGTACTCCTCCCGCCGCTGCTCCTTCTGTGCGAGGAAGCTGGCAAAGCTGCCGGTGTAGCGGTTGATCTGCCCGAAGGCAATGTCGCAGATGCAGTTGGTGACCGTGTCGAGGAAGGCCCCGTCGTGGCTCACGATGAGGAACGCCCCCTCGAACCCCCGCAGGAACTTGCCCAGCCAGTCGATGTGCGCCCGATCGAGGAAGTTCGTGGGCTCATCCAGCAGCAGCACGTCGGGGGCTTCCAGCAGGAGCTTGGCCAGCAGAACTTTGGCACGCTGCCCGCCACTGAGCTCACCCACCGGCCGCTCCAACCCCAGGGCCGCCACGCCCAACCCCGCCGCCACCCGGGCGATGTGGCTGTCAATGGCGTAGAAGCCGCCGCGCTCCAGCGCCTGCTGCAGCCGGTCGGCCCGGGCGATGAGGCGCGTGAGCTCCCCAGCCCCGGCATGGGCCAGTGCCTCGTGAGTGCGCGCAAGCTCCGCGTCGGTCTCAAAGAGCCCGCGGTACGCGGTGCGCAGGTAGTCGAGAATGGAGAGCGTCGGGTCCACACTGGCGTATTGGTCGAGATACCCCACGGTCACACGGGGCTGCCAGGCAATCTGCCCACCCTCGGCCAGCAGCTGGCCGGCTGCCAAGCGAATGAGGGTACTCTTGCCCGAGCCATTGGGGCCGGTCAGGCCCATGTGGTCACCGGGCAGCAGGCGCAGTTCGGCGTCTTGGAAGAGGCGCTTCTCCCCAAAGCCATGGTTCAGATGCTCTATCGTCAAAATGCTCATATCCATCACCTTTCCAACAAAAAAAGAAGGGGCCATCGCCTCTTCTTCCTGAAACCCGGACACGAACCGGGCTAGCCGCCCAGGGCGGCAAACAAAAACAACAGCGATGCAGATTCTTCCCGTATGAGGTTTGGCCGAAAAAAGGGTAGACTACCCCCTCAGTTGGCCAGAACCCTCATCATACGGTCGGAAGCGTGCATGCTGTTGTTACTCCTCGTGCAGGTTTGGTTTGAGTGTACCACAAGAACCATGGCTATGGCAAGAGCGAACTCAATCGCCATCGTTGGCCTTGAGGATCTTCTTAATGCTGTCGGTCGTCAGGCAATACTCCCGCGCCAGCGCATCCACCGGGGAACCCTCCCTGTGCTGCTGCACAATGCGGTGGTTGCGCTGCTCATAGTGCCGGCGGGAACCGCTGACCGTGCCCCACCGGGCCTTCTGGTTGGAGCTGGGCACGTAGATGAGCTCCCCCTGGGCGAACTTTTGCAGCTCGCAGAGCAATTCCTGCGGCAAAAACGCCTTCGCGTTGCGATATTTCATACTCTCTCCTTGAAACGAAGTCCATTCAAGTGCAGCAAAGCCGCAGGAGAACCCTGCGGCTTTGGGTGATCCTGTATACGGCAACGACCGCGACGGCAGGGTAGGGACTGGGGTGTCCCTCCCGCACGCCGCGCTCGCTGCCTATGCAGTTTTAGAGGCTGTCCACCTCATACATACGGATCTTCACTTGATCAACCCCTTTCAAAGAGATTCGCAAATCCGGATTGCGCCATCATTGTACCGCGATTGCGGCCGCGCCGCAAGGGAAAAAACGTTTTAACAACAGGTTGCCGCGTTCAGTCGTCTGTGTCCTTCGGCGCGGCTCCCTCGGCGTCGGGCTCGTCGTCGCCCTCCAGCGCGAAGATGCGCTCATAGATCTGGTCGCGGGTCACGTCGTTGAGGGCGTCAATGTTCTTGGTCAGTGCCTCGCGGTAGTAGGCCAACGCGTCCTCCACCCTATCCTCGTGCTCGGCCACCAGGCCCAGGTGGTAGCAAACGTCAGAAATGTGCTTGACGGCATAGGCCCGCTCGCAATACTCCTTGGCCTTGTCCCACTCGCCCATCTGCAGGTACATCTGCCCGGTGTTGTCGAGGATCACCGGGTCGTCGGGCTCATACTCCACCGCCTCCAGGTTGTAGGGCTCGGCCTTGTCGTAGAACCCGGCGGCGGTGTAGACGTAGCCCAGCGTCTGGTAGACCCGCAGGCTCTTGAAGTTGCTGTGAATGTCCTCCAGCGCGATGAGGGCCTTCTGGGTGTCCCCCAGCTTGAAGTACGCCATCGCGCGGTTCATGCGGATCATGGCGCGCAGGTTGTCCTTGCAGCCACGGTCTTTGAGCGCAATGTCAAACTGGGTGATGGCACCCTCAAAGTCGCCGCGCTTCAAGAGCAGCACGCCAAAGGTGCCCTCCCGCGCGGGGGGCATGGGGCCGAACTTGTGCGCCCGCCGGTACCACTGCTCGGCCTTCTCGAGCTTCCCGCGGCTGTGGTTGTAGTAGCCAAAGAAACTGACGAAATTGGAAATGATGGACATCCCTACCGTGTTCCCCTTTCCCGTTTGTGCAGCAATCGCTCCCGCCGGCGCAACAGCGCCTGGGCGGGCCGTGTACCGCTCGCGCCGCGCAGCCATGTGAGCGCGGCATCTACCTCGGCGAGCGCGCCGTCGATGTCACCGGTGACGTGCTCGCAATACTTGGCCAATTCCTCGTGGGGCAGCAGGCCGAAGCCCCCCTCCCCCGCCATGCGCCGCCACAGGGCGGCGGCTTCCTCCACCCGGCCGGTGCGCTTCAGCAGCATGGAAAGCTCCCGCAGGGCTTCGCCGCCCTCCTGCGCGGCCAGGCGGTAGCACCGCTCGGCCTCGGCAAGGTTCCCCATGCGCTCCTGCAGACGCCCGCAGGAGTGAATGTCCTGGGCAAAACCCAGTTCCTCCGGCGCGGAGACCGCCCAGCACAGCCGGCACAGCAACGTCAGCAGCGACACGATGTCCTGTCGGTTGTGCTCCATCACCAGCTCCATCGGCCCGAAGTCGCCACTGCGCAGGTATTCAAAGAACAGCACCGGCACCAGGGCGCCGTCGATGTCGCCCTCACGGGTGTGCCCCAGCACCTCCCGCTCCAGCGTCTGCAGGTTGCAGCGCTTCAGCCGCCTTTTGTAGATGCGCCGGGCGGCGTGCAGCAAGTCCACCTGCACCATGTCATCCAGCGGCTGGCGCACGCGGTTGATAACCGCGCGGGAGGCGATGAGCGGCCCGTCGAAGCACTTGCCGTTGAAGGACACGAGGTAGTCGAAGTCATCAAGCCGCCGGCACAGGCGCGAGAGCATCTCCTGCTCCACGTCGTAGTCCTGCATGAAGAACTGCTCCACCACGAAGCGGCCTTCCGCCACGTACCCCAGGCCAATGAGGAAGGCCACCGTGCCTGCCCCACCCATGAGACCGGTGGTCTCGGTGTCCACGAAGGCCGCGCGGCTGATGTCCCAGTCCACGAAGGCGTCGGCACCCTCCCGGCACACAACCGACAGCGCCCGGTGGTCGGCATAGCCTAAGAGGCCGCCGGCCGCCTCGTCCAGTTCCCACTCCCTCACCTCGTGCAGGCAGGCGGACGCACGGGGCGCGGGGGCCTCCTCCATCGGGCGGTAGGCCGATAACTCCCCGGAGATGCGTTTGAGCTTTTCCTCCAAGCTTGACATGGCTGTATTATATCATTGGTGCGTGTCGTTTCAAATGTATGTTCCCGGATTATTGTGAAACGGCATTCATTCCACTATGATGGAGGCAAACAGTGCAATGGTGGATGAAACGATGAAACTGGCGCAAGACCAAATCAAGTTTGCCGCCGAACAAATCAACCACATTGACAGCGGGGAGAAGGGCGTTTTCCTCGATGCCGTCAACACAGAGAGCCAAATCGAGCTGCACCTCTTTGAAGAAGAAAAGATGGAAGGCGTGTTTTTCAGTTGCCTGTTCTATGGCAACCTGCGCATCCACGTCGCCTTTGAGGAGGACAATGACCGATACAATGAAGAGGTTGCCTCGCTCTTGAAGGCATCGCTGAAGAAGGCAAACGCGACATCCTGCATGCTCTGGCTGCGCAATGATAACAGGCGAAAGATCGCGTTCCTGAAGGACACCTTCCCCACCGTGACGGACGGGGCATACGATTATGCTTCTATCGAGTACATCATGCGGCGAGAAAACTTCGGCGGCCATCGGTGGGGCAAAGAACTGGACATCCGGCCATTTGAGGAGAGCAAGTTGGACGACTACCTGCTGTTGCTGGATGGGGCGATGACCTTCGCAAGCCCGCCGCCCAACTACCGGGGGAACCGGGATCACATGATACAGCAGCTTGCCGAACGTGGGAACAACCACTCTTTTGAGGCGTTCTGGAAGGGTGACAACCTGGTGGGGCTGTACTGGCGCAAGGGAAACGAGATCGACACGCTGGCGGTATCGGCCGATCACCAGCGGCAGGGCTACGGCTCCCTTATTCTGACGCGGGCGCTTGAAATGGCCTTTCGGAACACCGACGCGGACTATGCCTACCTGTACGCCGTGGACTGGAACGAAAAGGGGCAAGCGTTCTATAAAAAGTATGGTATGGAACCCAACGGCCATTCCTATTTGCTGCGCATAAACAACTTTGCCTAATAAGGAAGATTCGTCGCACCACCGCAAGCACCCTTAGAGCGACAGGTTCAAAAGACCCGCCGCGCAGGCAATGCGGTAATCCTCCCGGTGGGGTACCTCCGATGGCAGCACCTCGTCAGCCGGGGCAATCCACGCCACATCCATGCCAGCCTGCTTGGCGCACAGCACGTCCAGCGGGTGGTCGCCCACATAGAGGCACCGATCTGCCGGCAGGCCCAACCCCTCCAGCGCCAGGTGCATGATACGGGGATCGGGCTTCTCCACCCCCACCAAGTCAGAGATAACGATGGGGTCGAAATAGGGGGCCAGTCCTTCCTGCCGCAGGAAATCCAGGAGGAATGCGTGATGGTTGGACACGATGGCCAGACGGTAACCGCGTTCTCTCAACTCGTCCAGCATGGGGAACACGCCGTCGATGACATGCATCTGCTGTGTGGGCAAGGGGAGCCACTCCAGGCGATCCAACAATACCCCTTTTTCTTGTGGAACGGGACTCAAACAGCCCAACGCCGCCGCATCCAGCAGACGGTTCAAATCCCGATCATTGAGACGCGGCGCACCTGCCTGTTCCCTGCTCACCTGCTCACCGATTGCCCAGTTCACAGCTTTTGACAGGGCAGATGGCAGATGGCCATCAATGGCAAAACCGAGGTGCCGCAGCCTGTCCGAATAAATCTGCGTATAGTTGGGCGAGTAATACACCAGCGTATCGCTGACGTCGAAGACGATGGCCTGATAGTGCATGCAGCCCGCCCCCCTTTTACGATTCCGCCGCAGCACACAGCCGGTTCAGCAGTTCCAAAACTGCGTGTTTGCTCACACCATCCGGCCCCACGCAGCTGGGGCAGCCGGAGGGGCAGGGGCAATCGAGCACCATTTGCCGGCACTGGCGCAGCAGCTCGCCGTGCAGCTCAAAGAGTTTCTCCGCCAGGCCCATGCCGCCGGGGATGGTGTCATAGAGGTACAGCGTGGGTTTGCCGGTGTAGGGTGCCTTGGCCTGGGGGAACACAGCGATGTCCTTGGGGTCGCACATGAGGTAGACCGGCGCGATGTTGGCGATGAGGTTGGCGATGCCGATGAGCCCGCCCTCCACCGCGTCGGAGCCGATCTGCCGCAGCAGTTCCTCGTCAAAACTCAGCCAATAGGCCGTGGTGTGCATCTCCAGCTCGGGCAGGTGCACCCGGCCCCAGCCGATGTTCTCCTGGGTGTCGAGCTTCATCTTCTTGAAGATGGTCACGAGCGACGTGACCAGCACCTCACCATGGCTGCGACGCAGGGTGTCGTTGCCGTCGTCCCGCAGGCAATCCAGCACCCGGAGGTTGACCGACAGGTCGGCGTCGGTGTAATACTCCACGTTCACGGCCTTGACGTAGGCCTTCTTGTTGGGGAAGTCCAGTTTCTCCACCTGATACTGCTGGCCTTCGTGGATGTAGATGGCCTCATCATGCAGCAGCATGGGCGCGGCGAAGCGATCCATCTGCCCGATGACGCGGGGGTTGCCGTCGGTCGTGTCGGTGATGATGAAATTCTCGTTGGAGGCACTGCGCAGGCTGATTTCGCTGGCAGGGAATTCCTCGGTGGCCCAGTGCCAGGTGTCGCCCACGTGGCGGATGACGCCGGCCTCCTGCAGGAAGCCGAGGATCTCCTCAATGCCATTGTCGCCGTAGCGGTCGCCGTCGTGGAAGGGCAGCTCAAAGGCCGCGCATTTGAGGTGGCTCAGCAGCACGTAGAGGTTGTCGGGGTTGATGAGCCCATTCTCCGGCGGTTGGCTGAGGAAGTACTCGGGGTGCTTCATCATGAACTGGTTCATGGGGCTGGAGTTGGCGACCAGAACCGTGGCCGACACCCCCTGCCGCCGCCCGGCCCGGCCGCTCTGCTGCCAGGTGCTGGCGATGGTGCCCGGGTACCCGCAGAGCACGCAGGCATCGAGGCTGCCGATGTCGATTCCCAGCTCCAGCGCATTGGTGCTGACGACACCGCGCACCGAGCCTTGGCGCAGGGCCCGCTCGATGGCACGCCGCTCGGTGGGCAGATACCCGCCACGGTAGCCCCGCACCAACCCAGAGTCGCCCAGTGCGTCAGCTACAGCCTTCTTCAGATGGCTCACCAGCACCTCCATCGTCACCCGCGCCCGGGCAAAGACGATGGTAGAGATGCCATTGACAATGAGATCGGTGGCGACGCGCCGGCTCTCTTGCAGGGCGCTGGCGCGGATGCCCAGCATCTCATTGACGACCGGCGGGTTGTAGAAGATGAGGTGCCGCTCGCCCTGGGGCGCGCCGTTGCGGTCTACAAGGGCCATGGGCCGGGCGGTGATCTGCTCGGCCAGTTCCTTGGGGTTGGCAATGGTGGCCGAGCAGCAGATGAACTGGGGGTGCGCGCCGTAAAATTCGCAGATGCGCATCAGCCGCCGCAGCACATTGGCCAGGTGGCTGCCAAACACCCCGCGATAGGTGTGCACCTCGTCAATGACGACGTACTTGAGGTTCTCAAAGAGCTTGACCCACTTGGTGTGGTGGGGCAGGATGCCGGCGTGCAGCATATCGGGGTTGGTTACCACGATGTGCCCGGCCTGCCGCACGGCCTGACGGGCCGCCGGCGGCGTGTCACCGTCGTAGGTGTAGGTCTTCACCTCCACCCCCGCCTCGGAGATGAGCTCGTAGAGCTCGCTCACCTGGTCGGCGGCCAGCGCCTTGGTGGGGAAGAGGTACAGCGCCCGGGCCGTGGGGTCGTCCACAATGGCCTGCAGCACCGGCAGGTTGTAGCAGAGTGTTTTGCCGCTGGCCGTGGGGGTCACCACGGTCACATCGCGGCCCTCCCGCGCCAGGTCCACGGCCTCCCGCTGGTGGCTGTAAAGCTCCCGCACGCCACGGCGTTTGAGAGCGTCGGCCAGCCGCCCATCCAGCCAATCCGGGTAGGGGCGGTACTGGGCCTCCCGCGCGTCCTGGATGTGCCAATAGGCGATGTTGCGGGCGGTGGCCGGGTTGTCCTTGAAGTGGGTCAACCACTGGCGCAGGTTCATGTGCCTTCCTCCCCCACCTCGATGACGTCAGTCTGCTCAATGGCCTGGCGGCAGAAGGCGTCGATGTCCACCTCCTGCTCGGCGGCCTCGGCGGCAGCCAGCGTCGGGTGGGTGGAGGGGTGACGCGGCACGAAGACCGTGCAGCAATCCTCATAGGGCAGAATGGAGGTCTCAAACGTGCCGATGGCACGGGCCTCGTCAATGATGTCCACCTTGTCTTGGGAGATCAAAGGCCGGAACACCGGCAGGTCGCACACGGCGTTGGTGACAGCCATGGCCGAGAGCGTCTGGCTGGCCACCTGGCCCAGGTTCTCGCCGGTCACCAGGGCCTCGCAGCCGTTGGCGCGGGCGATGGTGCAGGCGATGCGCATCATGCTGCGGCGCATGAGAATGGTGAGGTAGTCGGGCCGGCATTTCGTGTAGAGCTCCTCCTGCAGCTCGGTGAAGCGCACCACGTGCAGCCGCACCGGCCCGCAGGAGCGGGAGAGCAGCCGCGCCAGTGTCACCACCTTCTCCCTCGCACGGTCGGAGGTATGGGGCGGGCTGTCGAAGTAGACGGCCTCCAGCTCCACTCCGCGCCGGGCCATGCGGTAGCCGGCCACCGGGCTGTCAATGCCGCCGGAAAGCAGCAGCAACACCTTGCCCCCCGTGCCCACCGGCATGCCGCCGGGGCCATCGAGGAACCGGGTGTAGAGGTAGGCACGCTCCCGCACCTCCACATACAGCCGCCACTGGGGGGTGTGCACGTCCACCCGGAGCTCCGGGAAGGCCGCCAGCACCGTGCCACCCACCTCCCGCGCCAGGGCCGGGGACTCCAGCGGAAAGTGCTTGTCGGAGCGGCGAGCCTCCACCTTGAAGGTACCCTGCCCCTGGCGTTCCTCCCGCACGAGAGCCAGAGCCGTGGCGCGGATGGCTTCCAGCGTGGGCTCACACACCGTGACGGGGCTGACCGAATGGACGCCGAACACCCGGTTGACGGCCTGGGCCAGTTCCTCGGTGCGCTCCACGGGGTAGTCCATCAGTAGGTAGCGGCCCTGGTCGCGCAGCAGCCGGCAAGGGCAGACAGCCTGGGCTGCGTGGGTGATGTTGCGCACCAGCGCGCGTTCAAAAAAAGGCCGGTTCTGGCCTTTCAGGTGGATCTCGCCGTAGCGAATGAGCAATGCTGTCTCCATGGTTATCTCCTTTGGAACCGCCGCAGCCGCGTAACCTGCTCGCATACAACCTCACAGGCGCGGGTGACGTCCTCTTCGGTGTTCTGGATGGACAGGCTGAACCGAATGGCACCCTCGGCCCGCGCCTTGGGCAGGCCCATGGCCGTGAGCACGGGGCTGACGGCGTTCTTGTGGGTGCCGCAGGCCGAGCCGGTGCCCACCAGCACGCCCTGCTCGGCCAACGCCCGCAGCAACACCGCCCCCCGCACGCCATCAAAGCTCACGTTCAGGATGTGGGGAGCGCCCTGCGCCGGATCCGGGCCGTTGATGCACACGCCATCCAGATTGGCAAGACCAGCCCACAGAGCGAGCTTCAACGCCATCAGGCGGTCGCGCTTGCCCTGCAAATCCTGGGAGTACACCTCCACCGCCCGGCCAAAGCCCACGATGCCCGGCACATTCTCGGTGCCGGAGCGCAACCCCTCCTCCTGCCCGCCGCCGGGCAGCTGGGTTTGCAGGCGCGCCCTGCCGCCCACCCACAGCGCACCCACGCCCTTCGGGCCGTGGATCTTGTGGGCACTCACGGTGTAGAGATCAACGCCACAGCGGGCCGGCTCGGCCGGCAGGCGCAGGAAGGCCTGCACTCCGTCGACATGAAAAAGCGCCTCCGGTGCGCGCTCGTGGATGAGCGCCGCCAGCGCAGGCAGGTCATGCACCGCGCCGGTTTCGTTGTTCACGTGCATGAGGCTCACAACAGCGGTGTCCGGGGTCAGGGCGTCGACCAGGGCATCGGGCCGCACGGCACCGGTTTCACACACCGGCAGTACGGTGACAGCCGCCCCGGCCTCGCCCAGTGCTTCCGCCGTGCGCAGCACCGCCGGGTGCTCGGCCGCCGTGGTGACAACCCCGCGCCGCCGGCCTGTGAGGGCCCCGGCCAACGCCAGGTGGTCACCCTCCGTCCCGCCGGAGGTGAACACCACCCGCCCGCCACCCAGAGCACCGGCCACCGCCGCGCGGGCGGCGTCCACCCGGGCTCGCACCGCCGCGGCCTGGGGGTAGGCTGCCGAGGGGTTGAAATAATCCTCGTCCATGGCCTGTGCCATTGCCTCCCGCACCTGGTCAAAGGGGCGGGTGGTGGCGCTGTTGTCGAGGTAACAAAGAGCGGTCATAATCCCTTACAGCACCACGTTGCGCTCGTTGTAGATGCGCATGAGCTTCAGGAACTCCTCGCTGGGCTCAAAGAGCAGCACGACGGTGCTGTCGCCCTTCCGGAACTGCGCGAAGTACAGCCGCGCGCCGGGGTTCAGGTACGCGCGGATGATCTTGACGTCCTTCCGCTTGCGCAACTCTGCCAGGCGCGGGTCGTCTGCGGGAGCCACGAGGTCCGCCTCCCGCGTGCGGAAGGAGACGACGTCCTTGCGCCGGCGGTTGTTGATGACCTGGGACACGTCAACGACGCCGTTGGTGAAGGAATACTCATACTCCACCCGCAGCATATCCTTGCCCCACCACATCATCCACGCGCCGCCGCCAAAGATGACAACCATCAGTACGTTCATGAGGTTAAAACTGGACATCACCGCCATGAGGTAGGTCGCCGCCACAATGGCGCTGATAAAAGCAAAGATGGTAAACACCACATAACCGATCATCGGCACGACCTTTTGCCGTGGGGTGACGATCTCTTCCTTAACATGGTCCGCCATGGGGCAAACCCTCCCATCCGGACGCACCACATCGGGCGTCCTCTTTCCCTCCCATTCTACTTGCCTTTGCCGCCCAATGCAAGCCGCGTTCGGCCCGGTGTTTTTGCATGGCGGGCCGTCCTCGTGTATAATAATCGGTACCCAAAGGTTTGTGAGGTTTACCGATGAAGTGCCCGGTCTGTGGCAGTGAGAATAAAGCAACAAACACCGCGTGCCTGCGCTGCGGCGCCCCGCTGGGGCAGACGCCGCCCAAGACCGCTGGCTCGGCCAACGCCCTGTGGAACCGCCCCCGCACCCAAAAGCCCATTGAGAGCCCCCCGCCCTTCTGGGGGGACAGTGCGGGCACGCCTTCTTATGAAAACAAAGCGGATTTTGTTGTCCTCAACGATGAGAAGGAAAATGTGCACCTGGCCCAGGACCTGGTTGATGAAGGCGTACCCGTGCCCACCAACCGGCAGAAACTGCGGCGCGTGAAGAGCGGACAGGAGATCAATGTCGTCGTGCCGCCCGAGCCTGTGCGCAGCCGCAGGCCCCCAAAGCAGCGCCGCTACCGGGTCAACTGGCGGCGGCTGGTGGTGTCGGTGCTGCTCATCCTGGTTGTCTCCGCTGGCGTCAGCTACGGCGGCTACATGGGGTACAAGGCCGGCATCCGAGTCATCTCCCAGTGGTTTGCCAAGGACCGCGCCGAAAAGCAGACCGAGACCCCCCTGGTGGAAAAGGTGTTGATTGACGGGCAGATCTGGCACCGCATCACGTTCTTTGGCAAGGACGGTGAACAGGTGCTGGTGGATGAGCCACGCCGCTCCCTCCCCATACAGGACGGCAAGGCCGTGCTGCTGCTGGATGACGACAGCTACATCCCAGACGACCTCTCGGGCAGCGACACCAAGAAGACCATTGAGCTCAAGGCGACGATCTTCTCCCCCAACAACCAGGAGAGAACCATCACCGTGCCGCCCTACACCATCGACATCCCCCTCTCGCCGCTCAAGATCATACTGCCGGCCGAGCAGGGCATGGAGACGGCCAGCAACCGCGTCACCGTGAAGGTGAAGGTAACGCCCGGCAGCCGCGTCATCATCGGCTCCGACAACGCCACCGACCGGGTGAACACCGAGGGGCTGGTCTCCAGCACCGTAGGGCTGGAAGCCAAGGGCATGAACACCGTCAAGATCACCGTGGAGACCAAGAAGCACCGACGCAACGTCTACGAGCTGCAGGTGAACCATCCGGTGCTGGATGTGCCCATTGTATTGGGCGACGATGTGGAGTCCCAAACTTCCGACCCGACGATTGCCATCAGCGGCAGCACGGCCCCGGGGGCCACGCTCACCACCGACGCCACCCTGAACGGCGACATAAACCTCGACAAGTCCTCCGGCGTGTTCTCCTTCACGGCCAAGCTCACGCTGTGGGGCTGGAACACCATTACCCTGACCGCCACCGACGAGGGCGGCAAGACAAGCTCCCTGCAGTGCCTGGTCAACCACGTGCCGGCGCTGGAGAGCTACACCAAAAAGGCCTGGCCCATGGACTATGCCCACCTGGCCGCCGCCACCGACACTCTGCTGGGGCAGGTGTACGTGTGCGAAGGCATGGTGACCAAAAAGCTCAGCAACGACGAGTCGGACTATTACCAATGCAACCTGGGCACCGCCGACGACCCCAAGACCGTGGTGCTGGAGTACAGCAAGGAAGCGGGCCTGAAGGTGGGCCAGTATTACAAGATGTACGCCGACGTCATCGGCAGCAAGGATGGCTACCCCATGCTCAGCGCCCGGTTCGTCTATGAGAAGGACACCCCGACCAGCTACGGCGATGGGAGCGCCAGCCCCACCGACGATGCCCAAGCCACCGACAGCGGCGGCGACAACTGACGGCATGAAAGCACAAGGCCGCGGAGGATGCCCGCGGCCTTGTTGGTTTCTCCCAAAATAGCGGAAGCCCGAACCGGGGAAACCGTGTGCCTCAACCGGTCGGTTAAATCGTGCCTGTCCACGGACAAATCTAGCTGATCCATCTTTTCCCTTGCAAAGCAACGGGTGCGGCGCTACCCTTTTTATTGATGTATTCAGGAGGTTTCCCATGCCGGCGCATCTTTGACGGTGAACCCCGCGAAGCACCCCGCTACCCAGCGGGCCGCTTCGACACACTCAAAAACAGAAGGAGACCTCTCATGTCAAATCAACCAGAGAGAGCGCCTGCCGAGGAGATGGCAAGCTTTTTTGACGTCCGCGCCGCAACGTATGACGATCACATGCTCCACAACGAGGATCTGGAGTGCCTTTACACCGCCCTGGCAGCGCAGATTCCTAAGACCGACGCACCCATTGAGATTCTGGATTTGGGCTGCGGAACGGGCCTGGAACTGCATGCCGTGTTCAAGCGGGCTCCCAATGCCCGCATCACGGGGCTGGATGTCAGCGCCGGAATGCTCGATCGCCTGCAGTTCAATCACGCCGACCGCGCGGAACAGCTGATACTGGTGCATGCAAGCTACGTTTACTGGGACTACCCGACCGAACGCTTTGACGCGGCCATTTCTTCTTATTCACTCCACCACTACCTGCCGGAGCGTAAGACGCAGATTTACGAACGGGTGTGTGCGTCGCTCAAGCTCGGCGGCCGTTACGTCGAAGCCGACTACATGGTGACCGATGAGATCATGGAGGATGGGTTGCAACAATACCGGGCCGCACGGGCAGCGCAGGCGAATGGTGATTATCACATTGACATTCCCTTTACGCCGGAAGTGCAGCGGCGACTGCTGCGGGACGCCGGTTTTGCCAAGGTCACGCTGACGCTTGACCTGACCGACCATGCGTGGCCCGCGGCGGTGCTGTGCGCAGAAAGGGACTGAGCCAAAAAAGCGTACCGGCGAACGTTGCCAAATAGACAAAGAGGCCGCGGACAACGTCCGCGGCCTTGGTGTCTACAAACCCACTAGAACGAGCAATGGGTAACGAACCTCCCGTCGATTCATTCGGCGGGAGGAAAGGAATCACTGGTACGAGCAGATAAGAAACTCCGCCCGCAGGCGAATCGTACTCCCCGAAAACCCCGCATGAGCGCTAGCATTTGATATCGTTCGGCGACATGTGCGGCGAACGATACGACGAAGTGGGGACGAGCGCTGTGAATCGCGGCTGTCGCCACAGCGGCAGACGCGAAAGGCCGCGGAGGATGTCCGCGGCCTTCTCATTTGTTATGGGCTAGTCTCCAATGACGAACTGGAGGTCACAATCGCAGGCCGGCTCACCCTCCACAAAGGCTTTGCCGGTGCCAAACCCCGCCGGTCCCAAAATGCGTTTGATCTCCACCGCCAGCTCCAACCGGTCGCCGGGGCGCACCATGCGGCGGAATCGTGCTGCCTTGATGCCCCCAAAGTAGGCCGTGCGGCCCTGGAACTCCGGCAGGCTCAGCACGATGACCGCGCCCAGCTGAGCCAGCGCCTCCACCTGCAGCACGCCCGGCATTACCGCGTTGCCCGGGAAGTGCCCCTGGCACCAGAACATGTCGTCGGTGACCTGCAACCAGCCATGGGCCGTCTGCCCGGCCGTCAGCTCGTCCACCTCATCCAGCAGCAGCATGGGCTCCCGGTGGGGGATAATCGCCTTGATCTCGTCGCGGTTCATCGGGCACCCTCCCCCTCGTAGCGGCTGACGACGACGCAGCTGTTGTGTCCGCCGAAGCCGAAGGAGTTGCTGAGGGCGTGGCGGATGGCCATGGGCCGACCAACGTCGGGCACCACGTCCAGGTTGCAGTCCGGGTCGGCCACGCGGTAACCGATGGTGGGCGGGGCGAAGCCCTCCTGCACGGCACGGGCGGTCAGCACCGCCTCCACCGCGCCGGCGGCACCCAGCAGATGCCCCGTCATAGACTTGGTGGAGCTCACGGCCAGGCGGTCAGCGTGGTCGCCAAAGAGCTGGCGGATCGCGAGCGTCTCGGTGCGGTCATTGTAGGGCGTGCTGGTGCCGTGGGCGTTGATGTAATCCACGTCCGCTGGCGCAATGCCCGCGTCGGCCAAGGCCATAGCCATGGCGTCATGGGCGCCCTCACCTTGTGGGTCGGGCATGGTGATGTGGAAGGCGTCGCAAGTCTGACCATAGCCGGTGAGCTCCGCCCAGATGGGCGCGCCACGCCGCAGGGCGTGCTCCAGCTCCTCCAGCACTAGCATGCCGGCCCCCTCGCCCATCACAAATCCATTACGTTCGGCGTCAAAGGGAATGGACGCCCGCTCAGGATCGGTGGCGGGGCTGAGTGCTTGCAACTGCTTGAAGCCAGCCAGTGCCAGCGGGTTCATCACGGCCTCCACCCCGCCCACAACCATCACGTCGGCGCGACCCAGGCGGATGAGATCCAGACCGTGGCCCACGCTGTCGGTGCCGGTGGCGCAGGCCGTCACCAGCGCGTCGCAGGGGCCCTTGGCACCCAGGGCGATGGCCACGTGGCCGGCGGCCAGGTTGATGATGGCCTTGGGGATGAAGAAGGCCGACACGCGGTCATGCCCACGGTCGGTGAGCACCCCGGTCTGTTCCATGATGGTATCCATGCCGCCGATGCCGCTGCCCACCGACACGCCCACTCGCTTGGGGTCAATGGTCGCGTCCTTGAGGCCGGCGTCCTCCCAGGCCTCCAGCGCGGCCCACAGCGCGTATTGGTTGAAGGGCTCCATCCGGCGGGCCTCCTTGCGGGAGATGCGCTCGCCCGGGTCGAAGCCCACAACCGGCGCGCCCACGGCCACACCGCTGCGGCTGGCCAGTTCCTCGTCCAACCGACGGATGCCCAACCGGCCCGCCCGAATGGCCTGCCAGCTCGCCTCCGCCCCCTGGGCCAGCGGGGTCACCGCGCCCAGGCCTGTAATTACAACTCTTTTCATGGTTCCTCCCGACGCCGTGCGTCAAAAGTCAGTGGGATAAAGTAAAATGATGACAATGGATTTCGTTAGATCATGCCGCCGTCCACCGACAGCACCTGACCGGTGATGTAGGCAGCCGCCGGCGAACAGAGAAACGCCACGACACCGGCAATGTCGTCAGCCGTGCCCAGCCGCCCCAGCAGGATGCGCTCGGCAATGCGGGCGCGCTGCTCATCGGTGAGCGCCGCGGTCATGTCGGTTTGCACGTAGCCGGGGGCCACGGCGTTAACGCGCACCCCTCGCCCACCCAGTTCCTTGGCGGCCGAGAGCGTCAGCCCCACGATGCCGGCCTTGGCGGCGGCGTAGTTGGCCTGGCCGGCGTTGCCGTGCAGGCCCACCACCGAGGTGATGTTGACGATGGAGCCGCTGCGCTGCTTCATCATGGGGCGATAGACGTGCCGCATGGTGTTGAAGCAGCCATTTAGATTGGTGCGGATGACGTCGGCAAAGTCGGCCTCGCTCATCATGGGGATAAGCCGGTCGCGGGTGATGCCGGCATTGTTGACCAGCACGTCCACCTGCCCGCAGGAGGAGAGCACGGCCTCCACCAGCGCGCCGGCCTGCTCAAAATCCGCCACGTCGGCCCAGAAGGCCCGCGCCTGCCCGCCCGCTTTGCGGATTTCGTCGCAGACGGCCTCGGCGGCGTCCTGCTGGCTGCGGTAGTTGACGGCCACGGTGTAGCCATCGGCGGCCAGCCGCAGGGCAATGGCCCGGCCGATGCCACGGGACGCTCCGGTCACGATCGCGGTCTTGCTCATGGGCGCACCTCCAGCACTTCCAACGCCGCGGCCAGCGACGCCTCGTCCTCGACGTTGCAGATTTTCGCATCCGGCAGGGTTTTCTTCACAAAGCCGGTCAGCGTCTTGCCCGGGCCCACCTCCACAAAGGTATCGATGCCCTGGGCTGCCAGGTGGCGCAGTGTTTCCTCCCACCGCACGGGGGAAGTGATCTGCCGGTGCAGCGCCTGGGCAACATCGCCCTCATGGGGGCGGGCCGTACCATTGGAGTACACCGGGATGGCCGGCGCGGCAAAGGTCGCCGCCGTGAGAGTGGGCAGGAAGGCATCGGCCGCCGCGGCCATGTAGGGCGTGTGGAACGCACCCGCCACCGCGAGCGGCAGCACCCGGCGGGCACCCAGCTCCCGGCAGAGGGCCGAAGCCCGCTCCACCGCAGCCTTCTCCCCGCCGATGACGATCTGCCCGGGGCAGTTGTAGTTGCAGGGCCACACCTGGCCGCTGCTGTCAGAGGCACGGCGGCAGGCGTCCTCCACCCCCTCGGGGGCGAGCTGCAGCACGGCGGCCATGGCCCCACCCACGGCGCGGGCGGCTTCCTCCATGCGGCGGCCACGCTCGGCCACCAGAGCCACCGCCTGCCCGGCGGGGAGCACCCCACCGCAAGCGAGCGCCGCGTATTCCCCCAGCGACAGCCCGGCGGTAGCCGCCGGTCGCACGCCATATTCCTCGGTGAGCAACGCCGCCAGCGCGCATTCCAGTGTCACCAGCGCCGGTTGCACCCCGGCGGTACCGGCCAGTGCCTCGGCGTCGTCGCACAGGGCCCGCACATCCAGGCCGGCTGCGGCGGATGCCTCGTCAAAGACGCGGCGCACCGTCTCGTGCCGGTCGTAGAGCTCCCGACCCATGCCGGCGGCTTGGGTGCCCTGGCCGGGGAACAGGAAGGCGATGCTCATCGGAACCCTCCCTGACTGACTTTGGTCAGCCTGCTCCGGGCCTGGGTGGCATCAAACAGGTCGGCGATGATGTCGGCCACGCTCTGCTCCCCATCGATGAAGCAGGCTGTCTGCCCGGCCATGACGGAGCCGGTCTCCATGTCGCCATCCACCACGGCACGCCGCAGCGAACCGGTCGACAGCCGGTCGAAGTCCTCCTGGGGGTTGGGGGCATTTTCCAGCTTGGCCAGGTCGCGCGCCAGGCGGTTGCGCACCACCCGCACCGGGTGGCCGGTGAAGTTGCCGGTCACCATGGTGTCCACGTCCTTGGCCGCAGCCAGCTTTTGCTTGTAGTTGGGGTGCACCACGCACTCCTTCGCAGCCAGGAACCGGGTGCCGACCTGTACGCCGCAGGCCCCCAGCACCATGGCCGCGGCAACGCTGCGCCAGTCGTAAATGCCGCCGGCCGCAACAACCGGGATCTCCAGCCCCTGGCACAGTTCGCTCACCAGCACCATGGTGCTGAGCTTGCCGATGTGGCCGCCGGCCTCGCCGCCCTCACCCACCACGGCATCCACCCCGGCAGACTGCATGCGCTTGCCCAGCGAGAGGGATGGCACCACAGGGATGACCTTGGTGCCTACGGCCTTCCACCCCTCCACATACCGGCTGGGGTCGCCCGCGCCGGTGATGACGACAGGGACCTTGAGTTCCATCGTGAGCTTGGCCACCTCATCGGCGTAGGGGCTCAGGAGCATCACGTTCACGCCAAAAGGTTTGTCGGTGGCCGCGCGGACTTTCTCCACCTCCGCCGCCACAAAGGACGCCGGGGCGTTGCCGGCGGCGATAACCCCCAGGCCCCCGGCCCGGCTGACGGCGGCGGCCAGGGTGCTCTCAGACACCCAGGCCATGCCGCCCTGAATGAGGGGATAGGAAATCCCCAGCAGTTCGTCAAGCCACATGGTTCAGCCCTTCGTGCGCTCGGCGATGAAGTCGGCGAGGTTCTGCACGGTCTTGATGGCGGCGATCTCCTCAGTCTCGATCTTCAGGCCGTAGGCCTCCTCAAAGGCCATGGCGAGCTCCACCATGTCGAGGGAGTCCGCACCCAGGTCGGCCATGATGAGGCTCTCGGGCTTGATTTCGGCCACGTCGACGTCCAGGTTCTCCGCGATGATGGCAATGATCTTTTCCATGTTGTGTTTCCTCTTTTCTTTCTTTTTGTCGTTGGGTGTTTATAAAGGATGGATGTATAGCAATGCGGTTGCCCGCCTATTGCCAGATGAGCCAAGCGCCGCCCCAGGCAAACCCCGCACCAAAGGCCGCCAGCACCAGGTTCTGCCCGGGCCGCAGCAGGTCTTTGCGCCGCATATCATCGAGCGCCAGGGCGATGGATGCCGCGCCGGTGTTGCCATAGTCGGCGATGTTGACGAAGAACTTCTCCAGCGGCACGCCCAGGCGGTGGGCCGCCGTGTGGATGATGCGCAGGTTGGCCTGGTGGGGCACAATCCAGTCGATGTCCGCAAGGGTCTTGCCCGCCCTGGCCGCCAACTGACGCACGGTGTCGGGCACGGCCTCCACCGCGAAGCGGAACACGTCTTGCCCGCTCATGCGAAACGTCGTGTTCATCACGGCTTCGGGTGTCCAGGGGTTGCGGGCCGGCAGGGCGTCCATGCTCAGGGCGCCAGCCTCGTCGCTGCGGGCCGAAAGATGCACCGCCGCGATGCCGTTCCCCCCGCGGGAGAGGACAAACGCCCCCGCCCCGTCGCCAAAGAGCACGCAGGTTGACCGGTCGCTCCAATCGATGAGGCGGGTCAGATACTCGCTGCCCACGATGAGGGCGTGCTCGTAGCCCTGGGCCTCCAGCATGCTGGCCGCCACCTGCATTGCCGCCATCAGGCCCGTGCAGCCGCAGGAGAGGTCAAATGCCGGGCCCTCGCCCAGCCCCAGCCGGGCGCGCAGCAGCGACGCCGCCATGGGGAAGAAACTATCCGGCGAGGAGGTCGCCACGATGACAGGGCCTACGGCTGACGGATCCACGCCGCTCATTTCCAGCGCCTGGCGGGCAGCCTTCTCGGCCATCTCCAGCACCGTCTCGCCCTCGCTCACATGCCGCCGTTCAATGCCCGTGCGGGTGCGGATCCATTCGTCGCTGGTCTCCACGAGCTTCGTCAGTTCCTCATTCTCCACCAGGCGGGGCGGGCGGTATGCCCCCAGGCCCGTTACCGAAACGTTCATTGTGCCACCCCCACTTGCCGGTATTTGGCGTAGCGCTGCGCCAGCAATTCATTGGTGTCCAGCGGCAGAAGCTCTTGCAGGGCCGCCTCGATGGCGTCGCCCAGCGCCGGGCCCACATCGGCAAGGTTGTCCTGCCGCAGGCCACCGGGCGGCTCGGCCACTATGCCGTCGCAGATGCCGAGCGCCTTCAAATCCTCCGCCGTCATGCGCAGTGCCTCGGCGGCCTGGGGGGCCAGCTTGGCATCCTTGTAGAGGATGGAGGCGCAGCCCTCGGGTGTGATGACCGAATAAACGCTGTTGGCCAGCATGAGGAGTCGGTCACAGACGCCCAGCGCCAGCGCGCCGCCGCTGAAGCCCTCCCCCACGACGACGGAGATGACGGGTACGCACAGCGTACCCATGCGCTGCAGGTTGCGGGCGATGGCCTCGCCCTGGCCGCGCTCCTCCGCCCCGACGCCGCAATAGGCGCCCGCGGTATCGATGAAGCACAGGATGGGCCGGTGGAACCGCTGGGCCTGCTCCATCAGGCGCAGGGCTTTGCGGTACCCTTCGGGGTGGGGCATGCCAAAGTTTCGCTTGATGCGCTGGCCGGTGGAGCGGCCCTTCTCGGTGCACAGCACCGTGACCGGGCGGCCACGAAAGAGCGCCACCCCGCCCACGATGGCCGCGTCATCGGCATACAGCCGGTCGCCATGCAGCTCCACAAAGTCCTCGGTCAGCGCCTGAATGATCTGCAGTGCACGAGGACGGTCGAGGGCCCGGGCCAGCTTGACGGCCTCCCACACGCGGGGGACAGCCGGTTTTTCGGGCGGCGGGGGCGGCAGTTCATCCTGCTCCATGCGCTGGGCGCTCTGCTCCAGGGTGGAAATGGCATCCTGCCCCTCGGGCATCAGCCGCCGCAGCTCCTCCAGTTTCTGTAAGATTTCCTTGTATCGTTCACTCATGTTTTGCTACTCCATGCAGTTTCAAAAGGGTGGCCAGCCGCGCGGGCAAGTCGGCCCGGGGCACCACCATATCGAGGAAGCCGTGCTCCAGCAGGAACTCGGCCCGCTGGAAACCCTCGGGCAGGTCCTGGCGCAGCGTCTGCTGGATGACCCGCATGCCGGTGAAACCGATGAGCGTGCCCGGCTCGGCCAGGATGACGTCGCCCAGCATGGCAAAGCTGGCGGTGACGCCGCCGGTCGTGGGGTCGGTCAGCACGGCGAAATAGGGCAGCCCCGCCGCCCCCAGCCGCTCCACAGAGAGGCTCACCTTGGTCATCTGCATCAGGCTCACCATGCCCTCCTGCATCCGGGCCCCGCCCGAGCAGCAGAACAGCACCAGCGGGAGCTTGTGCTCCAACGCCGCGTCGGTCAGGGCCGCCAGGCTCTCGCCCACGGCGGCACCCATGCTTCCCATCATAAACTTCGTGTCCATCACGCCCAGCGCCACCGGGTAGCCCCCGATGGTGGCCGTGCCGCACAGCACCGCTTCATCGAGGCCACTGTCGGCCTGGGCCTTGTTGAGCTTCTGCCGGTACCCCGGGAAACCAAGCGGGTCGTCGAGCACCGCCGGGCGGGGCAGGGCGACAAAGCTGTCGGGGTCGGTGGTCAGCTCCAGCCGTCGGCGGGCCGAGAGCCGCTCGTGCCGGCCGCAGCGGGGGCAAACGTCCAGCTCCACCGCCCAGCGCCCCGCCGCGAAGGCCGCGCCGCAGGCCGTGCAGGCCCTGAGCTCCGCCGCCTCGGCAGCTGGCCGCTCCACAGGCTCGAAGAGCGGCGGCGTTGTCCCGCCTTCTGCTATCCGACTAAACAGATCCATTGGCTTCCTCCGTGTAGCCGGGCAGCACGGTCTGCTCCACCCAGGAGGTATGCACCGCCATACGCACAAATTCCTTGCGGCCCACGAGGTGCCGGAGGAACTGCAGGTTGGTGCCCACACCCTCCACCACCAGCTCGCTCAGGGCCTGGCGCATGCGGGCCAAGGCAGCAGGCCGGTCCTCCCCATGGGCGACGAGTTTGAGGATCATCGCGTCGTAGTAGGGCGGGATGCTGCAGCCCTGCACCATGGCCGTGTCCACGCGGATACCAGGGCCGCCGGGCAGCACCAGGCGCGAAATGGTGCCCGGCGATGGCGCGAAGCCCTTGCCCGGCACCTCGGCGTTCAGCCGGCACTCAATGGCGTGACCCTGGCAGCGCACGGCGTCCTGGGCCACCTGCAGGCGGTCGCCCATGGCCACGCGCAGCTGCGCCGCCACCAGGTCCACCCCGGTCACCATCTCGGTGATCGTGTGCTCCACCTGGATGCGGGTGTTCATTTCAATGAAGTAGGGAACGCCGTCGCGGTCTACAATGAACTCGACGGTACCGGCGTTCTCGTAGCCGGCGGCGCGGGCGGCTTCCACCGCCATGCGGCAGAGTGCCTCACGGGTGGCCTCGGGCACCGATGCCGCCGGGGCCTCCTCGATGACCTTTTGCTTCTTGCGCTGCACGGTGCAGTCCCGCGTGCCCAGGTGCAGCACATGGCCGTGCTGGTCGCCCAGGATCTGCACCTCGATGTGGCGCGGGGTCTCAATTAGCTTTTCCAGATAGAGCCGCCCATCGCCAAAGGCCGCCTTGGCCTCAGCCGAAGCGGTGCGGTAGGCGTTCTCAAACTCGCTGGGGTTATTAACGGCGCGAATGCCCCGCCCACCACCGCCGGCGGCTGCCTTCAGCAGCACGGGGTAGCCGATCTCGGTGGCCAGCCGCAGCCCATCCTGCTCGCTCACGAGGGGGCCGTCGGAGCCGGGCACCACGGTAACGCCGTGGGCCGCGACGGTGCGCCGGGCGGCGGCCTTGTCGCCCATGGCTGAGATGACCGAAGGCTTGGGGCCGATCCAGCCGATGCCATAGTCCCCCAACAGGGAGGCGAACTGGGCGTTCTCAGAGAGCATGCCAAAGCCGGGATGAACGGCGTCCACCCCATGGCGTCGGGCCGCTGTCAGCACGGCGTGCTGGTCCAGATAGCTGTCTCGCGGGTTGGGGCCGCCGATGCACACACTCTCGTCGGCCAGCTGCACATGCAGGGCCTCCTTGTCGGCGGTGGAGCAGACCGCCACCGCCCGGATGCCCAGACTATGGCAGGCGCGGATGATCCGCACGGCGATTTCGCCGCGGTTGGCAATGAGTACTTTCTTCATCGGCTAGCCCTCCCGTTCCACCAGGAAGAGGGGCGTGCCCACCTCCACCTCGCCGCCGTCCCGCGCGAGCACCGCGCGAACGATCCCGGTCTCCGGCGAGGGGATCTCGTTCATGAGTTTCATCGCCTCCACAATGCACAGCGTCTGCCCCGCGCGGATGCGGTCACCCACCGCCACGAAGGCTTTGTCCTCCGGCGAGGGGGACCCATAAAAGACGCCGAGAATCGGGGAGGGAATCGGGGTGAGGGTGTCGTCCCCATCGTCAGACGGGGTCGGTTCGGTCGGCTCCGCTGGGGGCGGCGCGGCCAGCCGCACCGGCGGCTGAGCAACCGTCACCCCTGCACTGCGAGTGGTTTTTACCGTCCATTCGGGCATGGAAACTTCCACGCTCTCAAACGGCAACTCCGCCACAGTGCGCAGGAGCCTGAGCACTTCTTCCAATTTGTTCATTTCTTCACCATCTCTTATAAAAAGTCAATGAAACCGGTATGATACAAATGCTCTATGGAACCGCCCCGCGGCCCCGTCAGCCCACCGAATCCTCCGTCCCCTCGCCCGCCTTTCCTTGCTTGCGGCCCCTACATCAGGCACATGCACCGTGCCCGGAAGAAGTCTCGCAGCAGTCGGAGGGAATCCAGCAGCTCTGGTTTGTTGCTTTCGTTTGTGCCCCGCAGAAAGGCCTCCACCATCCGGTCGTGGAAGCGCAGATGCAGCCCAAAGGCTTCGAGCCCTTCCTCCGTGAGCAGGATGGCAACCCTGCGGCGGTCGTTTCCGCTGCGTTGCCGGGTGATGAGCCCCTTTTCTTCCAGGCGGTCCACCACCTCAGTCAGCGCAGGTAGGGTAACCCTGAGCTTTCGCGCCACCTGGCCCATGTAGTGCGACTCACCGTCGCCCACGGCCTCGATGACATGCAGCTCGGTAATGGACAGCCCCGCGTTGATTGCCGTCTGTTCCAGCGAAAGGATGTCGTGCAGCACATCGCCCAACAACGTGGCAATGACACCGCGATAACCGGACTCCGCCACGGTTCATCCTCTCCTTTCCAGGAACAGATGCATCCATTATATTAGATTGCCTAATACTTCGCAACCCTAAATAGTTCTATGCAATTGACAACGTCCGCATCGATCCTTTACACAAAAGTGTCTCCCCTCCATTGCCCCGTATGCGTTGGTTTGGCCGGCGCAGCCACCGTTGGCTGGAATTACCGCCAACAGCCAAAGGACACGACGCCACCGCCCGTTTATGTTCCGTTTACATTGCCGGTGGTATACTGGTGCCACAAAGGACAAAGGAGGGACGCGCGATGGCCACCGTGTTGGTTGTGGACGACGATCCCTACATCCGCGAACTGGTCGGCACGCTGCTGGGCCGTGAGGGTTTCGCCGTGGCCGAAGCCCGCAACGGCCGCGAGGCGCTGCAGCGGCTGGGTGAAGATAAAATCGACCTGTGCGTGCTTGATCTTATGATGCCCGAAATGGACGGCTATGAGTTTTGCCGCCATGCCCGGCGCTACCATGAGGATCTGCCCATCCTGATGCTGACGGCCCGAGGGGAGCTCACCCAGAAGGTGAAGGGCTTTGAACTGGGTGCCGACGACTACCTGACCAAACCCTTTGAAGGGGTGGAGCTCATTCTGCGGGTGAAGGCACTGCTGAAGCGCGCGGGCATCGCCGCGGCACAGACGGTGGAAATCGGCGCGTTGACGCTCAACCGCGCCAGCCACGCCGTGGTCTTTGGCGGCGCGGCCAGCGACATCCCCCTGAAGGAATTTGAGCTGCTCTTCAAGCTGGGCTCGGCTCCGGGCCGCACCTTCCCGCGCGATCAACTCATCGAGGACGTGTGGGGCTACGATTTTGAGGGCAACGAGCGGACGCTCGACGTGCACATCAACCGCCTGCGGGAGCGATTCCCCGCCGACCTCTACCGCATCCGCATCACCACTGTGCGCGGCCTTGGCTACCGGTTGGAGGTGCTGCCATGAAGCGCCGGAACCGCGCCATGAGCCCCTCTCAGTGGATTTTTGGGGCACTGACTGGCACCGCCCTATTCACGGCCTGCTTTGCCGGGGGCTATGGGCTGGCTACGCTGCTCTTCCGCCTGACGAGCACACCGCCAGCCATATGGTCCCATGTCATCGCGGGGTACCTGGGGCTATCATTGACCGCTCTGGTGGCCCGGGTATGGGCACTCGTCCACCAGCGCTTACGCCCCGGCGGCGGCCGCTGGGACGATGTGCGCAAACACTTCCTGGACGACGCCATCGAGGGCATGAACCGCATCGCCCAGGGCGATTTCAGCGTGTTGCTGCCGGTGGAGGAGCACGACCCCTTTGCCGGGATCGCCGAGAGCGTCAACCGCATGGCGCGGGAGCTGGGCACCATGGAGAACCTGCGGCAGGACTTCATCTCCAACGTCTCCCACGAGATTCAATCCCCGCTCACCTCCATCAGCGGCTTTGCCGCGCTGCTGCGCCGGGACGATCTGACCCCGGAACAACGTTCCCACTACCTGGACGTCATTGAGACCGAGTCCCGCCGCCTCTCCCGCCTGAGCGACAACCTCCTGAAGCTCACGGCGCTGGAGAGCGACGCCCAGCCCCTGGCCGCCACCCCCTTTGCCCTGGATCGGCAGATCCAGAACGCGGCGCTGCTGCTGGAGCCGCAGTGGACGGCCAAGAACCTCACCCTGGATCTCTCTTTGGCTCGCTTGACCCTGCCCGGCGACGAAGCACTGCTGAGCCAGGTGTGGATTGACCTCTTGGGCAACGCCGTCAAGTTCACGCCCGGGGGTGGCTCCATCACTGTGACGCTGGTGGAGGAGGGCGGCAATGCCGTCTGCCGGGTGGCGGATACCGGCATCGGCATTGCCGAGGAGGACCGGATGCACGTGTTTGAGCGCTTCTTCAAGGCCGACCGCGCCCGCGACCGTGCCCTGGGCGGCAACGGCCTGGGCCTGGCCATCGTCCGCGCCATTGTGGAGCGCCACGGGGGCACCGTCTCGGTGGAGAGCCAGCCCGGTCAGGGCAGCACCTTCACCGTCACCCTGCCCCTCCCACGGTAACGCCCGTTTACATTGCGTTTACCTTTGATTTAACCTCCGTTTACGTTGGGGCCTTATCATGGGGCCATCCAAGCAAACGGAGGTATTTTTATGAGCATATTCATCGCATTGATCCATTTTGGCATCCAACAGCTGCTGCAAAGGTGGAAGCGCGCCGCCACGTCGACGCCGCCCCAAGCCGCGGGAGAGGAGGTGGCCGCATGAGTAACCCCATCATCTCTGTCAACAACCTGGTCAAGCAATACGACCGCGTCAAGGAGCCTGCTGTCAAAGGCGTCAGCTTTGAGGTGCAGGAGGGGGACTTCTTCGCCTTCCTCGGGCCCAACGGCGCGGGCAAGACGACGACCATTTCCATCCTCACCACCACGCTCTCCCACACGTCGGGCAGTGTGACGATCGCAGGCTACGACGTGGCGCGGGAGGCCCAGCGGGTACGCGAGCAGGTGGGCATCATCTTCCAGCAGCCCAGCCTGGACCCGCAGCTCTCCGCCGAGGAGAACATCCGCTTCCACGCCTGCCTCTACGGTATGTATGGCTACCGGCCCACCTTTGGCATGATGCCCGCCGCCTACCGCACCCGGGTGCTGGATCTGGCGGAGATCGTGGGCATCCAGGATGCGCTCTTCAAGCCGATCAAGAAACTCTCCGGCGGCATGCAGCGCAAGCTTGAGATCATCCGCAGCCTCATCCACACGCCCAAGATCCTGTTCCTGGACGAACCAACCCAGGGCCTGGACGCCGTCAGCCGCCGGAGTCTGTGGGAGTACCTTGACGGCGTGCGCCGCCAGAACGGCACCACGGTGTTCCTGACGACCCACTACATCGACGAGGCCGACGGGGTAGACCAGGTCTCCATCATCAACCGCGGCAAAATCGCCATCGCTGGCTCGCCGGAGGAGATGAAAGCGAGCCTGTTGCGCCAGGAGGTTATTTTAGATGCCCCTGACCGGGAGGCATTGCTGCGGGAACTGGCCGGCATGAACCTCACCTGCCAGGTGGCCGACCACATCGTCGTACCCTGCCAAGGCCGGTCTGCCCAAGCCATCATCGCGGGGCTGGCCACCGAGCTCAGCGTGCTGCGCATCCAGGAGCCCACGCTGGAGGATGCCTATGTGGAGTATCTCAAACGGACGGAGGAAGAAGCGGCATGAGCGAACTGACCATACGCCAACCCAAACTGCAATCGAGGTTCCTGCGGGAGCTCAATGCCATTGTGACCATCGCGGCGCGAGACATCACCTTGTTCTTCAAGTCTCCGGGCATGCTCATCATGAGCCTGGCGATGCCGCTCGTGATGATGGGCATGCTGGGCGGCAGCCTGCAGCAGAACATGGCCGGCGGCCTGGGCTTCCAGTACGGCACATTCATGCTGGTGGGCATGCTCGTCAACATGCTCTTCATGACGACAACCAGCGGCATCTCCTCCCTGGTGGAGGATCGCGCCACCGACTTCACCCAGGAGATGATGATCTCCCCCGCCTCGCGCTATGCCATCGTCATCGGCAAGATCATGGGCTCGTCCTTCGGGGCCATCGTCAGCATGGTGGGCACGCTGCTGGTGGGGCTTCTCATGGGCACGACGCTCTCCGTGCCGCAGCTCTTGGCGGTGCTGGCCCTCTCGCCCCTCATGTGCCTGTCGGCCGGTGCGCTGGCCATGCTCGTCATTGGGCTTGTGAAGAGCAACAAGATGGCCAATCTCGCCGTCATGCTCATCACCATGCCGCAGATGTTCCTATCCGGCGCTATCATTCCCATCGGCAACTCCAGCGGCATTCTGCTGGTTCTCAGCCGCCTGATGCCCATGACCTACTGCCTCGATCTGGTGCGTGCGGTCGTCTACGCCGGCACGCCGGAGTATGGCAGCGTGGTGCTCTTCAACCCGGCAGTGACGCTCCTGGCCATTGTGGCGCTCACCGTCGTTTGCCTCGTCATCGGCACCTGGTTCTTCGCCCGCAGCGAGAAGCACCGGTAACCAAGATATGGAACAAGGAGGGTCTTATTATGGATTATAACAATTTGGCATTGCACGAACAGTGCGCCCGCATCGCCCGCCTGCTGATGCAGGAGCGCCTGGCCCACCACCCCGAGAACAGTGACCTCAATGCCGGACGCCACCGGCTGTTGGCCCTGACAGCGGCCTACCCAGGCGTGACCGAAAACGACCTCGTTTCCCTTCTCGCCCACCGTACCCCCGCCGCGCGGGACGTGTTGGCGGGGGTAGAGGCCAAAGGGTACCTCACCCTACGCGCCAAAAAGGGGAGTGACGAACGAATCGTTGAACTGACTGAGGCTGGTCAAAGCGAGGCTGCTCTCGGCTCCACCCTGCCCGACGCCTTCGCCGTGCTCAGCGATGAAGAACGAAAGGCCGTGAGCGACTGCATGGCCCGGGTGCTGAACGAGCTAGAGCGGACGGTTCCCACCGGCGGCCGGAGCGGGCAGGGAATACCGTGGGCACGCTTGACAGCCCTGCACGGCCCCTGGGGCGTCGCCTTTACCGACCGGGCGCACCTGGCACTCGGGCTTGGCCGGGACTTCGCGCCTTGGGCGACCAGCTCCCAATTCTGAACCGGACACCCGCGCAACCACAGTGCCCTGCCGCCAGCTGGCTCAACGGCGAGCATACGCCCGCGCCCCTTCCTGAGAGGGGCGCGTTTGTTGTTCACCAAGCCCCACCCCCTGCGCACCGGGTTTCCGCCATGGGCCTACTTTGGCACAAATGCGGTTGCAGAAGGCCTACAAAAAGAAGATAATGGGAAAAATAACCATTTTGGGGGAACGAGCCATGTTCCAGCTGCCCGCCTATGTGGCGCCAGACTTTTCCCTGCCGCCCTTTGCCGCCGCGCCCGATGTGAGCGTCGCGCCGGCCCCCGCCGATGGGCAGCTGCCCGACGGGTTCCACGCCACCACCATTTACCCCGAATACTTTAAGATCGACGGTCAATGGAAGCTCATCAGCGCCCCACGCATGGACTGCGCCGTGGCCCTGCGGGGCGGCGAGCCACAGGCTGTGGAGCCGCGACGACTGCGGGCCGGCGACGCCGTGGTGGTGGGCCGGGCCGAGGACGGCAGTGCCGGGATTTTTGTGGATGATCGGGCCTTTGAGCGCGGCACCGCAGACGGCGCGGCAAAGCAGACCTTCGCCTTCCGTCAGGGCCGCTCGCGGGAGTCGTCCTACTCCCGTGACTACGACCTGCTCTACGACATTCTGCGCCACGAACGGGAGCACGGCTACATCGTGTGGGTGCTGGGCCCGGCGGTGGACTTCGACTACGACGCGCGGCGGGCCATGGCGCGCATCATCGACGCCGGGTACGCCCACGCGCTCTTTGCCGGCAATGCGCTGGCGACCCACGACCTGGAGGCCGCGCTCTACCACACCGGCCTGGGGCAGGACATCTACACCAAGGATCCCGTGCCAGATGGCCATTACAACCACCTGGAGGTCATCAACCTCACCCGCCGGGCCGGTTCCATCCGCTCCCTCATTGCCGAGCGGGGCATTGACGACGGCATCCTCGCCGCCTGCGCCCGCCGGGGGGTACCCTGGGTGCTGGCCGGTTCCATCCGCGACGATGGGCCGCTGCCCGACGTCATCGCCGACGTCTACCAGGCCCAGGACGCCATGCGGGCCCACACCCGCCACGCCACCACCGTGGTGGCCCTGGCCACCCAGCTGCACACCATCGCCACCGGCAACATGACCCCCGCCTGGCAGATGGTGGAGGGCTGCATCCGCCCGGTATACTTCTACACCGTGGACATCTCAGAGTTCGCGGTCAATAAGCTCCGTGACCGCGGCAGTCTCAGCGTCAACAGCATTGTGACGAACATCCAGGACTTCCTGGTGCACGCCGCGCGCAACCTCGTGCCGGAGGAGGACAAAACATGAGCTTCGCATTGCCCGCCGTGGACGAAGCGCAGGCCGCGGCCCACCTGGGGCAGGCCATTGCCATCCCCACCGTGTCGAGCCCCGACGCGCCGCCGGAACTTCAACGCTTTGAGGACTTCCACCGGTTCCTGCAGCGGGCCTACCCCGTCCTCCACCGCACGCTAGAGCGGGAGGTGCTGGCCGATCACGCGCTGCTGTACCGCTGGCCCGGCGTGGGCGGCGGCAAGCCCTTCGGCCTGCTGGCCCACATGGATGTGGTGCCGGTGGAGCCGGGCACCGAGGGCGACTGGACCCACCCGCCCTTTGCCGGCCACGTGGACGACACGCTCATCTGGGGCCGCGGCGCGTCGGACGACAAGTGCCAGCTCATCGCCGTGATGGAAGCCGCCGAAACCCTGCTGGCGGCGGGCTTCGTGCCCAACCGGGACGTATACCTCTGCTTCGGCCACAACGAGGAGATTCTGGTGGGCGAGGGCTCCGGCGCTGGGGCCATTGCGGAGGCCCTCCGCGCCCGTGGCGTGCGGCTGGCTTTCGTGTTGGACGAGGGCGGCGCGGTGCTGGCCGATCCGCCCTTTGGCCTGCAGACGGCGGCCGCCATGATCGGCATCGCCGAAAAGGGCTACGCCGATGTGCGGGTGACCGTGCGCGCCCCCGGCGGGCACGCCGCCGAGCCGCCACCCCACACGGCGCTGGGCAACCTGGGCCGGCTGCTGGCGGCCATTGAGAGCCACCCCACGAAGAAGCGCCTCATCCCCACGGTGCGAGCGACCTTTGCCGCGCTGGCCGCCCACCTGGGGGGCGCGCAGGGCTTTTTGCTTCAGCACATTGCAGTGACAAAGCCGCTAGTGATGGCGGCACTGGCTGCCAACCGTCAGGTGGCCGCCATGCTGCACACCACCGTGGCCGTGACCCAGGCCCAGGGCAGCCCGCAGGCCAACATCCTGCCCCAGGCTGCCAGCGCCGTGCTCAACTGCCGGCTGCTGCCCGGCGACACCGATGGCACGCTGCTGGCCCACCTGCAACGGGTGGCCAAGGGCTGCGGGGTGGCGGCCGAGTTTACTCTGCTGCGCTACTCCTCCGCCCTGGCGGAGACATCGACGGCGTCGCCGGTCTTTGCCCACCTCGCGTCGCTGACACAGGAGCTCTTCGGCGCGGTGACGGTGCCCTACCTCGTGACGGGTGCCACCGACTCCCGCGAGTACGCCGGGGTGGCGGACGAGATCTTCCGCATGGTCCCTTTCCTGCTGGAGGACGCCGAGCTCGACGGCATGCACGGCACCGACGAGCGCATCAAGCGTGGCAGCCTGGGGCTGGCCGTGCGGTTCATGACCCGATTCATCGTGGAACAGGCGGAGGGCTAAAGGATGGCAGAACAGAACAACCAACAGGGACTCAAGATCAGCAAGAACATGTTCCTGGGCACGGCGGGGATGTTGCTGGCCGTCATGCTGCTGGCGGGCATCCTCACGCTGGTGGTGCCCCAGGGCACGTTTGAGCGCGTGGCCGACGCCAACGGCAACCTCATCATCCCTGTGGATGAGACGCACACGGTGCAGAGCCTCTACCACCCCATTGAGGGGCAGCGACTGGCCGTGTGGCGGTGGCTGACAGCCCCCATCGAGGTGTTCACCAACTCCGACTTCACCACCGTGTCCACAGCGGTTATGATTATCCTCTTCATCCTGCTCATCGGCGGCACGTTCCTGATTTTGGAGAAAAGCGGCGTGCTGCAATACGTGCTGAACGGCGTGATCCGCCGGTACGGCCCGCGCAAGTACGCGTTGCTGGCGGTGATGGTGTTCGTGTTCATGCTGCTGGGCTCGACCATGGGGCTCTTTGAGGAGACGATCACCCTGGTGCCCATCACCGTGATGCTGGCCATTACCCTGGGGTGGGACTCCCTCGTGGGCATCGGCATGAGCATTCTGTCGGTGGGCTTCGGCTTTGCTGCCGGCACCCTCAATCCCTTCACCATCGGCGTGACACAGAAGCTGGCAGGGCTGCCGCTGTTCTCGGGCTTCCTGCTGCGGGCGGTGTTATTCCTCCTCGTGTACGGCATTCTGCTGCTCTTCCTGCTGCGCTATGCCAAGCGGGTGGAGCGCAACCCCGAACGTTCCCTGGTGTGGGACATTGACAGTGCCGCCCGTCAGCGCTTCAGCGGGGCCACCGGCCAAAGCGAATACGCCCCCGGCGTGCGCCGGGCCGCGTGGTTCTTTGGCATCTGCCTGCTCGCGGTGTTTGCCTATGTCATTGCGGCCTTCCTCGTGCCGGCTCTGGCCGATTACTCCATGCCCGTGATGGCGATGCTCTTTGCCGTCGGCGGCATTGGGGCGGGGCTTGTGGCCGGGAGCAAGACGTGTGCGGTGCTGGTGGACTTCGGCCGGGGCATGCTGAGCTTGCTGCCCGGTGCGGTGCTGATCCTACTGGCGATGAGCGCGCGGCAGATCCTGCTGGAAGGGCAGATTATGGACACCCTGCTGCTCAAAGCCTACCACGCCATCCAGGGCATGGGGCCCTACGGGGCGGCGCTGCTGCTCTATGCCTTTGTGTTACTACTGGAGCTCGTCATCAGCGGCAGCGCCTCCAAAGCGTTCCTCGTGATGCCCATCGCCCTGCCGCTGGCCGATCTCATTGGCCTCACCCGCCAGACGGCGGTGCAGGCGTTCTCGCTGGCCGATGGTTTCGCCAACATGGTCTACCCCACCAACGCGGCACTGCTCATCGTGCTGGGGCTAACGGGCATCCCCTACCTGCGGTGGCTCCGGTGGACGTGGAAGCTGCAGGCCGTGCTGGTCGGCATTTCAGCCCTGTGCCTGGTGGCTGCTGTGGCGCTGCACTACGGGCCGTTCTGAGCTGCCCACGCGCGGAATAGGGGCCGGCCCGCCCCGAACGGTGCCCTGGCACCACGCACAACCGCCCCCGGAAAGCAAACCAACGGCCCATGCTCAAACCGAGCATGGGCCGTTTCCGCTTTCTCCTTTGCCCGTGAACCCCACAGGCAAGACCCGGCGCGGAACAAGGCCTTCAGAGCCTCCCGCGCATCGCGCTCACAGGTAGAGGCGCTGCTTCTTGGTGTAGTAGGTCTGCTTGTTGGCAATCTGCTTCACCACGATGGGCTCGCCATCCTCCGTCGTCCGCCGCCTGGGGTTGTGGACACGCAGGAAACTGCGCTCCTCCCCGCGGATGGCGTCCGGCGTCAGGCGTTCCAGGGTTTCGATGGCCTCCGTCAGCACGCTGCCAATGGCCGCATGCAAGTCGGCCAGCGCTTCCTCGGGGAGCTTGCCCACCGTGCACTCCGGCGAAAGGTTGGCCTTCCAGAGGATTTCGTCGGCATAGGCGTTGCCAATGCCCCGCACGATCTTCTGGTCAACAAGGAAGCCCTTCAGGGTGGTCGTCTTCCGCCGGGCGATACCCGCCAGGTACGCGCGGTCGAAGGCCGGCGAGAGTGCGTCCGGCACTTTGCTGGGCGGCGGGTTGAGCGCCACCTTGCACAGGCTGTCAAAATCCGAAACGGCGAGCGCGCTGCCATCGCGGAAGGTAAGGGACACGATCTTGCTGCGCACGGCGTCCAGCTTGTCCGCCGTGGTCAGGCCAAACTCGCCATGAAGCATGAGGTGTACCCCAAAGCGGTTTTGGTTGGAGAGCAGGAAGTGCAATTCCTTGCCTTCGCGCACGATGTCCACAATCTCCGCCCCGGCGACGGCGGCAGCGAACGTCTCCGCCGGCACGTCGGTCGGTCTCCTGTTGTGGATGGTGGCAGACGCGATCGGCTTGCCCAACACCTGTTTCTTCAGGTTCCGGGCGAACAGGGTCAGATCGGGCAATTCGGGCATGGAGGCCTCCTTTGACGCCCCCCGGGCGTCCCGTTTTCATTGAGCATAGCGCGGCGGCAACAGACCTGTCAAGCCGCTCCCACGTACGGGGCCGCAACTCCGCAGGAACCGCCAAAAGTCCCCCTCGCGGCCACATTCAGCCAGACAGGGCACTGCGCTTGTAGAGAATCCATTTGGCACGGTCGCGCGGGTCCACACCCCGGCGCGGCGTCGTCTGCCCCAGCTCCAGCGGGCAGGGCTGATACCCGGCGAAGCTCTGGCTCACCAATGCCCGGCCCGAGCTCAGCATGCCCAGCCGCACCGGGTACTCCAGCGAGGTTGCCAGCGGCAGCTTGGCCTCCAGCGTGAAGCTGCCATTGCGGATGACAGGCGAATCGAAGCTGCCGCGCATCCCCACCACATCGCCCAGCACCTTCCCCAGCAGGTCCTCCTGAGCACTGATGCGCAGGGTGACCATGGGCTCCAGCAGGGTGGTGCCGGTGTTGGCAAGGCCATTGAGCACGGCCATCGGCGTGGCCACAAAGAAGTCCATCGGGTGGGTGTGGATGAGGTGGTGCCCCCCTCCGATGAGCGTCACCTTGAGGTCGGTGACCTCCCAACCATGGTTGCCCTGCTTGAGCGTCTCCTGCAGGGAGGTGAGGATGTGGTGCTGGTAGCGTGGGTAGATGTCGTCGTGGGCCACCACCGAGGAAAAGGCCAGCCCCGAACCGGGCTCGCCCGGCTCGATGAGGAGCCGCACGATGGCCCAGCAGGGCTTGGGCATGGTGTAGGCCTCATACCCCTCGCCGGTGGTGGCGGGCGTCTCCTTGTAGATGACCGACGGCGCCGAAAAGCCGACTGCCAAGCCGTATCGCTCTCGCAGGAGGGTGGTGAGCACCTCCAGCTGGATGGCACCGGTGATGCGAATCTGAATCTCACGCTCGTCGGGGAAGTACTCCATCTCCAGCAGCGGGTCCTCCTCGGCAAGCTCGCGCAGAGCCGCCAGCAGCGCGGCGATGTCGCCGCCCTCGCCCGGCAGCACCTGCACCTTCAACAGGGGGACGACCAGCTTGGCCTGGTGCCTGCTGCCGCGCTCCCCCAGCACATCGCCCACCCGAAGCCCCGTCAACCCATAGAGCGCCGCCAATTCACCGGCGGAGACCTCGCCGATGTCCGTGCCCCGGCCGCCGAAGAACCGGCGGATCTGGGTGACCTTCTGCTGGGCGTCCACCGCGGGGACATAGAGACTGTCCCGGTTGCGGATGGTGCCGCCAAACATGCGTACGTGGGCAACCTTGCCCATGGCGCGGTCGTGCTCCACCTTGTACACCACAGCCGACAGCGGGTCCTCCGCCCGGCCACCCGAACCCTCCAGATGGGTGGTGAGGAAGGCCAGCAGTTCCTCCACCCCCACGCCCTGGGCTGCGCTGGCGCAGAGGGCGGGGAACAGCCGCCCCTGGTGGATGGCGGCGTTCAGCCCATCCTCCAGCGCCGCGGGAGCAAGCTCCTCCCCCGCCAGGTACCGCCCCAGCCACGCCTCGTCGGTCTCAGCCAGGGCCAGCACGCACTGCTCGCGGAAGTCCTTGTCCCCCAGCGAATGGGGGCAAACCGCACAGTCCCGCCCGCCCTCACCCACGGGGACGTTGAACGGCAGGATGGCCGGGGAAAACTGCGTCTTCAGCTCGCCGAGGAGGCCTGCCACATCGCTGCCCACGCGGTCAATCTTATTAAGGAGTAGAATGGTGGGGGTACCGGTCTGCCGCAGGGCGTGGAACAAGAGCTCGGTTTGGGCCTGGATGCCCTCCACCGCCGAGATGACGAGGATGGCGCAATCCAGGATGGACAAACTACGCTCCACCTCGCCGGTAAAGTCCACGTGTCCGGGGGTGTCAATGAGGTTGATCTGCACGTTGTCCTTGGTGAAGCTGACTGACGAGGCCCGCACGGAGATACCCCTCTCCCGCTCCACACTCAGCCAGTCGGTCTGGGCGGTGCCATCGTCCACCCGCCCCACCTTTCGCAGCACGCCGGAGGCATACAACAGCTGCTCGGTCAGGGTGGTCTTACCCGCGTCCACGTGCGCCACAATGCCGATGTTGATGATCTTGTCGGGTTTCATCGTTCCTTCGTTGGGTTCCCCTTGTTCCGGTTTTGCGTCGCGTCAGGTTGGGTCAACGGGAGCCATTCCTCCGCTGTGACGCACGGGAGAGGAAGCCGCCCGCACGGGTGCCCGGATGGAACAAGCTCACAGCGGCTTGCGTTCGCCCGGCCCAACCTCCACCGGCTGGCCGTCCACCTCAATCCACACCGAAAGGGCCGAGGGATTGTAGACCATGGTGCGATCCACGGTGAACTTAAGCCCCCGGAGCGCCGTCACATAGTCCACAATTTCGATGTTGGTGGCGTACCACACATCGGGGTCACCGGCCACGCGGCGGCAAAACTCCTCCATCAGCGACCAGTTGTCGTCGTTGGGGAACTCATAGCTGTGGCCCCACACATAGAGCAACGGCATCTGCCGCCAGGCCGTCGTGTTCTGGAAGTCCTGCAGACGCTCCCTCAAACGGTCGTTGTGGTGGCAGGTCGGGTGCCAGAGAAGGAAGTTCTGCGGCAGCAGCAACTGCCCGGTGGCCTTCACCGTGCGGGAGTATTCAATGCCCAGCGCCGGTAGCACCGCCAGCATCTCGTCGCTGACATCGCCGAAGGGATAGGACATGCCCCGCACAGGGTACCCTGCCAATTCCTCCAGCCGGCGGCGGTCCTCCAGCATCTGGTGCGCAAACTCCTCATGGGGCACCAGGCTCAGGAAGGGGTGCGTGAGCCCATGGGCAGAGATCTCATGGCCCTCGTATAATGCGCGGACTTCCGCGGCATCGATGCGTTTCCCTTGGCCAAACAGGCCGGAGTTGAGATGGAACGTGCCCTTGATGCCGTACTGATTGAAGATGGAAACCAAACGACGGTCATGGATCTGACCATCGTCATAGCTCATCGTCAGCGCCTTGCGCCGACCGCCGGGGTAATAGTTGAACTTGACCTGCATGTGGAACCTCCGCCTTCGCGCGTGCGCGGCTGTTTGGAATACATCAGTATGATACACGCGCCAACCCTCATCTGTAAATGGATGGCCAGACACGCATGGCAACGCACGCGGCGCCTGTCAGCTATCAGCATTTGGCGCTTCCAGCAAAGCCACAATGAAATGGCAACTGCCCCTCCGCAGCGTCAATGCGGCGTATGGGTCATCTCCAGGGTGTACTTGACCTGGGTGTACTCCAGGCGGGCATCCAGCTTTGCCTTGGTGGTGGCATCGTTATCAAAATCGACCACCGCCACATAATGACCGGCGTCGTAGTACTCCACCAGAATGCTGGCCAGCAGCATGTTAAACGAGCCAACGGTATAGGTGCCGTCGCGATCGGAGTATTCCAGGTTGTCGGGCGACAGCGCTTTTGGGCGCAAGGAAAGCTTGAAATCAGGGCTCCTGCTCAAAATTTGAACCTCCGCTTCCACGGGGCTGTCGCCGGGGGCCAGCTTCATCCCCGTGCCGCTCTGGTACCCGGTAAAGGATGTGCTGCCCGTCCCCGTCCAGACGAAAACCTTGCGCACATCCTCGTCCCAAAACTCAAAATGGAAGGTCAGAGGGATGTGCCCCTTCACCGACCAGGTGGCGTGGGCGTCAGGCTGGCTGTCCGTGATTTTGCCTTCAAAGCTCAGCTCAAAAGCCATAACATTCTCAGCCTGCGAGAGCATCCGTTCAGTTTTGAATGCTTCGTGGCGGACAGAAAAATCAATCGCCATGTAGTACACAGCCACCAGTACCCGGAAGTTGTGGCTACGCAGTTCCTCTATCCCCTTTTCCCACGCCGCGTTGCCCCAGCGGACGGACACCTCCTCATATCGGGCGATGTTTTCGTCCGTCTGCTCCCGGATGCGCTGTTGTTCTCCTTCGGATAAATCCTCATGCAGATGAACCCCGATGGGCAACACCGCCAGCACCTTGTGATAGTAGTAAACCCGAAGCATAAGAAAGGCCTGCTCCGGCTCGTCCCCATATTTGTCAATAAAGGCATCGATCTTGGCGTAATAACGGTTGGACATGGATTGGTACACGCGGTTGATACGCCCCTGGTAGGCCGAATCCAGCAGCCCGGCTTGGAACAGCATCTCCGGCAGGGTGGCCAACGCCGCCAAGAAGCCGGCCTCGGGGCACAGCAAGTCCCGTTCGGTCTGGTCAAGTTGTGCAAAGATAGACTCATCCATGTCTTCAAACTCGATGTCTGGTACCTTCACCTTCAGCTTTTCCTGCAGACACTTCTCCGCCTTTGCCAGCACCTCTTCGGCCAGGGCTTGCGCCGCCTCCGGGGACACATCGGCATCGGCGGCGGTGACGGTGCTAAAATGATCAAAGGACACCCAAAAGCCGGTGTCGCTGCCCTGGGCCGGCAATGGCTCCAAGCTGCTCCCCTCGCTGTCGCTGAGCAGCACCAACGGAAACTGCCGTCCCTCGCCTTGGTAGGTGAGCGTCACAGGCTTGCTGAAGACGAGTCCCTGGGGCTCCAGCTGCAGGCCAATAAACCCGGCTCCCCCTTGGGAAAACGCGCCGTCCGCAATGGGCGAAGCGGTGATCTCCACGTTCTCTTCCCCAAGCAGAGCACCCGCAGGGATGGCGAGCGTCCACTGGCCGCCGTCCGCGTCGGCAACGGTCAGCGACGCAGCTTCCCCGGTGTAGGTGATGCGTTGGGCCCTCTCCGGCTGAGGAGTATACGCCAGCCGCCCGGGGAGGTACGGATCGGACGCCGGCCCATCCTCCACAAAAGCAACATCCTGGGCCGAAAAGGTCATGGGGGCTGCGGCACAGCCCGCCAGGCTTCCGAGCAAAAGCACAACCGACAGCACGATGCTGATTCTTTTCATATCCGCTCTCCCCAAACATGGTGTTTTTGAGCATGGGAACAGTTCCCATTTCGATTATAGCATGAAAAAGACCGTTATTTAAGCAACGCACTCAAAGGCGGTTAATGCAAAGGGAGGCCATTCCGCATGTGGCGATGTGTACTTACCGCAGAAGCTGCCGATGCCCAAAAAAGCCGGCCCATGGGTCACGGTCGATCCTTGCCAGTGCGTCGGCCATGCCGATGCCGTTGGGTGCCACCGTGTCCAGCTCCTCCCATGTGATGGGCATGGATACCCAGGCCCCCTGCCGCGCGCGGATGGAATAGGGAGCGATGCTGGTGGCCCCGCGTCCATTGCGCATCCAGTCAATGAAGATCTTGTTGGTGCGCTTTGCTTTTCGCACGTTGCTGGTGTAGCGATCCGGCCACTTCATCTCCATCACCTCGGCCACGCGCCGGGCAAAATCGTGGAACTCATCCCACGACAGGGCAGGCTGAAGAGGCACAACCACATGGTACCCCTTGCCCCCGCTGGTTTTGAGATATGCATGGAGCGAAAGCTCCGCCAGGATTCCTTTGATGTCGCGGACGCCCTGGCGCACGGTGTCAAGCTCCATGCCTTCATCGGGGTCCAGGTCAAACACCATGATGTCGGGCCGCTCCAAATCGTCCACGCGGCTGCCCCAGGTATGGAACTCCAACGTGCCCATCTGGGCCTCCGAAACAAGCCCGGCGACGTTCTCGATGTAGAAGTATTCCTCCGTTTCCCCCTCGCTGTTGGGGATCGGCACGGTGACGATTCCCTTGCTGCCAGGCCCCGGGTGCTTCTTGTAGAAGCAGGTTTGGGTGACTCCTTTGGGGCAGCGCACGATGCTGAGGATGCGGCGGCTCACATAGGGCAGCATACGCTGCGACACCGCGGCGTAATAGCGGATGATGTCGGCCTTGGTGACGGTGGGGTTGTCAAAGATCACCTTGTCCGGGTTGGTGATCCTGACGCCCTCGATGACAAGGCCGCTGGCATTTGTTTCCATGGGTGTCTCCCCTTCCTCGGGCGGTGGGTCGTCCTGCGGCTTTTCCCACCGGATGTCCACCGGGTTCTTGTCGGCTCGCAGGCCCTTGTAGCTGGCCTGCCGCAGCAGATTGTCCTGGGTCCATTCGGCGAACTGGACTTCTGCCACCAGCCGAGGCTGCAACCAAGTGACCTGCTCATTGGCCCGGGGCTTTGGCGGAGGCGAAAAAGGCGACTCGGCTCTGGTGAGGTCCTCAAATCTTCCCATGAGGTCTTCCTGATCCACCTCGCTCAGGCCGGTGCCAGCGCGGCCGACGTAGACGAGCTGGTCCCCTTCATACACGCCGAGGAGCAACGCGCTGATGCCATCCGTTTTCTTGTCCGTTCGCGTATAGCCGCCGATGACAAATTCCTGCCGTTTGGCGCATTTGAGCTTGATCCAGTCGCCGTTTCTGGTGCCGCTGTAGGGGGAATCGGCCCGCTTGCCTACAATGCCCTCCATGCCCAGTGCACAAGCAGCGCTGAAGCTCTCCACCCCACTCCCCCGCACATGCTGGCTGTAGTGGAGGTTGGCAGAAGCGCTCTGCAGCAAGGCTTCCAGTGCCTCCTTGCGCTCGGTCAAGGGCTGTGCGCGCAGGTCTGCGCCATCCAGCGCCAGAAGGTCAAACACGAGGTAGGTCAGGCGCTGGCCTTGGGGGTGTTTCAGGTAGCTCTGCAACGATTGGAAGTCCGTCCTGCCATTGGAATTGACGACGGCCATCTCACCATCGAGCACCATCGCCCTGCCAGCGGCCAAGTCCAACAGGGAACTGGCGACGGCCGGGAACCGCTGGGTGTAATCGTTGCCGTTGCGGGTGAGAAGCCGGGCGCGGTTGCCCTCCACATAGGCGAGGATGCGGTAGCCATCGTACTTCATCTCGTAGAGCCAGTCATCGCCTTGGGGCGGTGCCTTCACCAGTTTGGCAAGCTGCACCTCGGCGCTGGCAAAAGGATTACGCGTGAAGGTCTCGTCCTTACCTGCCTCGATTTCCTCCATCGTGCGCCCAGTGCGGATGCTGGTGCCAAACCCGGAAATGCCGTCGCCCTCCTTGGCATACTCATCCTTCTCTTTGAGCAACAACCAGTTTTCCTTCGTCTCGCCCTCCTTGCCCTTCAGCCGCACCAGCGCCCATTTGCCCTTGAGCCTTCGCCCGTCGAGCACAAATTTCAGCGCACCGTTCTCCAGCCCGGCTTCCACGCTGCCGTTGGGCTCCCAGGTGCCCTCGTCCCACAGCAGCACAGTGCCGCCGCCATACTCCCCCTGTGGGATGCTTCCCTCAAAATGACGGTAGTCCAGCGGATGGTCCTCTACCCGCACGGCCAGCCTTTTGTCCCCGGTGTCAAAGGACGGCCCTTTGGGTATGGCCCAGCTCAGCAGCGCGCCGCCCCATTCCAGGCGGAAGTCGTAGTGATCCCTGCGGGCCATGTGGTGCTGCACCACAAAGCGAAGGGCTCCCCCGGCGCTCTCGGCGGTCCCTTCGGGCTCCAGCGTCCGGCCGAAATTCCTTTTTTGCTTGTACCGTTCCAGATTTGCCGTCATGCTTACGCGGGCTCTTTTTTTGCTTTTTCAATGCTGGCCTTCAGGGCCTCCATGAGGTCAATGACCTTGCCCGGGCCTTCGTCCTGTGGTGCCACGACCTCACGGCCGGCGATCTTGGTCTCGATCAGCGCGCGGAGCTTCAACTGGTATTCGTCCTGATACTTCGCAGGGTCAAAGGGCGTGTCCATCGAATTGATCAGTACCTTCGCCATGTTCAGCTCCTGGTCGGAGACCTCGGGTTTTGAATACTGTTTGGGAAGCTCACGAATGTCGTCTGCGTAAAACATCGTGGAAATAAGGATGCCGTCCTCCCGGGGGATGATCGCCATTAGCGTGTCCTTGGTGCCCAGTACCGCCTTGCCAATGGCAATCTTCTGCTCGGCCATCAGCGCGGCGCGCAGCAGCTCGAAGGCCTTTTCGCCCCCGGCTTCTGGCACTGCCTGGTAGGTCTTTTCGTAGTAGACGGGGGAGATTTGGTTCAACTGGGCAAAGTGCAAAATCTGGATGGACTTTTCCTTTTCCGTCTTGATCTTCTCGATCTCCTCCTCGGTCACAACGACGTACTTGTCGTCGTCGTACTCGAAACCCTTGACAATGTCGCCCGTTCCGATCTCCTTGCCGCAGTGGGCACAGGCCTTCCGGTAGCGGATGCGGCTGTTGTCCTCCTTGTGCAGCTGGTTGAAGTGAATGTCGTTGTCCTGGGTGGCCACATACATCGCGATGGGGATGGCTACCATGCCGAACGTGATGACGGATTTGCGCGCTATCATGGTGGAAACACCTCCCAAATTGGAATTAGTGTTTCCCGCAGGGCTATTTGTATCCGGTGTCCAACCCTGATGCATGGGGTAAGTGAACACAGAATAGCGAGTAAACTGGATGACGGTTGGTTGTCACCTTCTTGCCGACGACGGGAAACAATCCGCAGTTTACCACTTATCCATCACGGCGAAACTGCTGTGCGACGTCGGTGTAGGCCAACCCAAACCGACCTATATGGCTTCGTGCAAGAGCAGCTCGGCAGCCCCACGGGAGGGCAGAAAGCCGCGCTGCAGATTCTGTCACAAGGGCTCCTTCCGTCAGTACTGCAATGGGCCAAGCGGATTGGGAGCGTGAGTTCCTTGTCCTTAAAGCCAATCCCTGCATGACGTTGCCTTCATCGTTTATTACGCCCAAAGAACGCTTGCGTCAGCCCCGCGAATCGTGTATACTAACTCCGCTACGGTTCATTGCGGACGTATCATGGAGAGATGTCTGAGTGGTCGAAGGAGCATGACTGGAAATCATGTGTAGGGGAAACTCTACCGTGGGTTCAAATCCCACTCTCTCCGCCATAATGTGTTGACGAAAAAGATGCACAGCTAAAAAAGCCCGTAATTACGGGCTTTTTTGGCACTCTGACCAAGTTTTCCGAAAAATGCATTTCCGTAGATGCGCGGAGCCTCAAAAGACATTCTGATGGGATTCGAACTCCCAGGGCAATGAGAAACGGCTGCGTGATAACCTAACAATATGATCACGTCAATTGCTTCAACTTCTCAAACCCACCAAATATCTTTTCTTTTACATTATCCGCATTCAAATCCACTAATGGGAACTGATGAGTGATGGCACGCTTTAAGCCCCAATAATCAGCGTCAACATCATCCTCATACCCAAACTTGGCTGTATGATAATACAAAACTCCCTCCTGTTTGTGTTCCATGCTTTCATGGCATAGCGGCCAATGGAACCGCCAGCAATTCGTTGGTGAGCATCCCGGAGGATAAGGTAAGCTATTTTTCGCACAATTGAAAAATCAGCCAGAAAAGGAAGGACATGGCTGAACTCGCTTGGTAGAATGTAAGTTACCACACAAAACATCGAACCGAGCAAAGGAGAAAGCCATGTCCGAGAAGATTATACAACTGAATGAGGCGGTCATAAAGCAAGAATTGGGCGAACTGGTCCGGGACAGTGTGGAGAAGACGCTCAACGAGCTGCTGGATCAGGAAGCTGACCGACTGACGAACGCCAGGAGATATGAACGCAACGAGGAGCGTGTGGACACCCGTGCAGGCAGCTACAGCCGGAAGCTGCTGACCAAGGCAGGCGAGGTGACGTTGAAAGTACCCAAGCTGCGAACACTCACGTTTGAAACGGCAATCATCCAAC
>JAEWRW010000019.1 GCA_023398815.1 Bacillota bacterium
TGGGTTTGGCGGGGGTGAGGGTGCAGGGCTTGTGCCTTCGCGCACGCCGCGGCAGCGGGGACGTCCGCGATTTAGAGGGCTTGTTTCTGTTTCTGCGAATCGCCCGCCGCACATGTCGCCGGGCGATATCAGATCGTGTACTCATGCGGGTTGACCGGAAAGTACGCCGGGGGAGGAGTCCACCCGTATCAGCGCTGGGTCTTGTTTTCCTCCCGCCGGATGAACCGGCGCTCGGCTCTTGTCTTTGATTTCTGCGCAGGCGTTTTAGCCCGCGTGGCATTCTTCCATTTCTTTCCGTACTGAATTCGCCGTCCTGTACTTTGCGACTGTCCCACTCGACTCTCCCCTTCCCAAGGTGTGGGGAGGGGTTGGGGAGAGGGGCGCTTATCCGTGACACTCGCCCTTCACACATTTGTTACAATTGCCCCCCCATTTCTTAGGAAACCTTTATCCCACGGCGCTGGTATGGGGGCCTGGGTCAGGGTATACTAATAAGCAGATACCATGCGGCAATCAGTACCATGCCGCATCGTGGGGGAAACCATGTCACAGTCTTTCATTTCCTTCGCCGGCGTCACCAAGCAGTACCACATGGGCGAGGTGACCATCGACGCGCTGGCCGGCGTGGATTTTACCATTGAGAGGGGCGAGTTCGCCATTGTCGCCGGGCCCAGCGGGGCCGGCAAAAGCACCGTGCTCAACATTCTGGGCGGCATGGACACCGCCACCGCCGGGGAGATCGTGGTGGATGGCGCGCGTGTAGATCGCTTCAGCCAGAAGGAACTGACCGCCTACCGGCGGGAGGACATCGGCTTCGTCTTTCAGTTTTACAACCTGGTGGAGAACCTGACGGCGCTGGAGAACGTGGAGCTGGCGGTGGAGATCTGCAAGGAGCCCTTCCCGCCCCATCAGGTGTTGGAGCAGGTGGGCCTGGCCCACCGGGTGGATAACTTCCCGGGCCAGCTCTCTGGCGGGGAGCAGCAGCGCGTGGCCATCGCCCGGGCGCTGGCCAAGAACCCAAAGCTGTTGCTGTGCGACGAGCCCACCGGGGCGCTCGACTACAACACTGGCCGCGCCATCCTGAAACTGTTGCAGGACACCTGCCGCAGCACCGGCATGACGGTGGTGCTCATCACCCACAACCTGGCCATCGCCCCCATGGGCGACCGCCTCATCCGCATCAAGAACGGCCGGGTGGAGTCGATAGAGACGAATGCCCACCCCATGCCCGTGCAGGAGATTGCGTGGTGACCCGATGAAATCGATCCTCAAATCTTCCTTCCGGCAGATCAAGCGCACCTGGAACCGCTACGTGGCACTGGTGGCCATTGTGGCGCTGGGTGTGGCGTTCCTTTCCGGCCTCAAGGCCACCGGCCCCGACATGGCCACCATGGCCAACTCCTATTTTGAGAACAACCATTTTCAGGATGCCAGCATTCTCTCCACCGTAGGCTTCAACGACCGCGACGTGGACACCGTGCGTGCGCTCGATGGGGTGCAGGAGGTGCGTGCCATCCGCTGGGTGGACGCCCTGCGCGACAACGACGAGCAGAAGGTGCTGCGGGTGACGGCCCTGCCCACCGAGGGGGCCATCAACAGCCTGTGGCTGCGCGCGGGGCGGCTCCCTCAGGCCGAGAACGAGTGCGTGGTGGACTACCGCAAGAACGGCGCGCAGATCCAGATTGGCGAAACGGTCATCGTGGGCAGTGGCACCGACGACCCGCTGACTGAGAGCCTGACCAAGCTCAACTACACGGTGGTGGGCATCGCCAGCACGCCGGACTACCTCACGTGGGACCGTGACTCCAGCCGGGTGGGCAACGGCACGGTGTCGGGCATTGTGTGGGTGTGGGAGGATTGCTTCAAGACCGACTACTATACCCAGCTTGTGCTGACCTACGACGGCTCGGCGGGGCTGGATGCTTTCGGCACCGAGTACCAGGCGCTCAGCGACCGCATGGAAGCGCCCTTGACCAACCTGGCAGACACACGCGCCGTCGCCCGGGGGCAGGAGATCCGCGACGAGGCCAACGACACCCTGGACGAGAAGCAGGCCGAGTACGACGACGCCAAGGCCGAGGCCCAGCAGAAAATCGACGACGCCCAGGGGAAGATTGACGACGCCCAGCAGGAGCTGGACGACGGCAAACAGGAGCTGGCCAACGAGCGGAAGAAGGCTGACAAGAAGTTTGACGAAGCCCAGGACAAGCTAGACTCTGGGGCGCGGCAGCTCTCCTCCGGGCGGAAGGAATACAACAAGAATCGCAAGGCCTACGAGGAGGCCGTGGCCGAGGCCGAGCCCCAGTTTGCCGAGGCCCAGCAGCAGATCGACGCGGCACTGGCGCAGATCGCAGCCATGCAGGAGCAGTTGGCCCTGTTGCAGCAGCAGCTGGAGCATGGCACGGCCGCTGGCGTGCTGACCGACGAGCAGATTGCCACCCTGCAAGCGCAGATCGCCCAGCTGACCGCCGGCATCGCCCAGGCGCAGGCCGGGGTAGAGGATGCCCAGAACCAGCTGGCAGCCCAGAAGAAGGCTCTGGCCGACGCCAAGGCCCAGCTGGACGCGGCCAAGAAAAAGCTGGACAGCGCCGCTTATCAGCTGCACAAGGGCAAGGAGGAACTGGCCGACGCCCGCGCCAAGGCGGACAAGGAGTTTGCCAAGGCCCAGAAAAAGATCGACGATGGTGAGCAGGAGCTGGCCGATGCCAAGGTGGAGCTGAGCGACGCCAGGGCCGAGGCCGACGAGAAGCTGGCTGACGCGGCGGGGAAGATCGCCGACGCCCGGCAGGACATCGCCGACCTGCCCGAGCCCAAGTGGATCGTCTCAGCCCGCGCCGACAACGCCGGGTATGCCGACTACGATGGGGCCATTGACCGCCTGAACGGCCTGGCGCGGGTGTTCCCGGTGTTCTTCTTCCTGGTGGCGGCGCTGGTGTGCCTCACCACCATGACCCGCATGGTGGACAAGCATCGCGGGCAGATCGGCATGCTCAAGGCCATGGGTTACGGCGGCGGGGCCATTGCCTTCCAGTATGTGGTGTATGCCCTTTCGGCGGGGCTGTTGGGCGGCGCGCTGGGGTTGGCCACAGGCTTTACCCTCCTGCCCTACGTCATCATCCACTCCTACCAGATTCTCTACACCCTGCCCGGCCCCCTGACGCCCTTCCACGCCGACTACGCGGCGCTGTCGGTGGGCGTGGCGGTGGGCGTCACGCTGGTGGCCACTCTCTATACCTGCTGGCAGGAGCTACTGAGCACCCCGGCGACGCTGTTGCGGCCTCGCACGCCCAAGGCTGGCCGACGGGTGTTCCTGGAGCAGATCGGCCCCCTGTGGCGACGGTTGCGCTTCAGCCAGAAGGTCGCCATCCGCAACCTGCTGCGCTACCGCGGGCGGTTTTACATGACGGTGGTGGGCGTGGCCTGCTGCACGGCGCTGCTGCTGGTGGGCTTCGGGCTCAAGGACTCCATCGGCACCCAGGTGTCCGATCGTCAGTTTGGCGAGATTCTCACCTACGACCTCAACGTGGCCATGCCTGACGAACTGACTGCCGACGAGCGCGCCACGGTGGCGCAGGGCATCGCCGATGCCGGGGTGGCCAGCACTCTGCCCGTGCATTGGGAGACCGTTGATCTCAACGAGGGCGGCGCGACCAAGGCCTGCACCCTCATCGTGCCACAGGACGCGGCGGCCCTGCCCGGTTACATCCACCTGCGGCAGGCCGATGGCGGGGAGGACATCGCCCTGGGGGACGGCGTGGTGGTGACCCAGAAGCTGGCCGATCTCATGGATCTCCAGGTGGGCGACACGGTGACGCTCTCCGAGGGGGAGCGGGACAGCGCCGGGATTCAGGTTGTCGCCATCGCAGAGAATTACCTCATGCACTACGCGTTTCTGTCGCCGGAGGCCTACGCCAAGGCCTTCGGGGAGGCTGCCTATGACAACCAGTTCCTGGGCCGCTTCGGGCAGGCGCTGACCGACGACGAGCAGACGGCGCTCTCGGCCAAGCGCCTGGAGGTGGAGCACGTCTCCGGCGTACACCTGACGGCTGACAGCGTGCGCAGCATGCACGACATTCTCAAGACCATCGACCTTATCATCGTCGTCATCGTGGGGGCGGCGGCGGTGCTGGCCTTCGTGGTGCTCTACACTCTCACGTCCATCAACATCAGCGAGCGCTACAGGGAGCTGGCGACGATTAAGGTGTTGGGGTTCTTTGACCGCGAGGTGGGGGCCTACGTGTTCCGCGAGAGCTATGCCCTCACGTTCCTCGGGGCACTGGCGGGGTGCGTGCTGGCCCTGCCGCTGCACGCCATTGTGCTGCAGGCGGCCGAGGTGGACATCATGGTCTACGTCCAGCAGATTCTGCCGCGCAGCTATGTTATCAGCGTGGCCATGACGATGGTCTTCACCTGGATTGTGAACCTGATGGCCCTGGGCCGCCTGCGCCACATCGACATGGTGGAGGCACTCAAAAGCGGGGAATAGCGGCCGCTGGCGCGACCTTTCGCGACCGCCGCTGACGCGACGGTCGCGAGTGGGGAGTGCTCGTGCTATTTGATGGTTCGCCCCCTGACGCGCATGTCGTCAGGGGGCGTTTGGCTGTTTGGCTCGTTCCGGCATTTGACGAAGGGAACGTCGCTGGCATGCCTTACGCCGCATCCCAGGATGCATGGGCGAGCAGCGGCAAATGGCCGCGACCAGCCATGCGGCTATGGCGTTGCAATGCAACGCCATCACGGCACGCCAGCCTAACGCCGTCCAAGGCGTCTGGGCTTCGGCGGGAGGGTGTGTGCCGCGTTCCTGCGGCGTGGTGCCGCGGGCGGGTAAACCGCCTGCGCGGCTGCTGGCCTTCGCGCCCTTAGCCGCGCGTGTGGCTAGGGGTTTGCAGTGCAAACCTCACACGGCTCTCAGCCTGACGTCGTCCAAGCGTCTGGGGCGCTCGGGTTCGGCGCACATCCAGTGCTTGCCCTCGCAGCCTTACGCCGCCTCGTGCGGCTAGGGCATTGCGTTGCAATGCCCTCACGGCTACTCGGGTTCGGCGCACATCCGGTGCGCCGGGTATCTTCAGGTTTCCTTCAGGATCCCTTTACAATTTTTTCAAGAAGCCGTCACAATCTTTTCACACCCGGGCGATATACTGTCCTCAGACAAGCAAGCAAGACAAAAACTTCATTCTCTCCTACTCCAAAACGCGATGCCCGCTCCGGCGGGCTCGCGGAAAGCACAGGCGGGAGGGCGAAAGGGTACCGCTCTCCATGGCCTTTGACATAGCCAACTGCGTCAGGCAAGCGCAGGAAAGCATTCTCCTTCTCACAATACTTCAGCCAAAGGGCCGTTCCAGACCATGGAACGGCCTTTTGGCTGTTTGTGAACCTGTTGTTTGACTCTGGCGGGCCATCTGCCCGATTCTGGTTTGTTGGCCTGTGCCAAGGCGCGGGAACGCCATTGCGAGAGCCGCTGCGCCCCATGCGCGATGATGGCTGCCGGCCCCGCCGGCCTGCGGGCTCTAGTCGGCAGCGGCTGCGCCAGGGCGCGGGAACGCCATTGCGAGAGCCGCTGCGCCCCATGCGCGATGATGGCTGCCGGCCCTGCCGGCCTGCGGGCTCTAGTCGGCATGCGGCTGCGCCAAGGCGCGGGAACGCCATTGCGAGAGCCGCTGCGCCCCGTGCGCGATAATGGCTGCCGGCCCTGCCGGCCTACCAGCACTGGCGAATGAACTCCCGCGTCCAGTAGCGGCAGGGCAGCATGACGCTGGCTGGGGTCAACTCCGGTGCCACCAGCAGCGGGAACACCCTGCCGGTCAACCGCCGGTGGGGCAGGTGGCGTCGGTGGAACATGAGCGTGGTGTGGTAGATGCGTCGCCCCTGGAAACGGTCGGCGGGCAGGGGAACGTTGAGCAGGCGGGTGATCTCATCGGTAATGGCGCCCACAATCTGCCGCAGGTCCTCCGGCACGTCCTCCATGCCCTTGTAGGAGTAGAGTTCCTCCGCCAAGCGAAAGAGCTCGCTGGGGTAGGAGCGGTAATGGGCGTCGGTGCTGAAGACCGCGTTGCCCGGTGCGTCCATGTGGGGGAAGAAGTGGAAGAGGGCATCATTGGCCTGCAGCAGCATGCCGTACACCAGCTGTCCCTTTTCATAGAGCAGGCCCACGTCGCGGTAGATGACGGCCAACGGGTCGGTGGGTCGCGCCGGCAGATTGCCACTGGCCGGGTGCCCTTTGACCCACGAGGGCGGCACAAACCGATCCCGTGCCAGGTCCTTCTCCCGCTGAAAGCGGGCGGTCATTTCCGCAATCTGCCGTTGGAAGAACTCCTGGTACGAAAAGGGCATGTCATCAGACATACACAGCCTCCTCGAACGTACTGATACGAGTAGCATTATCATGCCAGCATATGGCAAAAAACGCAAGTGGGGCGCAGACAAGGCGTCGGCAATCCACCCTTGGGGGTGAACGAAAAGAAACCAGCGCACCGACTACGGTGCGCTGGAGGTTTCGGCCCTTTACCCGGCCCTTGCCACGGCTTGACATCAGCCGAGGGCGTTGCCGGTTATTCCTTGCGGTGCTCGTTCTCGGCCATCCACAGCGAGGCCGCCAGCCCCGCCAGAAACACGCCGGTGCAGATGAACGCCGCCGGGTAACCACCGGGAATGATGGCGAGGGTGGAGCCCAGCACGATACCGAGGATGGCATGGTACATGACGGCGTGGGCGCGGTCAAAGAGGAAGTTCATGAGCCGTGCCAGCGCCAGCACGATGAGCACATAGCCCGCGAAGAAGGGCAGCAGCACCACCGGCTGCAGGTCTTTGATGCCGTTCATCAGCGGCTCCAGCAACCCCAGGAACAGGATGAAGTTGGAGGGGCTGAGACCGGGGATGACGGTACCCAGGCCCATGAGCGCCCCGGCAAAACCCCACACACCCGCCGAGTCGGTGGGCAACTGGGTGCCGCCGCCGTTTTGCAGCAGCATCAGGCCCACCAGCGTGGCCACGCCGAAGGCGACCATGACGAGCCAATGCCAGCTCTTGCGACCCTGCTGGCCAGCGGTTTTGTAAAGGGAGGGCAGCGTGCCCACAATGCCGCCGATGAAGAACCACAGCACATAGCCGCCCCAGCGTTCCAGCAGGGCGGAGAGCAGAACCGAGAACACCAGGAGCCCCACGCCCATGCCCAGCGCCACCGGCAGCAGGAACAGGATGTTGCGGCGGGTGAGGTTGCGCCGCAGATCGCCCAGCACGCGCATGAGAGGCTCATAGATGCCCAGCACCACCGCCAGCACGCCGCCGCTGATGCCCGGCAGCACCGCGCCGGAGATGATGACCATGCCCTTGACAAAGCGCAGCGCCCACTGGCCCACTCCACCGGAGTCCGGCGCCACATAGGCCGCGACTGATTTTGACTCTTTCATGGAATTCCCTTTCAATGGCAGAGGATGGCGATAGTATACCACGCGCCCTGCCCGCGTTGCTACCCTGCGCGCAGGGACGCGGCAACCGTAAACGCCCCGCCCAGCAACTGCCGGGCGGGGCGTTCTCAGTTAGCGGTCAGATCGAGAGGACCTTTCTTACTTGCTCTTGTGAGCCTTGCGCTTGCGGGTGAAGACCACCAGCAGCACGCCGCCCAGCAGCCCCAGGCCACCCAGGATCAGCAGGTTGTAGTCCATCATACCGGTCTGGATGTCCTCCGGCGGGTTGTAGGTGTTGAGCAGGGTGACGGTCGTCACGTCGCCGCTCTTCACGCTCACCGGCACCGGGGTGTCGTTGAGTTCGTAGTTCTTCGGGGCCTTGGTCTCCACCAGCCAGTAGCTGGCGTCGGGGTCGAGCCCTTCGAACACGATCTGGCCCTTGGAGTTGGTCTTCTGCTCGTCCACCAGGTTCATGTCCGCGTCGTACAGGGCGAAGATGGCACCAGCCAGCCGCGCGCCGGTCAGACTGTCGGTCTTGATGAGCAGCAGGTCACCGGTTTCCAGCCCCTCGGGCGGGTTGGCGGTGTTGAGGATCGTTGCCGTGCTCACCCACACGCCCTTGTCGTCCACCACGATGGTGGGGTCGGTGTCGCTGGTCGCCTGGGGCTGCACCGTCACGTTGATGGGGGCGCCCAGGGCCATGTAGCCTTCGGGGGCGGTGTCCTCCACCAGCCAGTAGCTGCCAGGGGCCAGGTCAGTGAAGAGCACCTTGCCGTCAGCACCGGTCGTGGCCGAGGCGATGAGGCCCGTGGGGGTCGTGCCGTCCATGCCGGTGTAGAGGCTGAAGGCTGCGCCGGTCAGGGGGGCGTTGGTCAGGCTATCCGCCTTGATGATCTGCAGGTTGCCCTTCGGGGTGTTGGTGATGGCAGCCGCCGTCGGGATCAGGGTGCCGTCCTCGTTCAGGCGGTCGGCCAGGTTGATCGTCACGGGGATAACGGCGTGGCTGGCGACGTAGCCGGTCGGTTCGCTCAGCTCCTTCAGGTAGAAGGTCGTCTGCTCGCCGGTCAGGATGAGGTCGCCGCTCACCGCGGTACCGTTGGCGCCGGTGGTCAGCACTTCCAGGCTGCCGGTGCCGTCGTTGGCGGTGTCTGCGTTGGCCGCCGCCTCGGTGGCGTACAGGCCGATCTGGATGTCAGCCATGGCCTTGTCGAACACGTCGTCAGTCTTGGTGACCTCGATGCGGCCGATGGGGTCGTTGATGAAGGGCTGCTCCACCAGGGAGACGAGCTGGCCGGGGGCGGTGATGGAGAAGAACCGCTTGTCGTCGGGGAAGATGTTGTAGCCGGCAGCCTGCTGCGTCTCGGCGATGTAGTAGTCGCCAATGGGCAGGTCACTGAAGGTCAGACGGCCGTTTTCGTCGGTCACGCCGGTCATCAGCGGGGCGGCGGTGTCTTCCGCACGGGCGACGGTGGGCACGTTGGGCTCCTCACTCTCCACCGCGAAGAGGCCGAAGGTCGTGCCGGGCACGGGGATGAGGTTCTCGTCGGTGCTGCGGCTGTCGAGCTTCAGCAACTCCACCGAGCCGATGCCGCTGTTCTGGAAGGTGAAGGTGCCGGCGTTCTTGGTCGTGCCGTCGATGGTGAAGGCGTAGGAGTTGGCGTCGTAGGTGTAGCCGGCCGGGTAAGTGTAGCCTTCCAGCTCGTCGGGGCCAACCTCAGTCAGGGTGTAGCTCCCGTAGGCCAGGCCGCTCACGGTCACGCCGTTCGGGTCGTCAGCTGGCACGTCGATGTACTGGTCGGCAACGCCCTCATCTGCGGCGAGGCGCAGTCGGAACTTGAACGTCGGGATGGTGTCGCCTTCGTTGTAGTCGTAATTGGGCACATCCTTGACGATGGTGACCTGGCCCAGCTGGCTGTTGATGACGGTCAGCGTCAGGTTCAGGGTGCCTTCGTTGTCGGTGTCGGTTACGGTGAACTGACCATTGGCGAAGGTCAGGCTGCCGCCGGTCTGGGTGATGCCCGCCAGGGCGTAGCCAGGCGTGCCGCTCAGGTCTTCGGTCACCGCGTAGGTCGCGCCGTAGGTGAGCCCATCGATGGGCTGGGGCGTGCCGTCCACGGGCAGGTTCACGGTGTGGGTGTCGGTGGCGTCATTGATGTTGGTCACGGTCACGGGGAAGGTCGTGCCCTCCGGGGCGGTGGAGCCTTCCTCCAGAGCCTTGGCGATCTCGATGGAGGCGGTGCGGGCGGTATTTGTGACCGTCACGCCCTCGCTCTCGCCGTCCACGGTGATGAGGCCGTCGTCGTTGAGGTCGGTGCCCTCGTTGGCGGCGATGCTCACCGTGTAGCCGTAGAGCGCGCTGCCGATGATCTCAACCACCGAGTAGTTGTCGTCGTAGTAGAGGCCGGTGAAGGTCGCGGTCTTCTCAGCGGGCCAGGTGATCGACTTCTCATCGATCTTAGAGCCGTTCTGGTAGAGCTCGAAGGTGATGGGAGTGGGGCTGGCCGGTTCGCTGCCCACGAAGGTCTTGGTCACAGTCAGGGATCCCTGCTTGCGCTCGTTGGTGACGGAGACCGGCACCGCGGTGTCGCTGCTCACGTCAAAGGTGACGGGGTCGATGACCGGGGCGTAGGAGCCGTCGGGGTTGACCTCAACCACCGAGTAGCCGGTGTCGTAGTAGATGTCCGTGAAGGTCACGCTGGTGTTGGAGGAGGTCCAATTCAGGGCCTTTTCCTCCACCAAGGAGTTGCCCTTCATCAGGCGGAAGGTCAGCGTGGCGGCCTCGGGGGCATAGCCCTCGGTGTAGCTCTTGGTCACGGTGACCGAACCCTGCTTGCGCTCGTTGGTCACGTCGATAGCGGCTTCGGGGGTGGTGTTGTCCACGGTCACGGTGGCCGGGTCATACACCGGGGTGTAGGAACCGTCGGCGTTCACCTCAACGACCGAGTAGTTGTCGTCATAGGTGAGGCCGGTGAAGGTCACGCTGGTCTCGGTCGGGTAGTTCATCGTCAGGAGCTGGCCGGCCACGGCGCTGCCGTCCTTCATCAGTTGGAAGGTCAGCGTGGCGCTGGCAGGGGCAAAGCCTTCGGTGTAGCTCTTGTTGACGGTGATCTTGCCGGTGGTCTTGCGGGCGTTGTCGCACACCACGTTCTCATCGCCGTCCACCACGATCTTGCCACCCGTGATGGTGGTGCCGGTGCCGGCGGCGTAGGTCACCACGTAGTTGCCGTCCGCCGAGGTCTCCACGATGCTGTAGTCGTCAGCCATGAAGAGATCGTTCCAAGTCACACTCTGCCCGGCGGCGGTGATGCTCTTCGCGTCGCCGATGGCTGTCGCGCCCTTGTAGAGCTGGAAGCTCACGGGATAGGCGTCGTAGCCCAGGGAGAAGGTCTTGGTCAGCGTGATGCTGCCTGGCTTGGAGTTGACACAGGTCAGGGATTCGTTGCCGTCGACCGTGATCTCTCCATCGCTGTAGCGGGTGTTGCTGCCAGCGGTGAAGTACGCGCCGCTGCTTACGTACTTGCTGGGGATGTTGATCTCCCTGATGCTGTAATCGTCATCATAGGGGATGTTGAAGAACACCACGTCGTTCATGGCCATGGAGTCGCCGTTCCAGTAAACAACATTCCACATGAAGGACTTGACCGAACTGGAGGCGTCCGGATAGGGCTTGCCATCCTTGAGCAGCTGGAAGGTGAACTTGGTTCCCCATTCCGGCGTGCCAGTCACCAGCTTTTTGGTCACGGTGATCTTGCCAGCCTTGCGCTGGTTGACAACGGTGACTTTCTCGTTGCCGTTGACGGCAATCTTGCCCTCGGTGATGGTGGTGGAGCTGCCAGCGATGGTGGAAGCGTAAATGAACGCCGATCCATCGGGCAGGGTCTCCGTCAGGGTGTAGTCGCCATAGAACAGGTCGTCAAACTTAACCTCGTTGGCGCTGCTGTCTTCGTTGCTCCAGGTGACCTTCTTTGTCTGGCTGTAGCCGTTGGGGCCAGTCAGCGTGAAGGTGAATGTGTCGCCGTCCTTGGCATAGCTGTCGTTCAGGGGGCACATCTTCTTCTTCACGACGAGGCTGCCACGATTGCGGTTGTTGGTTACGGTGACCGCCTCGTCGCCGTTGACGACGATCTTGCTGGCGTCGAGGTCGGTGCCTTCGGCCACCACCAGGTCGCCATAGGTGAAGGACGACCCGCCGGGCAGGTTTTCGGTCAGGGTGTAATTGCCGTAGAACAAGTTGTTGAACTTTGTCTTGTTATTGTCATTATCGCTGGCGTCCCAGTTGATGGTGTGGGTTTCGGAGTAGCCGTTGGGGCCAGTCAGGGTGAAGGAGAAGGACTCATTGGGCAGGGCGAAGCCGGTACCGATGGTCTTGGTGACCACCAGGCTGGCACCACGCTTGCGGTCGTTCTTCACGGTGACGTGCTCATCGCCGTTGACTTCGATCTTGCCGCTCTGGATGGTGGTGCCGCTCTTGGCCACCGTCGTTTTGTATTCGTAAACCGAGCCATCGGGCAGGTTTTCCGTCAGGGTGTAGCTGCCGTAGGGAACATTGGTGAAGGTTGTCTTGTTGTTGTTGGAGCCCCAGGTGACTTCCTGGGTGGCGCTGTAGTCGTCACCGGCCAGCGTGAAAGAGAATTTGTCGCCGTCCTCGGCGAAGCCGGTTTGCATTTCTTTGCCCACTTCAACGGTGCCATACTTGATCTTTTTGCTGTCCGTGAAGGTCAGTGCGACGGTCTGGTCAGCGGGCAGATACTTGTAGGAATTTGTGCCGTCGCTGATGTCAGCCCGGTAATCGGTGGTGGTGATGTAATAATAGTAGGTCTGCGAGTCGATGTTATAGTCGCTGTCAGCGGCGGACTCGTAGATCTTCATCAACACCGTGTGGGCGTCATTGGGCTTGTTCACGGTGATCTTCGTGTCACCGGAGGTCTTCAGCTTAACGACGTCGGCAGGCATAATCACGATGGAACCATCGTTTGTGATCTTGGCCTTTTCCACGGTGAACTTGAAATCATTGTCCTTCAGAACGTTGCCGTTCGTATCCTGCTTGACGAACTTGAGTTCCGCCCAGCAAGCGTTGGCGGTGGCGGACAACGCGGTATACCCGTTGCTGAACACCGTCAGGAATACGGCGACAAAGGCGATGAGTTTACGGAATGTCGCTTTCATTGGGTTTCCTCCTACTCATGTGGTCTTGGGTGCAGTGCGTGTGTTGTGTTCGGTTTATGAAAAGACGATCTATTTCACCCACGCGGGGGTTGTTGCCTCCAAGCTTGCTTCGTTGGCCCGCACGGCCTCGTCCATCAGGCGCAGCATCTCAAACTCACTGCGGAAGGTCAGGGTCTGTCGCCGGTCAACCCACTGGATCGTGCCCTGCCAGGTGGCGTTCTGGCGGCAGAGCACCTGCACGATGAAGGTTGTGCTGCCGGTCTCGCCGGCCTCAGGCGTTGGATTGACTTCCAGGGTCTCGTTTTCAGGCATTGGCGTGGCTCCCCTTCCCCAAGTGCGGTATTTGAACATTTTCTGCGGGTATCCGTTGGCGTCGATGTCCCGCTCGATCCAAGCGAGCAGCTCCCACAGGGACCGGAACGGACGGCCTTCGTGGCTTCGCAGGTTGGTCGCCGAAAGGGCGACGGGCTGCTCCAGCGAACCGCCGGCGGTGATGCGGTAGGTGCTGCGGGGATAACGTACGGTCTGTTCGGCAACCATTGACGCAGTCACGTCCTCCTCGTGTAAATCTTCGCCTTTAACAATACTCACCCCGAATCTTATGTCATACTTTTTCCAATCTTAGGCCAATCTTATGTAAAAGTTTTCCTTGGAAAAATGAGAGAGTGCTGTCGAATGCACGCAGAACGGCCCTTCAGCACCCCTAAACGAGGGGGTGTTGTGCAGTTGTGTGGGTGGTTGCCATCCAACATGCGGAATGGATTGTGCTTACGGCACGGGGGAATGCTTATATACATATATGTGGTGAGAGGGCAAACAGAACGGGGCCAGGAGGAGGGGAGAGCCCCTGTCGCCGGGTGAAGGGGTGGGGTAGGAACGGTGAGGCGTCGGGTACACACGGTCAGCGCTCGTGCTGTGAAACGGGTGGGTGCTCGTCCGGCTGCATGGGCGAGTAACGACCGAAGGCTGTGAACAGGCCGGAGTAGTGGCGAGTACTTTTCTAAAGAAGGCAGGGGCAGTGGTTGTCCCGGCTTCTTTCCGTACATCGCTTGTGCCGTGTAGGGGCGAGTGCTTTGCCGGAGGGGCCGCATGGGTGGCAGTGGTTGTTCCAGCCTTTCAACCGTACTCGCTTGGCGCTGCCTGCGGCAGCGAGTGCTTTGCCGGAGGCAAAGCACTGTAAGCTCGGTAGATGGGCGCGCCTGGAGGCGCGCCCGGCTTGGCGTCGCTGCGCGACGAGTGCTTTGTCGGCGGCTCGTATAGATGGTGGTGGTTGTTCCGGCTTTTCTTCCGCCCTCGCTTGGCGCTGCCTAATGGCAGCGAGTGCTTTGCCGGAGGCAAAGCACTGTAAGCTCGGTCGGCTGGGCGCGCCTGGGGGCGCACCCTACCCCTTTTACAACCCACATAATTGTGGTATACTTACATTTCAAAGTGGGAGCAACATGGGAGGTTCGTATGGCTGTGATGAGCATGACCGGCTTTGGCCGGGGAACCGTGGACCGCGAAGGCCGCCTGATGCTGCTGGAATTGAAGGGCGTCAACCACCGGTTTCTGGATATCAGCATGCGCCTGCCCAAGTCCCTGGGTGCGCTGGAGGAACCCCTCAAGCGCCGCCTGCAGGAGAAACTTGCCCGCGGGCATGTGGATGTATACCTCAAGTACCAGAATGAGGCCGAAGGCAGCCGCGCCGTCAACGTGGATGAGCCGCTGCTGGCGGCCTACCTGTCGGCCCTGCGCCACGTCCACCAGGAGACTGGCCTTCGGGATGACCTCACGCTTTCAAGCGTGCTGCGCCTGCCCGATGTGGTGAGCGCCGAGGGTGCCGAGGAAGACGAAGAACTGCTGCTCGCGATCCTGCTGGAGGCCGCTGACCAGGCGCTGGAGGGCATGTGCCGCATGCGCCGGGCCGAGGGTGAGCGCCTGCGGGAGGACCTCATGGCCAAGCTCGATGGCATGCTGGGGGAGATGAAGGTCATCGAGGAACGCTCCCCGCTCGTGGTGGGGGAGTATCGGGAGAAGCTCCGTGCCCGCATTGCCGAACTCATGGAGAATGCCCAGCCTGACGAGGGCCGGCTGGCCACCGAGGTCGCCTACATGGCCGACCGCGCCAGCATCGACGAGGAAATCGTCCGTTTCAAGAGCCACGTGCGCCACTTCCGCGACACCATGAAAAGTGGTGGGGCCATCGGCCGCAAGCTCGACTTCATCGTGCAGGAGATGAACCGCGAGATCAACACCATCTGCTCCAAGGCCGCAGATATGACGATCATCAACGCCGCCATCGCCCTGAAGGGTGAGATTGAAAAGATCCGCGAACAAGTGCAGAATATAGAATAAGCGACGGAGGATTCGATGGACATCCGCTTCATCAACATCGGCTTTGGCAACATCGTCTCGGCCAACCGCATGATCGCGATCGTCAGCCCCGATTCGGCCCCGATCAAGCGCATCATTCAGGATGCCCGGGACGACGGGCGATTGATCGACGCCACCTACGGGCGGCGCACCCGGGCGGTCATCATCATGGACAGCGATCACGTCATCCTGTCTGCCGTACAGCCGGAGACCGTTGCCAACCGCCTGGAGACTGACGACAAGTTGGAGCTGGAGGAGGACGAGGGAACCTGATGACACCGCAGAAAGGACTGCTGCTGGTGGTCTCGGGCCCATCGGGTGCCGGGAAGTCCACCGTCTGTAAAAAGCTGCTGGCTGACCTGCCCGATCTCGCGCTGTCGGTGTCGGTGACGACCCGCCAGCCCCGCAACCAGGAGCAGGAAGGCATCAACTACTTCTTCCGCCCGGCGGAGGAATTCCAGCGGATGATGGAGAACGACGAACTGCTGGAGCACGCCCACGTCTACGGCAACAGCTACGGCACGCCCAAGCGCTATGTGTTTGACCGCATGGCCGAGGGCCGCGACGTGCTGCTGGAGATTGAGATGCAGGGCGCCCTGCAGGTCAAGCGCCGCTTCCCCGAGGGGGTGTTCATCTTCGTCGTGCCCCCGTCGATGAAGGAACTTAAAGACCGCATCGTCAAACGAAACAGCGAAACGCCGGAGAGCCTGCTGCGCCGCTTCCGCAGCGCCTACGAAGAGCTGGGCTATCTGGATGAATATCATTATTTGGTCCTCAACGACGACGTGGATCGGGCCGCCGGTCGCATCAAGGCCATTATGGAGGCCGAACGGTGTCGCGTCAGCCGCAACGAGGACATGCGAAGAGCTTTACTGGAGGAGGTAAACCCCACATGATGTATCCCCCGATGGACGAACTGCTGGAGAAGGTCGACAACCGCTACACCCTGGTGGTGGAGACGGCCAAGCGTGCCCGCCAGCTGGTGGACGGCGCGCCGCGCCTGGTCAAGGTGACCATAGACAAGCCCGTGACCATCGCCGTGCGTGAGATTCACGAAGGCAAAATCAGGTATGAGCGCCCCGTCGACAACTATAAGTAAGATGAAGGGCAAGAGCGTCGTACTGGGTGTTACCGGCGGCATCGCAGCCTACAAGGCGGCGGAGCTTGTGAGTCGCCTGAAAAAGGACGGCTTGGATGTGCACGTCATCCTGACGCAAAGCGCCTGTGAGTTCATCATGCCCCTCACTTTTGAGAGCCTGAGCAGCAACCCGGCGGTCACCGATACCTTCCGCCGGGACGCGCCCTGGGAGATTGAGCACATCGCGTTGGCCAAGCGGGCCGACGTGTTTGTGGTGGCCCCGGCCACCGCCAATTTCCTGGCCAAATACGCTGGCGGCATCGCCGACGACATGCTGACGACGACGGTGCTGGCGACGACGGCCCCGGTGCTCGTCGCCCCGGCCATGAACACCAACATGTATCTGCACCCGGCTACCCAGGCCAACCTGGAGACGCTGGGGAGCCGCGGCGTGCACATGGTAGGCCCGGGCAGCGGCCTTCTGGCTTGCGGCGACGTAGGCAGCGGACGCATGGCCGAACCCATTGAGATCCGCGATGCCGTGCTGCGGCTGTTGGGCCAGGGCGGGCCGCTTGCGGGCCGCCGATTGCTCATCACCGCCGGGCCTACCCGTGAACCGCTGGACCCGGTGCGGTTCCTCACCAACCGGTCGTCGGGCCGCATGGGCTATGCCATTGCCGCCGAGGCCGTGCGCCGCGGGGCGGCGGTGACGCTGGTGACCGGCCCCACCAACCTGCCGCCCCCGTCCGGGGCCACGGTGGTGCCGGTGGAGACGACCGCCCAGATGCACGACGCGTCGCTGGCGGCCTTTGAGAGCTGCGACGCCGCCATCCTTTCGGCCGCACCGGCGGACTACCGCCCGGCGGAGGTGGCCCCGCAGAAGATGAAGAAGCGCGACGGCCAACCGCTGTCGCTTGCCCTGGTGGAGACACCCGACATCGCCGCCGCTCTGGGCGCGCGCAAGACCGCCGGGCAGCGCCTGGTCATCTTTGCCGCCGAGACCGAGAACGTCATCGCCAACGCCACCGCTAAACTGGCCCGCAAGGGAGCAGACCTGGCCGTGGCCAACGACGTGACCCAGCCCGGCGCGGGTTTTGACGTCGCCACCAACCGGGTGACGTTCGTCACCCCCGACGGGGCTGAGGCGCTGGACACCCTGCCCAAGACCGAGGTGGCCTCAACCCTGCTCGATCGCCTGGCGGCATTGCTGCCCGCAAAGGGCTGAACCAAACGAAGCGCAAGCAACCGTCCGCCGCCAACGCGTTGGGCGGTTTTGTGTTGACTGGGAAAGAGCGGTGGCGGGAAAGAAACCTGCGCCGACTTCTTGCCATCACCCCATCAATCGGATATAATAGACAAAATCTGCGGCCGGTGGCTGAGCTTCCGCATGCCGCAAAACCAAGGGGGAACCACAATGGGCAAACTGGTAATCATGGACCATCCGCTGATTCAGCACAAGCTGAGCCTGATCCGCGACAAGGGCACCGGCCCCAAGGACTTCCGCGAGCTGCTGGACGAGGTGGCCACCCTCATGGCCTATGAGGTGACCCGTGACCTCCCCCTGCGCGAGGTGGAGATTGAGACGCCGGTGTGCCGGGCCAAGACCAAGGTCATCGACGGCAAGAAGCTGGGCGTGGTGCCCATCCTGCGGGCGGGCCTGGGCATGGTGGACGGCATTCTGAAGCTGGTGCCGGCGGCGCGCGTGGGCCACGTGGGCCTGTACCGCGACCCCGAGACCCTGCAGCCGGTGGAATACTACTGCAAGCTGCCCACCGACATCGCCGAGCGCGATATCATCGTGGTTGACCCGATGCTGGCCACCGGCGGCAGCGCTGCGGCGGCCATCACATTCCTGAAGCGCCGTGGCTGCCAGCACATCAAGCTTATGTGCCTCATCGCCGCGCCGGAGGGCATTGCCCACGTGCAGGCGGCCCACCAGGACGTCGATATCTTCGCCGCCGCCCAGGACGACCACCTCAACGAGCACGGGTACATCGTGCCCGGTTTGGGCGACGCCGGCGACCGGCTGTTCGGCACGAAGTAACCGGTCGCGCCTGCCGCTTGCGCGACAGTCGCGAGTTTGAGAGCCTGTCCCTAGTGAAGCTTCGCCCCTTGACGCACCTGTCGTCAAGGGGCGTTCGTTTGCGTTGGGCGCGTTGGTTTCCGCAAGTGACGCCGCTGCGGCGGGGAAGGGCATGCGTTTCCGATGGGGCACGAGGAGCCGCAGGCGAATGAATCGCCTCGCGCCTGCTGGGCAGGGAGGCGAGATTTTACTGCCCTTAGTGAGGGGACGCGTTCTATTCCTTTTGAGAACAAATCCGGTGCATTGTCTGCCCTCTTGCGCCCGGCGGCCTCTGCACCCACCACATCTGGTATATACTGGAAAACAGCCACTTTTCCCCACCTTTTTCGCAAATTACCTACAATTCGTGCCATTGCACTAATCATTGACACCGTTGGCAGGAAACAGTAAAATTTGTGTACATACCATGGTCGCTCCCGACTGGGGGTGGCTGCGAGATAGGCGGATGTGGATGGACGTTGCCACCCTGCTCAGGGCCGCTACGGCGGTTCTGTTGGCGTTGGCCTTTGCTTTGATGATGGCGCTGTCGCCCAGATTTCACGTGCGTCGCCTGGTGGTGCTGTTGGGGGGCGCCGGCGGCGGCGTTCTTTTGTTGTTCCTGTATATTCTCACGCGTTACGTCGCCCATTCCCTGTTGGGGTTGGCCATTGGTGCGTTGGTGTTGATGCTGGGCCTTGCGGTGGTGACGGTGGTGCTGCACAGCGCCACCGGGGCCTTCGGGTTGGCCGGCGGTGTGCAGCGCAGTCGGGGCACGGAGAGGCCGAAGCTCACGACGAAACCCTCGCCCCTGCAGGTGGCCCAGAGCAACGAGCTGCTGCTGATGAATACAACCGGCGGCCGTGCGCTTGCGGCGGCGGAGAGTACTGCCATACCGGCGCTGTCCGCTGCTGTGGCGGAGGAGCCCATTGCCACCGAAGAATCCACTTTTGAGTTGCCTGCGGAGCCCGAGCAGGCCGACGAAGCCGAAGAGCCCGCGCCGGTGGAGGAGCCCGCTTCCGAGCTACCCGTGGAGTCCGAACAGGTTGAAGAAGCCGAAGCGCTCGTCCTGGTGGAGGAACCCACTGCCGTCGAGGAATCCGCGATCGAGCTGACGATGGAGCCAGAGCAGGCCGAAGAAGCCGAAGTGCTCGAACCGTTGGAAGAGCTTGCTACGGCTGACGAACCCTCCTTCGAGCTAACGATGGAGCTTGAGCAGGCTGACGAAGCCGGGGCACCGTCAGTTGTGGAAGAGCCTGCCGTCGAAGAACCCATTGTTGGGCTGGCGATGGAGGCCGAGCAAGCTGATGAAGTCGAAGTGCTTGAACTTGTGGAAGAGCCCACTGCCGCTGAAGAACCCGCTATTGAGCTGACGATGGATCCCGAGCAGGCTGACGAAGCCGAAACGCCTGCACTTGCCGAAGTGCCCGCCGCCGAAGAACCCGCAATTGAGCTGACGATGGAGCCCGAGCAAGCTGCCGAAGCCGAAGCGGCCGCGCTTGCGGAGGAACCCGCCGCCGAGGAGCCCACTTCCAAACTGCCCGTGGGCCCCGAACAGGTTGAAGAAGCCGAAGTGTTCGTACCGGTGGAAGAGTCCGCCGCCGCTGAAGAACCCGCAATTGAGCTGGCGATGGATGCCGAGCAGGCCGACGAAGCCGAAGTGGTCGGGCCAGTGGAAGAACCCACTGTCGCTGAAGAACCCACTATCGAGCTGACAATGGAGCCCGAGCAGTCTGACGAAGCCGGGGCACCGTCAGTTGTGGAAGAGCCTGCCGAAGAACCCATTGTTGGGCTGGCGATGGAGGGCGAGCAAGCTGATGAAGTCGAAGTGCTTGAACTTGTGGAAGAGCCCACTGCCGCTGAAGAACCCGCTATCGAGTTGACGATGGATCCCGAGCAGCTCGATGAGGCCGAGGTAGCCATGCCTGTGGAGGAACCCGTCGCCGCAGAATCCATTATTGAACAGACAATGGAGACTGAGATGGATCGGGAAGTCGAAGAGCCCATTGTCGAGCCAGCGATGGAGCCTGAGCAGGCCGACAAAGCCGAAGTGCCCGCGCTTGTGGAGGAACCCGCCGCCGCTGAGGAACTCACCGTCGAGCTACACGAGGAGCCCATCACCGATGACGAACCCCTGACTGCCGACAGGCCGACCGGGCCGGAAGCGGAGGATGCCATGGCAAACGCCCATGAAACGGCCCTGCCCGAGGAAGCCCAGCCCCAGTCTGACGAGGAGCGCCGCGATTGGCTGCGGGGCATGGCCGATGACTGGAAGCGGAAGCTGGAGGAGAAGGAGCGCCGCCAAGGTGCGCGCCAGGAGCCGGACACCGCGCTACTGGAGACGGCCCCCATCGCCGGGGAGCCACTGTCCCTTGAGGAGTTCGCTTCCGTCTCTCAGCCCGTTGCCGAGGAGGTCGACGACCGCCGGCAGGAGCAGCTCCGCCGGGCGGAGGAAGAGCTGCAAGCCGCCCAGCAGAGGCTGGAGGCCGAAGAGCGCGCCGAGCGCGAGGCCCTTGCCGAGGAGGAGCGCCAGCGCGCTGCCCGCGAGGAAGCCGAGCGGCTGGAGCGGGAGCGGCAGCGGGCCGAACGGGTGGCACAGGAGATGGCCGAACGGGAGCGGGAGGAGCGGCGAATCCGCGAGGAGGCCGTCCGCGCCGAGCAGCGCCGTCTGGAGGAGATCCGCCGGGCCGAGGAGGCCCGCCAGGAGGAGCAGCGCCGCCAGCGCCAGCAGGAGTTGGAGCGCCTGAAGGACGAGCAGCGCTTCCGCGAGGAGACCGAGCGCCTGCGCCGCCAGCGGCTGGAGGAATTGAAGCGCCAGCGCGAGGAAGAGGAGATGGCCGAACGGGAACGCCAGGAGCGGGAGGAAACCGCCCGGCAGGCCGAGCAGGCCGCCCAGCAGCAGGCCAGGGAGGCAACCCGCCAGCGCGAGGACGCCCAGGAATGCCTGGACGTGGCCCGTGGGCTCATCACCGCTGGGCAGCATATGCAGGCCCTGCCCTGGCTCAAGAAGGCCGCGGCCCTGCCGGTGGAGCCCACCTTCCTGTTGGAGGTCGAGCTCGCCACCGTGGAGGCGCTGGCCGACCTCAACCTCAAGGCCGAGGCCTTCCGCCACCTCAGTTCCATCAAGGGGCGGCTGCCCATCGACGAGATTGCCAAAAAGCGGCTGGAGGCACTGACCTTGCGGCTGCTGCAATAGGTGACGAACAACCAAGGAGGATTGACTCATGAGAAAGTGTAGCGAAATCAAGACCCTGCCTCTCCTGTCCATTGAGGAGGGCAAGAAGCTGGACAAGCCTTGCCGTCTGGCCGTCAACCCCCAGACCCGCCGGGTGGATTTCTTCACCGTGTCCGGCACCCCGTGGTACCAGGCCCCCGTGGTGCTGCCCTTCGCCAAGGTGCGCTCCATCGGCCGCGATCTCATCGCCATCGCCAACAGCCATGACATCGTGGCTGCCGACGGCGTAGCCGCCGCCCTCGCCCCCCTGGTGGACATCAAGGGCCTGCCGGTGCTGGACGCCGTGGGTCAGGTTGTCAGCCCCGTGGCAGACTTCTCCATTGAGGAGAGCACTGGCGCGCTCGTCAAGCTCATTCTGGCCGACGGGGCCGAGGTGGACGCCGCTGACATCGTGACGATCAGCGCCGCTGCCGTCATCGTGGGCAACGCGCCCAAGGCTGCTACCCCCGCCGTTGACCCGCAGAGCGAGTTCCTGCTGGGCAAGACCGTGGCTGCCGATGTGCTGGCTGAGGACGGTACCGTCGTTGTGGCCGCCGGCACCACCATCACCGCCGAGGTCATCGACGCGGCCAAGTTGGCAAACGCGCTCTTTGACCTAGTCACCAGCGCTCAGTAAGCTATATGGCAGCGATGGGCAAAACGCACAGAAAGCTGACAAACCGTGGCGCGGAGTTATTCTCCGTGCTCTTTCTGCTGCTGCTTGTCGCCCTGTGCGGCACGGTGTTCTTTGGCGCGGGCCTGGTGGATATGCAAAACACCACCTACGCCCCCAATGTGTATATCAATGACATCGACGTGGGCGGCCGGACGCTCTCCGAAGTGCGGGAATTGTTCCGCGACAAGGAGAGCTTTGGTGCCAAGACCCTGACGGTGGCCATCGACGAGGACAGCTGGTCCATCGATCTCACGGCCATCGACGCCGGGTACAATGTCGTCACCACCGAGGACGCCGCCTTTGCCCTGGGGCACACCGGGGGCGTGATGCAGCGGCTGCAAGACGTGCTGGCACTGCGGGCCGAACCTCGCCGCTTCGCCTTTGAGATCGACTTCAACGAGGACAAGCTGCGCGACCAGGTGGACGCCATCTACGCCCAGGTCAGCGTGCAGGCCCAGGACGCCAAAACCGAGTTCCGGCCCGACTCCAAGGACATCTTTGTCATCACCAATGAGATCAATGGCAAGACCATCGACAAGGACGCCCTGCTCCAGACGCTGGAGGAGAAGATCCGCAGTGCCAAGCTGGACACGGTGGAGCTTGCCAGCACCCCGCTGCCCGCAGCCATCACCGGCGAAATGATGGAGCAATCGACCGAGCTGGTGGCGACGTATACCACGTCCCTCACCGACGACGAAGATCGCAACCACAACATCGAGCTGGCCAGCGAGGCTGTGACCGGCACGGTGGTGCAGCCCGGCGACACCTTCTCCTTCAACGACACCACCGGAGAGCGCAGCAGTGCCAACGGCTATGTGGAGGCCCCGACAATTTCCAACTCCCAACTGGTGGACGCGCCGGGCGGCGGGGTCTGCCAGGTGTCCTCCACGCTCTACAACGCGGCGTTGATGGCCGGCATGGCGGTGATGGAACGCCACCACCACACCTGGCCCATGTCCTATGTGCCGGCGGGGCTGGACGCCACCGTCGACTTTGGCCGCAAGGATATGCGGCTGAAGAACGACAGCGACATGCCCATTTATGTGGTCGTCAAGGTGAACTCGAAAAAGGGCACGGTCACCGCGTCCCTCTATGGCAAGCCGCCCGCCGCCACCATCGAGGTGACAGCCGAGGAGGTGGAGCGCCTGGAGCCCGACGACGCCATCGTGGTGGAGAACCACCATCGCTCCGTCAGCTACCGCAAGGTGCTCATTCGTGAGCGGGACGGCGTACGCACCAAAACCTACCGCATCTTCACGACAAATGGCGAGGAAGCGCGGCGCGAACTGGTGTCGGAGGACTATTACCCGCCCGTTCAGGGCAAGATTGAGATGGGTACCGTCAAGACCAGCTCGGACGGCAACAAATGACCGGGAGAAAAATGTCCCGGCGGGACGCTTTACATCCGGCGTCATCTGCTATATAATGGCACAGGAAGATCATCCAAGTGATTACAATATGAATAGGAGGACTTTCACATGGCAGTCAAGGTAGGCATTAACGGGTTCGGGCGCATCGGCCGTCTGGTTTTCCGCGCGGCGATGGGCAACAAGGACGTCCAGGTTGTGGGCATCAACGATCCTTTCATGACCTTGGATTACATGGCCTATATGCTCCGTTATGACACGATTCATGGCCAGTACAAGGGCACCATCGAGGTCGTGGGCGACAAGCTCGTCGTCGACGGCAACGCGGTGGCTTTCTACGCCGTGAAGGACCCGGCGGAAATCCCGTGGAAGGACTGCGGCGCGGAGTATATCGTCGAGTCCACCGGCGTCTTCACCGCCCAAGACAAGGCTGAGCTGCACCTGAAGGGCGGCGCGAAGAAGGTTGTCATCTCCGCCCCGGCCAAGGACAAGGAGACCCCCACCTTCGTTATGGGCGTCAACCACAAGGACTACACCCCCGACATGAAGGTCGTCTCCAACGCCAGCTGCACCACCAACTGCCTGGCCCCGCTCACCAAGGTCATCAACGACACCTTTGGTGTGGAGGAAGGCCTGATGACGACCGTCCACTCCACCACCGCGACCCAGAAGACCGTGGACGGCCCCTCGGCCAAGGACTGGCGCGGCGGCCGTGCGGCCTCCGGTAACATCATCCCCAGCTCCACCGGCGCGGCCAAGGCCGTGACGCTGGTCATCCCGAGCCTCAAGGGCAAGCTCACCGGTATGTCCTTCCGCGTTCCCACGCTGGATGTGTCGGTCGTTGACCTGACGGTTCGTCTGGCCAAGTCCACCACCTATGAGGAAATCTGTGCCGCCATCAAGGCTGCCAGCGAAGGCGAACTCAAGGGCATCCTCGGCTACACCGATGAAGACGTCGTGTCGTCTGACTTCATCAGCGACCCCCGCACCTCCATCTTTGACGCCAAGGCCGGCATCATGCTCAACGATCGTTTCGTCAAGCTCGTGAGCTGGTACGACAACGAGTGGGGCTATTCCAACAAGGTCGTCGACCTCATTGCCTACATGGCCAAGGTGGACGCCAAGGCGTAAAAGCCAAGCGTAAATTGCTTAAACACAAACCGACTTAGGGTTTCCTAAGCCGGTTTTGTTTTGAAACGAAGCAAGAGGCTAATCGCGGAATGCATCCGTAACCAGTTGCAGCAAGATGGACTATCGGAGCAACTGAGTGTGAAAGAACAGATGAATCTGTTTGCGGAGGTGTCTGTGAGGAAGAGCCAGCAAAAGACCGCCCCTTTGGGCAGCCTGTGACAGAGTGGGTTGGCAGACCTATAATTGCCTTCAAGCAGGCTGCCATCATGCCCTTATAGGGGGAAAGCGCCGACTTAGCCGGTGGTACAATTGTTGTAAGCGTTATGAAAAGCGATCTTCCTCGGTTTTGTTGACATATGCCCGTAACGGGTATACTATGCGGGTAGATGGCATATGTCGCAAACTCAAGGGAGGTGAACGGATTGCTCGGTAGAGATGGTGCCGGCCCACAGGGGCTCGGAACAATGACAGGCAGAGGCCTGGGGCCATGTGCCGGCTCCCAATCGGTGGCACGGGGTTGCGGGTTGGGTCTTGGCCGCAGGAATGGCTTCCGGGGTGGCTTTGGCAGGGCATCTGCCGGCTGGCAGAGCTTGAACCAAAGAGAGGCGCTGCTGGAGCAGAAGGAACTCCTGCAGCGGCGCATTGCACTCATTGACAAACAACTGACCGACGAGTAACGCGCCGGGGAATGACCGGAGGACGCTCCGGTGGTTCCCCGCGACAATGGGGGAAAGAATGCCAAGACCCAGAAAATGGAGAAAAGTATGCTCCCTGCCCGAGCGAAACCGCTTCGGTCCCCTCGGTGGGATGGATGACGGGGAAAGCATCAACATGATGGTTGACGAATACGAGACCATCCGGCTCATTGACCTGGAGGGATTTACCCAGGAGGAATGTGCCGCACACATGAACATCGCGCGCACAACCGTACAGGGTATCTACGACGCGGCGAGAAAGAAGCTGGCCGATTCCCTGGTGAATGGGAAAATGCTGTGGATTGAAGGCGGGGAATACAGGCTCTGCGACGGCATGGGGCCCGGCTGCAGCGGCAGAGGCTGCCACAGGCGACGCTGCGGCAGAGGGCACATGGACGACATGGAGGAGTATTGCCCCAGAGAACTGGCCAAGCTGCCGATTGACCCGAAACTCGCCACAGCCTGTGACAAGGGTATGATCGAGCTGTATGAGGGTGCTTGGTTTGACAACGTGGCAGACTTGCTGGAAGCCGATGCCGGGGGCAAGCCACAATGAGCCGCCATTGCGATAGGGCCAGGGAGCTGTTTGGGCAGGGCTACAACTGCGCGCAGTCGGTCTTCGCCGCGTTCTGCGACGAAACGGGCATGGACTTCGAGACCGCTCTCAAGCTCTCCTCTTCCTTCGGCGGCGGCATGGGCAGGCTTCGCGAGGTCTGCGGGGCGGTCAGCGGCATGCTGATGGCGGCTGGCACGCTCTATGGGTATGCGGACCCGAAAGACGACGAGGCCAAGGCGGAGCACTACCGGCTGGTACAGGCATTGGCGCTACGCTTCAAGGCCGAGAACGACTCGCTGATCTGCCGGGACTTGCTGGGCCTGACCGTGGAGCACGACGCCCCAACCCCTGAGAAAAGGACGGCAGGCTACTATCAAAAACGACCGTGTGCCGAGTACGTCGCGTGCGCGGCGCGAATACTGGATGAACACATCGAACACAAGGAGGAAGTGTCAATGATCGTAGCGGTAGCGAGTGAAGGAACCCAGGTGACGGAGCATTTCGGGCATTGCGAGGGGTTCCGCCTGTACCACGTGGAAAATATCCGGGTCGTGCGGAGCGAATCCATCGCCAACCCCGGTCACCGGCCTGGGTTCCTGCCAAACTTCCTGCATGACAAGGGCGTCAATGTCATCATCTCGGGCGGGATGGGCGGCGGTGCCATCGACATCTTCAACGAAAAGAACATAGAGGTCATCGTGGGTGCAAGCGGCAGTGCCGATGAGGCGGTGGAATCCTACCTGAGCGGAACCCTAAAATCCACCGGGTCGGTTTGCCATGACCATCAGCATCACGATGAGTGTGGAGAATAAATGGTATAGACTCGCAAGGTGGCCCACCAAAGTCGGCGTCGACGGCCGTCTCAACCCAATACAGAAGCTCATCCATCACCAAACATCTGCAAGAATCCATCCCGGCACGACTGGTTTCGTACCTGTGTTCAAATTCCTTCGAGCGTTCCATGCAATATTGGCGTGCCGAATCCACAATGTTCTGATATATCACGGTTCCGAATCCTTTCGGGAAGTGAGTTTCCTATTGATAGTATAACACAATGACAACTGTCATTGTGAACGGCACGGAGGAGCGGACAAAAAGAATCTGCCCCCCAGTTGGAAGGCAGATTCCTGCATTTTGGCTCGTTCTCTCTTGCTTCGCCCGCGTTATAGGGAGGAGATCCGGCTGACCACCCCCGGGCGCGTCTCCAAATCATCATGCAGCGCAAGACCCAACCCCGGCGCGTCGCCCGGGTAAATGCTGCCGTTCTCAATGAAGAAGGGCGAGTCGGTGATCTCCGGGAACGATCGGTAGCTGGCGCGCACGGTTTCCATCTCGATGGCGTTGGGGGTGGAGAGGTTGAAGTGGGCGCAGGCCTTGGTGAGCACCGGGCCGCCGCAGTTGTGGGTCGTCACCGGCACGCGGAAGGCGTCGGCGGCGGCGGCCACTTTGCGGCCTTCCGTGAGGCCTCCGGTCCAACTCAAGTCAATCATGGCAATGTCTGCCGCCCCGGCCTGAAAGAGCGGGATGTACTGCATGCGGGTGCAGAGCCGCTCACTGGCCAGCAGCGGCACGGCGATCTTCTCACGCAGGCGGCGGAGGTTCTCCACGTCGTCCACCAGCATGGGGTCCTCCAGCCATTTGATGTTGTACTCCTCACACGCCCGGGCGATGCGGATGGCGCTGGGCAGGTTCCACAGGCCGTGGCACTCCAGGCAGATCTCCATTTGGTCACCCACGGCGTCGCGGATTTTCTTGAGCGGCGCCAGGCCCTGCCGAAGGTCGTCGGCGGAGACTGCCTGGCCATTGGTGCGGGCGGCGTAGGGGTCCAGCGGCCAAATCTTCATGGCGTGGATGCCGCTGGCCAGCAGGTCCTGCGCCAAGGTGTCGGCATCGTTGAGGAACCACTCATTGTCCGCTCGGCCGGTGATGCGCCCGTTGTGGGTGCCGCAGGTGTTGTAGAGGGTCACCCGCTCCCGCACGCGGCCGCCCAGCAGCGCCCACACGGGCTTGCCACAGGCCTGGCCTAAGAGGTCCCACAGGGCCATGTCGAGGGCGCTCAGCGCGCGCATCTCAGCCCCGGCCACGCCCTGCAGGTTGATTTTGCGGTAGAGCCGCTCCCACAGGGCTTCGAGGTCCCCGGCGTCCCGGCCCAGCACGTCCGGCGCGCAGAAGTCGTGCACCGCGCCGGCCACCACCGCCGGCCAGTTGGTCGATTCACCCAGGCCGCTTAGGCCCTCGTCGGTGTCCACCCGCAGGAAGACGGACAGCGGGTACTCAGGAACCAGCATGGTCGTGAGCTTCGTGATCTTCATGACGTACCTCCCCAACGCGTGTGGCCGGGCAGCCCGGCCCGTGACGCCCCCATCTTAGCACGCCCCGTGGGGCCGCACAAGGCTGGTGGAGACAGGGGACGCATCGTCCTCGGTTGAGAAGGAGCGGCAATGGAAAGAATGGGAACAAAACGATCTCTAAAACCGTCTGACAGGCATCGGATGGAGGGGTGGGAACGATGCGGGTGACGAAAACGATCCTGGTTGTGTCGCTGGCGGCGTTGCTGGCCGGCTGTGGTGCGCCAGTGGTTTCGCCGCCGGCCAGCACCGGTGAAGGGCTGCCGGTGGCCACCGAGGAGTGGAAGCTTCGCCTGCCCCACTCCACGCCGGGGGGCAGTGGGCAGACGGCTCGCCCGCTGGACCCCAAGGAACAGACGGTGCCAGCCATGGCCACCCTGACGGTGGCGGGGTACGGCGGCGAGACGGGCATCGAGTTGACCGGGCAGGAGATCGCCCGGATGGACGCGTTGCAGGCCGACGTGGGGCGGCGGGTCAATCTGGAGGAAGCCGAGGCTGCCGGTGGGGACGAGCGGTTTTTCCACACGGGCTTGTGGCTTCGCTGGAACCACTATGAGGATGCCCACGGCGCGGTAGACCCCATGCTGCAGGGGTATGACGTGCTGATGAATGGGCGGGGTGAGGTGCTGCTCAACAACGGCAAGGCCGAGGCCGAGGTGCAGACGGCGCTGGGGCGGTATCTCATGGCGTTGGCACGGGAGCGCACCGAGTGGGACTGCGTGCCGCACGCAGACCTTGCCGACCTGCGCGGGGCCCGGTTTAGGTGGGGCAACAGCGAGCCAAAGGAGCTCAATGCCCAGGAACTGGAACGGCTGGAAGCGCTGCTGGCCGGTGCCGCCTACACCTGCAACCCGCCGGAGGTGGGGGCAACGGTCAGCGGTTTGGTCGTCACCACTGCCCAGGGGGGCCCCTATGAATTGACCTTCGCCGCCGACTGCGACATCATCGGCCTGGGCACCTGCGTCTGGTACGACTACGGCCCCGGCGAGGGGGTGGATCGCCGGGCGGAGCTCTTTGAGCTGCTGGGGTTGCCCCCGCCCGATTGGCCCACAGCTCAAGAGGAAACGGGCGGAGACAAAGGATTCATCTTTTTGCCACTGGTTTTCGGTGACCGGGCAACGATCTTCTCCATGATGAGGTTGCCTGCTCTATCAGGATAAATGTTGTTCTCAAAAGTTGTTGTTGCAATCGACAATTTCATATAGTATGCAAGAGAAGAGTATGCGGAGCGGGGGCGGTTCCATGCGGCGGTGGGCGGCAATTTTGCTGTTGGCGGCGGTGCTGGCGGTGGCAGGGGGAACCCGGTCAAGTGCGGCCTTCGCACCCTATCACACGCTGTGGCAGGTGGCCCAGCGTGCCGTGGACGGCCGCACTGGGGAGTCGCCGGAGCAGGCCGCCGCGCGCCTGTGGGCGGAGGAGGCCGCTGCCTTGTCATGGGACTTGGATCAGGATGCCCCCCAGGAGCACCCAAACCTGACCTGGGAGATGGTGCGGGACGCTGATTCCTTTGTGGTGCTGCCCACCGTGTCCTTGGGCAACGACCCCACGCCCGGGGTAGAAGGTCTGGTGGCCGCCTTCCGCAGCAAAGGAGAGTACCGGGTGCTTGCCCGCTGGCGGGGCACTCCGGTGGGGGAGATGGAACTGGACTATGAGGATGGCGCGTACCATCTGAATATGATCGGTGGGTGCGACGGCGCTCGGGTCGTTTGGCAGGCGCTTCATCGAGCGGGTACGCTGGATCCCCACGCCCTTTTCGCCTATGTGCTAATGGAAGACTATATCGTCCACACCGATAGTGCGTTAACGCTGGCACTCTATGGCGCGGCGACGCTGATGAGCGAGGAAGCCGTTGCCGACGGCAGTGTGGCTTGGGCGGCGTTGGCTGCCGCTCTGCGTGCCGAATTTGACAGTGCGGCCCAGCACCCCGGGGTCATCGGCGGGGGTGGCGTGGGCCAGGGGGATACTGGGGACAGTCCGGTTTGGGGTGGCCCGGCACTGGCGGGGTGCCTGGGGGGCATTCTGCTGCTGTCGGTGGCCTCCACGGTGCGGCGCGTGGCCGGGAGTAGGGGCGGGCGGCGGAACAATGTGCACACATTCCCCACAGCCTGAGACAGTGGGAAACACAAAGCTGGCGAGGAGGGCATCCCCGACCGACTTTTGTTTCTGCGTCACTCCCCCAGTAGCGCCTGTGCCAGCGCGGCCAGCTGCTCCAAAGCCCCGGCGTCCTGCAGGGCGGGCAGGTCGTCGGTGTGCAGGCTGGCAGCCTCCCCCGCAAGCGGCGCGTTCATCAGCTTGAGCAGTGTGCGGGCGGTGGAGCGCGCCTTGGTAAGGTCGGTGCTGTCGCCGCCGCCCACCAGGATGAGCCCGCCGCGTTTGGGTTTCAGGGTCACCGGTTGGTCCCGTTTGTATTTGGCGGCGTAGTAGGTCTGCAGGCGGCTGCCGAAGTTCAATAGCCCGCCGGTGACCTCGGAAAAGTACAGGGGAGAACCCAGCACCACCGCGTCCACTTCGTCGAGCAGCCGGTAGACGGCCTGAAAACCGTCGTCAATGGCGCAGCCCTCGTGCTGCCAGCACCAGCGGCAGTCCGTGCAGTGGCCAAACCGCGGGTCGTAGGCCTGCAGCAGCACGGTTTCACCGGGCAGGCCTTCGGCCAGCCGCTCCAGTAACTCTGCCGTGTTGCCGTGGGGCCGGGGGGAGCCGTTTACCAGCAGCGTCTTCATGGCGTCTCCTTTCAGCGGGCCTCCCAGAATGTCTCGTTGACGACGGGGTAGAAGCCCAGGCGGTAGTAGAACTCCTGCGAGGAGCCCACGACGGCGAAACGTGCGCCTAGCGCCCCGCAACGGCGCACACCTTCCAGCACGGCGGCCCGGCCCAGGCCGAGCTTACGATAATCGGGATCGGTAGCGACCGGCTCCACCAGAGCGGCGGCGGTGCCCGGCTCGTACCACATGCCGCACACCGATACGAAGTCCCCGTTGGGGGCGACAACCGCGATATCGAGGCTGTTGTTCTTGTGAGGGCCGCCGAAGGACCGGCGGCGTTCGAGCAGGTGCTCTTCGCCCTCCGGCGGCTCGCCGGGGTGGTTGAAGCCCCGCCACAGCACCCGGTGCAGCGCCGCGGCATCAAAGCGTTCCTGCAGGCTCACCACTGAGAACCCTTCCGGCAGGGTGTAAGCGGTGGCCTCCGGCGTGATGTCGAGGCGCGCCAGCTGCTCCTTGTCCCCGGTGGCGTGCCACCCCCGTGCGCGGGCGGCCTGCTCGGTGGCCAGGTCGCCATCGGCCAGGAGCGCCCGCACGCGGCCTTCGTCGTCGGTCAGGTGCTCTCGGGCGTAGTCGAGCATCGCCGGTTTCAAGTGTCCATACCCCGGCGCCACGGGCAGCCACGCCCAGCCCGGCCCCTGTTCGTAAGTCGCCAGCGCCACGATGCGCCCGTCGTCCTCCCACACGCCGATGCGGTGGAGCTGGGTGGTGTCCAGGTAGGGGAGCGAGAAACCCCACTCCCACCGGCCCCAGTGGAACCCCAGGGCCGCGGGGTTGCGCTCGCCCAGGTCGACGAGGAACGCCCGCACCCGGTGGAAGTCTTCGGTGAAGCCCGGTTCGCCGGTGTACTGCCGTTGTGAAATGGCCATGCTGTGCCCTCCTAATCAAAAATCCTTCTCCGCTGCCGGAAAAGGATTGCACACAGCAAGCACACGGCTGCCAAGGCAGCCTGAGGTGTTCCGCGATTCGCAACCCGCACCGACAGCGCCGCCGGCCCGACCGTTGGCCGAGCCTGCCGTTGTCCTCCTGCAGGTTATCGAATCATCCTTCCACCCCTTTCGTCACCATCTTAACCGCCGGCCCCGCCGCTGTCAACGCCCGTTTACGGCAGGAAAACCGCGCCGCCCGTCCAATACTACTGGTACCAACCAAGAGGAGGCGTCCCATGTCTCAGCCCAAGCCCCAACACCCTCTATCCGGCGGCCGATGGATCGGTCTGCCTGCGTCGGAGCTGGCCACCCTGGCCCCCGGCGGCGCGCCGCACACCACGTCGGCCTGGTTCCGGCGGGTCTTTGCCCACACCCCCGGCACGCGCAAGGAATTGCTGCTGTCCGCGTCCACCCGGTACGCGCTCTTTGTCAACGGTGTCTATCTCCACAACGGCCCCTGCAAGGGCGACTTCTGGCGCCAGCACTACGACCGCATCGACCTAACCGACCACCTGGTGGCGGGTCAGAATGTGCTGTGCCTGCAGGTCGTCAACTTCTCCACCGCCGAGAGCGACAACCTTGGTTGTGCCGACGGCGGCCCCAGCGCGGCGCTCAGCAAGCCCACCGGCCCGCTGCTGCTGGTGGTGGACCTCGGCGAGGGCGAGAATCTCTCCACCGCCGCCGGTGGCTGGCAGGCCCTGCCCGACCGCTCCAACCAGTGGCTCTACTACCAGCCCACGTGGTACGTGGGCTCCAACCAGCGCATCGACGGCTCACAGTTGCCCGCGGGCTGGCCCCTGGCCACCGGCGAGGGTTGGCCGGCCGCCGCTGACGCCTTTGCTGTGGATGAGGATAGCCCCTACGGCGAGATGACGCCCTTCTGCCTGCGGGAGCGGCCCATTCCGCTGCTCTATGCCAGGGAGCGCGCCTTCGTGCGGCAGTTCCCGGCCCGCCCGGGGGAGAATGGCTTTGCCCTGCTGGGCGATGGCGCGGTGCCCGCCGGGCAGACCGCCGTGGCCGAGATTGACGCCGGGGAGCTGGTGACCGGCTACCTGCGCCTCCGGGTCAGCGGCGGGGCCGGCGCGGTCATCCATGTCACCTATGCCGAGTGCTACGTCACCGACGAGGGCAAGGGCCAACGGGACGATTGGGAGCATGGGGTCATTCAGGGTTACTACGACGAGTTCTTGCCCTCCGGCCATGGCGACCGGTTCCAGACGTTCTGGTTCCGCACCTTCCGGTTCCTGCGGGTGGAGGTGACCGCCGCCGGCGAAGACTGCCGCGTGGAGGCCATTGACTTCCTCGACACGGCCTACCCGCTGGAGCGGGTGACCGAGGTGGTCTCCCAGGCCAACCCGTGGGTGGCAGCCCTGCACCACATCAGCGCCAACACCCTGGCCCGCTGCATGCACGAGACCTACGAGGACTGCCCCTACTACGAGCAGCTGCAGTACACCCAGGACACGCGTCTTGAGATGCTCTTCACCTACGCCCTCTCGGCCGACCCGCGCATGGCCCGCCGCACCATCGAGGACTTCCACAGTTCCTTGCTGCCGGAGGGAATCCTGCAGTCGCGCTTCCCCTCCCGCAAGCCGCAGGTCATTCCGGGCTTTGCGCTGCACTGGATCTTCATGCTGGAGGATTACCACGCCCAGACCGGTGATGCGGCCCTGCTGGGGCGCTACCGCACCACGGTCGACACCGTGCTCGATTGGTTTGACCGCCGTGTGAACCGGGCCACCGGCCTTTTTGACTCCACCGAGCACTGGCCCTACTTCGACTGGGTGGAGGACTGGAAGAACGGCGTGCCCAATGCCGTGTGGGCTGGCCCTTCTACGCTGGCAAACCTACTGCTCATCCTGGGGTTGCGCTCCGGCGCGCGGGTGATGGCCCTGACGGGCCGCACTGCCCTGGGGGAGGAATACGAGGCCCGCGCCCGCGCCGTGGCCGACGCCGTGGAGCGCACCGCCTGGGACGAGGCCGAGGGCCTCTACCGCGAGGGCCCCGACTTTAACGAGTTCAGCCAACACGCCCAGGTCTTTGCCGTGCTGGCGGGCTTGGCGCAGGGCGAGCGTGCCCGGCGGGTGCTGGAGCGCGCGCTTGACGACCCGTCCCTCAAGCAGTGCTCGTTCACCATGCTCTATTTCCTCTTCCGCGCGCTGGAAATGGCGGGGATGTACGACCGCACCCGGGTGCTGTGGGGCAAGTGGACGAAACTTCTCGACCTCGGCTGCACCACCGTGCCTGAGATCCCCGACCAGCCCCGCAGCGAGTGCCACGCCTGGGGTGCCCTCGCGCTGTGGGACTTCCCGCGGTACTTCCTGGGCGTCCGCTCGGCCGAGGCAGGCTGGCAGTCCGTCGTCATTGAACCCCGCTGCCTGTGGTTGGGCGACTGTGCCGGGCAGGTGGCGACCCCCCACGGGTCGGTCAAGGTGGCCTGGTCGGTGAAGGACGGCATGTTCTTCATCGCGGGCGAGTTGCCCGGCGGCTTGGCTGGCGAGATGGTGCTGCCCGACGGCACCCGCCAGCCCATCGGCGGGGCGTTTGCCGCCCGGTGCGCCGCACCCAAAGAATAGGAGGAAGCTATGCAGATTGATTTGACAGGAAAGATTGCGCTCGTCACCGGGGCCACCGGGCAGCTGGGGCGGGTGATGGCCCGGACGCTGGCGGCCTGCGGGGCCGACGTGGCGGTGCACTACCACGGCAACCGCGCCAAGGCCGAGGAACTCTGCGCCGAACTCACGGCTATGGGTCGGCGGGCGCTGGCTGTGCAGGCCGATGTGGGCGACCCCGCGTCGGTGGCGGCCATGGGCCGCGCCGTGGCTGAGGGGCTGGGCTGGCCCCACATCGTGGTGGCCAACGCCGTGGCCCAGTACCAGTGGACAACCGTGCTCAACCAGGATCCGGCTGACTACGAGAGCCAGTTCCGCTCCTGCGTGATGCACAACGTGCTGCTGGCACAGACCTTCGTGCCCGCCATGGCGAAGCGGGGCTACGGCCGCTATGTGGGCATCAACACCGAGTGCTCCATCGAGGCCCTGCCCACCCAAAGCGCCTACGTGGCCGGCAAGCGAGGCATGGACGGCGTGCTGCGCACCCTGGCTAAGGAGGTGGGCGCCAGCGGCGTCACCGTCAACCAGGTAGCGCCGGGCTGGACCATCAGCGACCGCGACCGGGAGACCGGCACCGAGCGCAGCGAGGTCTATGAGGCCAAGGTGCCCATGGCCCGCCGCGGCACCGACCAAGAGATCGCCAACGCCGTGGCCTTCCTGGCGAGCGACCTGGCCTCCTTCATCACCGGCGCGTTCTTGCCGGTGTGTGGGGGCAAGGTAATGGTCGCTATTTAGTCGCAACCGACGCGTTGCGTCGATTGCGACTAGCCAGATGTTCGTTCATATGATTCGGTGGCCCCCTGACGCACATGTCGCCAGGGGGCCTTCGGCTGTCCGGCTCGTGCAGGCTGCAACGAGGCAACGCCGCTGAGGCGGGAGAGGTAAGCACTGCATCCAGACGGCGTGGTGCCGCCGCCGGATGAACCGGCTGGCGGCTGCGTGGTGGAGTTCCATGTTCCAGGGCAGGCCTTGCGGGGTGGGGGCTTGCTGCCGGCACATCCAAGCAAAAAAGGCCCTTGGGCGTACCGCCAAGGGCCTTTGCCGTGCGCGATATTGGGTGCTGTTCAGCCCACCGGGATGGCATTGAGCGTCTTCATTTCTTCCAGCGCCTTGGTGAATTCGCCATACACCCAGGCATACTGGTTCGGGTCGTCGTAGTGGCGGAAGCCGCGCTCCACAATCATGCCCAGCCGTTGCCAGATCTTGTAGATCGCGATCCGCACCCGTTCGTTGTGGGTGAGGGTTGACTTGCCGTACCCTTCCAGGAACTCCGGTCGCAGGTCGCCAAAGTCGTGGAAATCGTGACTCATCAGCGGGTCGCCGTAAAGCACCGCGGCAAAATCGATGAGCCCAACGAGTTCGTTGTCGCGGATCATCAGGTTGCCATCCCAGGTGTCGGTGTGGATGTAGCGGGGCTCCACGCCGTCGTTGAGCGCGTCGCGGTTGGCCTCAATGAGGGTGAGCAACTCGACGGGGCTGATGCCGGGCAGCGTCAAGCCTCGGTCGGCGGCGTCCTGCAGCAGCAGCTTGAAAAGGGTCAGCACAAAGTCGCAGTTGTTGCCCCGGTGGGTTTCGGCCATCGGTGGGATGCCGAAACACGGCGCCGGCAGGGAGCAGATTTCCCGGGTGATGACGCCCACCTGCCGCTTGATCTCTGCAATCTCCTGGGGCGAGGGCTTCGGGTTCAGCGTCAGCAGGTGCGTGCCCTCCACAAAGCTCATGATGAAATACGGCGCGGGACAGAGCTCGCAGGACGCATCCAAATGGAGGAGCTTGGGCGCTGGGATGTGGAGCTTCTCCTGAAACGTTTGCAGTATATTCGCTTCGTGCAGCAGGCCATCCCGCTCGTGCCGCATCAGCACCACGTTGGGATCGGGCGCGATCTTTGCAACCAGCTTGACTCCATCCGCTTCCATGCGGTAGACGGCGTTGCTCATGCCGCCGCCCAGCTCCACGGCGGAGAACACCGAGATGGGTTTCCCCAGTGCCCGCTCGGCCATTCTTCTCAGCATGTCGTGGCTCTGCTGAAACTTGGAGGAGGAATGTACAACGTCCTTGTGGATGTCCGTTGGCATGGTGCCCTCCTTCAGTGCAGCGCTGAGCCACCCTCGTTTAGCACCCGCCGCAGCTCGGCGGGGTCAACCTGGGCAGCAGGTGTGCCGTGATGCAGGGCAAGCCAGGCGGCCACACCGGCGGCCTCGCCCAGCTGGTTCAGGTTCACCATCACCCGCACTGCGCCGTAGGCGGCAAGCTCGGCGTTGACCATGCGCCCCACGGCCAGAAAGTTGCCATGGGCGGGCTGCAGCAGCGCCCGGTAGGGCAGGGAGTAGTAGGCCGCCCAGCCATTGTCCTGCCGCCAGCGGCCTGTCTCGGATGGCTTGGTGCGGTTGAAGTGCCGCAACTCCCTCCCATCGAGGTAACGCAGCGTCACGCCGGGGCGGTCGCTGTGGTGGATGTCCACCGGGTAGGTGCCGTGGGCGATGGCGTCGTCAAAGGCACGGCCATAGAGCAGGTCGTCGCTCTTGATCTGGAAGGCGCTCTCAAAATGGCGGGTCTCCCGGATGCCAAGGGAGGAACAGGTGGCGGCCAGCCCCAGGGCCGGGCCCTTGGGGTGGTGGCGGCGCAGGGTGTCCATCACCGCGCGCATCTGCCGGCGGCCTTCCATCTCAGCGGCGGTCAGCCCGTCACCGTCGGCGCAGTCCAGGTCGAACACGTGGGTGTCGGCACGGAAGCTGACGCCCGGCATGCCCGGGATGTAGGTGGACCACCCCCAATCCTCCCGCAGGCCAAACTCGGCCCCATGCTCCTGCAGCAGTGCCTGCACCGGGATACCCTCGAGGTCCCCGGCGATCTTGAAACAGGGGGTGGGCGGCTGCACCGTGGGGTAGGTGTATTGCCCAATGCCCAGGTGGGCGGCCAGGTCACCGTCGCCGGTGGCGTCGATGAAGAACCGCGCGGCGATGGCCTGCCGGCCGCTCTTGTTCTCCACAAACACGGCCTTGAGCACGCCGTCGACCAGGTGGGGCGCGCAGTAGAACGTGTGCAGGAACGGAATGATTTTGTTCTCCGTCACCAACCGGTCGAGCTCAATCTTCAGCTCCTCGGAGTTGAAGCGGTAGACGTTCTGCTCCTCCCGGTCGTCGGTGTCCAGCGCGCCCACCTGGCTCAGGCGGTGCAGCACTTCCTCCGTGAGCCCGGCGATGACCTGCTCCTTGCGGTCGATGCCGGTCAGCCGGTGCCAGATGTTCACAAGGCCCGCCGTGGCCGTGCCTCCAAAGCAGTTCTGCCGCTCGACAAGGGCGACGGTGGCACCCAGCCGCGCGGCCCGCACGGCGGCAAATACGCCGGTGCAGCTGCCACCCAGCACGCACAGGTCAACCTCCCGCGCCACGGGGATGGGATGGGGTTGCTCCAAAATCGTCATAGTTCCTCTCCTTTCGGTGGGGTACAAGATTCTACAAAAGGCTCAACAACACCTTCAACAGGGTGGGGAACAGGCACACCACCGAGAGCATGCGCACCGTGTGGAGCGTCACCACCTGGGTGGCGTTGCAGCCGAGGTCGGCCGCCATCATGGAGATCTCCTGCAGGCCGCCGGGGGTGGTCGCCAGCAGCGCGGTCGTCAGCTCCATGCCGAAGAGCTTGTGCATGAGCAGCCCCAGCCCCATGGTGAACACCAGCAGCGTCACGGTGATGAGCACGATGGGCACCGCCAGCCCGGCCACTGCATGCAGGCTGTCGGCGGTCATCTGTGCGCCGATGAGTGCCCCCACGGCGGCCTGCACCCAGGGCTTGAGCCAGGGTGGGAAGGCCCCACGGCCGGTGACGCCGTTCCACACGCCGGCCCCCACCACGCCACCCACCAGCCCGCCGGCGGGTACCCCCAGCAGCAGGAGCGCCAGCCCGCCCGCCGTGCCGGCAGCCACCGTGAGGCCAAAGTTGCCCCAATGCAGGGGCGTTTTTCCCTGGGCGGCAATCTGTGGGCCGCAGGGCGGCTCGTCGCTCTGTCGGCGGCGCAGGCGCTTCAGCATGGGTGGGTAGATGAGGTAGACCCCGATGAGCCGGAAGAGCTGCAGCACCGACACGGTGGCCGCCACCGCCCCCAGCTCGTCGGCGATGAGGGCAATGTCCGCCACCCCGCCGGGGCAGGAGGAAAAGAGTGCCGTGGCCAAGTCCAGCCCGCCGAAGCGATGCAGTAGCAGCCCCAGGGTGATGGTGACCGCAAACATGCCCGCCACCAGCAGCGCCACCGGCCCGGCCATGTTTTTGAGCTTTGCCACCTCGGCCCGATCCAGCGACCAGCCCAGCATGATCCCGCCCAGCGTCTGCAGCACCGGGCGGGTGTTGGCGGGCAGCACGGCCAACCCCGTGGTGACGTTCAGCGCCGCCACGAAGAACATGCCGCCCAGCATGGCCGCCGCCGGCAGTTTCAGCCGCCCGGCCAACCAACCGCCGGCGAAGGCCACCGCCAGCGTCAGCGCCACCCGTAGCCAGAATTCCATATTCACCGCCCCAGGGTTTGCACGGGCAGACGGGCGCTGCCTGCGGTGTGTGGGCGGGCGGTGGGGTATTCGGCACCATGGGGTGACACTGCCATAGGTTCTCCTCCTGTTTCGTGTGCATCCATTATACCTTTACAGACCGGTTCTACCAAGGCATAATGAACACCATGAGATTGAGATAAACCATCGCCTTGACGGAGGGAGAGCCAATGGAGAGGGGACGCAAGCCGCAGCCCACCCCGCGGGAAGAGAACCGGGAGAGCCGCGCCAGCCGCTACCGGGTCAATTGGCCCAGGTTTCTGGTGTCGCTGGCACTGTTGCTGGGGGCGGGTACGCTGCTGCTGCGGGGCGTCAATGCCCTGGCCGATCGCCTGTCGGGTGACGAGGCGGCGCAGGCCCCGGCCTCGGCGGCAGCCTCCACCGGCAAGGCCAGCCACACCGCCAACCCCGATGGCGCGCTTGCCGGTGCGGTCGTGGTGGTGGATGCCGGCCACGGTGGGTTTGACTGCGGGGCCATCGGGGCCAGCGGCAGCCGAGAGGACACCATCAACCTGCAGGTGGCCCTCTGCCTGCGCACTGCGCTGGAGGACGCCGGGGCCACCGTCATCATGACCCGGGTGGACGCCAACGCCCTGGCCCAGACCAAGGAGGACGACATGGCCCGCCGCCGGCAGATCATTGAGGACAGCGGCTCGGATGTCGTTGTCAGCATCCACATGAACGCGCTGGAGAACGACAACGTGACTTCGGGGTACCAGGTGTACCACCTGCCCGGCTCCACCGGTGGGGAGGCACTTGCCCGTGCGGTGGATGAGGGCCTGATTGCCCAGCCCGAGGGATTCAAAAGCCAGGGACTGCGCACCGACAATCTCTACATCCTGAAGAGCGGCACCCAGCCCTGCGTGCTGGTGGAGTGTGGGTTCCTCAGTAACCCCGAGGAGGAATCCAACCTGCAGAACCCCGATTACCAGCACGCGCTGGCCAGCGGCATCTGCCAGGGGGTGGCGGCCTACCTGGCTGACCGCGAGCAATGACAGCCTATGCCCCCGCCAAGCAAGCCCGTCCGAAGGGGGGACAGGGAGCTTTTGGGGTAGGGTTCTTCTTTTGATATGTTGAAAAGGGCAAACAGGAATTTCCGGGCGGTTGGAGTTGCGGTTTATTTGTATCGTAGAATGTCATTTCAAACGATTATAAATCGGAGGATGAAATGGGAAACTTTTTTAGTAGAATTTGCTCACATATCTATGTAGCGGGAGCGTTGGAAGCTGTTAAGCTATACAAGGAAGCATTTGGGCTTGAAGATAGAGGTGCGCCTTGGCTCGACGACGATGGTGTATTGGTGTATCAAGAACTTGGACGAAATGACGAGCTTTTTATCAGTGTCAGCGAGAATAAACATTTGTTTCCCGAACTTAAAAAAGAATCCCCTGACGATGCGAGCCCAGAAATGTTGTTTATTGTATATTTTGAAAATGAGGATGATTTACGCAGGGCATTTGGGCTTTTATACAAAGAAGGAAATCCATGCACAGGAGTGAAACCCGAGGGGGACATCATTTGCGCTTTCATTGATACATTCGGGGTCTATTGGCACTTCCAGGTTCCGAGAGATTGGAATGCCTCTTTTGTTCCTAAAGGATATGTAAGGCAAGCTGGAGAAATAAATTGATGATTACAAGCATAACTTGAGGTTGGTAAACCCCAATTTGCAACCGTGCAGTAAGCATGGCGGTTGTTGCACACTCCGACTTACCGGGGCAATTGGCCCCGACCCTTCGGCAGCCCCGTCCAACCGGACGGGGCTGCCGTCCCCATCCATTCCACCGCCTTGCTTTGCGCCGCCGCCCTCCTGTGCTATACTACCGGGTATGAAACAGCGACTGACACACAAGTATTTTGCCCTGCTGCTGGCGGCGGCCCTTGTGCTGCTGCCCGGTTGTTCTGTGGGAGGGAAGGAGCCCGAGGCCACGGCTACGGCGGCCATTCCGGTGGCGGAGGGTGCCTTTGGCCAGGGCAGCAACGCAGAGCTGAGCCTGGGGCTGCTCTACGCCGCCGATGGCGGTGGCAACGAGGTCATCGGCACGGCGGGGCTGACGGGCGTGCTGGCGGCCCTGCGCAACGCCCTGGGTGACGAGGGTGACCCGGCGCTGGATGCGGCCCTGGGTACCCAGGAGCTGTCGCTCAAGACCGTCAACGAGCGGGCCTCGGCCTTGCACACCGTCGTCACCGGGCTCAAGAACGGCCGCTTTGCCTCCGCCTGGGGACTCTTCGTGGGGGAGAACCAGGCCATCAAGGAAGAGTACCTTGTGGCCCTGAACGACGAACTGCAGCTGCCCACCACCTTTGAGCAGCTGGAGGAGAAGACTGCCAACACGGTGCTGGGCAGCTGGGCCGACGACAACACCGGCGGGCGCGTCAAGGCTGTGAGTGCCAAGGTGGCCACCTCCGGCGCGCCGCTCTTTTTGGATCTCATCACTGCCGACCCCGATTGGCAGCAGGCGCTGGACCCGGCCCACACCAAGGCGCTGGACTTCACCACTGCCGACGGCAGCAAGAGCGCCGTGCCCACCCTGGTGTGCCAGATGAACTGCGGCGTCTACACCGGGGAGGAAGGCTCCCTGGCCGTGCTGCCCTGCCAGGGGGATGAGACCCGCATCGTGGTGCTACTACCGCCCGAGGGGGGCGACCTCAAGGAATTCCTGAAGGTGGCGGGGGAGAAGTTTGACGGCTGGCTGGAGCTGGCTGAGTGGCAGGAGCAACGGGTGCTGTTGCCCCGGGCCTCGCTGCGGTTTGAGGGCTCCACCAAGGCGGCGCTCAAAAAGGCGGGCTACGGCGCGTTCTTTGCCAAGAACGCGAACCTTGACGCCATGGGCGATGGTCTGCAGGTGGCCGACGTGCTGCAGATGGCCGAGCTCACCATCGATGAATCGGGGGTGGACGCCGCCGACGAGACGGCCGACTACTCCCCCGACGCGGACGACGGCGTGGATACCCTGGCCGTCAACCGGCCCTTCGCTGTGCTGCTGCAGCAGACCAAGACCGGCGCGATCCTGATGGCGGGGCTGGTACGCAACCCGCTGGAGACCGCCGCCGAGGACGACGAACAATGACCGACGACAGGAGGGGAGACCCCATGGTGGACACAGCACTCATTGACTATGCAGTGGAACAGACGACGACGCTCTGCGCCATCCCCAGCCCCACGGGCTACACGGCGGAGGCCGTCGCCCATGTGGAGCGGGAGCTTGCCGCCATGGGCTGGCACCCGCGCCGCACGGTAAAGGGCGCATTGCTCTGCCCCCTGGGGGGCGAGGGGCCGGGCCTTCTGCTCAGCGCTCACCTCGATACCCTGGGGCTGATGGTGCGCTCCATCAAGCCCAACGGCCGTCTGCGGTACGAGCCTCTCAACGGCTACAGCCACTTCCACGCCGCCACCGAGAACGTCACCGTCTTCACCCGCGATGGCCGCACCTACACCGGCACCATCCAGTGTGACAAGCCCTCGGTGCATGTGTGGGGCGACACCGACAAGGTCGGCAAGGACGATGGGGCCATGGAGGTGCTGCTCGATGAGGAAGTGCACGACGCCGAGGGGGTCAAGGCACTTGGCATCGGCCCGGGCGACTTCATCGCCTACGACGCCCGCACGCGGCTGACGCCTTCGGGGTTTGTGAAGAGCCGTCACCTCGACGACAAGGCCGGCAGCGCCTGCCTCATGGCGCTGGCGCGGGCTGTGCGGCAGGGCGTCGTCACGCCCCGGCACACGCTGTGGCTCTACTTCACCGTGCACGAGGAGGTCGGCCACGGCGGCGCGGCCAGCATCCCCGCCGGGGTGGAGGAGATTGTCTCGGTGGACATGGGGGCTGTGGGCGGCGACCTCGGCTGTGACGAGTACATGGTCTCCATCTGCGCCAAGGACAGTGCCGGGCCCTACCACAACGACACGGTGAACGCACTCATCACCGCGGCCAAGGCCGGCGGCTGTGAATATGCGGTGGACATCTACCCGCGGTACGGCTCGGACGTGGACGCGGCGCTGACGGCGGGGCTCGATGTGCGACACGGGCTCATCGGCCCGGGGGTGTACGCCTCCCACGGGTACGAGCGCACCCATCGCAAGGCATTGGCAAACACCGTGGGCTTACTGCTCCAATTTGTGTAAGCTGTGAGAAGTTCATCAAAAAGAATTGACGAATGCGTTGACATTGGTTATAATAACATTCGCGTTTCTGATGGACGGCGGTTGCCGTCTGTGCCGAATGCGTGAAACCGGACGAATGAAACTTCGGCCGTTGCAACCCCAAGCGATAGGCAGGTGATTACAGCATGAAAAAGGACATCCATCCCAAGTATCAGCAGTGCGACGTTGTGTGCGCCTGCGGGGAGAAGTTCACCACCATCTCCACCGAAAAGGAGATCCGCGTGGAAATTTGCTCCCAGTGCCACCCGTTCTTCACTGGCAAGCAGAAGCTGGTGGATACCGGCGGGCGTGTCGATCGCTTCAAGAAGCGCTACGGCCTGTAAATCGATGTGCATTGAGCGACGCAGAATGGAGACCCTCCGTTCTGCGTTTCTTTGCATTCGCAACACCGTGCAATATGCAGTCCTCTTCGTATCAACCTGAAAAGCTGGTACGAGAAGGGAAGAGTGGAGCCGATGCCGATTCATTCGGCGGAAGGAACGGGAGTGCGGGAACAAGAGCGGAAAAAAGAACTCGCCCACAGGCTGTGTTCATTTTTCGCCCCTTGATGAAATAGCATGAGTGCCAAAAGTCAGAAGTCGCCCGGCGACAGGTGCGGCGGGTGACAACACAATGACGGAACAAGGTGTCTTGGTCGCGGATGACGCTGCAGCGGCATACGTGAGAACGGAGTGTATGATGAGAAAAAACAGCCCCATTGGCGGCCAGGCCGTGCTGGAGGGTGTGATGATGCGTTGCCCCGAGCGTATGGCCGTGGCCGTGCGCACCGAGTCCGGCGCCATCGCCGTGGAGGGGAAGGAGACGCCCCAACCGGCCACCAAGCCCTGGTGGCGGCGGGCACCCTTCGTGCGTGGCGTGGTTAACTTTGTGGACATGCTGAAGATCGGCATTGAGGCCATCAACCGCTCGGCCTCCCTCATCGGGGTGGAGGAGGAGAGCACGGCCTTTGAGGAGTGGATCAGCAAGAAGACGGGCAAGTCCGTCATGGACGTGGCCTCGGGCTTTGCCATGGTGCTGGGGCTGGTGCTGGCGGTGGGGCTCTTTTTCCTGCTGCCCACGGCGCTCTCAGGCCTGCTCACCAAGGTGGTGCACAACGCCTTCGCCATGAACGTCATCGAAGGTGTGATGCGGCTGCTCATTTTCCTGGGCTATCTCTTTGCCGTCACGCTGATGCCCGACATCAAGCGGTTCTTTGGCTATCATGGGGCGGAGCACAAGGTTGTCAACTGCTATGAGAACGACCTGCCGCTGACCGTGGAGAACGCCCAGAGCTTCAGCACCCGCCACCCGCGCTGCGGCACCAGCTTCCTGTTCCTGGTCATGATCATTTCCATCCTCATCTTCGCCCTGGCCGGGTGGAGCGGCCCGTGGTATGTGCGCATGCCCATCCGCCTGGCGCTGCTGCCGGTGGTGGCGGCCGTGTCCTATGAGGCGCTGATGGGCCTGGCCAAATGGGAAAACGCCTTTACCCGTGCCGTGCGCGCGCCGGGCATGTGGTTTCAGAAGCTGACAACCCGGGAGCCCGACGACGGCATGGTGGAGGTCGCCATCGCGGCCTTCGCCGCGTGCCTCACCGACGAGGAGCGTGCCCGCGTGGTGCCCGCCCCCGCGGTGGAGGAAACCGCCGACGAGCCGGAGGAGGGCACTACTGACAACGGGGAGGAAGCTCCGGCAGCCGACGAGCCCGCCGGGGAGCTGGCCCAACCGGTGCTGCCATGACCGTGCGCCAATGGGTGGCCGATGCCACCCGGCGGCTCACCCAGGCAGGCCGGGAGGACGCCGCCCACCTGGCGCGGCTGTTTGCGGAGGAAGCCCTTGACCAGCCGGGGGCGCTGCTGCCCACGCTGTGGGGCAACCCCCTGCCCGCCGGGGCGGAGGAGCGGCTCAATGCTTGGCTGGCCCGCCTGCTGGCCGGGGAACCGGCCCAGTATGTGTTGGGGCACTGGAACTTCTACGGCCGGGAGTTTGCCTGCGACCGACGGGCACTCATCCCCCGGGCTGACACCGAGACGCTGGTGGAGGCGGCATTGCAGCGCCTGCCTGCCGGGCCTGCCCGTGTCATGGACGTGGGCTGCGGCACCGGCTGCGTGGGCCTGACGTTGGCGTTAGAGCGGCCCCACTGGGCCGTGACACTCGTGGACATCAGCCCCGACGCTCTGGCCCTGACCGGCGAGAACGCCGCCCGCCTGGGGGCTGACGTGACGCTCACGCAGGCCGACCTCCTGGTCGACCTGCCCGCAGGGCCCTGGGATGCCATCGTCAGCAACCCGCCCTATGTCACCGCTGCCGAGTACGCCGCCCTTGACCCGCTGGTGCGGGATCACGAGCCCGAGCTGGCGCTGGTGGGCGGGCCGGATGGTCTCCTGCACCTGACTGCCCTGGCCGCCCGCGCGCGGGAGGGCCTGCGCCCCGGCGGCTGGCTGCTGGCCGAGATTGGCTGGCGGCAGGGCGACGCCGTGCGGGCGCTCTTCGCCCAAACTTTAGGATATGCCGAACTCATCCGCGACCTCGGTGGAAATGACCGGGTTGTCGCTGCCAGAAAGGAACCGTGACCGATGCTGGAACAGAAACTGCGGGAACTGCGCGCCCGCTGGGAAGAATTGAACCTGTGGCTGAGCCAACCCGAGGCCATGCGCGACCAGAACGCCTGGCGCAAGGCCCTGAAGGAGCAGGCCGAGCTTGATGAGGTGCTGCAGGTGGGCGACGGGTGGCTGAAGGCCGGCGACGAGATTGCCCAGGCCCATGAGCTGCTGGAGTCGGGCGACGACGAACTCAAGGCCCTGGCGCAGGAGGAACTGCCCGCTCTCAATGAAAGCCACGCCGCGCTCGAAGAGAAGCTGCGTTTCTTGCTGGCGCCCAAGGACCCCAACGACGACAAGAACGTGGTGATGGAGATCCGCGCCGGCACCGGTGGGGAGGAAGCCGCGCTCTTTGGCATGGATTTGCTGCGCATGTACACCGCCTACGCCGCGGCCCGCGGCTGGCGCTGCGAGCTAGCGGACATCAGCGAAACCGAGATTGGCGGCTGCAAGGAAGCTACCCTCATCGTCACCGGGCAGGGGGCGTTCTCCCGCTTGAAATTTGAAAGCGGTGCCCACCGGGTGCAGCGTATCCCCGACACCGAAAGCGGCGGACGCATTCACACCTCAGCGGCCACCGTGGCCGTGCTGCCAGAGGCCGAGGAGGTCGAGCTGAACATCGACCCCCAGGAGTTGCGCATTGACGTGTACCGCTCCAGCGGGGCGGGTGGCCAGCACGTCAACAAGACCGAGTCGGCGGTGCGTATCACCCACCTGCCCACCAACATCGTGGTGACCTGCCAGGACGAGAAGAGCCAGATCAAAAACCGGGAGATAGCCATGCGCATCCTGCGCTCGCGCCTCCTCGATAAGCTGGAGAGCGACCGCAATGCGGCTTACTCAGCCAACCGGCGCTCCCTCATTGGCTCGGGTGACCGGTCTGAACGCATCCGCACCTACAACTTCCCCCAAAGCCGGGTGACCGACCACCGCATCGGCTACACCATGTACCAGCTGGATGCCTTCCTGGCCGGCGACATGGACGAGGTGCTGAACCGGCTGGCCATCGCCGATCGCACCGAGCGCATGCAGGCCGGGGAGGGCTGACGGCCCCCCAACGGGCTTGAATCGGAACGATTGGAGTGAAAGGTGGGGCAGAGCGATGCGCGTGGTATGCATTTCAGCTTCCAACGTGAGGCACGCGGGACAAAACAGCACCTCTCTGCGGCTTTGCCGCATCATTGAGAGGCTGGTGCTGGCCAAACGCCCCGATGGCGTGCAGGTGGAGACCATCCCTCTGGTGGAGCATGAGCTGACCCCGTGCACCGGGTGCGGCGGGTGTTACCGGCAGGAGCGGTGCGCCGTCGATGAGGGGTTCAACGCCGTCTTTGGTCGGTTGGCGCAGGCGGGTGCGTTGTTCATCGTCTCCGCCCACTATGCGCCCATCCCGGCCAAACTGGCCATGCTGCTGGAGAAAACAGAGCAATTGGCTTTCTTAAAGCGCTTCCAACGGGAGGAATACCGTTCCCCGCTTTTTGGCAAGCCCGTGGGTATTGTGGCCCATGGCGGCGGCACGCAGGAAATCATACCCTATTACCGGGGGCCGGTGCTCGACACCATTCGCAACGCCCTGTCCTACCCGGTGGAGATGCACATCCTTGACCCCCAGGGCGATGGGACGAACGGTGTCCTGCTGCCCGTGGCGCGGGTGACCAAGGACGAGCACTCGCCCTTCCCCGTGCAGGAGTACGACTGGGCGGACTTAGAGAGAAGGCTGGAACCGCTGGTGAGCCAAGTCTTGGCTCGCCTCACGCCAGTAGGCCGCCCCACAGGCGCTGAGCCTGTCGCAGCAGACTGAGCCGCGCCTTGCGCCGGGGCACGCCGGCCACGGCCTGCCAGGCCTGTGCCACATCGGGCGGCGCGTCCGGCGCCAGCTTTAGCCCGCCGGCCGTCCACACGAAGTACTTCTGGTTTTCGGGGTCATTGAGCACATCCCGGCAGTCCATTGCCATCACTCCAGTATATAAGTATAAAATGGCGTAATAGAAGAACGCGCGTTCCGTTTCATGCTAGCACAGTTGGAGCGTCGCGGCAAGAGGGGTTCGGTGCGCCTTCCGGCACATCGGGCCCTTCTTTCTCCGCATGTTACACTCTATTTCCGCCGCGCCCGCAATATGATAGGAGGAACGAAAGGCGGTGGCGGGATGGATGGGAATCTGCTGGCGGTGACGTGGGCCACGCTCGCGGGGGTGCTGGGCACGGGCCTGGGGGGGCTGGCGGGGGCGCTGGGCGGCCGGGCGCGGGGGCTGGTGACGGCGGTGCTGGGGTTCACCGCCGGGTTGATGGCGGGCATCGTCTGCTTTGAGCTGCTGCCCGAGGGCGCGGCGCTGGGTGGGCTGTGGCTCACAGTGGTGGCGGCCGCGGCCGGGGTGGCGCTGGTGGCGGCCCTTGCCCGGTGGCTGCCCGGTGAGGCCGGCGACCTGGAGCACACCGGCTTGCTGGTGCTGGTGGCCATCGCCCTGCACAACCTGCCAGAGGGCATGGCCATCGGCGCGGGTTGGGCGGCGGTGCCGGCATTGGGTGCCAAGCTTGCTGTCGTCATCGGTCTGCACGATTTCCCCGAGGGGATGGCCATCACCGCCCCCATGGCGGCGGCCGGTCGCGCCCGCCCGCTGCGCCAAACCCTGCTGGCGCTGCTGACCGGCGTGCCCACCGGCCTGGGGGCCCTGCTGGGGGTTTGGATGGGCACACTTTCGGGCCAGTGGGGGGCGATCTGTCTGGGGCTGGCCGCCGGGGCCATGCTGTGGGTCACCCTGGGGGAGATGGTGCCGCGCCTGTGGGAGAGTGATGGCGCGGGCAAGGTGGGCTGGCAGCTCATCGGCCTGCTGGCGGGGCTGGTGGTGGCGTGGATTTGACAGCGGCATTTGCCCACCTCTATAATCGGAAGAAACGCAAAACCATAGGCGGTGGGACCATGTTGGAGAAATGCGGGCCGGAGAAATTGGAGTTGGCCACGGGCTTTTTGGAGCGGCAGCCCGAGCTCAATTACTTCATGCTGGGCGATCTGGAGAGCTTCGGCTTGGACGACCCCAACGTGGACCTGTGGATGGAGGGCGGCAACCAGCCCACGGCGGCAGTGCTGCGCTACTGGGGAAACTACCTCATCCACGCGCCGCAGGGGGCGGACTGGGCCAGCATCGCCCACATCATGCGCCATGGCGGCTTTGGCATGCTCAGCGGCGTGCCTGCCGAGGTAACGCCCATCCTGCAGCAGCTGCGGCTGAACCCCACCATCGACACCAACATCCTGATGATGCTGCCGCGGGGGGCGCTGTGCCCGGTGGAGAGCGACATCCGGCTGGAGTGGGTGACCCTGGGGAACCTGCGCCAATACCAGGCGGGGCTGCTCGCCCTGCGGGCCAACATTGTGGAGTTTAACGTCGCCATGAACCTCGACGCCATGCGGGAGGAGCTGGCCCTGGGGTGCAAGCGCATCCTGGTGGCGGTGGCTGGTGGGCAAGTCATCTCCATGGCGATGACGACGGTGGAGCGCCGCCGCTGGGCCATGGTGGTGTCGGTCTGCACCCACCGCGACTGGCGGGGCCGTGGCATTGCCGGCGCGGTGATGACAGCCCTTTGCCGGCAGCTGGCCGATGAGGGCAAGACGGCTCTACTTTTCTACAACAACCCGGTGGCCGGGCGGCTGTACGTGAAGCTGGGGTTCCGCGAACGAGGACGCTGGTGCTACGCCTATTTCCGCTGAACCGGGAGGTTGCGCCGGTGGGCTCGCCAAGCCATGCGCTGTCGCGCCTCAAACGTCTGAACAGGGTGTTGGGATGACTTGACGAAACGATTGGCACGGCGCACAATAGAGAAAGAAAAACGAATTCAATAGGGTGCGGCTTCGGAAGAGGGTGGAACGAATGCGCCTGCGTTGCTTGATGACAGCTCTTTCTCTATCGGCATGGTTGCTGCTGCCGGGTTGCGGGTCAGCCCCCGCCATTGCCGACCAAACGGTGGAAATCGACGCGTTTACGCCGGAGAACGTGGCAGAGAACGTGTCCGTTGGCAGTGACATCCTGTTCACGACGGCATACCAGGACATCCAAAGCATGGCTCAGGACGCCGATGCCATCGTCCAAGGGGTCGTGCGGAACATCGAGTATTCCGACGCGGGCGGCCACATCCGCACCAAGCTGAATCTCCTCGTGGAGGAGTCCTTCCTGGGCGATGTTGCTCCTAACACGGAAATTTCCATCCTCGAACCCGGTGGGTACCTGCGGCTGAAGACATACTATGACCTGACGCATCGTGTCTATTTCCCCGAGGCGTTTACCCAGCAGGACGTGGAGGACGGCAAGACGGTGGACCTGCGACACACCCATGGCCGCCCCGAAGCGATAGTGGGCGACACATTGCTCCTCTTCCTTGCAAAGAGCTCGTCCCCCCTCTACGACGGCAAGCAGGTCATCGCCCCCACCCTGGCAAAGGCCGACTATCCCGCCGGTTCCTGGGCCACGTTGGGTGTGTACATGGGCAAATTCCTCAAAACGTCGTCGGGCTATGAGCGCGCCGGGTTTTACGCAACGCTGGACGAAGGAGATGTATCCATCCAGTGGAGTTTCACCGAGCAGGAGATGATGGACCAACTGGACAAGGCGAAATAACGCTTACGCTCGCCGTGTTTACTGCAAAGGCCTCCTGACCAAATGGTTCAGGAGGCCTGTTTGATAGCTACATTGGGGAACTTGACTGCCCTTTGCGCACCTACAAGTCGTAGAGAGCCCAGCGCCTGCCGCAGCAGCACAGCCTCGTCGAGGCCCTCCCTGCGGGTGCTGTCTACAGAAATGGATGGAGAGCCTGCCCCGACTCCGCTGGAATGCGTTGGAAGGGGCCGCCGCTTGTGCCATTTGCATCGCCATGCTATGATGCCCCCACAAGACTGTGGAGGGACTGCACCGTGACCGATTGGCTTTTTACCCCAGGTATGCCGGCCGACCGCGCGGAGGTGATGGCGCTGTACCGGGCGTGCGCAGCGCTGCCGGGGTGCACCTGGTCGGAGGATTATCCCGTGGTGGAGAATTTCGATGAGGACATTGCCCATGGCTGGCTCTATTGCCTGCGGGAGGGTGAACAGATCATCGCCGTCGTATCGGTTGGGGACTTTGGTGAGCATGTGAACGATGGCATACCGTGGAGCGCGGCGGCGCGCCCCGGCGAGTTGGCCCGCATCGGCGTGCTGCCAACGCGAGGCGGCCAGGGGATTGGGGCCTTCCTGCTTGGCAATGCGATTGCGGTTGCCCGCGGCAAGGGTTTTGATGCCATACGCCTGCTGGTGAGCCCCGGCAACGCGCCAGCGGTGGCGATGTACCGTCGGGCGGGCTTCCATACGGTCGACGAGTGCGATCGGTTTGACCACCACTGGCTGTGCCAGGAGTTGTCGCCGCTCTAAAAGAAGGGGCTGCCGATTCGGCAGCCCCTTCGGTTTGCGTGCGTTAGCCGCGCTTGCTGAGAACTTCTTTCTCGTAGCGTCTGGTTTCCTCCAGCCAAGCCGCGCCCACCGGTACCCCGGCCCGCAGGCAGTAGGCATCCCACACGGCGGCCCAGGGCAGGGCCTTGTATTCCTCGGTGAGGGCCAGCACGGCGGTGTGGTCGCCGTCGGCCTCCAGGGCTTTCAGGGTGTTCGCCGGCTCCAACAGGGCCAGCAGCAGGGCCTTGCGGGTGTTGCGCGCGCCGATGGCCCAGGCCGCCACCCGGTTGATGCTGGCGTCGAAGTAATCCAGAGCCAGATGCACGCGATCCTCATAGCCGCCGCGCACCACCTGGGTCATGATGGCACGAAGCTCGTCGTCCAGCAGCACCACATGGTCGCTGTCCCATCGCACGGGGCGGGAGACGTGCAGCAGCAGCTCGGGAAGGTAGAGCATCAACGCTGAGATTTTGGCCGAGATCACCTCGGTGGGGTGGAAATGACCGGCGTCCAGCGTCAGCAGTATGTCGTTCTTCAGGGCATAGCCCATGTAGAACTCAAAGGAGCCGACGACGTAGCTTTCGCTGCCGATGCCAAAGAGCTTGCTCTCCACCGCGTCCTTCAGGTACCGGCGGTCATAGGGCTGGGCGAGAATCTCGTCGAGCGCGGCCTTCAGGCGCTCGCGCGGGCCGGCGGTGTCGGCGGGCAGGTCCTTGCGCCCGTCGGGCAGCCAGATGTTGGTCACGCAGGTCTTGCCGGTCTTGCGGCCAAAATAGTCGCCGATGCGGCGGCAGGCCTTGGCGTGCTCCACCCAGAAGGCACGGATGGCCGGGTCGGCGTGGCTCAGCGTGCCCTCGCCGGCCTTGGGGTGGCTGAAGAACGTGGGGTTAAAGTCGAGGCCGATGCCACGCTCCACCGCCCACTGGGCCCAGCCTTCAAACTGCTCCGGCCCGATGGCGTTACGGTCCACCGCCGCGCCACCCTCGGCGTAGCTGGCGTGCAGGTTCACCTTGGCCGGCCCCGGGATGATCGACAGCGCCTGGGTAAGGTCGGCACGCAGTTCCCCCGGCGTGCGGGCACGGCCCGGGTAGTTGCCGGTGGCGGCCAGGCCACCGTCCAGCGCGCCGCCCCGGTTCTCAAAGCCGGTCACGTCGTCGCCCTGCCAGCAGTGCAGCGACAGGTTCATGGCGTCCAGCCGCTGGAGCGCTTGCTCGGTATCCACCCCAATGGCGGCGTAGGCCTCCCGGGCCAACGCGTAAGCCTGTTCCACGCGGTTGCTCATCTGTCCCTCCTGTGTTGGCTCTGTGTTTTGTGAAAAAGGATCGCTTCCTGTGAAAATTATACGAGTTCACCCCAGGGATGTAAAGCGGCGCAATTCGCTTATTGAAATTATTGCATATATTTGAGCGCTTGTGTATAGACGATGTGTATAAAAAACCTGCGAAAATCCATTTCCATTCCGGCGGCGGGGTGCTTATAATAGGAACTGGTTGTGACCGGCCCAGCGGGGTCGGCGCCATTCGCGCAAAATGCTTACAGGAGGGAAACGAATGAAGTTCGACTGCCGCGAAGACATTATCCAGCTCACACCCCTGTGGAAGGGCGAGCGCTTCGAGGACGGCCGGCCGAAGGTTCCGGCCGACGTGCTGCGTCGCATGCGCAACATCACACTGGAGGAGGCCTGGGGCCCGCTGTGGCAAAAAGGCTACAAGTACCAGTTCCAGGGCGATTTCCGCATTGTGCACCCTGACATGAAGCTGGTTGGCCGGGCCGTCACGTCGGTCATGGTGCCCATGCGCCCCGACCTGCACCAGACCCTGCTCGACTATGGCCATGAGAAGGAAGGCCGCCGCGGGTTCTTCAATCAGTGGGTCATCGACCAGCTGGTGGAGGACGACGTTGTCGTCATCGATCTCTTTGACAAGATCTTCCAGGGCACCTATGTGGGCGGCAATCTGTCCACGGCTATCTCCACCCGCACCAAGCGGGGCGGCGCGGTCATCTGGGGCGGTGTGCGTGACCTCGAGCAGATCATCGAGATCAAGAACGTGAACACGTTCTATCGTGGCAACGACCCGACGGGCATTGGCGATGTGACCATGACGGGCTTCAACACCCCCGCTCGCATCGGCAACGCCATCTGCATGCCGGGCGACGTGGTGCTGGGCACCCAGTCGGGCATCATCTTCATCCCCTGCCACCTGGCGGAGGAAGTGGTGAACGGCGCTGAGAAGTCCCACATCCGCGACATCTGGGGCTTCATCCGTCTGGACTCCAAGACCTACACCACCGCCCAGATCGACACGGCTTGGTCCGTGGCCATGTGGGAGGATTTCATCAACTGGTTCAAGACCGACAAGCAGGCCGAGACCTACCAGCACCTGACTTGGGAAACCGAGCTGGAAGAGGCCAAGAAGAAGGAAGCCGAAGGCCCGTCTTCGCAGGTTCGCCTCTAAGTCGCGTCCGACGCGTTGCGTCAGCCGCGAGTGGGAGCACTCGTCACTGTTAATGAATCGACCCCTGACGCGCATGTCGTCAGGGGTCGTTCGTTTTGTCTGGATCGTGCCGGGTTTGGACGGGGGGACGCGCCTGCGGGCGGGAGGAGTGCATGCCACGTTCTGGGTGAGTGGTGCCGCGGCGGGGTGAACCCGCTCGCGGCTACCGAGAGTACGCACTCAACCTGTATATGCCATGTTAGGGATCCAAGGGGCGAAGTCCCTTGGGTCGTTTTTCACTTTGCGTTCGCGCTGGCCGCTTTGCGATCGCCGCGAGTGGGAGCACCCGTCACGGGCGTGAGGTTACCGCGCACCGCGCATGTTGTCGCGCGGCATTTTGTTTGTGTGATTCGTGCGGGGGTTCTACGTGGGGACGCGCCTGCGGGCGGGATTTGCCGAGTGCCTTGTCCGGGTCAGGCGGTGCCGCGGCGGGATGAACCCGCTCGCGGCTGCCGGGGATACGAGCTTGTCCTGTTCATGCCATGTTGGGGGTCCAAGGGGCGCACCCCTTGGACGTTTTTCGTTCCTTCCATGTGCGACAGCGCCGCCCCAGTCGGGGCGGCGCTTGTGCTATGCAGTGATTAGAAATTACTTATCCTGCCCGGTGTACACCACCACCGCGTCCCGCAGGAAGGCGGCCAGGCCCGGGCGGTGGGCGTCGTAGTAGGCGGTGAAACGTGGGTCGTCCACGTACATTTGGGCCACGCCGGCGTGGGCCTCGGGGCTGTAGTGGCCCCACCAGGCGGCCAGCCACTGGCGGTGCAGGGCGGCAGCCTCCTGCGCCAGGGGGCCGGCGGGGTCGCCGGTGGCCTGGGCGGCCAGCAGGGTTTCGATGATGCGCTGGCCCAGGGCCTCCTGCTCCCGGTATTGGGCCTCGGTCATGTTCCCCAGCTGTTGGTAGCTTTGGTTCACGGCCTCGTCGCCGTACTTGGCGCGGATCTCCTTGCCATATTTCTTCTCGTTCTCGTCGATGAGCTTCCGGCGGAAGCCCTCGAACTTCTCGTTGTCGGTCATTTTCGTTCCTCCTTCCAGTTCGTTGAGGGAGCGCTCCACGTTCGTGAGCAGCCGGTCCACCTCCTCCCGCCGGGCCAACAGGGCTGCCCGGTGCCGGCGCAGGGCCTCGGCGTGGTCGAAGCCCGGTTGGGCCAGCGTGTCGGCGATGTCAGTAAGCTTCATGCCCAGCGCCCGGTAGAAGAGAATCTGCTGCAGGCGGTCGACCTCATGCTGCCCGTAGAGCCGGTAGCCCGATGTATTGACGCGGGCCGGGCGCAGCAGACCGAGCTCGTCGTAGAACCGCAGCGTGCGGGTGCTGACGCCCGAGAGTTTTGCCAGCTTCAAAATCGTGTATTCCATGCGCATGCCCTCCCTGCAACAAGAGCATAAACCTTGACGTAACGGTAATGTCAATGGGTTTTTAGAAAGTTTTTTCGGCTTGTTCGCCTTGCCAGTTCGTGGGCGGTGGGGTAGTCTATAACCACACAACGGAAGGAGACGCCATGGCCAGCCGATACGCCGAGATCATCGTGGACATCGCCCACGCCGAAGTGGACCGGGTGTTCGATTACATCCTGCCCGAGAGCCTGGCCCAGGTGGGGCCGGGCTGGCGGGTGCGTGTGCCTTTTGGTCATGGTAGGGTCGAGGGTTTCGTCATGGGGCTGAAGGACGAGACCGACGTGCCGGCGGGGAAGCTCCGGGCGGTGGAGCGCGCGCTCGACGATTACCCCGTGCTGCTGCCGGAGATGGTGGACCTGGCGCTTTGGATGCGGGGGCAGTACCACTGCCGGCTCATCGACGGCCTGCGAGTGATGCTGCCCGCCGAGATGCGCGGCGGCCGCGTGAGGGAGAAGAGCGAGCGCCTGGCTGAGCTCAACCTGACGCCCGAGGAGGTGGGCCGCGCCATGGCCGCGCTGGCCCGCGCCCCGCGCCAGGCCGAGGTGCTTCGCTGCCTGCTGGCCCAGGGCGGGCCGGTGGCCGTGCCCGTGCTGCTGCGGCAGGCGAATGCCACCACCGCGGCTCTCAATGCCCTGGTGGAGAAGGGTGCGGTGACGCTGACCGAGCAGCGGGTGTGGCGGCGGCCCCGGGCGGCGGAGACCGACAGCGACGACGAAAAGGCCCCGACCGACGAACAGCGGCAGGTGCTGGCACGCCTGGTTGCCGCGCTGGATGGTGAGGGCGAGCGGTTCCTGCTGCATGGCGTCACCGGCTGCGGCAAGACTGAGGTGTACATGCAGGCCGCCGCCCACGCGCTGGCCCAGGGCAGGAGTGTGCTTATCCTGGTGCCGGAGATCGCCCTGACGCCCCAGATGACCCAGCGGTTCACCGCGCGCTTTGGGGAGCTGGCGGCCGTGCTGCACAGCCGGCTTTCGGCGGGGGAGCGGTTCGACGAGTGGCAGCGCATCCGCCGGGGGGAGGCCCCGGTCGTCATCGGGGCCCGGTCGGCGGTGTTTGCGCCGGTCACCGACCTGGGGCTCATTGTGGTGGATGAGGAGCACGAAACCAGCTTTCGCGCTGAGCACCCGCCCCGCTACGACGCGCTGGAGGTGGCGGAACGCCGGGCTGCCAACGCCGGGGCGGTCTATGTGGCCGGCAGCGCCACCCCCTCCATCGCCAGCTACCACCGGGCCGAGCGGGGGGAGCTCACTCTCCTCACCATGCGCCGCAGGGTGGGCGGGGCGGGCCTGCCGCAGGTGGAGCTGGTGGATCTGCGGGATGAACTGCAGACCGGCAACCGGGGCGTCCTCAGCCGCCGGCTCATTGAGGAATTGACGCGCTGCCTCAAAGACGGGGCTCAGGCCATGTTGCTCCTCAATCGTCGGGGCCACTCGCGGTTTGTCTCCTGCCGGGCCTGCGGGCATGTCGTCACCTGCGACCTGTGCGATGTATCGATGACCTACCACAGCGCCGGGGAGCGGATGAAGTGCCACTACTGCGGCGAGGAGCGGGACATCCCCGACCGGTGCCCGGCCTGCGGCAGCGCCTACATTCGGTTCTTTGGCGACGGCACCCAGAAGCTGGAGCAGGAGCTTGCCGAACGCTTCCCCGGCGTGCCGGTGCTGCGCATGGACGCCGACACCACCGCCGGCAAGGACGGGCACTTCCTCATTCTGGAGCGGTTCCGCCGGGGGGAGGCCCGGATCCTCGTGGGCACCCAGATGATCGCCAAGGGTCTCGATTTCCCCAATGTCACGCTGGTGGGGGTCATCGCCGCCGATGCCCAGCTCTACCTGCCCGATTACCGCGCCGCCGAGCGTGCCTACCAGCTGATGGCCCAGGTGGCCGGCCGCGCGGGCCGGGCCCAGCGCCCGGGCCGGGTGCTGATCCAGACGTACTCCACCGGCCATTACGCCGTGCAGGCCGCCGCCAACCATGATTACGGTGCCTTTTACCGGGAGGAACTGGGGTTGCGGCAGCTGTCGAACTTTCCGCCGTTCACGCGGCTCATCCGGGCGGTGTTCGCCAATGAGGACGAACCGGCGGCGGCCTTTGATGCCAACCGCGCCAAGGAGGCGATGGAGCTCTTTTTGGAGCTGCACCCCGACAGTGCTGCCCAGGTGCTGCTGCTGGAACTGACCGACGCGCCGGTGGCCCGCATGAACGGCCGCTGGCGGCGGCAGCTGGTGCTGAAGGTGCAACCGGGCCCCGGGGGCCGCGCCATCGAGGACGCGCTGGCCGACGTGGTGGGCAAGCCCCAGCCCGGTGCCTCCCACGCCACGCTGGAGGTTGACCCCGTGGCCATGCTCTAGGGTAACACCGCACAAATGGAGTGGTCGGATTGCGCAGAGGATTTTCTTGTCCTGCAAGGCGGAGGAAGGAGCTTATGCCACAGGGCATAGGCGACGAATGACAACGCGGCAGGGCGAGAAAAGACCAAGCA
>JAEWRW010000058.1 GCA_023398815.1 Bacillota bacterium
GCGACACCCGCGAGGGGGAGGGGGCTTGTTTAGGCTGTTGTTTGGCCGCGCGACGCACAGGTCACCGCGCGGCAACTGGCTCCTTTGCTCATGACGGGTTTTTACGGGGGAGACGCGCCTGCGGGCGGGAGAGGGCCGAGTGGCACTGGCTGGCTTGGGGTGTGCCGCTGGCGGGTGAACCGCCTCGCGGCTACGGAGGAGAGTGGCACGCGACGTGGGCGACCATCTCCCCAACCCCTCCCCCATGCCTGGGGGAGGGCGGCGGGAACTGGGTGCCGGGCTGGGAGTTTGCTTCGCGGGCTGCCCGGCCGGACTACCCGAAATGACAATAAGTGCACAGGGAGTTGGACGACCCGTCCTTCGTGCGCGTTGCGAACTTCCCCCGGGCGATCGGCGGCACATCGCCTGCGACAACGGGCGGGATGTTTGAGTTTTCGCGTTGCGGAGCAATGCGAAAACGAGTTACCGCCGTTGCTTCCCAAGTCTTGTGCCGGTCGCCCGGTCTAGGAAGTTCGCCCGCGCCTCCTAAAGCGTTTTGGGCACTTTTGCGCTTCAAAAGTGCCGCCCGCCGCAGGCGCGTGTCTTTGATTTATAAGGGTAGTGGCAACAGAAGGCCAGCAACTGGATTGCTCACACAGTAGCACACGGCACCTCGTCCCAATTGCAACACATAACCGGTTCCGGCCCAGCGGTTTGGCGCTATCCGAGGCAGAGGAAAACGCAGTGGGCGGCGCCAACCCAACGCCACGACAGCACCCCGCCAACACCAACCCACCAAAGAAAGGAAGGACACCATGAACAAGACAATCAACACCACTGCCAGCCGCCGGGGCGGCGAAACGCTGGAACAGGGCATCGAGCGCATCCGCGAGGTATTCCGCGGGGCCGAGCGCTACGACGTGCGCGTGGAGAGCATCGACGGCGGCGACCGCTGCGCCAACACCATCGAGGGCGGCGTGAACGGCTACATGTTCACCCTGCAGCGGGGTGAGGTGGTACGCGGCGTGCCTGCGCCCATTCTGGAGGTGCTTGGGAACGCCGGCATCGCCTACGCCGTGGTGGGCGAGAGCGCGAAGGCTGGGGGCCAGGGCCAGTGACAACTTATGAGCTTGACGGCCTGACGCTGGCCCACTGCGACCTCATGGACACGGCTGCCAACCGGCAGCGCTACAGCCCGGTGCTGCTGGCGGCCTACAACGAGGCCTATGGCCGCGCCTGCCGCGAGGCGCTGCGGCCGGTGGCCTGGGTGCAGATAACGGTGGAGAATGGGTCGTTCCCGCTGACGGCACTGGAAGGGTTGGACGGCGCGGGCGTGCTGGCCGTGCGGCGGGAATATGACCCCGCCCGCGACGAGATGCCCGGCCTGCACTGGCGGCTCATGGAGGACCGGGTATGGGTGGAAGGCGCGGCCGGCGACAGCCTGTGGGTGCGTTACCGCCGCCGTGCCGAGCCCCTGCTGAACCCCAACCCCGCCACCGGTGAGGGCGCCACGGCCCCGGCGCTGCTGCCCAGCTACCGTCACACCATGCTCTGCCACGCCGGGGAGGCCGCCCTGTGGCGCATGGAGCGGCAGTATGCCCGGGCCGACCAGGCCCAGGCACGCTTTGAGGGGATGCTGGCCGCGCTGGCCCGTGCCGGCGACGCCACGCTGCGGGGGCTGTACCGCACGTTGCCGGAATAGGAGGGACGACATGGGCGACGAGACAATGAAGCTATGGACGGTGGAGCGCTTCGGCGGGGTGGACGGCGACACCGATGCCATCAACTGCCGCCTGACCGGTGGGGTACTGCGCCGTGCCGCTGGGGTTGGTGCCTTTGATACGCTCGGCACCCAAGGGGAGTGCACGGCACTGATGAGCCTTGTGCGCAACAACGCGGCGGGGCAGGAGGAGCGGTGGCTGCTGGCGGCGGTGAATACCAATGGGGTCTATGACATGCTGGCCCGGTACCTGCCGCGAGACGCCGCTGACACCGCCTACCCTGCCGAGCGGAGCTGGCACAGCATCCGCGGCACGGTGCCTGTGACCGGCGGGGACTACCGGCACGTCAACTACGAAGCCCTCTCCCAGCCCGTGGTGGTGCTGGCCAACGGCGTTGACCCGGTGTGTGTGTGGAAGGGGGCGGGCACGCTGGAGAAGCTGACCCCCTCGGCCCCCAGCGCGCCGGTGGGCGGCCTGCCGGCCATCCTGATGGACCGGCTGTGGCTGGCCGGGGTGGCCGGGATGCCCCAGAGCGTCTACTACTCCGAAGTGCTGGACCCCACCGGATGGACGATGGGCACCAACCGGGCGGGATACCTCAACTTCCTGACCTGGGACGGCGACACGGTGCGGGCCATCGTGCCGGTACAGATGGGGCTGCTGGTCTTCAAGACCCGCAGCGTCTGGCGGCTCACCAGCGGCTCGCCACGGCTGATGCAGAAGTTGCAGGCCAACACACCCTGGGGCGTGGAGGGCGCCGGGTGCGTCTGCGCCTGGGGGCTGCAGGTCTACTACCTCTGTGCCGACGGCCTGCAGCGGTGGGCGGGGGGCGAAGGCGCGCCCTACCTGCGGGAGGAGCTTGCCGATTTCTGGGCGGGCGTGGATCAAGCCAGGCTGGGGCAGGCGCGGCTCATCGCCCACCGGGGGCGGCTCTGGGCGGCGGTGTACGGCAACGCGGCCAGCACCGGGCGAGACACCGTGCTGGAGGTGGAGCTGGCCACCGGCGCGGCCACCGTGCGCCGGGGCTTGCCGCCGGTGGGCGGCTGGCTGGCCGTGGGCGACCGGCTGCTCTACGCCAGCGGCGGGGTCATTTTCTGCCTTGGTGGGGCTGACGACACCCCAGCGGGGCCGGTGGCGCTGCGCTGGCGGCGGCGGGGGCCAACGCTCCCCACCGGGCAGGTGCGAGTGCGGCAGGTCATCGTGCGGGGCAGCGGTGGCCAGTGCCGAGTCACGGTGACCGCCGACGGACAGGCGAGCGCGGTGATCGTGAGCCTGCCTGACACCGAGGGCATAGAGACCGCCTGGCTGGAGGCCACCGGCCGCCTGGTGGACTGCACGGTGGAGAACGTGGAGGGCAGCGACATCGCCGTGCGGCAGGTGACGCTGGGGTACGAGGAGGTGGCGGGCTGATGGCCTACGGCATCTATGAGGAACTGCAACGGCTGGATGGCATGGGGCTGGGCAAATTGAACGACATGCTGCGCTACCTGCACGACACGCTGCAGACCCACATGACGGCGGACAGCGTGGGCCTGGCGCTGCGCCCCCCGACCCTGCAGGTGACGATGAACAACGACGCCAGCCAGGTGCTGGACTTCGCCGCCGACAGCCAGAAGGCCGCCCTCAGCGCGCTATGGGTGAACGACCTGGTGGTGACGGGCGCGGTGACCACCGGCCCCGACGGCCTCCTGCCCGCCACCCGGGGGGAGACGACACTGACCGTGGGGCCTACCCGCATGCCTGACGGCACCACGACGTTTACGACCTTTACCTCCGCCATGGCGAGCCTGGGGCGGGTGCTGGCGGCGGGCACCACCAATGTGACGGTGGACGCCGGTGTCTACGACGAGGGGCTGGTGATTGAGGGCTTTGCCGGGCAGGGCACGTTGACCGTGCGGCTGGCCGGGGGCGACGGCGGTGAGCGTTCCATCTTCGTGGGGCCATCGGTCATCGGCCAGAACGCGGTGACGGTGCAGGTGGTGGCCGCCACAGGCCAGACCAACTGCGCCTGGAAGCCGGTGCTGCGAAACCCCAACGGCACGGCGCTCATGATCCGCAACAACGCGGGCGCCGTGGTGGTAAACGGCATCCTGTGCCGGGGCGGGGCCGCCGCCAATACAGTGGAGGCACGCCTCAGCGCACTGGTGTCATTGTCCAACTGCACGCTGGACAACACACCCGCCAGCATGTCGGCGCTGTATGCCTACCTCGTGAACCTGTACCTCTACAACGCGCGGGGCACCAACGCTGGCATCGGCCTGCGGGTGGGCGACGGCGCCCACGCCATCCGCCGGGGCACGGCGCTCAACGGTGCGACGCCGGTGAGCAACCTCGGCGGGGCGCTCAGCGACAACGGCACGGTGACGCCCACCGACACCACCGCCGGGGTGACGGTGGGGCAGACGCCCGAAACCCAGACCTTTGCCCCCAACGCCGCCATGACCTGGCGGGCCGCCGCGGGCCGCTACCGGGTGGAGGACGACGGGCTCTATCAGGGCACGGTGGAGGACACCGCCCAGACCGGGTGCCTGTTCTTTGCCGGGGCGGCGGGACTCATGGGCCGCACGGTGGTGTCGGCGCGGTTGTACCTGGCCCGCCTGGCCGGGGTGGGCGACGCCCAGCCGGTGGCGGTGCGGCTGTGGGGGCTCGCGAACCCCACGACGGCACCCTCGGCCGGGGCCTTCGGCCCGGCACCGGTGCTGGCGGCGAGTGCCACCGATGGGCTGACGCTGGGCACGCTGCCCTGGCGGGGGTCGGGGTGGTTTGACCTGTCGGCGGAGCTGGCGCGGAAGGTGGTGGCCGGGCAGGGGTTGGCGCTATGGGGCGACGCCGCACACTTCGATGGGAGGCTGGGCACCAACCCGCCCCGGCTTGCCATCACCGTGGTGTAGGAGGGTGACATGGAACAGGGATTGGCAACACTGGCCAGCGCCATCGGCGTGCCGGCCATGGTGGCGGGGATCTTCCTGTGGTGGCTGGAGCGGCGCGACCGCACCTGGCGGCTGAGGCAGGGCGACCGACGACGGGAGACGGTGCTGGTGCTGGAGGGACTGCTGACCATTGGCGCGCTGGCAGGTGCCACGGCACAGGCCCTGAAGGACGGCCACGCCAACGGCGGCGTGAGCGAGGCGCTGGAGCAATACGCGGGGTACCAGGAGGAACTCAAGGCCTTCCTGGTGGAACAGACGGCGGTGACGCCGCGCCGGTGACGGCGGGGGAGGGACGCAATGGAGAAGCAGAGCAGGTGGAAATCCAAAGTGCTGTGGGCGGCGGTGGCTGCCCAGGTGCTGGCCCTGGGGCAGGTGCTGGGCCTGTGGGCGCGATTGGGCATGGAGCAAAACGCCGTGAGCGACACAGTGGCGGCGGCGTTGCAGCTGCTGGCGCTGGTGGGCGTGGTGAATGACCCCACCAACGGGGAGGGGTGGTAGTATGGCGGTGCTGACGCCAGACGCCACCCGCGAGGAGGCGGGGCTCGTCATACGGGAGAAGCTCATCCCCGACGGCACGGTGTGGACGCGGGGGTATGGAGCCTTCCGCGCGGGCAGCCTATACAAGCCCCAGCGGGGGCTGACGCCCCGGTCGGTCACCATCCACAACCCCGGCGAATCCCGCGCCGAGACCTATGCCCGGGCCACCTGGAACCAGAACATGAAGACGGCGCGCGTCCACTACTACGTGGACGACCGGGAGGCCTGGCAGCTGCTGCGGGAGGACGAGACCGGCTGGCATGCCGGCGACGGCCACCGGGCAGGCGGCGGCAACCTGACGAGCCTGGCGGTGGAGATCTGCATGGGCAAGGCCGTGGACGCCCCGGCGGGGGCCGAGCGCAACGGCGCACGGCTGGCGGCGGTGCTGCTCGCCCGCCACGGCCTGGGGGTGGACCGCGTGTACCCCCACAGCCACTGGGCCAGCAAGAACTGCCCGCGGGACATTCTGGGGCACTGGAGCCGTTTTGTGGCGCTGGTGAGCGGGGAGCTCAAGACTCTTGGTGGGCAAAGCACACCGGCGAGCGCCTTGCGGGGGGAGGTGCTGGGCCGGGGCAGCCGGGGCGACGCGGTGCGCCGCCTGCAGCAGGCGTTGGCGGCCCACGGGCACGACCCGGGTGCGGTGGACGGCATCTTCGGCCCCCGCACCGACCGGGCGGTGCGGGCCTTCCAGCGGGCGGCGGGGTTGACGGTGGACGGCGTGGTAGGCCCGCTCACCTGGCGGGCACTGGCAGGCTGAGAGGCGACCCTGCGAAATCCGGCACAACAGCCCCGTCGGCGGGTTGACACCGGCGGGGCGATTTTGTACGATGATATACGAACAAATGTTCGTATCAAAGGAGGCTGCCATGGCACGGGACGACGTGGGGGCGCTGGAGGAAACCGAGGCCCTGCGGGAAGCCGCCGAGGGGGCGCTGAGCCGGCTGGCGGTGGACGGGCTCTACCACGCGGCGCTGCAGGCCGGCGACGAGGGGCTACTCACTCTGGCCAGCCGCCTGCAGGCGCTGTACTGGGAGCTGGAGGAGCGCTGCGAGGTGCTGACCGCCCGGGTGGAGGAGCTGCTGCCGGCGGCTCTGGCCGCCTGGGGTCGCCAACAGGACGAGGAGCGCCGCCGCTGGCAGCGGGATGTGCGCTGAGGAGGAACCATGACAAAGGATGAAATGCAGGAAGGCATGCGGGAGGGCTGGTACGCGCTCTTCCTTGCCATACGGCTGAACCTGACGCCGGCGCAGGCACTGCGGGCCATCAACGGCCATTCGCCCACGCCGCGGTATCTCACACGGGAGGAACTGACGGCCCTCTATGAGGAGCAGGAACGCCTGCGCAAGGAGCGCATGCGCCACCGCCGCCAAACGCCCCAGGAGCTCGCCTACCAGCGGGAGTACCAGCGCCGCTACCGCAGGCGGCAAGCCGAGCGCCGGGCAGCCCAGCGTGAGGGCGAACGGGCAAAACCGGCACCGGGAACCTTAAGTTTCTAATAAGAAAAGCAAAAAAATGTCGAATGGTGTCAGAAACCGACGATGGATGGGTATCTATTGTGTAGATGTGGGCCACTAAGGCCCGCCATGGCACAAGGGAAGGGGTGCATACTCCCATTGAACCCATCAGGTGCGAAAAGCTTGATTCGACGCATGGGCCCGCTGCTGGCAGTGGCGGTGCTGCTGGTGTTGGTTTTGGCATCGTTGACGCAGGCGCAGGCGGCCTATGACCCATGGGCATTGGCGTCCTCCGCGTCACACGTGGACCCAGCCATTGAAAACAAGGAGGCCCCGCTCCCCGGCAAGTCAACCGGCCAGCCGCCAGCCCCACGCAGGGCCTTTGGGCTTCCGCTCTGGTTGGACAGGGATATTGCCATACTGCTGGGGAGCAGTTTGGGCGCTATCTGGTGCGCATCCGCCGCAGGGAGGGCACCTGGCGCTGGGCGGAGGTCAACGGGGTGCCCATCGACTACCAGGGCAGGCCGGCGGTGCTCAACTTCATGGCGGATGTGACCGAGCGCCTGCAGGCCGTGGAAGAATTGCAGCGGCGTGCCTACCTCGATGAGCTGACCGGGCTGCCCAACCGACGCTTCTTTGAGGAGGAGCTGGCGCGGTTGGACGCCCCCGAGAACCTGCCGCTGACGGTGGTCTTTGGCGACGTCAACGGCCTGAAGCGGACCAACGACACGATGGGGCACCGGGCGGGGGATGAACTGCTGTGCCTGGCGGCGGCGGTGATGACGGAGGCCTGCCGCCCCGGGGACGTGGCGGCGCGCTGGGGCGGCGACGAGTTTGTGATGCTGCTGCCCCGTACCGATGAAATGGAGGCGGCCGCCCTGGTGGCCGACATGCGCCGGCGCTGCGCGCAGGAGTGGGTGGGGTCCAAGGCCCTGTCCATCGCCTTCGGCTGGCAAACCAAGCGAAGCCCCGAGGAAACCGTGGACGCCGTCTTCCGCGCCGCCGAGGAGCACATGTACCGGCGGAAAGCGGGCGCCTGACGCTTCGCTTTCGCGGCGATCGCTATGCGCTCGCCGCGAGCAGGAGTGCTCGGCAGGAGTGAGGTTTTGCCCCGCGACGTACACGCCGTCACGGGGCGTTCGTTTGCCCTGGCCGTTCTGTGATTTTACGGGGGAGACGCGCCTTCGGGCGGCGGGACGAGTGCCACAGACAGGCAGCTTCTTGCCTTGGGCGAATGAATCGCCCTGCGGCTGCCGGATGTTTGCTCATGTGCGCGGGGAACGCCGCTGGCACGCCTTACGCCGCATCCGTGCGGCTATGGCGTTGCAACGCAACGCCATCACGGCACGCCAGCCTAACGCCGTCCAAGGTGTCTGGGCTTTGGCGGGAGGGGAATGTGTGCCACGTGCATACTACTTCGTGCCTTGGGTCACTGGCCCCACCCCCAGGTTGCTTGGGCGAGCAGCCGGGTTGCAGGGCTGAGTAGTCCAAGCCGCCTGGATGGCGGCAAGACCGGCGGCACCGGAGTGCAACCTTAGGGTGCACTCAGCCCGCACGATGCGGGCGAGGTGCCGGTAAGGTGCCGGAACGGCACGACCAGGCACGCGAAGCGTGCGACCAGCCTGCGGCTGATGGGGAAGGACACTTTCCCGTTTGTTTGGGGTAGTGGACAAGCCAAAGGGACGAGAAGCCTTTTGGCTTTTTGTTGTTCCCATCGCCCGTTGCAGGCACCGGCCATTGCCGCTGTCCGCTTTCATGGTCGGTCCTTGGGTTGCCCTATGGGGTGAGGTTGGGTATAATCGGGGAACGGCTTACGGACACTGGGACGAGGAGGTGCACGATGGGCAAGGCATGGGGACGGATGACGGCACTGCTGCTGGCGGGGCTGCTTTTACTGGTGGGCTGCCGGGGCGGCGGCACGGCCAAGCCTGCGCCCGCCGGCACCGGGGGCGCGACCGCCGCAGCCACCGCGGCCACGGCGGTGGCCGGTTCCCCCACGCTCTATTTCCTCAATGTGGGCAAGGGCGACGCCGCGCTCATCGGCCTGCCCGATGGCCAGTGGGTGATGGTGGACACCGGCGTGCGCAGCGGCGTGGGCGAGGTGGGGCGGACGCTCCGGCGGCTGGGCATCACCAGGCTGTCGGCCATCTTCCTCTCCCACCCCCATGGGGACCATCGCGGCGGGCTGGCCACCATACTGGCCATGGCGTCCTGCGATGCCTTCTACACCACGGACTACGACTTCCAGAACAACAGCGTTGAGCTGGACGAGGTGCTGGCAGACAACAACCTGCCCAAGCAGACCATGGCCGCAGGGGATGTGGTGACCATTGGGCAGGGCACGTTCACGGCGGTGGGGCCCAACGGTACTTTTGAGGAGGAGAACGACAACAGCCTCGTCCTGCGCATGGATTGCGCCGGGCTCAGTGTGCTCTTCGTGGGCGACCAAGGGCTGGACGCCGAGGCGGCGCTGCTGCAAAGCGGGCAGGACATCGACTGCGACGTGCTGAAGGTGGGCCACCACGGCAAGGACGACGCCAGCGGTGAGGACTTCCTGCAGGCGGTGTCACCCGCCATCGCCATCATCCCCAACGAGGACAGCGACGACAATGGGGTCGCCCTCGTTGTGGCCCACCGGTTGCAGGCCTTGGGCAGCACCACGGCGGTGCTGGGCCACACCGGCACCGTGCGGGTGTGGATGGGCGAGAACGGCCTGGAGATGGAGCCAGTGGCGGCACCGGGCGAACCGGCTGCCTTGGCCATCACGGCCCTGGACCCCGAAGCCGAGAGCGTGACCGTCACCAACCAGAGCGATACCGCCGTTGATCTGACCGGTTGGAGTCTGCTTTCTGAAAAAGGGAATGACTTTTTCTTCTTCCCGGCGGGCATGATGCTGGCCCCGGGGGAGAGTGCGACCATCTGGAGCGGGGTGGAGAGCGTGCCCGCCGGTGGGCTTCACTGGTCCACCCGCAAGATGTGGCGGGATCGGAAGAGCAACCTTGCCACGCTCACCGACCCCTATGGCCGGGTGGTGTCCACGCTGGGGTAGGGCACACCGGCGCGATGGCCACCGCCGGGCGGCACACCGGCACCCCCGCCTGCCGGCACCCGGCGCAGGCCAGCGCCAGCCCCACCGCCAAGGCCATCAACCACGCTCCTCTGCACATGGCCGCGCTCCTTTCCGCCTTTTTTTCTGGTTTGCACCGATCGCACCCGTTGTATACCCACCACCGGCCCCGTGCGTTGACAATCGCTGCAACCCCATTGTAAGATGGTTGAAATCGTCGCATAGACTGTAAGGAAATCGTTGCCGCGAGGAGTGTGGATCATGCCGTTGTTTACAGGCTCGGGTGTGGCGCTGGCCACCCCGATGAACGGGGGAGCGATCGACTGGGAGGGCTTCGGCCGGCTGGTCGACTACCAACTGGAGAACGGCACCGAGGCGCTGGTCGTCTGCGGGACGACCGGCGAGCCGTCGACGCTGAGCGAGGACGAGTGGGCGCAGGCCATCCGCTTTGTGGTGGAGCGCACCGCCAAACGGGTGCCGGTCATCGCCGGGGCTGGCAGCAACCATACGGCCCACGCGGTGGAGCTTTGCCGCCGGGCCGAGGGGATGGGTGTCGACGGGCTGCTCGTCGTGACCCCTTACTACAACAAGACGACCCAGGGCGGGCTGGTCGCCCACTTCAAGGCCGTGGCCGAGGCCGTGCACACCCCGGTCATCGTCTACAACGTGCCGGTGCGCACGGGGCTCAACATGAAGGCCGAGACGGTGGCCGCGCTGGCCGGCGTCCCCCACATCGACGGGGTGAAGGAAGCCAGCGGCGACATGGCACAGGTGGCCGACATCGCCCGGCTCTGCGGTGGTAAGCTCGCCATTTACAGCGGGGCGGACGACGTGAACCTGCCCATTTTGGCGCTGGGCGGCGCGGGCGTCGTGTCGGTGACGGGCAACGTGGCCCCGCGCCTCTGCCGCGACATGACGGATCGTTGGTTCGCCGGTGACACGGCCGGAGCCCGGCGTGCCTTCCTGGAGCTCATGCCCTTGAACACGGCCCTCTTTGTGGAAACATCGCCCATGCCGCTCAAGGCCGCGCTGCAGATGCTGGGCATCTGCACGGATGAGGTGCGACTGCCCCTCCTCCCCGCCGCCGACGCCACCCGCGCCAAGCTGCGGGAGGCCATGGCCGAGTTGGGGCTGGTTTGAACCGCTACGCTGTCGCGTCTGTCGCTGTTGCGACAGACGCGATTCAAAGCGCTTGTTCTCGTTATGGTCAGATCGCCGTTCACGCCTTACGCGCCATCTAGGATGCATAGGCGAGCAGTTCGCGAAGCGGACGACCAGCCCGGGCGCTAAGGCATTGCGCTGCAATGCCTTCCGGGATGCTTGGGCGAGCAGCAACCCGAAGGGTTGCGACCAGCCACGGCGCGACGGTTGGACACGCATCCATGCGTGTCTGATTCGCCGCGCATGTCGCCGACTCTCAGTCCCGCCCAGCGCGCCTTACGCCGCCACGTGCGGCTAGTACGACGCATAGCGTCGTACTTACGGCGATTGGGTTGGACGCCCTTCCGGGGCGTCTGACGTTGGCAGACGATTCTTTAGAATCGTTGAGAGCAATGCGATGGACCTACCGCAAACTACAGTCCTCATGCGGTTTTCTAAGGGTACGTTACGCCTTCGGGCGGGTTTTCTTATCTGCTCGTACCAGTGATTCCTTTCCTCCCGCCGAATGAATCGGCGGGAGGTTCTTCTCCCTGTGCTCGATCTAGGAACTGTAGACACGCTGAAGCGCGTCTCAAATGAGACGGCGCTTTTTGTTGCTTATTTTTCGCTTTGTCCGTCGTTGTCGGTGCCTGTCGTTGGCCGTACTCCCATGCGCAGCACCTCTTTCGGTTGACCGACCCCGAAGGCGGGCAGTATAATCGAGAAAACAAAAGACCGGGCCACGGGCGCGGCCAATCCCCCCAGGAGGACAGAGATGGTACGCATACTCATCAACGGCTGCAACGGCCGCATGGGCCAGGCGCTGGCCCAGGCCGCCGCGGCTCAGCCCCAGGAGTTCGAGATCGCGGCGGGCGTGGATCGCTTTGCGCGGGAGCCGGCCCCGGCCTTCCCGGTGTACGCGGCCCTGGCCGACTGCGCCGTGGCCGTGGACGTGCTGGTGGATTTCTCCCGCCCCGAGGCCCTGCCCGACGTGCTGGACTTCGCCGTGAACCGGGGCTGCGCGTTGGTGATCTGCACCACCGGCCTCACCGCCGAGGACGCGGCGGCCATCGAGCGGGCGGCGACGCGGGTGGCGGTGTTCCGCTCGGCCAATATGTCGCTGGGTGTCAACCTGGCGGTGGAGCTCTGCCGGCAGGCGGCGTCCTTCCTGGGCGACGGGTGTGACATCGAGATTGTGGAGAAGCACCACGCCGCCAAGGTGGACGCCCCCAGCGGCACGGCGCTCATGATGGCCGACGCCATCAACGAGGTCTACCTCAACTCCAAGACCTATACCCTGGGCCGTGCTGGGGCCGACGCCCGCCGCTCCAAGGGCGAGATCGGCATCCACGCCATCCGTGGCGGTTCCATCGTGGGGGAGCACGAGGCGCTCTTCATCGCCCCCAACGAGATTGTGACCGTGGCCCACCAGGCCCTGAGCCGGGAGGTGTTCGCGGCGGGGGCGCTGCGGGCGGCGGCCTACGTGGCCGGCCGTGGCCCCGGCCTTTGCAACATGCACGACATGCTGACCGAGACCACCGCCGTCACCGCCATTGCCGTGGATGAGAACCAGGCCATGGTGACCGTGACTGGCCTGGCCCCCGGCGATGTGCGGCGGCTCTTCGCCGCGCTGTGGCAGGCCGGGGTCAATGTGGACATGATCGCCCAGACCGCGGCGGGCTCCAAGGTCAACGTGGCGTTCACCCTGCCCCGGGCGGCCATGGCGCAGGCCCTGCCGGTGGCACGGGGCTGCCTGGGCGACGGCCCCACCGTGGACGCGCGGGAGGACGTGGTCAAGCTCGCCATCGAGGGCCCGGGCATGGAGCGGCAGCCCGGCGTGGCCGGTCGTTTCTATGGCGCGCTCGCTGATGCCGGGGTGGAGCCGCTGGCCGTCACCACGTCGGAGACGAAGGTCGCCTGCTGTGTGCCCGCCGCCTTCCGCCGCGCCGCGGTGGGGGCGCTGATGAAAGAATTTCATTTATAGTCGCGTCGGCCGCCTTTGGCGACCGCCGCGAGTTATATCACCTTTGCCGCTGCACGGCAAAGGTGACTTTGGAGAGCCCGGCACGAGTGTGTTTTAGCTGCCCGACGTACACGCCGCCGGGTATTACCCCCACGTTGCGGCAGACGATTCGTCAGAATCGTTGAGAGCAACGTGAACAATGCGAAGCATTGTGATGGGGCGGCTTTCGTTTGCGTGGGTCGTGCTGGTTTTTTACGGGGGAGACGCCCGTGCGCGGGGGAGAGCTGAGTGCCACGGGCGGGGTGCTTCGTGCCGCCCGCGGATAAACCGCTTGGGCGGTTACGAGGTGTGCACTCGCTCTGCTTCTGCCATGGCCGGGATTCCAAAGGGAGAAATGCTCACGCCCGTGCGCGGGGGAGGGGCAAGTAGTACGCCCAGAGTGTAGCGTTGCCGCCGCCGGATGAAGCGGCTGGCGCCATCTAAGTGCAGTACCCGCAGGGCCTCTCTCCCCAACCCCTCCCCCAAACTGGGGGAGGGGCAGCGCGGTTTGGAATGCACAACGGAAGCTGGGCGTACCGTCTCTCTCGGGGCGCGTTCGAGTTTCTCCCGGACGATCGGCGGCAGAAAACCCGGCGACAACGGGCGGGATGTTTGAGTTTTCACATTGCAGAGCAATGTGAAAACGAGTTACCGCCGTTGCCTCCCAAGTATGTGCCGGTCGTCAGGTCTAGGAAACTCGTCCGCGCCCCCTCGCGGTTTTGGGCACTTTTGACGCTGCAAAAGTGCCGCTTGCGGCAGCGCGTTATGCCCTTTGAAGGTATTCGTCCCTTGTGAGTGAGAACAAGGGCTCGCCGTTGTAGAAATCAAACTCCTCGGGGAGCCCTTCTATCACATATTGGAAGCGCAGCTCAAGACTCTCAAGGACTTTCCTAGAGGCGATGTTCTCCGGTTTGCACATCCCTACGATTTTTTGCACGCCCATCTCGTGGAAGCCGTAGTCCAGCATCACCGTTGCGGCTTCCTTAGCGTAGCCCTTCCCCCAATAGTCCCTGCCGATCAAGTAGAAAATCTCCTTTTGGGTGTGATCGAACTCCACCCCGCCGATGCCGCACCACCCGATGTGGGCCCCGCTGTCCTTCAGCGTGATATTGAAGGAGAATTTATAGTCTTCATCAAAGCCGACCTCATAGGAATCGATTAGCCAACGGAACAGTCCCTCATACTCTTGGCGCGTCATCACATGCATGTCCAAATACTTGAACAGCTCTTCGTTCTGCATCAATCGAAAGCACGCGTCCAGGTCTTGGGCTTCATAAGGCTTGATGATCAATCGCTCGGTTTCGATCCACAGGTCTTTCACCGTCTTCCCCGTTTTTGCCATGGTGTAAGCCTCCTTTGTCATTCGCGCTTTGCCATTCTATCAAATGGCAAAGCTGATTGTACCGTTTTACACAATGTTTCGGCCGCCTCCGCACAACGTTGGGTTCCGACGGTGCCACTGCACCGTTGGCCGTGCCTCTTGGCCCCCTACCCCCGCACCCCCACCCCCGCCCCGGCATACCCTGCCCCGAAGGGGGGCGGACGCCATGGACTACAACCGGGACGGCGCAGTGGCCTACGCATTGGGGTGGGCGGTGAACCCCAACCCAGCTTACCCCTACATTGCGGGCAACGACTGCACCAACTTCATCTCCCAGTGCCTGCGGGCCGGCGGGGCGGGGGACGACTTCAACCCCACCCACCCCTGGTGGTATCGGGGCGGGCGGTCGTCGCTGTGCTGGACGGTGGCCGGGTCGCTGTATTGGTACATCCGCACCCGCAGCGACGCTGGGGCCTTTGGCGTGAAGGCCCAAACGCAGGAGTTTGGCAGCTACGACGAGGCGGCACGTGCGGCGGCCGGGTGGCTCACGTTGGGCGACCTCCTGCAATACCGCGACGCCAACGGCGCCATCCGCCACACGGCCATTGTCACGGCCTTCGATGGGGCAGGCGAGCCGCTCATCACCCAGCACACCCTGAACATCGCCAACGCCCGCTGGCGCAAGCCGTTCCCGCGGGTCATCCTGCACCACATCACGGGGGTGAACTGAGGGGAGCGTTCAACAGAAGGCGACGCGGTGTTCGCAGAACCACTCGAATGCCGCCTGTTCCTTGTTGAGCTCGGTTTGGGGCAGGTTGTGTTTTGCTTTCCAGTGGTAGAACACCACCGGCACATAGGCGAGCATGGCCCATAGCGCGGCGCGCTCGGGGTCGGTCAGCGGGTACACAGCGTCGTAGCCCGCCAGCAGCGCCGGCCACAGCGTGAGGAAAGCGGCGGCTTTCTCGCGGTCGCCCACGTCCCATTTGATGATGTGCACCAGGTACTCGGCCAGGTCAAAGAGGCGGGAGCCCAGCGGCAGGTGGTCGCAATCGATGAAGCCGGTCACGCGGTCGCCGTCAATGCAGACGTTGCCGGTGTGGCAGTCGCCATGGATGCGCTGGCGAGGCAGGGCATCGAGCGCGCGAAATTCTGCGGCGTGTTCCTCCACCAGGCTGGCGATGGCCAGGCAATCCTGTCGCCCGGTGCGACGCAGGTCGGGCAGGACGTGGGCGGAGAGGTTCTGCCAGGGTTCGATGGTGAAGCTCTCCACCGCGTGGGGAGTGGCGGCCAGCGCCCGGTGCAGAGTGCCGATGGCCCGCCCGATGCCGCCGTACATGCTGCGGGATTGGGGCGCAAAGAAATCCATCGGTCGGTGGGTGCATTGGCGCATCAGCACCCAGTAACCGGCCTCGTCCTCCACCCAGGTGGCACCGCCAGCCGCCCGGGGGCGGGCCACCGGCACACCTGCCGAAGACAGATACCCCAGCAGCTGGTGCTCCTGACGCATCTTTTCCAGCCCCCACGTATCCTTGGACACATGCTTCAATACGAGCGGTTCCCCGGTGCCGGTCACCCGCCACACGTGCTGGCTGCCCAGTGGCTCAAAAGCACAGGAGGCAGGCAGGCCAAAGGCGTCCCGCACAGATGGAGTGGGATTCATGGGTGTACCTCTCTTGGGCGCACAGCAGCGCCACCGGTTTTTGATGGTTGGGGAGCAAACGGGGAGCGGCACAGACCGCCCTTACTGGAGGAAATTGAACAGAAAGGCCAGCACCAGCCCTACGGCGGCGATAAAGAGCACGAACTTCAGGATCTTCGCCGCCACCTTGACGGCGATGACGATGAGGACAATCGCGCCCACCACCCACAGGATGTCGGCGGCGTTGAACTGTTGGGCCATGGCCATCACGTTATCCATGGTGGGGCGCTCCTTTCCGCTTGTGGGGCTCCTCAGCGTAGCGTACGCGGGTATAGGTATGGTATTCGGGGTTGCCCACGTTGATGTTGCGGATGCCCAAGAGCGACGGGCGAATGGACACAATGCCCAGCACCCGGTCATCGTCGGCGTCGGTCAGCACCAGGCAGGGCCTCAGCTGCATGCCGAAGACGTCGTGCTTGACCATCTCATACCCCACGTGGGCGCGGTTGCGGCGGGGCAGGTCGTTGAGCAGGCCCGCCCGCCAGCGCAGCACCTCGCCCACCCGGGCCCGGCCCTCCTGCTTGTAAAAGAAGTCGTGCCACTCCAGCGTGCACTTCTTGGAGAGCCGCCGGATGACAGGCGCAAAATCGCCGCGGTTGTAGCAGTGGGCAAAGAGCTCCAGTGCTTTGTCCTCCGACACGATTTCGCCTCCCTACTGGGCGCGGCGGCGCACTTCGCCACCGGCAACGTCGTAAATATCCAAATCCAATCCCGTCATTTCCTCTTCCAGCTTCACGCAGGTCAGCAGTGTCTGCACCCCGGCCACCGCCCGGATGAGCCCGGCCCGGCGCTCGCCATCGAGCTCGCTCAGCACGTCATCGAGTATGAGGATGGGCGTCTCCCCGGTGCGGCGGGACATCACCTTGAGCTCGGCGAGCTTCAAGGCCAGTGCCGCTGTACGGTGCTGCCCCTGGGAGCCATAGAGCCGCAGGTCGTAGCCATTCACCAGCAGGGTGAAATCGTCCCGGTGGGGGCCAACCGAGGTCGTCGTGCGGCGGATGTCGCCCTCCCGCGCCTCGGTGAGCTGCCGCAGCAGGGTCTCGGCGGCTTCCTCCGTATTGTCGGCCGACACACCGGAGAGGAGCCGGGCCTCCAGCCGCTCCCCGCGGGAGAGGGCACCATGGGCGGCGGCGGCCTCCTCAAAAAGCTCGGCCACATACTGCCGCCGGCGTACGGCGATGCGCGCCCCGCAGGTCGCCAGCTGCTCGTCCCACACGTCCAGGGTGTCGGCGTGGCTGGGGCGGAAGGCCAGCTGCTTGAGCAAGGCATTGCGCTGGCCCAGCGCCTTCTGGTACTGCTGCAGGTCATAGAAGTAGGCCGGGTCGGTCTGGGCGATGTCCATATCCAGAAACCGCCGTCGGGCCGCCGGGCCGGACTTGACGATCGCCAAATCCTCCGGCGCGAAGAGCACGGTGTTGACGTGACCCATGAGCTCGCCCATGCGTCGGGCGGGCAGGCCGCCCACGCGCAGTGCCTTGCCGCCGTCGGCATTGAGGGCCATCTCCACCCGGTGGCCGCCATCGCGGTGCTCGGTCTCAGCCCGCAGGTAGGCGGTCTCCTGGTTCCACATCACCAGCTCCCGGTCGTGGCTGGTGCGGTGGCTTCGCCCGCAGCTCAGGTACGCCACGGCCTCCACCACGTTGGTCTTGCCCTGGGCATTGCGCCCCACAAAGACCGTCACACCCCCGCCAGGTTCCAGCGTCAGGGTGTTCACATTGCGCCAATGGGCCAGGACAAGCTTTTTCAGCACCACAGGGAACTCACTCCATCGGGGCATGCGAGCCCCCCTTTATGATAGCCCGCGAGGGCGCAAAGCACAAGCACGGCAGTTCGATCCATCGCTCAATCCAGCCCGTCGTAGAAGGGGCTGTCGGGGCCGTCGGGGTCGGGCAGGGGGCGGGCCTGGGCTGCCAGGCGCACCACTTCGTCGTTGAACTCCCGGGGCTTCTCCTCCTGGGGAAGGCCGCCGCAGTTGCGGAGGATCCGCACCGTGGCCCCGGCAATGGTCTCGTGGTAGAGGTCGGCCATGCCGCAGGGGCGGCCCAGGTCGTCCTCCCCCCAGAGGATGCGCACCGGGCAGGTGAGGCTGCCCATGCGGCTGAGGGCATAGCGGTCGTCATAGGCGAGCAGCGCCCGGCGCAGAGCCAGACGGGCCGGCAGGGTGGAGAGAGGCTGCCACACCTCATCCACCAGGGCGGGGTTGACGGCAATCTCATTGAAGTATGCCCAGCGCAGCATGCGCTCCACGGTGGCGGGGGTCATGAACCGCAGCGCCAGCGCGCCCACATGGCGGTGCAGCAGCAGCTTCATCTGCCAGGGGAAGTGCCGGGTGAGGCTGCCCGGCGCGCACAGCAGCAGCGCGCCCACCAAGTCCGGCCGGCGGCAGGCCAGCTCCAGGCCCACGAGGGCGCCCTCGCCCACGCCGCACACCACCGCCCCGGTCACACTCAGGGTCTCCAAAAACCGGGCTAGCAGGCGGGCCATCTCCTCGGGCGTGGCGGGGGAGCCTTCCGGCAGGGTGGAGTACCCTAAGCCCGGCAGGTCGGGGGCCAACACCCGTAGGTACCGGCTCAGGAACGGGATGCTCTGCCGGAAGGTCGCCAGCGACAGCCCCGCCGGGTGCAGCAGCAGCACCGTGGGGCCCACGCCATCCTCCCGGTAATGGATGTGCGCGCCGTCCACCTCCATGGTGCGGCCCACCTCGGGGCCGTTGGCGGGCGCGGGGTGTAGTGCGCTCATCGGGTCGCCTCCGCCGGGGCCAGCACCCGCAGGGCCGCCGGCAGCAGCGTGAAGCGCGCGCTCGTCACGTTGGGCAGCAGGTCGCCGTCGGCCTGCACGGTGAAGGGCTCGTCCCGCTCCACCGTGAGGGTGCCGCAGCGGCCCATATGCACAAAGGGATAGGCCGTGTGCCCGCCGGAGGGGAACTTGGGGAACAGCGTGGCGATCTTGGTACGGGGGATGCTGTCCACCAGGCAGTAGTCAAACAGCCCGTCGTCGGGCACGGAGTGGGGAAGCACCTTCATACCTCCGCCATAATGGGTGCCCACGCCCACCGCGCACAGCAGCATCCGCAGGCTTTGCGCATTCTCATCGGCGGTCACCCGTGCCTCCACCCCGCGAAAGCGCAGCAGCGTGCGAAACACCGAAGCGTAGTAGGACAGGGGGCCCAGGCGCAGGCTGTGCGCGCCCTCCACCACGGCCACGTCAAAGCCAACGCTGGCAATGTTGACAAAGAGGGTGTCGTTGACCTTGCCCACGTCCACGGCGCGGGTGTGGCCGGCGAGCACGATGTCGAGCGCGGCGAGGTGGTCGTCGGGGATGGCAAGGCACCGGCGGTAGTCGTTGCCGGTGCCGGCGGGCACGATGCCCATGGGGGTGGGCAGGCCGCTGGCGCGGAGACCCTCGGCCACCTCGCGCACGGTGCCGTCGCCGCCCACGGCCACCACGGTTTCCGCCCCGGCCAGGGCAGCCTCCCGCGCCAGGGCGGCAGCGTGGCCGGGGGCCTGGGTGTGCGTGGCAGTGAAGGCCACGCCCCGCGCCGAAAGCACCGCGGTGAGTTCATCCATCACCCGCGGGCAGCGGCCCCGGTCAGCAACCGAATTGACGATGAAGGCGATCATGGCAGTCCCCCGTGTCGGTGTCCCCGGGCGGTAAACCGCGGGGCATTGTAACAAACATTGTACCACAGGCAATGCCCCATTGTAAAAATGCGGCAGCCATTGGATGAATATGATATACTATATATGTCAATCAACCAGTTTCATACCGCTTGGGGAGAGAGCCATGCGCAAGAACCTGTACCGGGACCCTTTGACCGGTTTTTTTAACCTGTTTTTCCTCATGGAGGCCGATCTCGCCGACCTGTTTGGCCCGCGGGGCACGGTTCTTTTCCTGGATGCCCAGGGGTTGATGCAGGTGAACGAGCGCTTTGGACGGGAGAGCGGTGACGACTACCTGCGCGCACTGGCCGAGGCCGTCTCCACGGCGGCGGAGGGGCACGCCGACGGCAGCCCGACCCATGCCTTCCGCGTGGGCGGCGATGAGTTTCTGCTGGTGCTGGCTGGCCGGGTGCTGGATGACCCCGACGCGCTGGCCGGCGTCATCCGCACGCGGCTGGAGGCAGCCCTCGCCAGCCGGGGCATGCCCGGCGGCCTGCATGCCTCCTCCTGGGTGTACGAGAGCACGCCCCCATCCGCCGCTGAGGTGCTCAAGCGCCTGCACCACGCGCTGGGCGGCGACGCCGGGGACGAGACGGGCGGCCTGCTGCCCCGCTGGGCCGACGACATGATGGAGTGGATGTGTCGGCGCATCGGCGAGACGGTGTGGCTGCTGAGCGACGCCAACGCCGCGGCCCTGAGCGACGAGATCAGCGCGCTGCCCAACCACCGGGCCGCCATGATGGAGCTGGAGGGCTGGAACGAGGAGATCGCCGCCGGGGCGCGCCACAGCCTGCTGTTCATCGATGGCGACAACTTGAAACGCTACAACACCCTGGGGTACGAGGTGGGCAACCACATGATCCGCGACCTGGGCGGGGTGCTGCGCCGCTCCATCCGTGCCGAGGACGGGCTGTACCGGTGGCTGTCGGGCGATGAGTTTCTCGTCACCCTGCGCAACACCGACCGCCCCACCGCCATTCGCTTTGCCGAGCGCATCCGCAGCCAGGTGGAGGCGACTGCCCAAAGCTGGGCTTACCCGGTCACCGTGTCCATCGGCGTGGCCTGCCTGCCCGCCGACGCCGCCACCGTGGCCGATGCCCTGCGCCTGGCCGAGCAGGCCAACCGCCGCGCCAAGGAGGACGGAAAGAACAGAATCGTTTGAAGGCGCATCTCCGATGCGCCTTTCGCGTCTGCCACTGTTGTGACAGCCGCGATTCGGAGTGCTTGTTCTCGCTAATGCCAGATCGGTCGGCGCACATGTCGCCGACCGATCACTCATTGCAGTTCTCATGCGAGTTTTTCTGGATACGTTTCGCCTTCGGGCGGGATTTTGCTTCTGGCGCTCACCCCTAGAATTGTTTCCTCCCGCCGGATGAACCGGCGCTCGGTTCTTTGATTTCTACCTGTATTGTCTTTTTGATAGGCTAAGGACGTATCTTCGATGTGCCCAGACGCGCTTACAGTGCTTTGCCACCGGCAAAGCACTCGCTGCCGTAAGGCAGCGCCAAGCGCGTCAATGGCTGAAACACACACCGCCGCCTGCCACGGGCACTGTCAAAGCACTCGCTGCCGAATGCGACGCTAAGCCGTGCGCACCCCCGGCGCGCACAACCGACCGAGCTTACAGTGCTTTGCTTGCAAAGCACTCGTTGCCACCAGGCAACGCAAAGCGAGGGCGGAGGGCAGCTGATACACACACCGCCGCCTGCCACGGGCCCCGGCCACCCACCGCCTTGCTTGCCCTTAACCGGAGCTACCCGCCTTTAGAGGGGTTTCCCAGAAAACAGAAAAGGCTGGACTCTTGGAGTCCAGCCTTTTCGCGTCGTTTTGTGTCCGGCGTCGGGCTCAGCGCCCCTGGCCGCCCAGGCCGCACCCGTTGCCCATGCCGCGGCCCATGCCGTTGCCCTGCCCATTGCCCAGGCCACAGCCCAGCCCGCTGCCGGCACCGGTGCCGTCGCCGTTGCAGCTGTCCATGCGGGTCTCCATGGCGTCATAGAGCTTGTCGGCCTCGGCCTGTGTCAGGCTGGCGTCCCCCACGGCCTCGTCCAGGCGCAGCTTGTATTGCTCCAACCGCTCCCCCTGAAACTGCTCCAGCTTGCCCGCCGCTTCGGCCTGCGCGCCGTAGCTGGTGCCGCTCTCCCGGGCCTCCTGCACCTGATCCACCGTCTGGCCGGTGAGCGCGGAGACGATCTCCGCCGGTGTTTTCCAGCCGCTGGTGGCGAAGGCCACCGTGGCCGAGCCGAACAGAAGCACTGCCGCCAGTGCCATTCCCATCATTGTCTTCTTCATGGTTTTCTTCCTTTCTTCAGCGCGTCGCGCTGTTTCTGGTTTCATCATAGTCGTCAGTTGTGTTCAATTTGTGAGGGAAGTTTCAGCCTTTGTGAGAAAGACCCACGGGATCTGCAAAGAATGCTACAATGGCGTTGGGGTGAGAAACATGGTGAAAATCCTGCTGGTGGACGACGACGCGCGCATTCGCTCCATCGTGCGTGAATACGCCCAGGCCGAAGACTGGAGCTTTGTGGAGGCCGAAAACGGTGCCGAGGCGCTTGAGAAGCTGGAGGCGGAGACGTTTTCGCTGGTGGTGCTGGATGTGATGATGCCAGTGCTCGATGGCTGGGCCACCTTGAAGCGGCTGCGGGGCATCAGTCAGGTTCCCGTCATCATGCTCACGGCCCGCAGCGAGGAGTACGACAAGCTGCTGGGGTTTGAGCTGGGGGTGGATGATTATGTGTCCAAGCCCTTCAGCCCGCGGGAGCTCATCGCCCGCATCAAGGCGCACCTGAAGCGCACCGACGCTGCCGCCCCGGCGGCGCAGCGGCTGGCATTCGGCGCGCTGGTGCTGGAGCCGGACGCCCACCGAGCCACGCTCGATGGCCAGCCGCTGGCGCTCACGCCCAAGGAATACGACCTACTGGCCTTCCTTGCCGCCAACCCAAGCCGCGCGTTCACCAGGGATCAGCTGCTCAACCGCGTGTGGGGGTACGATTATTTTGGCGACGGCCGCACGGTGGACACCCACGTGCGCTCGCTGCGCGATAAGCTGGGCACCTGCCGGGGGCTCATTGCCACGGTGTGGGGAACGGGCTACCGCTTTGAACCCGGAGGCGCACAATGAAACACATGCGCACCAAGCTGTTTGTGGCCTTTCTGGCCATGACGGCTCTGACGGCCGCAGTGCTGTGGCTCGTCCAGGCCGGCATCATGAAGGACAGCGTTCTCAACGAGCGGGTGGCCGCCATCCATGGGGCGCTGACGTCGGCTGCCGCGGAGGGGAGCATCGACGCCGCCGCGCTGGAGGAGAGCCTGAACATCCGCCTGCTGCAGCTGGGCGAGGACGGTTCGGTGCGGTACCTGTCGCAGGGGATGCCGATGAAAGGCATGCTGCTGCGCCTGCTGCAGGGGCCGGACGCGCCAGCCCCCGACGGCACCCCCGTGGAGCTGGAGGGGATGATGGACGAGAGCGTGCGGCATGCCCTGGTGGGCTGCCCGGTGCCCTCCGGCGGCGCGCTGTATGCGGTGTTTTCGCTCTCCGATGTTGAGGAGACCTCGCGCATCCTGCGGCAGCAGCTTTGGGTCGTCACGGTGGTGCTGCTGGTGGCTTCGGTGGGGCTGGCGGCGGCGCTGTCGCGGCTGTTTGCCCATCCCCTGCGCCGCATCACCGGCGCTGCCCGTGCGCTGGCGGCCGGCCGGCTGGAGACCAGGGTGGACGTGCGCTCCCGCGATGAGATCGGACAGCTCGCTGCCGCGCTCAACGACCTCTCCGGCCAGCTGCAGAAGACCGAAGCCCTGCGCCGGGAGCTCATTGCCAATGTGTCCCACGAGCTGCGCTCGCCCCTGGCGGTGATACAGGGGTACGCCGAAACCGTGCGGGACGTGACCTGGCCCCAGGCGGAGAAGCGCCAGGAGCAACTGACCATCGTGGCCCAGGAGGCGGCACGGCTGAGCACCGTGGTGGAGGACATTCTGGATTATTCCAAGCTGCAGGCCGGGGTGGAGACCATCGCGCCGGCCCCCATCGCTTTGCGCCCCGCGCTGGAGCAGCAGGCCCGGCGGCGGGCCCAGCAGGCGGAGGAGCGCGGCCTGACCATCACCGTGGAGTGCCCTGATATGACTGTGGAATTCGACCCGGGCAGGTTTGACCGCGTGCTGGACAACCTCCTTGGCAACGCTATCAATCACGCAGACCCCGGCGCCGTCATCCTGCTGACCGCGCAGGAGCGGGCCGGCCAGGTGCGCATCTGGGTGAGCAACCACGGCAGAACCATCGCGCCGGAGGAGATCCCCTACCTGTGGGACCGCTTTTACCGTGCCCAGGCGGTCAACGAAGGCCGGAGACTGGGCACCGGGCTGGGGCTGGCCATTGTCAGGAGTATTTTGGAGCAGCATGGCGCGGCCTACGGCGTGCAAAGTGAAAATGGGGTGACGACCTTCTGGTTTGATGCCCCGCCCGCGCGGGGATAGCGGGCCTCACGGCTTGCACGATGCGGGAGAGGTGCTGGGAAGGCTGCGCAACAAAGCGATGAGTTGGTTCGTTCCCATTTGCTCCCATTGGCTTGGTAACACGCCGAACCTCCGCGCTTGCGGAGGCTTTTTCTCACCCGGACGGGCCTGTCGCGGCTTCGCGTGTCGACGTCCCTCGCCAGGGTTTCGCACCGCCCAGCGTGCCTTGCTGACAAATTCTTTCCTTATTTTGTCGAATCAAAACAGTTCCTGTGCCAATGTGTCGAAACGGGATTCGCAAATGGTTGACAATGGAAATAAATGGGGCTTACTGTATAAAAAGAACGGCCAAAGCCGATCAAGACGGGAGGAACACCATGAAAAGAACCGTCGTCAGGATTGTCACACTGCTCTGCGCCATCACTCTGCTGTTCCCGCTGCCGGCGCTGGCGGCCACCAAGGCCGTGCCCAGCAATCGGGCTGTCATCAACTACATTGGCCGGCAAGCGGGCATTTCGTTCTCCACCCGGGCAGCCCTGGTGTTTGTGAGGAGCGGGGCGACCAAGTCCCTGCGTGTGAACCGCAGCGACAGCGCGCCCGCACCCACCACGCTGGCGGTGCAGGACATTGGGGCCGACGGGCTGGTGCGCACCACCCTGGTGGCGCCTTATGACGAGACCGACGACGGCATGGTGCAGATGGACGCCCAGGATTACCTGGCCGAGCTGCAGGGTGCCGTTGCCGGGCAGCAGAGCCCTCAGACGCTCAATGTGCCCAAGGGTGCCAAGGCCACCAAGCTCGGCAGCCTGCTATCAACCAACGCCACCTCCACCCCCTCGGTCAGGACCAGCGACCTGGTCATCTACCTCAACTACTACTACACCAGCGTGAGCGGGTATAGCCTCGGCCTGAGCGGCTACCTCGTCCGGCCTGTGCAGGTGTATGCCACCATCACCGAGAGCAGCGCCAACGTGACGGGTTTCGTCGCCCGGGTCGATGCGGACGGCGACAAGTACACCCTGTCGCCCCTGACGATGGTGGATCGCACCTACTCGTACACGTCGTCACTGACGGTCTCCACCATGGTGGATGGGACGCAGTACTCCAAGTCGCTGCCCTCCATCTCGCCGGCCTATGTGTACACGGGCAGTGGCGCGGTGGCCCCCGACCACCGCCTTTCGTGGGGTGGCACCTACAAGAGCAAGGCGTTCTCCGGCACGGTCTCTAACCTGCACTGAGCGCACGCGAACCCAAGCAAAACAAACGGCATCCCAGATGGGGTGCCGTTTGTTTCACGATTCAGACTGCGTTGGCTATTGCCAAATCGGTCGACGTCGCAACAGCGGCGTCCACGACAGGCTTGGGGTCAATACACCTCCGGCGGGTGGGAGAGCACAACTTCCAGCTCGCCCTCGGTTGCCTCGTAGGCGATGGGCCCGCAGGTCGCCGGCAGCAGCCACTCGTCGCCCCGCGCCGTGGGGAAGGCCTCACCGCCCACCCGCAGCACGCCCTTGCCCCCCGTCACGATGGCAATGCGCAGCCGCCCGGTGTCGGCGGGGGTGAACGCACCGGTCACATTGACGCGGGTGATGGCGAAGTAGGGCGTCTGCGCCCGCCCCAGCAGCAGCACCTCGCTGCCGCCCTCGGTGCGGGCGAGGTCTTGCGGCTCGATGCGCCAGCGCCGCAGGATCTCTTCCTCGGTGCCGCCATCGTAGACGTAGGTATCGAGCAGCAGGTTGTCACGGTGGGGCTGCTCAGCCGGGTCGTCACAGGGCTGCCGCCGCCAACCGATGGTGATGTCCGAGGGCTCCTGCACCTCCACCACCAGCACGCCGGGGCCGATGGCATGGGGCGCGCCGCCGTCCACAAAGTACATCTCGCCGGGCTGCACGTAGAACTTGTGCAGGCAGGCCTCCATGGCGCGCACGTCGCCGGCGTAGTAGCCCCGGGCAAAGTCCTCCCGGGTGATGCCGTCCCGGAACCCCAGCAGTACATAGGGCCGCTCGGGGCAATCCTCCCGCAGGGCCACCACATACCAGCTTTCGGTCTTGCCGTAATTGATGCCGTAGTTGGCCTTGGCGAAGGCGCGGGTGGGGTGGCACTGCAGGCCCAGCTGCTTTTCGGCGTCCAGCAGCTTTACCAGAATTTGCGGGTGGGGGCCGTAGGCCGCCAGGTGCGCGGGGCCCAGCAGGTCGCCGGCGTATTGGGCCATGAGGTCACGCACCAGCACGACCTTGCCGTCAAACTGGGCCTCGGCCAGGCCAAGGTTGGGCTTATCAGGCAGGGGGCGGTTGACGGGTGTGACCGACCCCACCCAGGCTTCGGGGCAGTTGTCGTCAGCCCCGGGCCAAATGCCGCGGAAACGATCAAGCTCCCGCCCGCCGGCGTAGCCGCGCCAGGTTTTGTTGGGGATGAGGGCGATGGGCAAACGCGATGGATTCATGGCGATCCTCCTTTTGCATTGGGCAAAGCGTTCGACGCCGGTGCCCGCTTTCCTCTGCGTTTGGGTCTATACAGCCGCACCGACCGGCCCCCTGCCGAATAGGATGGAGCATGGCCGCCGCTTTCGGCGCCGCCTCGCCACAAACGCTCGAGCGGTGGCGGTTTATCATACAGGACTAGGGCGCGGAGTTTCCGCGCCCTAGTCCTGTTCGCGGCGGCCGCGCTTCGCACGACCGCCGCGAGTTTGGAGGGTACTCGTCAGGAGGGAACGAGAGCCCGCCGACGTACACGCCGCCGGCGGGCCTCCGGCTGCTTTGGTCGTGGCCGAGTTCTTCCGGGGGAAGCGCGCCTGCGGGCGGGAGGGTGCGTGCTCCAGTCAAACCATTTCGTACCACGGGCGGGTGAACCGCCTCGTGGTTGCCGGGGATTGGCGCTCACTCAAGGGCGTGGCACGGCGGGGATTCCAAAGGGGGATCCTGCGGCATACGTTTCGTAGAATCGTTGAGAGCAGGGTGAGCATTGTTCGGCAATGCAATGGGGTGCGCCCCCTAGGCCGTTTCCGCCATTCTCGCCCGCAGGCACGCTCCCATTCCTTTGGCGCGAGCCACATTCCCCGCAGCCGCGAGGCGGTTCATCCGGCCGCGGCAAGCAACAGCCAGTCCGTGGCACTTACTCCATCCCGCGTGAGCGCGTCTCCCTCGTAGAAACCCAGCACGACCCACGCAAACGAAAGCCGCCCGGCGACCTGTGCGTCGGGCGGCTCAAATGCATCTATGTCGAGTGCTCCAAACTCGCGACGGTCGCGTCAGCGGCCGGCGCGAAAGCGAAAGCGCTACGCTTTCGCGCCGCCGCCTTGAAATTTTTGCAGCAGGCCGGACTCGAAGGCGAAGCTGTTGCGGCCCTTCTCCCGGTGGGCGGCCAGCGCCTGGTCGATGAGCGCATCGATGAGCTGGGCGTAAGGGAGACCCGTGGGCTCCCACAGGTAGAAGGCAAAGGAACCCGGCACGGTGTTGATCTCGTTCACATACAGGCTGTTGTCGGCGCGGTTCACAAGGTAATCGACACGCACGACGCCCCGGCAATCCAAGAGGCGGAAGGCCTCGATCGTCAGCCGCTGCACCTCGGCGGTCATCTCGTCACCAATGGGCGCGGGGATGAGCCTCTGCATGCTCTCCATGCCGCCGCCCTTGGCGCCGGCCGTGCCCTTCGTGCCGCCCTTGGCCCCGCCGGTCTTGCCACCGCGCAGGTACTTCTGGTCGAAGGTCAGGAACTCCTTCCAGCTGACGGGCTGCTCGCACAGGGAGGCCCGCACGTCACCCTCAAACCCCAGGGCCGAGCAGTTGACCTCCACCAGGTCGGTCAGGCCCTGCTCCACCACGGCGCGGCGGTCGTAGTGGAAGGCCACATCCAGTGCGTCGGCCAGCCCGGCGCGGTCGTCGGCGCGGTTGATGCCGATGGACGAGCCGAGGTTGGCGGGCTTGACGTACACGGGGTAGCCCAGCTCGCCCTCAATGCGAGTGAGCTCCTCCTCCCGCTGCTGCTCCCAGGCGCGGCGCTCCAGCCAGGCGAAGGGCAGGAGCGGCAGGCCCGCCCCGCGGAAGGCCATCTTCATGGCGATCTTGTCCATGCCAAGGGCAGAGCCCAGCACCCCCGGGCTGGTGTAGGGGATGTCGCAGAGCTCCAGGAGCCCCTGCAGCGTGCCGTCCTCGCCGTTCATGCCGTGCACGCTGGGCACGGCCACGTCGATGACGGCCACCGGCTTGCGCCCGCCAAAGAGGCTCGTCTTCACCGGGTAGAGCGCACGGCTGCCAAAGGTCGGGTCCAGCGTCACCTGGGTCACCGCCGCCGGGTCAAAGGCGCGATAGAACGCGATGTCCCGCAGCCGTTCGCCGGTGAACCACCGGCCCTCCCGGTCGATGTAGACCGGCACCAGGTCGTATTTGTCGCGGTTGGCGTTGTCCATCCACTGCAGTGCCGTCACGATGGAGACGTCGTGCTCCACCGTGCGGCTGCCAAAGAATACCGCCACTGTCAGCTTGCCCATAAAATCCTCCCGGTCGCCGCCGGTGCACACGTGCGCCGTCGGCGAATGATTCATTCTCGTTCTATCTGTTGCTTTCCCGGTCACCGCGCATGTCGCCGACCGGGGTCTTTGCATTTGTGCTCGTTACGTGTTGCATCTGAAGGAACGCACCTGCGGGTGGGATTTGCTGCCTGCCTTGCGCGGGCGGGTCGGTTCCTTCCGGCGGATGAACCGCCGTCGGCAACGGGGTGTATCACCCATGCGTTCCTTGCCGGGTGTTGACCCCAAGGATGGGAACCGCGATCGGCAACGGGGGGAACACCGCGGGCAGACGAACGGCCCGTTATGCGCGCTTCCCTTATAGGATAGCGTTAGGTCGTTCCCCATAGTACCACAGTTTGCCTGGAGGGACAAACCGGTTTGCTTTACCCCTCGTAGTGGTCGGGCAGGTCGTTCTCAAAGAGCACCACGTCGCCGACCTGGGTGGTCTGCCCCAGGATGGCGGTGGCCTCGCTCAAGCGCCCTACGACGTGGAGGTTGTCCTCCCCAAAGCCGGCAACCCGCAGGCCCCGGGCCATGGCCTGGCCGTTGCGCGCGACAAGGATGGCTACATCCACGACACCTGCCATCTCCCGCCCGAAGGCCTCGTTTTCGGCTTCCTCCCGGTCGCCCAGCTCCACCAGCCCCGGCGTCACGATGATCTTGCGCCCGGGGAAATCGCGGAGCACCGCCAGCGCCGCCCGGCAGCCGGTGGGGTTGCTGTTGAAGGCGTCATCGATGACGGTGACGCCGTTGCCGGTGGGCACCAGCTGCAACCGGTGCTCCACCGGCTCGGCCTTGGCGATGCCCGCGGCGATCTCCGCCAGCGTCAGCCCCAGCGCGTGGGCCACCGCCGCCGCGCCCAGGATGTTCTGGATGTTGTGCAGGCCCAGGAGCCGGGTGGTACAGCGGGCCGTGTGCCCGCCGGGGCCCACCAGCAGGAAGGAGCTGCCCTCCGGCCCGTGGGTCACGTCCCGCGCGGTCATGGTGAGCTTCTCCCCCCCGGCGGAGAGGCCGAAGAGCGCCTTGGGCTTCTTCGTCTGGCGGTAGAGCTTCAGGCAGATGCCATCGTCCTGGGGCAGGAAGGCCATGCCGTCGTCGGGCAGGGCTTCCACCAGCTCGTATTTGGTGCGGGCCACATTCTCCAGGGTGAAGAACGTCTCCAAGTGCTGGGGGCCCACCGAGGTTAGCAGGCCATACCGGGGTTTCACGAGCGCGCAGAGCTCGGCGATGTCACCCACGTGACGCGCGCCCATCTCGGCGATGAACACCTCATGCTCGCTGGCCAGCTGCTCGCGGATGACACGGGTCAGGCCCATCGGGGTGTTGAAGCTCGACGGGGTGGAGAGCACGTTGTAGCGCTCCCGCAGGATGGTGGCGAGGATGACCTTGACGCTCGTCTTGCCGTAGCTGCCGGTGATGCCCACGCGGATGAGATCGGGCCGGGCGGCGAGCTTGCGCTTGGCGTCATTGAGGTACCAGCGCTGCACGGCCTTCTCCACCGGTGCCACCAGCCGCGCCGCCAGCCCTAGGAAGAACGGCAACGCCATCACGGCCGCAAACGCCGCCACCAGGTGCGCGGTGTAGAGTGTCACCAGGGGGACGGAGATATAGAGCAGCACGGCCAGGGCGTAGCTCGCCAGGTGCAGCAGTGCCTGCAGCAGCATGAAAAAGAGATACAACACCACCGCCAGCGCCACCAGCAGGCGCTTGACGCGGGCGGTCACCACCAATGGCTTTTTGGCGGGCTGCCGCCGCCCCTTGCGCCAAGAGAGATAGAGCGGCAACGCAAAGAAGAGGGCCGGCAGCACATTGGGCAGCGCACCGATGACGGTCGTCACCCACAGCGGGGCCGCTTTGGGCAGGCCCGCCAGCACGCTCAGCGCCAGGGTGCACCCCACCAGCACCACCAGCAGCGACAGGGCGTAGGCCCCCGCCGCCACCCCGGCCAGCCCCAGCCGACGGCGGGCGAGGCTCTCATCCTCCCGCAGGCGCAGGCGCAGCTGGGGCAGCTTGTAGCTCTCCAGCTGGAAGATGTGAACATAGGGTTGGGCGGCCAGCAGCACCGCCAGCACAGAAAGGACCGTCACCAATTGCATGGGCACTTCTCCTTATTCGCCACGGCCGACGAGCCGCGACAGCCACCCGGCTGCGACAACGAGCCGGGGTAGCAGTTTCAGTGTCAGGATCTGCAGGGCCAGGGCCATCGCACCCAGCAGCACCGCGATGCCCGCCAGGAAGATGAGGAACCCCTGGGCGCTGTCAATGGCGCCGCCGCCCCCGGAGACCGCCATGGAGGCCATGCCCGGCCCCACCAGAAAGAGCATCGCCGCCTCCACCAGCAAGAGCACCGACGCCAGCAGGATGAGCGCCCCGTGGGCGCGGCTCATGGGCGCATCCATGGCGATGGGCTTGCGCTCCCGCCGGGCGGGCAGCCGCAGGAACCCCACAAACACCGCCCCGCCGGCCACCGCCAGCACCGCTGCCCACAGCGCCAGGTACATAAAGCCCGACACATCCCGCAGGTCGTCCACCGTGCCGCCGTTGGGGTTGCGCAGGGCGTCGCCCATCAGCATGGCAAGGAGCGTGAGGTAGCAGCCAATCTGCACCAGGGCGGTCTTCTTCCACCCGGCAGCCAGCGCCGCGCCGTAGTCGTTCTTGCGCCCCATGGCCGTGAGGAACCGCTTACGGTCCCACCCGGCGTTCTTGAGGCCGGTGAGGTAGGGCGTGCCGGCCAGCACCCAGGCGGCCACGTGGGCCACGGCCACCAGCGCGGCCAGCAACAGCAAAATGATGTCCATCGTTCCTCCGTCAGGCGCCTGTGAGGAAGGCGCGCACAATTGTGGCAAAGCGGGCCGGTTGGTCAAGGAAGGCATAATGCCCGGCGTCCAGCACCACCAGCCCTGCGTCGGGGATCTCCCGCTCCATCACCTGCGCCATCCACAGCGGCGTCTGGTCGTCGCGTTCCCCCCACACCAGCAGTGTGGATGACCGGATGTGAGCGAGGCAGGGCCGCAGGTTCTGGTTCACCACCCGCACGAAGGTGGCGCGCATCACACCGCTCAGCGCCCGGTAGTCATCGCTGCCGGCGTTGGCGGTGCGGCGGCTGATGTCCACGCCCGCCGCCTGCAGCAGCGACGCCACCCAGCGGATGCCAAAGATCCGCTTGCCCAGCTTGTAGCCCCATACCTTGAGGTAGTAGCGCGGGCCGCGATGTGGCAGGAGCCCCGCCCCACCGGTCAGCACGATCTTCTTCACCCGTTCGGGGTGCTCGGCGGCCAGCAGCAGCGTCACCCGCCCGCCGAAGGAGTGGGCGATGATGTCGGTGGGCGGCCAGTCCAGCGCCTTCAGCAGGCTCAGCAGACAGTTGGTGTACTCGGTGACCGACCAGGGCTCGGGCGGGGCGTCGCTGTCGCCAAAGCCCGGGAAATCCACCGACAGCACGCGGCGCAGGTCGCCCACGGCGTGTGCGATGGACTCCACCGTGGCAATGCAGCATCCCCAGCCGTGCAGCAACAGCAGCGGCGGGCCGTTGCCCGCAATCTCGTAATGCAGGGTCACCCCGTCAATGGTGTGGTTCATGGTGTCCTCTCCGCCGGCGGGGCGGCCAACGTGTGCCGCGCCACCACGACCGCCGGATGGTATTTGATGACCGCCAGCTCAGCAAGCCGGCAGGCGAAGGGAGCGAAGTGTTTGGCCACCACCCGGTCGGCCCGGGCAAGGTCGGGGCCGTCGAGGTTCACAGCCAGGCTGAGGTGGGGCGTCCACGCCCCTGGCAGGTAGTGCCCGTCGCACAGGGCGATGAGCGGCCCCAGCGCGGCCATGGCCTGCCGGTGGGCCGCCAGCAGCGCACCCAGCGGCTGGGGGGCGAGGTACAAGACCTCCCGCCCAAAGGCTGCGGTGCCGGCCATCGTCACATCGATGGGCTCGAGCCCCGCCGCCAGCCGCGCCGCGCGCTCGGGCAGGCTGCCGTCCTGGGTTTGCAGCAGGGTGAGCGACAGGTGGGGCAGGCTCTCACCCTCGTAGAGCGGGCTGTGGAACCCCTCCTGCCGCAGGGCCTGCCAGAGGCGGCCGATGGTGCGCTGCCCCGCTTCATCGGGCAGCAGCGCCAGTGCCCAGCCCACTAGCGTGTGGGGCGGTGGGCCACCGCCACGTGTACGATGCGCCACAGCGTGAGCCACAGCAGCACCGATGCCGTGATGTAGAGCCCCCAGCACAGTGCCGCCGCCGGCATGCCGTCGGCGACCATGGCCGCCGTGTCCACCACGATGGCGAAGGGCAGGGCCAACAGGCCCGCCGCCAGCCCCACGGCCAGCGCCGTGCCCACGGCGATCAGTACGGACGTTCTTCGACGCACCGGCGTTCCCCCTTTGGCAGCAGCAAATAGAGCAATCCAGACCCTATTATACCAAATACAGGGGAAGGTAGGACAACAGGATTTGTGAAGGCCTGCGAAGCCCCGGCGCAGAGGAGCCCCGCGCCCGCCACAGCCCAAAATTGCCAGCCCGGACGGGTATCGCCGTGGGCCGCCGCCAGCACCGGCACCACCACCGCCGGGGCCCACAGCCGGTAGGCGAACGTCAGCGCCGCCAGCACCCCGGGGGCCAGTGCCGCCACCGCCGCCGCCGCCAATGCCACCGCTGCCGTCAGCACCCGCCCGGCACCGATGCCCGCCGGGAAGCCGGGCACATCGGCCTGCAGGTTGGCCACCGCCGCCGCAAGATAGGCCGACCCCGCCGCCAGCAACCCACCCACCACGCCTGCCGCCGCCAAGCCCCTGAGCCCCACCGGCAGCACCGCCATGGCCTGGGGCAACGCCAGCGCCCCCTCGCCCGCCGGGAACAGCGCCCGCGCGATGAGCCCCAGCCCACCCGCCGCCACAAACATGACGGCTGACAGCCCGCCGGCCAGCAGCGCACCCCGCCGGGCCGCCCCGGCGTCCCGCGCCTCCAGCAAACGCTGCACCGCCGGGGGCGACAGCGTCTCCCCCGTGGCAAAGAGCAGGAAGAGCCCCAGGAGCTCGCCGCCGCTGCGGTAATCCAACGGGTCGAGGTACCCCACCGGCAGCCGCACCGCTAACCCGGCCAGGCCCCCGGCCCGCACAAGGCCCAGCGCCAGCGCCAGCCCCACGCCTGTGAGCAGCAGCGCCGTCTGTGCCGGGGCCAGGCGGGTCAGGGCCGCCGCGCCGCCGCCGGCCGCCAGCGCCGCCACCGCAAGG
>JAEWRW010000061.1 GCA_023398815.1 Bacillota bacterium
AAGCTACCGTATCGCCTTCCTGAAGTCCGGAGGTAATTTCAATATAATCATCGTTGCTGACGCCGGTTTTCACGGACACATAGACGTAGTTGTCCGGCGCTTTATCTTCCAGCGCGTTGGCCGCACTGGGGGAATCGGCAGTAATCAAAACCTTATTTCCCCGTTCCAACGCGGCGCTGGGGATGGAAAGCGCGTTGTCATTTTCCGCAAGTACAATTTCCGCGTCTACGTTCATCCCCGGCCAAAGATCGCCGTAGTCGTCGATCCGGACGGTGACGGGATAGGTGGTGGCGCTGTTGCTGGTGGTTCCCGCCATGGAAATCTTCGTCACCTGGCCGGTAAAAGTTTCGCCCTCCACGGCGTCCGCCGTAATGGTGACGTTTTGTCCCACCGACACCTGCGTGATATCCAGTTCATCCACGCTGAGCGTCATTTCAAGATAGCTCAGATCGTAGATAATGCAGAGGGTATTGCCGGATTCCACCTTTTCACCGGCCTTGATTTGCTTATCCACAATGGTTCCGTCGATGGGAGAGGTAATGGTGTAATCCTCCAGTTGCTTTTGAGAGGTTTCCATACTCAGCTCCGCGCTTTTCAGGTTATCCTCCGCAGACTGCACAGCGTCGTTGGCCGCGTTGGCGGCAAAGGTGACAATGGCCTGCCCGGCGGATACCGTTCCGCCCTCCTTTACATTGACGGCGGCCACGGTGCCGCCGGAGGAGGCAACCACATCTTCCGCCGCCCGATACTCCAAGGTGGCGTTTTCACTGGAGCCGCTGCCGTTAATGGTGGCGGTGGCCGCCTGCGTGTCGGTCAGGCCCCCGGGATTTTTCACAGAGATTGTCACACTACGCACAATACGGTTTCCGGTAAGCACTGTGTCCGCTCCCGAAATCGCGGTTACTGTTCCGGAAAGCGTCTCAAAGGAGCCGTCCAGCACCACGGACGCGCTCTGCCCCACATAAAAGCTCTTTGCATCATCCGATGCGAAATGCACCTTCAGCGTCATGGAGGAATTGTCCCGCACGGTGGCTACGGTCTGCCCGGCTTTTACCACGTCGCCTGTTTTCACATCCAAAGACGCCACGATACCCGATACGGGGGACTGCGCATAGGCAGCCTTTTCATAGCTGCGCTGGGCCTGATTCAGCGATAGCTGGGACTTTTCCAGATTGCTGCTGACATCGGAGCTGTCCAGCTCATAGAGAACGGTATCCCTCGTAACCGTATCCCCTTCTTCAAAATCCGCCGATAAAATCTCGCCCTCCTTCAACGTGGTGACAGTGTAGGAGTTGGCTGGCTGGAGCGTACCGGTTCCGCTGAGCGCCTGCGTAATCGCGCGATAGGACACAGCCTCCTCCGTGTAAGTAATCGCGGCGGCGTCCTTTTTTTTGCTGAAGCCCCGCAGCACCGCAGACACCGCCACGACCAGCACAACGGCCAGAATCAGCCACTTGCGCAGCTTCTTCCGGCCCCACAGACCCTTCAGCTTTCCAATCACTCCAAGCCCCCTTTTTTTCGCCGGACCGTCATCCAGCCCCTGTACCTCTTCGTTTTTCTGCAATTCTTCTTTCATACGATTCCTCATTTCCTCACATAAGCCTCGTATTTGGCCCTGTGCCGGATTATGTGTTTACAAAACATTTTCCATGATTCACCTTGAACAAAGCTTGAAACCCGCACCGTATCAGGAATTCTTTTTTCGTTGACCAAACGCAGTATTTTATTGTATTATAACAATAATACAAAATTTCAAAAAGTCAAGTCTTTTATATGAATTTTTTAACTTTATAACCGGACCAACATACGACGGCTTCTATCTTCCGAAAGTCTGTTTCGGACGCAAAAAAGAACGGCGAGGTGCCGTCACCTCGCCGTTCTTTTTCCGTATTCAGCTAATTGCTCGCAGATAATTCCTTCAGCGCACGTAAGACACCACAACCCGCCGGTTGGGGTCGCTTCCGATGGAGCCGGTAGCCACGTTGGGCTCGTCCTGCAAGGCGGCGTGAATAATGTGGCGCTCATAGGCGTTCATAGGCTCCAGCGTCACGCTGCGGCGGTACTTAACCACCTTGGCCGCCACCTTGCGGGCCAGATGGTCCAGGCTTTCCTCCCGCTTGGCGCGGTAGTTCTCCGCATCCACAGCCACCCGCACCCGGCCCGTACCGGCACGGTTCACGCAATAGCCGGTGAGCTGCTGAATCGCATCCAGCGTCTCGCCCCGGCGGCCGATAATCTGCCCCATACCGGAACCTTCCAGAATCACCTGATACCGGCCCTTTTCAGGCAGGTACACGCGAATCTGTGTCTCTATTTCCATCTTCTCCAAAAGTCCGGAGAGAAACGCGCGGATGGCCTCTGCCTTTTCGTCCTGTATCTCCTCGCCCAAGGGCTTGGAAACATACTCGGCAGGCGCGATCCGTTCTTCCTTCACGGCAGGCTCGCGGGTCTTTTGCGCAGGCTCCGCCGCGGGCTTCTCCGCCCGGGGCGCGGGTTTGACCACCGGCTTTGCTGCGGGCTTGGC
>JAEWRW010000056.1 GCA_023398815.1 Bacillota bacterium
CGCCGGTAATATTGCAGGAATACATACAGCTGAGCAGCACGGTGTCTTTGTCTACCAGGCGCTCTACTTCAGAAACGTCAATGCCGCCGGTAGCGGGATTGCTCTGGAGAACGCGCAATTCCAGACCGTAACGCTCGGCGTAATACTCTACAGAGTCAAAGCCGGAGGGATGCTCCAGAACGGAAACAACCATGTTTTTGCCGGGAATGGCCGCCGCGATCGCACCGATGATATTGAACATGACCTGAGAAGCGGAGAGACAAGTGATAATGGAGCCCTTTTCGGTACCAAAAATCGTATGTATATCGCGATATCCCTGTTCCACGTAAGAGTTTTGGATATCGGCCTGTTTCTGATGACGGTTTGGGCAATCGGGATGGCTATCCACCTTCATGGCCGTTTCGGCGCATGCCTTCAGGCGAAGGGCACCGCCGGAATTCTCAAAGAAAGCCCTTGGACCATAACTGTCGGCGTCTACATTGCAGAAATGATCCCTAACCTGTTGCTGCAGCTCCGGGGAAAACAGAATCCCCTGAGGATAATCGTTCGGATTCATTTGGTTCACTCCTAAATTATAGTTTTCATCGCATGTGCAAGCCCGAAAGATCAAAGCTTTAAGGTTTCAATCAGACTGTCAGCTTGCCGTCCTTGAGGATATCCCTGCCGTCAACCGTCAGGGTAGGATTACGGAACACCGCATCCAAATGTACCGGACAGGAGTTCGTGCCCTTGAAGCCGCGGTCATCGCCGATGCCAAAGTGTACCGTGCCGTAGCAGCCTTCATCCTCCAGCATTCTGCCGGTCAGTTCACAGGCGGGGTTCATCCCAATACCGATCTCGCCAATGTGGTACACCTTTGGGTCGTTGAGGCTCTTCAGGAGTTCGCTCAGTTTGTCCGCGTCTTTTCCGCCGCTGATGCTGATAATCTTACTTCCCTTGACCTCAAGGCGGATCGGCTCCCCGATCAGGCCGAGCATCGGGTGAGGGATGGAACCATCGATGTAGGCTACGCCGTTCATGGTGCCGTCGTTAGCGCCGATGGCGCACTCGATATCCGGAGGTGAGGAGGACTGGCCGGGAACGATACTGCGTCCGTACTGGGGTAAATTGAAGCGTCCGGTGATGCTGGCGGTGATATGAGTGCCGCTGGGGGTGGTGATCGTTACGTCGTTTCCCTGATATGCCTCGGCTACACGGTCCATCACAGGGCTCAGGCCCTCAAAGTCCGCATATAGACCGCCGCTCTCCAGCATCCGCATATCGTAGTCGGAGCAGTTCAGGTCTCGGGCGCCTTTGGCACAGGCGTTACGCTTGGCCTCTGTAGAAGAAATGGAGAACGTGGTGGGGCGGAAAATGACGTCCGCCTCAAGCATAGCCGCCGCCACCAGATCTGTGGGCTCCTGGCCGTGCATGGTTTGGGTCGGCATCATGATCAGACTTCTGTTGGGATACTCTTCCGCAGCATCCCAGAGGGCCTGCGCAATAGGGAAAGCGCCGGGGTCGGTCACAATGAGAATTCTCTCATCTTTTTTACATTGCGCACACACTTCGAGAAGTGTTTTGCAGGCCTTGTAGATTTTTTTCATGCTTTTGCTCCCTTTCTTGATGTTTTACTGTTTTTATCCCTAATTCAGTTTTTAAAACCGAAATAGTTATAAACATTTTTTCTGGCCGCCTCCATAGATTCCAGCACAGGCTTGAATCCGTAGCAGAACTCAAAGATTTCGCCCAACTGGCCCAACATCATATCCACTCCGTAGATCAGCTTGTGGCCGTTTTTCCTGGCCCTGGCCGCAAATTTCGTCAAGGGCGGGTTTACGATATTCTCCATCACCACAACCTCGGGTCTCAGATGGTCCAGAAAACCGAGATATTCATGATCCTGCGGAAATCCGTACAGACCCAGCGGTGTAGCCTGCATGAAAAAATCACAGGACTCCGCCGCACGGTCCAGATTCTCATTGGTAAACGGCAGGAAAGCAATCTCCATATCCGTATACTCCCGGACCGTTTCTATCAGCTTCTGAGCCCGTTCCTCCGAGCGGTTAATCAAGGTTACCTTTTTTGCGCCATGCTCAGCCATCTGCAGGAGAATAACACCCACAATGCTGCCTGCGCCAAGAATCGCTACATCCATGCCGTGAACATCCACTCCCGCGTTGACAATGGCCGCCATATTGCCCTTACCGTCCATTCCAATACCGACCGTTTTCCCGTCCTTACCTACCTTGACCACGTTGACTGAGTTAAAAATTCGGGAATGCTCGTCTACTTTGTCCAGATAGGGAATGATCGCGGACTTATGCGGCATCGTCAGACAGAAATGCTTCATGCCCAGTGTCTTGAAAGCTACCATAAAGTCTCCCAAGGCGCCTACAGGAATTTCGACCGGCCACATAATTTCGTCGATCCCATTTCCCGCAAACAGAGGATTGTAGCCGTAGGAAGCGCTGCTTTGTCCCATCGGACAGCCGATGATCGGGAAAAGTTTCGTATCCATCGTGAATGACAGGTGATCGATTTTTATACTCATGCCATTACCTCCACCAGTTAATTTACATATTTCTAAGCGTCGAGTCTTCCAGACTCTTTCGTTCCAGAGTCTCTATTTAAGATATTTACTCGAGTAAATAACGGACAAAAAAATTTAGCTGCTGCCACCCGGAATAAAATGTGTCTGGAAAAATACGTCTTGCGGATCGAAAACCTGCTCTTTGTCAAGAAGCATGCTGTTTACGACACATCTCGCAACCTCTTCTTTGGAAAAACCCATTGTTGTCAGTCTGGGGGACACGTTTACAGAAGAAGCGGTCGCATCCATCCCTACAATGGCAAAATCCCTCAGAGGAAGCATTCCTTGCTGTATGAAGTGATTCATAACGATCGTAGCCAAATAGTCGTTCCCCGCCACGAAAGCAATGGGCGTGTCTGTTTTTTTCCGCTCATATACGCTGGAAGCAAAGTTAAGGATAGAAGCATAACTCTGCGTATCAAAGCATACCAAGCCTTCATCGATCGGGATATTATGAGATATCAGCGCATCACAGTAGCCTCTGTACCGATAATCATCACATTTCAATTGCTGTAGTGTCGAATAAATAGGGGGAAGAAAGGCAATTTGTTTATAACCTCTTTCAATCAGGTGATTGGTAAGCACGCGTGCGGTGCCACGATAATCCACGCAAATGCATTTTATGGAATCGTCAAGCTTATGGTATTCCCGTGCCTTGTAAAGGACAACCGGCATTTTTCCGCTCGCGAGATAATTCAGCTGCTCCGATTTGTAAATACTTGTTGCAATGAATATACCGTCCATCTTGCGATGCATCAGCATGCGGAGAAATTTATCATCCTCATGACTGCTGCAAAGGAAAACATTATAGCCATGCTCATAGGCCTGCTGCTCCATATGATAAGCAATATCAGAAAAGAGCTCGCTTCGGATGTCATCACATACCAAAGCAAAATTATAAGTACGATTCGTCTTTAAACTTAATGCGAGATAATTAGGCTGATAGTTTAGCTGCTTGATCGCAGCCAAAACCTTCTCCCTGGTTTCTTTGCTTACATAATTGGATTTATTCAGTACATAAGTCACAACAGCAGGAGACACCCCTGCCAATTCTGCTACGTCTTTTCTTGTCGCCAAGTAATCATTTCCTTTATATTTACTCGAGTAATTTTTTAGTACACATTTTTTATAACATATATTTTTCAGATTGTCAATAATTTTTATAACTATTGTCTATAATTTCAGCTATTCTCAGAAACTCTTTCATCTGCCCTGCAGGGACATTGAAAGAAAAAACCTCCAGTCGTAAGATAGAACTACGATTGGAGGTTTTCGTATGTTCGGAAAAAAGGAATGCCAAGATACAATAAAAAATGAAAGAAATGGTCATCGAAGGTTATCAGGCTAGGACAAGTTATGTGTGAATTGAGCTGGCGACATGCAGACGTGGAATTGCTTCTCTAGCCGGTCTTATCCTCCTTCTTTCTGGATCTCGGGTGCATCCCTTACGATGGCATATTTGGTCCTGATTTCATCGGTGTTTCGGGCCCGCCAATGTGTGATGTCAAAGGC
>JAEWRW010000064.1 GCA_023398815.1 Bacillota bacterium
GGGGTGGCGCACGCAGGGGAGGCTCTCCCCCGTCGGGTGCGGCATAAGGGGGCGCAGGCGGGAGGAGACGAGTGCCACGGGCTGGGTGTTTCGTGCCTTGGCCGGATGAACCGGCCGGCGGCTGCCGGGGGTGGCACACGCAGAGGAACCCTCTCCCCCAACCCCTCCCCCACAACTGGGGGAGGGCGAGTGACGCACAGCGCTGCGCTGGGATGCTGGTTCCTTGGCGTTCTCCTTGGTTTCCTCCGTTCCTCTCGTCCCTTCGTTCTCCGTCCGGGGCGCGTTCGAGTTCCCCCCAGGTTGCATGGCGAGCAATCAGGTGGCTTGGCCGAGCAGTCCAAACCGCCCGGATGGCGGTAAGGCCGACGACGCCGGGGTGCTGTCCAAAGGACAGCACCAGCGGGCAGGGATGCCCGCGCGGCGGAGGGAAGGCGCACAGCGCACGACCAGGCGCGCGAAGCGCATGACCAGCCCGGATGATCGGCGGCAGTAAACCCGGCGACAGCCTGCACGCCTTACGCCGCATCGTGCGGCTATGGCGTTGTTTCGCAACGCCACCTCGGCGCTTGGCCTTGCGCCTTCCGGGCGCTGGTCGGGCGGGATGTTTGAGCAAGGCGGTTGCGAAGCAATCGCCTTGGGAGTTACCGCCGTTGCCCCAGACGCCATGGGCTGGTCGCACCCCTTCGGGTTGCTGCTCGCCCATGCAACCGGGATGGCGTCAAGCCGTTCACGCCGAGAGGGCGTTGTTATTCAACGCCCCAGCCGCATGGATGCGGCGTAAGGCGTGGACGGTCGGTGCCGATCATCAGGTCTAGGAAACTCGTCCGCGCCCATGGCACTTTTGGCGCCTCCAAAAGTGCCGCCGCGCGGCAGCGCTGTCTCCAAAGGCCTGTAACGCAGAAAACAGAAGGCCCAGCCAGCCCCCAAGGATACTTCACCCTCCATCCTAAGTCACCTTCGAGCCATACGCCACCATCCAGGTTGCATTGGCGAGCCCAAGGCTATGACCAGACCGGGCGGCTAGGGCAACGCCGAACGTTGCCCTCACGGCCCTTGCCCCGCCGCTATCCAAGGCACGGCTTTGCGATACCGCCCCCGCAGCGCCTCCACCGCCTGCCCATCGCCATCGAGCGCGGCGGCCACCAGCGCGTCGTCCCGCGCCGTCAGGGCCACCGGTACCCAGGCATTGGCGGCCTGGGCCCGCAGCAGGGTCTCCACCTCGCCCTTGGGTTTGGCCTCCTCGGGCAGGGCCACCACCGGCAGGCAGGCGCTGTTGGCCACGGCCTTCTGCACCGTGAGGGACAGGAACGACCGCGCCAGCGCCGCCGCCACCTCGTCGCGTTCCTCATCGCCGGAGGACAGCGCCGCCACGTATTGCACATTCAGCACCGCCGGCACGTCGCTGGGCAGGGGCAGCAGGGTGTAGTCGGGGGCTTTGTTCTTGGCGGCCAGCCGCTCCAGCAGGGCGGCCTCCCACTGGGTGCCCAACAGCACCGCCGTGTTGCCGCCGGCCCACTGCTGCCGGGCCTGGTCAATGCCTTGGGCCTGCACCCCACCGGTGAGGCCGGAGACCCGCACCCCAGCCAGCGCCAGCGCGTCCCAGCAGCCGGTGGCCCCGGTGAGGGCGGTGGGCTGTTTTTTGCGCCGGGGGGCGGAGGCCGACGCGGCATAGTCCACCAGCGCCTGGGCCGTCCAGCTGGCGTCAGCCACCGGCGGCTCCACCCCCACGGCCCGGCCCACGTCGTTGCCGATGAGCACCACCGTGCCCCCGGCCATCCAGGGCAGGGCACGGGGCTCGGCGGCGAAGGCCGTGGCGTAGGGCTCCTGCAGGCCGGTGGAGGCGGTGGTCAGGTCCAGCAGCTCCACCCCGTCGAGCCCCGTCCACCCATCGGGGAAGCTCACCACATCGGGCCGTTCCCCGGCGGCCCAGCGCTTGGTGAACTCCTCGGGCGTCAAGCCCACGACCTCGGCCCACACGCCGATCTGCGCCTTTTCAAAGCGTGTCACCGCAAGCTCGGCCAGGGCGGCGCGGCTGCCGCGCCCCACCCGCCAGGTGTTCACCTGCCACACCGTCAGCACCCCCTGCCAGGGCGCGGGCGTGCGCCGCAGCACATCGGCGGCCTCGGTGGGGGCGAGGCGCTGCGGGTAGAAGAGCGGCGCCACCGCAAAGAGCGCCGCCAGCACCGCCGTCAGCGTGAGGGAAACGATGCGTTGCCGCTTGGTCATGCTGGGTCCCTCCGGGGGGAGGGGTGCTTGACTACAAATCAAGAGGTCATGGGTTCGAATCCCCTCGGCGTCACCAACCGTCGAACGCACTAGATTCAGGTGCTAGTGGCCCAAAGGCGGTGCAGCACACCTTCCCCCGCTATGCATACGGCGAGGGCGGGGGCGGTATGACGGCGGGCGGTGGGAATGTCTGGTCAATGGGGGTAGGAGAATGTATCATATAGACATATGCGCCGGGACGCAGCCCGGTTGCGCGGAGCAAGGGGCCGTGGATTGCGCCAAGCAGGGCAGAGGGGGAGCGCGTCCGTTGGAAGCTGACGGTAACGGAAGTGCTTTGCATGTGCGCTGTGTTCCTATTTCACGGTGGCGAGCGCCATCGTTTTTGCTCGCGGTTTCTGTAATGACCGGCAGGGGAGGGCAAACGATGAAAACGGCAGTCAAAGCCGCCCATGGGTCGAATGGATTGAGCCGTGTGGGCCTGACGACGAGGCAAATCATTCTGTTGTGCGTTCTGGGTTTGTTGGTGGTTGGCACGGTTTGGGTGTCAGTTCCCGCCTACCGCCTGCGGCACGCGCCGGTGGTGGTGGACATTGGCACCGGGCGCACAGACTTCCGTGAACTGCTGAAGAATGCGCCTTTTCGTGGTTCTTTGATGGCCCGCACGCAGGAATGCTGCTGGGACATGGGGCCTTCCCCTGCCAGCGGGGTGCTGAATAGCTATGAGACGGTGTTGCTCTCGCCCATTTTGCCCAATAGCAAATGGGTCAACGGCTATGCCGTGCTGGAGCCTGAAGGGGTGGCCGAGGCGCTAGCGGGGGCCAGCGACTGGCAGCCGGTGAAGATGGATGGGGACGGCCCTGCATGCAGCATTGCCGCCCAACTGCGGGCGACCAGCGGCGACGACGGCGACTGGACGTGGTTGCGAAGCGACGATGGATACAGGTTGGGGAACCAAGTGTCGTGCGTTTACTACCTGGAGCCCAACCGCAGCATTGTCATTTTTGTTCTGTACTCCCGGCAGGATTGAGGACGGAGGAGGACAACCATGGAACAACCGGCAAGCGGTAACGGCAAGAAGAGCACCCTTCCCAAGCATGGCAGGGTGGCGGTGGCAGGGCTGGCCCTGCTGGTGGCGCTTCAGTTGGCCATTGCGGCGCTGGTGTCGGCGGCGGCCTGGCAGACGCGCCACCGGCCAGAGGTCGTGGACATCCTCACCGGCGAGACCGACGTGAGTTGGCTGCTGGAGTACCGGCCCGTTGATTTCGCCTTATTGGCCAACGCGCGGGGGTGCCGGTGGGACACGGGCACCTTCGCGGAGAATGGGCTGCGGGATAGCTACCTGGAGGTGCTGCTGCCCATCGGCCCCCATGTGTTCTGGTACAACGGCTACGCCGTGCTGGAGCCCGACGACCTGACCGCAGCACTCGCCCAGGCCGACGACTGGGAACCGGCGGACTTTGACGAGACTTGGCCGGCGGCAGGCAGCATCGCCGCCCAGCTGCAGGCGGCCGCCAACGACGGCGGCGACTGGACATGGCTGCATAGTGAGGCCTACGACGAGCAGTTCACCGGCCTGTTCTGCGGGTACTACTTCGAGCCCAACCGGGGGATTGTGATCTTTGATGCGAGCACGTATTGAGGGGGAGTGGTTCGTTTCCCTACTCCTGTAGACCGAATAACATCTTCAATGTGCTTTTGAAGATGTTGCACAACGGTTTCTTGATCATGGATATAGGTTATATTGTTTTGTGTAGAAATTGCGTAACGTATACCATCATAGAAAAATATATAATGATAATTCATCCAGATTTCCTTTTTCTTGACCACCGGGGGTTTTTCTACAATGGAGTACCCACGTTGTATATTCATATCCATATAATTATAGTTTGGATGGAATGTTTCTATTTCTTCTTCGGTGGGCAAGTCGCAACCCATTGTAACGGTAGTAAACAAGTGATCACCTAGCTTAACGGTATATCCACATGTGTATCCACTAGTTTTCTCATGAGAGAGATCAGTAAAGTTTTGATAATATGTATCACTCTGTACGCCTAGACTATCCAAATCAGGATATAACACATCGGCATTGATTGACTCAGCCAGATGGCTCTTCAATTCATCATAACTATCGTAAACAGTATACGGAACGGGATGCTTTGGAAAGTAATTTACATAGATAAATACGACAAAAAGAACAGGTAAAAGGCATACAAACCATATCATGCATTTCATTAATTTCGTATTACGTACAGCCAAAGCCCGTCGCCTCCGCAGATTAAATAGCCGTATATATTATTATATCACTATGGTTTTCAACTCTCACGGAACCGCATTAGATTCTTGTTATTGACAAAATCCGACACCGTTTGGGTCATAACTCGACCGGACACATCCGCTCCATTGAAGGATGGAAGGCATGGGTACCGGGCCCGACGCATAGCCCGCGAACGCCGGAAGGGGCCAACCGGGAGGCCGAGGGAGCGTGACGATGGCTTTTGTCCGCGCCATGCCTCCTCTCCCTTGCATCTTCCCCCCCAAAATGCTACTATTTCCGTTGATACCAACCGATTACTCGATGGAGGACTCGATGGGCCAACACGACTTTCACTCCCTCGGGGCGCGGCAGGCTTTTGCGGCGCTCTATGGCGCGGCGGCCGCGGACGCGCCCGCCCGCTGGGCCGCGCTGGAGGCTCGCTTCCTGCAGAGCTTCGGCCCCGGCGACACGCGGCTTTTCTCCGCCCCCGGCCGCACGGAGATTGGCGGCAACCACACCGACCACAACAACGGCCGGGTGCTGGCGGCGGCGGTGTCGCTCGATACCATCGCCGTGGCGCGCCGGAATGATTTGGGCGTCATCCGTCTCACGAGCGAGGGCTACGACGGCCAGTTCACCGCCGACCTGCGCACCCTGGCGCCAGTAGCGGCCGAGCGTGGCACCACCACGGCGCTGCTGCGGGGCGTGGCCGGCCGCATGGCCGAGCTGGGCTGCGCGGTGGGCGGCTTTGACGCTATGGTGACGAGCACCGTGCTCAAGGGTTCGGGGCTTTCGAGCTCGGCGGCCTTTGAGGTGCTGGTTGTCACCATCATGGACGGGCTCTACAACGGCGGGCGGCTCTCCCCCGAGGAGCGTGCCCAGGTCAGCAAAGTGGTGGAGAACGTCTACTTTGGCAAGCCCAGCGGCCTGATGGACCAGATGGCGTCCTCGGTGGGGGGGCTCGTGACCATTGACTTTGCCGACGAGGCGGCCCCGGTGGTGGAGCGTGTGGCGTTTGACTTCAACGACACCAACCTTGCCATCGTGGTGACCGACACCGGCGGCAACCACGCTGACCTGACCCACGAATACGCGGCCATCCCGGCGGATATGCTCTCCGTAGCAGCGGCCATGGGCAAGGAACGGCTGCGTGAGGTCAACGAAGCGATCTTCTACGCCCGGGTGGGTGAGCTGCGCAGGCAGGTGGGCGACCGCCCCTTGCTGCGGGCGATGCACTTCTTTGCCGAGAACGACCGCGTGGTGGGGCAGGCCGAGGCCCTGCGCCGGGGCGATCTCGACCGTTTTCTCGCGCTCATCGCCGCCTCGGGCGACAGCTCCTGGCGGTTGCTGCAGAATGTGTTTGTGCCCGGCTCGGCCGAGCAGAACATGACGCTGGCGCTGGCCCTGGGGCAGCGCGTGCTGGGCGGGCAGGGTGCCTGCCGGGTGCACGGCGGCGGCTTCGCTGGCACCACGCTGGCCTTTGTGCCCAAGGCACTGCTCTCCACCTACGTTGACACCCTGGAACAGGTATTTGGCGCGGGCGCGTGCACGGTGCTGTCCATCCGGCAGACCGGCGCGACCGAGCTTTCGCTCAAGGAGGATTGATCATGCTACTCATCCGCAACGCCAAAGTGCTGCCGATGGTTGGGCCCGACCTCGACCGCGGCGACATCCTCATCGACGACGAAGGAAAGATTGCCGAGGTCGGCCCGGGGCTGAAGGCACCCGCCGGCTGCGCGGTGGTGGACGCCGAAGGCCTGTGGGCCCTGCCGGGGTTCATCGACGCCCACTGCCACCTGGGCATGTGGGAGGACGGCATGGGCTTTGAGGGTGCCGACGGCAACGAGGCCACCGACCCGGTGACGCCCCAGCTCAGGGCCATCGACGCCATCAACCCCATGGACACCTGCTTTCGCGAGGCGCGGGAGAACGGCGTCACCACGGCCTGCACCGGCCCCGGCAGCGCCAATGTGCTGGGCGGGCAGTTCGCCGCCGTCAAGACCTATGGCAACCGCATCGACGACATGATCGTGAAAGCGCCGCTGGCGATGAAGGCCGCCTTGGGCGAGAACCCCAAGACCGTCTACCACGAGCAGAAGAAGGCCCCGACGACCCGCATGGGCACCGCTTCCATCTTCCGCGAGACGATGGTGGCCGCCGAGGAATACCGCAAGAAGCTGGACAGCGACGAGCTGCCCGACCGGAGCCTGAAGCTTGAGGCGCTGGTGAGCGTGCTGGAGGGCAACCTCCCCATCAAGATCCACGCCCACCGGGCCGATGACATCCTCACGGCCATCCGCCTGGCCAAGGAGTTCGACCTCGATTACAGCATTGACCACTGCACCGAGGGGTACCTCATCGCCGATGTGCTGAAGGCCGAAGGCAGCAAGGTCATCCTGGGGCCGCTGCTCTCCGAGCGCAGCAAGATTGAGCTCAAAAACCTGACGTTTGAGGCCCCGGCCATCATGGCCCGCGCCGGCGTCAAGTTTGCCATGATGACCGACCACCCGGTCATCCCCCTGCAGTACCTGCCGGTGTGCGCCTCCCTCGCCGTGCGCGAGGGGCTGGATGAGCGCACGGCGCTGGAGTCCATCACCATCAATGCCGCGCAGATCGTGGGCATTGACGAGCGTGTGGGCTCGCTGGAGCCGGGCAAGGACGCCGACATCGTGCTCTACAACGGCAACCCTCTCGATTGGAAGGTGCGCGCCCAGCGCGTGTTCATCGACGGCAAGGAGGTCTTCCGCCGCTGACGCGGCTCATTCGCGGCGATCGCTTCGCGCTCGCCGCGATTTGGGTCGCCTTTGCCGCGAAGCGACAAAGGCGAGCAGGAGAACTCGTCACAAGTATATCTAAGCCGCCCGACGCACATGGTCAGACGCATGGATGGCGTCAACCAAGCCCCCGAAAGGGGAATGCATAGCATTCCCCTAGCCCGCTGGATGCGGGCGTAAGGGGGCGCAGGCGCCGGACGGCTTTCGTTTGCGTGGGTCGTGCGGGGTTCTACGGGGAGACGCGCCTGCGGGCGGGAGGGTACGTGGCACGGGCGGGCTTCTTCGTGCCTTGGGCCACTGGCCCCGCGCCGTGGAAGAGCGATTCGCATGAATCGCTTGAGAACGGCGCGAGCAATGCGAAGCATTGCGATGGGCGGATGAATCGCCCGGCGGCTCCCGAGGGACGCACTCGTCCTGCTTCGAGCCATGGCAGGGATTTCAAAGGGACGCAGTGTCCTTATGCTAGAGCCAAGATTGATTGGGCTGCAATCATTAATGCAGATAGTCGTTATTGCTCTATGTTTGTTTTGTAACGTATAATGCCTATAAGTAAAAGGGATTAGAAGAGTTTTGAACGGCAATACACAGGAGGCAATCGTCTTGAAAAAACTATCACTTGATGATTTTATGAGAGTAAGAAAGCTGGTTCACCGTGGCGCAAGACCCCTTGACTATACATTGTGGAACTATCTTTTTGAAAGCGGGAGCTGTGAGGATTTCCTTTCGGTTCTGTCCAGTTACCAGAATGAGGATGGCGGTTTTGGATACAACCTCGAGGCCAATAACTGGAATCCCAATTCGTCCCCCTATACGGTATGCATTGCATTGGATTACCTGGACACTGCAGACGCGTATGTCAGCGACATAAGGGATACGATCATTCGGGGCATCATCCAATACCTTGCTTCCGGTGCATATTTTACAGATAATGGCTGGGTGGGGATGCAAGGAATCCCCACGAACAATGACTTCTCCCATTTGCCATGGTTTCATTATGACCCGAAAAAAGCCACAGAAGCCGACATAGGAGTGACGAAACGCCTCTCAGACTTTATACTCAAACATGCAGACAAAGACAGCGATATCTACCAAAAAGCGGCGGCTCTGAAAGCCAAATATAAGCTGTGCGCACAAACCCTCCTGAATGGGTTCCCCGATTATGACCCGACATCATTTGCCCCGGAATCATTTGACGCCACAACATGGGCTTTGTGGCAGCCGTTGCCGGTACACTTTGTCGGCTCGCCGGAAAGCGAGCAGTATCTGCCACTGAAAAACGTCGTGGACATGAATCTGGATACGATTGTTGACACACTATGCAATACGAATGGATTTCACATAATGTCTGTGGAGGAATGCAACGAATTTGAAAAGAATATTCCACATCCAGATGGCAAACGGTGGTGTAGTGGTGAACAAACAATCGGGAATGCTTATTGGGGTCCGCACGGCATCACATCCAATATGGATATCCTGAGAAAGTTTGACAGGTTGGATTTCCCATTGCCTGTTCACAGCTACGAAGCATAACGCAACCTATTTGGAGCAGAAACCAGCTGCACGCAATTTATAGTAGCGGAGGTCGTGTGTGAATATTACAATCAAACCCCTCACGCCGGAGCTTGCCGAGGACTATTTCGATTTCTTTGAAACCCGCGCGTTTACAGACAATTCCCCATATCGGTGTTATTGCCAGATGTATCAAATGTCTAAGGAGCAGGCGAAAGCAGCGTGCGAAAATGCAGACGGGCTTGATGGCGGTCAGCTATCTCGAAGGGCGGCCGAGCAGCAGATTGAAACGGGCGTCCTGCGCGGATATTTGGCGTTCGTCGACGGCTCGGCTATCGGTTGGTGCAATGCAAACGACAGGGCGAACTATCCCATCGACCCGTGTACCGATACGCATTTCTACGCGCCTGCCGAAAAGCGCGAAAAGGCTGTGGTGTGCTTTGAAATTGCACCGGAATATCGCGGGAAGGGCGTCGCCACCGCTCTGCTACAACAAGCCATCGCCGACGCAAAAGACGAAGGACATCTTGCCGTCGTGAGTTTCCCAGTCATGCGCGACGAACGATACGAATGGGATTGCACCGGGCCTGTTCGGTTATATGAAAAAGCCGGGTTTGTCAAAGTGGAGGAACGGGAGAAGATTGCGATTATGAGGAAAGATTTAGAATAGATACTTAAAGTATATGCATACCCCCAGGCTGACAGACTCCACGAAGGGGCAGCTTTCTCGCCTATAAGTACTGCCCGCGGCAGGCGCGCTCCCCCATAAACTTGAAGCCAGGAGAAAACTCCTCTTGGGCAATTCCCTCCTTAGTGCCGTGCCACGGGCCCGACCAACGTCTAGTCGCCCCACTCCCCCTGCGGCGGCAAATCCAGCTCATTGATTTTATAGTTCGTGGTGCGCCCGGTCTTGCCCACCACCACATAATCCTCGTAATACTCCATGCGGTCAATGACAAACTCCTTGTCGTCCACCATATCGTAGTCGATCTTGAGCAAGCCGTCCTTCAGGTAGTGGAGCGTGGCGATGGGGTAGCCGTCCTTCGCATAGCTGCGGGTGGCCACAGTGTTGACGCCCCAAATTTCGCGGTACTGCCGTTCATAGAGTGCGGTCACGGGGTCGATGGCCGTCACCGCGTCCATGGACTCGCCAACCTTCAGGCCCTGGAACGCCTGATAGGGCAGCAGCTCCCGCACCAGGATGGGGAACCCGTCGGGCGTGGTTTTCCAGTTGTAGTCATCGAAGAACAGGTACAGCCGGTAGCCCGTATCGGTGCCGTAGCAGCAGTAGGTGTTGCCGTCCGGGGTTGCCCGCAGCGCCGTTGTGGGGTACACCCGCAAGAGAATGCCGGTGTAATTGCACCGATAGTTCGCCCCTGCGGCATAACACGAGTCCCTGCCCAGAAAAAACATTCCATTGTTATCAAGGAGCAGTTCTTCCTCCCGAAACACAGGGATGGTAAGGGTAGTCTTGTCCTCCGCCGCCACCGTCAGGGAGTCCATCTGCTCATACAGCCGTCGGAGACGTCCGAACTCCCCTCGTAGTAGTACTCCTGCCGCTCCTGTATTTCCACGGTAGGTGCGGGGGTGGTCGGCACCGACATTGCCGTTGGTGTGGGGCTGGGTACCGGTGTTGAGGTTGTCGTTGGGGCGGGCATCGCGACGGCGCTGGCGGTGCTCGCCGTGGTGGGCTGCCCGCCCCCCTGCCACACGGCGGTGCAACCGGTGCCGCCCACCACCAAAAGAACCGCCACACACAACAGGCCAATCGCCTTGTTACCCATGGAGTTCCCTCCGTTCCAGTGTCGTCGCGCGCGCTCCCTATTGCAAATGCGTAATACCTCTATTATACATATGGGTCGCCAATTGCCGCAACACCGGGATGCAAGGTGGCCAACGTTTTCTCAACACCGCAGGATTGCGCATGGTGCCTGCGGCAGGGGGCTCGTATAATAAAGCGCAGAACAATTGGCAGGAGGTTCCCATGGAAAAGGATCGGATTCCCTTCAGTGTCTGTGGTTCCTACTTCGTGGTCTCCCTGGTAGGGGGCGGGTTGGCCATCCGCAACATCAGCGGTGACGCGCCGACCAAAGAGGTTCTGCTGGTGGAGCTGCTGCGCGCGGGGGCAGCGCTGCCCTTCGTGCCCGAGCATGGCGATGGCCTGCTGCGCCTTGTGGCTGACGGCGCGGTGGTGGAGCTGTGCTTTGAGGACTTGGACAGCCTGCGCCTGCGCGGGGAGGGCTGCCAACTGCGGCTGCGCACCGCCGAGGGGGTCGTGTATGGCTGCGGCGGGCACATCACGCCCCAGCGCTGGCTCTTTGCCAATTATGGCTGCCGGGTCAACGTGGTTCTGGAGGCGCTGCGGGGCACCATGGAGGTGGCCGACACCTGGGATGGTGCCAACAGCACCGGCTTTGCCGCCGTGTTTGGCGCGGCAGAGGGGCCTTTTGAGGCGGCGATGGAGCTTTACCGCGGGCCCAGCCGTGCCCAGCGGGAGCATGGCATGCCCTTTGAGGATTGTGCGGCCCGCTGGCAGCGCAGCTTTGCGGAGTACCTTGCTAAGACGGTGGCGGTGCCCGCACCCTATGAGGAAGCGCGGCGCTGGGCGGCCTATCTGAATTGGTCAAGCATCGTGGCGCCCGAAGGCCTGATGGGCCGCCGGGGCATGTACATGAGCAAGAACTGGATGACGAACATCTGGAGCTGGGATCACTGCTTCAACGCCATGGCGCTGGCCTATGCCAACCCCGAGCTGGCCTGGGAGCAGATCATGGTCATGTTTGACCGGCAGGACCCCTCCGGCGCGCTGCCCGACAGCTTCAATAACAGCGCCGAAGTCTGGATGTTCTGCAAGCCACCCATCCATGGTTGGGCCATCCGCTGGATGTTCGCCCACAACCCCGCATTCGGCATCGAGCACATCCGGCAGATCTACCAGCCGCTCTGCCGCTGGACGGATTGGTGGTTCCGCGAGCGGGACTTTGACCGCGACGGCATGCCCCAATACCACCACGGCAACGACAGCGGGTGGGACAACAGCACCGTCTTCGCCCAAGGCGTGCCGGTGGAAAGCCCCGATCTTGGCGCGTTCCTCATCCTCCAGATGGACGTGCTGGCAGATTTTGCCGGGCAGCTGGGCTTGGTGGAGGAAGCCGCCCAGTGGCAGGCGCGCAGCGACCGGCTGCTGGGGCTCTTTGCGGAGCATTTCGTGCTGCCCGATGGCAGGCTGACGGCCCGGCTCTCCGGCTCCCACAGGACGGTGGAAAACCAGAGCCTGCTACCCTACCTGGCGCTGGTGCTGGGGCCACGCCTGCCCGATGCCGTGCGGCGGCAAGCGGTGGAGCACCTCCGCCAGAGCGGCCTCATTACGCCCTACGGGTTGGCGACCGAAGCGCCTCAGAGCCCGTGCTACCAGCCGGATGGCTATTGGCGGGGCCCCATCTGGGCGCCTTCCTCTATGCTGATGATTGACGGCCTGGCAGCCTGCGGCGAAACGGAGCTGGCCCGGACGCTGGCGCGCGCCTTTGCCGACTTGTGTGCCAGCCAGGGCTTTGCCGAGAACTTTGACGCGCTGACCGGCCACTGGCTGCGCGACCCGGCCTACACCTGGACCTCCAGCGTGTTCCTGATGCTGGCGCACGAATACCTGGGCTAACGTTTGGGGTGGCAGACGGTAGGACATGGCATAGGGCCTGAATGGCCTTTTAGGTGGACGATTAAGAACGCGCTGCGCTGGGCCCAAGCGCCCGGATGGCGCAAGGCCGAGGGCCGTGAGTGCGACGCTGTGCGTCACACTAGCCGCAGGACGCGGCGCAAGGCCCGTAGGCGGTCCTTTTGAAGCGCAAAAGGACCCAAAACGCAACCCCCATTCGGGCCTTACGCGCCATCCAGGCGCTAGGGCGACAACAAGTGTCGCCCTCACGGCCCGAAATGGATGAGCACGCATCCGGCGTGCTCGAGCGGACGAGTTTCCTAGACCGGACGGCTGGCACAAAGGTAAGTGCCAGAGGGAGGTAACTCGCCTTTCCTTTTGCTCCGCAACGGAAAGGCTCAAACATCCCGCCCCCAGACGCCGTGGATGGCGTCAAGCCAAGCGCCGTGATGGCGTTGTGAACAACGCCATAGCCGCCCGATGCGGCGTAAGGCGCGCGGGCCGTCGCCAGCCAAGTGCCGCCAGTCGCCCGGGGGAAACTCGAACGCGCCCGATGGGACGGTACGTCCAGCTTGCCGTTTCGTACGTCCATTTCCTGTTACCCCTCCCCCAGTTCGGGGGAGGGGTTGGGGAGAGGGTACTGCGTGGTGCTCCATCCAGCTGCCGCGTCGCGGGTTTATCCCGCAGCGGCAAAGCTGCAGCCTGCCCGTGGCACTCAGCCCTCCCGCCACGGCGCGTCCCCTCGTCAAAACCCCGCACGGCCCGCATAAACGAAAGCCGCCCGGCGACATGTGCGCCGGGCGGCAACTGTTCCCTTATGTCGAGTACTCCTGCCTCGCGGCGGTCGCCAAAGGCGGCCGCCGCGAAAGCGAAGCGTCACACAAACGCGTCAATCAGCTCCCTCAGCACCGCCGGGTCGTTCCCCTGCCCGGCCAAGCTGGTGCCGTCGCGCAGCACGGGGTGGCGGCTGTGGAAGTCGGCACGGTCGGCGCGGTAGAGCACGCCCAGCGGGATTTTGTCCTCGTCCTGGGCGGCCAGCATGAGCGCCGCGCCCTTGTTGGTTGGGTCGTGGCCCTCGGGGGTGTAGGTGCGCTCCTTGTAGTCCACAAAGGTGTTCACCTTGTTGAAGCTGACGCAGGGCTGCAGGATGTCCACCAGCGCGTAGCCGGGGTAAGTGATGGCCTGCTTCATGAGGTCGACAAGCTGCTCCCGGTTGCCGGTGAAGGCACGGGCCACGAAGCCCGCCCCGGCGGCGATGGCCACCAGCACGGGGTTGATCGGGTCATTCATGCTGCCGTCGGGCTGGGTGTCGGTGACGTGCCCGCGGCTGGTCGTGGGCGAGGCCTGGCCCTTGGTGAGGCCGTAAATCTGGTTGTCGTGCACGAAGTGGGCGATGTTCACGTTCCGGCGGATGTTGTGCAGGAAGTGGTTGCCACCCTCGCCGTAGGAGTCGCCGTCGCCGCTGTCCACGACCACGGTGAGGCCGGGGTTGACGATCTTGGCGGCGATGGCCGCGGGCAGCGCCCGGCCATGGAGACCGCAGAAGCGGTTGGCGCTGATGTACTGGGGCGTCTTGGCGGCCTGGCCAATGCCCGCCGCCGACAGCACTTGGTGGGGCTGCAGACCCAGTTCCTCCAGCGCGGTTTTTAAGCTATCGAGAATGGCGAAGTTGCCACAGCCGGGGCACCACGCGGTGTCAAAGGTGCAGAAATGCTCGCTCATTTGCTCTCCTCCTTCCCAAGGAACGTCAAGATGTCGCCGGCTGAAAGCTGCCGGCCGTCGTATTTCAAGAAACTGTCGTGGCAGGCAATGCCCGTCTCCTGCCGGATGAGTTCACCGAGCTGCCCGGTGGCGTTCTGCTCCACGTTGACGACGCGCTTGGCGCGGGCGGCGCGGGCGGTGAACTCCCGCGTGGGCAGGGGCCACACATCGCCAAAGACCAGCGCGCCCACCTTTTGCCCGGCGGCGTTGGCGGCGGCCACGGCCTCCCGCAGGGGGCCCCAGGTGCTGCCCCAGCCGACGAGCAGCGTCTCCGCGTCCTCGTCGCCGAAGAACTCCGGCTCCAGGAGCTCGGCCTTCAGGCCCTCCAGCTTGCGCAGGCGCTTGTCCATCTGGGCGACGCGCACCTCGGCGGACTCGGTGATAAGCCCCCACTCGTCGTGCTCGTCGCTGTCGGCGGAGACGAGGTGGCGGGTCATGCCCGGGATGAGCCGGGGCGACACGCCGCTGTCGGTCACGGCATACCGGCGGTACTCGCCATCCGGGGCGGCGTCGGCCACGGGCAGGTATTGGGCGACCTCAGCCGGGTCAAAGGCCGGCACGGTGGCCGTGGCGTCGCCCAGATACTGGTCGCTGAGAATGATGACGGGGATCTGGTACTTGTCCGCCAGGTGGAAGGCCCGCGCCGTCTGCTGGAAGGCATCGGCGTGGTGCCGCAGGGCAAGCACCATGCGCGGGAACTCGCCCTGGGAGGCCGAGATGACGAACTTCAGGTCGCTCTGCTCGGTGCGGGTCGGCAGGCCGGTCACCGGCCCGGGCCGCTGCACATCCACGATGACGGCGGGGATCTCCGCCATGCCGGAGAGGCCCAGCGTCTCCACCATCAGGGCGAAGCCACCGCCGGAGGTGCCAGTCATGGCCCGCGCCCCGGCGTAGGACGCGCCGACCGCCATGTTGACGGCGGCAATCTCATCCTCGGCCTGCTCCACCACGATGCCGGCCTTATCGGCCACGCCGGCCAGGTACTCCAGGATCGTGGTGGAGGGCGACATGGGGTAGGCGGCGTAGAACTTGAGCCCCGCCGCCAGCGCGCCCAGCGCCAGCGCCCGGTTGCCGGAGACGAGCATCTGCCCCGCTGCGTTGCCCGGGGCCACAGTGAGGCGCGGCTCCACGGCGTTGTGCCCGGCCAGCAGGGCGTTGCGGTTGACCTCCAGATAGGCGGGCTTGACAAAACGGCCCAGCACGCCATCCACATCCGCCGGGGCCACGCCAAAGAGCTTGAGGGCCGCGCCCACGGCCACCACCCCGGCGGCACGGGCGTTGCCCAGGTCCTTGGCCATCTGCTCCATGGGCAGGGCCAGCACGCCGTCGCCCTCGGGGGCAAACTTGCTGTCACACAGGGCGAAGCCGCCGGGTGTGAGTTCGTCCCGGTGCAGGTCATAGCTCTCGCGGTTGAAGGCCAGCAGAGCGTCCACCCGGTCGGTGTGGCCGGTGACGGGTTCGGAGCCGAAGCGCACCAGCGTAAAGTTGTGGCCGCCGCGCACCCGGCTCATAAAGTCGCGCACGGTGAACACGTGGTAGCCCGCCTGTTTCAGGAATGTCTCCAGGATGGCGGCGGTGGTCTCAATGCCTTGGCCAGCCGCGCCGCCCAGCAACAGATTGTACATAGGGGAACCTCCTCTCATGGGTTCGGGCGGAAGGGATGAGGGCTTGTCGGCCCGTCCCTCCCGTGATAACCGTTTGATGACGGCGTCGTAGCCCCCGGGGCCATGGGGCAGGGTGCAGTCGCTGCAGTCTTTTAGCCCCTCGGGCGCACCGGATGTGCGCCCAACCGTTCCGTGCCGTGTGGACATTGCTTGGGCAATGTCCAAGCGCCCGGATGGCGCGTAAGGCGCGGACGGCTTGGTGCGGGTGTAGTGCCCGCCGCAATCCGCATAGGGATAGAGTGGGCAGAAGCAGAACAGGCAGTTGATGCGCTCCAGCCGGTGGCAGGGGTAATATTCACACGCCTTGTGCTCAAAGAAACGGTAGTTCTTGTGTTTGTTCACTTCCATGGCTCCATTATAACAAAGAACCGCCAGAAATCTATACGTTCAATTAAATTTTATCAAATTGTTTAGACAAGAAAACGGCTGGTATCGGTCGGGCCTGGGCTAGCGGCGGGAGGGTCGCAGGGCGCTCCCCCAGGTCTCCGGGCCGTTGGAGACGACCAACCCGCCCCGGGGCACCTGCCAACCCACCAGCGCGGCCGCCAGGAAATCCACACAGGAACCGGCGGCGTTGAGGACACAAAGGGCCGCCAGCCAACCGGGCAGGGGCGCAAAGAGCGGCACCACCGCCGGCAGGGCGAAGGATAGCAGCACGCAGGGGATGACGCTGACCACCAGGAAGCGCCGCCGGGTCAGCGCCGCACTGCTGTGCACGAAGGCAAAACCCCCGCGCAGCCCCATGCCGGTGTGGGGCGACGCCAGCCCACCGGGCAGGCAGAGGGCGTGCAGCACCTCGTGCAGCAGCGTCCACCCCAGTACCATCGCCACGGCCAGCGAAAGGTCAGCAAGGCGCAGGGTGAAGCGCACCCCTCCCCCGGACGCCAACCCCCACAGCCCCGGCGACAGCGCCGCCATCTCCCACGCGCACAGGGCCGTGAGCAACAGGAAGAAGGGTGACGATGCTGCCAGCGTGCGCCCCATGCCCGCAGGCTCCCGCAGGCGCTGCCAGCCCTCGGCCTGCAGGCGCGCGGCAGCGTCGGGGTCGGCCGGTGGCAACTCTCTCAGCCAGCGCATGGGCATGCCCTCCTCACAGGTTTGGTTCATCCTACCATGGGCCGTTGGCGGCGGCAAGCCGGGGGGGTACATCATGATCCAAATGTTTACATGGCAGGCTGAATTGAAAAAAAGGCGAGGCATGCTATAATCATTTTTTGTCGGAATTCAGTATGCCGCCAAAAATCTAAGATCTTTGGAGTATCGAACTTGAAAATTCTGGTAATCAACCCCGGCTCCACCTCCACAAAACTCAGTCTGTTTGAAGATGATACTTCACTTCTTGAGGAAAGCGAGTTTCATGATGCCCCTGTCCTGCTGCAGTACCCCTCAGTGAATGACCAGGTTCCCTTCCGTAAGCAGGTGGTTTTGAACATACTGCGACGGAATGGGCATGCTCCTGAGGATGTCGATGTCTTTGTTGGTCGCGGCGGAAGCGCCCACCCTCAGCGTGCAGGGGTCATGCCAATTGATGACCGGCTCTACCATGATACATTGAATGCCGTGGGCGGCAGCGAGCACGCAGCAAAGCTGGGTGTGCTGTTGGCCTATGAACTCTGCATGGAGTACGGTGGGAAAATGTTCACTCTCAACCCCACCAATCTTGATGAACTTTGCGACTATGCCCGCATGACGGGCATCGCCGGATTGTACCGGAATGCCCAGGCACATGCCTTAAATCATAAGGCAGTCGCCAGTACCCATGCAAAAGCCATGGGAAGGCGCTATGAGGACTGCCGATTTGTGGTTGCCCATATCGACGGCGGCGTGACGATACATGCCCATGACTTCGGAAAAATGGTTGACGGAAACGTAGGCTCCGGCGGAGACGGTCCCTACGCCCCCACCCGCATCGGCAGCGTACCAGTCCTCTGCCTGCTGGACTATATTGAGCAGCATTCCCTGGAGGAGGCACGGCTCTTGTGCTCCCGAGCCGGAGGCTTTGTCAGCCATTTCGGCACCTCCGATGCGGATAAGGTTCACCGCATGGTGGAGGCTGGGGACCGGAAAGCGGTTTTGGTGTGGAACGCCATGATCTATCAGATCTGCAAAGAAATCGGTGCAATGAGCACCGTACTCTGCGGCAAAGTGGACGGCATTGTGTTGACTGGTGGGCTTGTCCGTTTTGATGACATTGTGGAGGGCATCCGCAGCCGCTGTGGCTGGATTGCTCCCATCACCGTCTACCCCGGAGAAATGGAGCAGGAAGAACTGGCAGGAGCCGTGCTGCGGGTGCTGCGCGGGGAGGAAGAAGCCCACCCTTATACCGGAGAACCGGTATGGAAAGGCTTTGATTTCTAAGGCAACACCGCACAGCAAAATCATGCTCGTAAAAGTTCATAGCCGAAGAGAGGAACAGGCTCCCCAGCAGTGCCAGATACACCGTTGCGGAGCCTGTTTTCCTAGTGCGAAAAACAGCTTACCTTAGAATGCGGACGAAAGGGCAAGGTTGAAACGTGTGCCTCCCCGGCTTTTGCTGAATGATAAACAAAGGTGAGGCTCCTGGCATGAGGCGAAGGGCAGCTTATCATCAACCACTGATTTCTTAACGGAATGCCATTGGGGTCTGCCGGGTCGCTTGCCAACACATCACGAAAATCGTATACTTTAGGGAGTAACCAATCCACAGGCAATGGGGGTGAACGCATGAACCGGTCAACCCGCATTTGGGGCATCGCTCTCTTTGTGTTGCTGCTGGCGTCGGCGGTGGCCATCGCGCTGCTGGGGCGGGGTTGAAGGGGCGGCACGGAGCAACATCGCAATTCTGACTGCCACACAGGGCTGTACACAACAGAAGAAGTGCGGCGCTGCCAGCCCTCGGCCCGCAGGCGCGCGGCCTCGTCGGGTCGGCGGGGGGGCAACTCTCTCAGCCAGCGCATGGGCGTGCCCCCCCTCGTGGGTTTTGGTTCATCCTACCATGGGCTGGTGGTGGTGGCGGCAAGCCGGGCCGACCAATGTCATTCATGCATACAGTCCTCATTGTTTCTGCGTATGCTGTACTGTATAATCCTATAACATAATGACTATAACACGCAAACGGGTCAACGAGGATATATTTACATGGCCGTCCCAGTTGGCTTCTGTAAAGACTTTGGCAAAAGGTCATGCAAAAGCATAAAGCGTGTAAGGAGGATTTTGAATGAAAATATGGGCTGTTTTATTGGGGACAGCATTCGTTTCACTTTGCATAGTAAAAATTCTTATGGATCTGCGTAAAATTCGCAATAAACCAATTTCGATTCTTATTTATGCTGGATTAGTTATAATAGCCATCATAATGCTTATTCTAAACCATCTTGACTATTAGTTAGAAAGGCAATTAACAAAAGAGAATTGTCGGCAAAACAAAACAGCTTCGCAACAGTTTGTAGTATGTGCATCTCCGACTTTTACTGAAATGATAAACAATGAGCAGGCCCCTGGCATGGCACAAATACATAGAGATGAAATGTTCCTTGGATAAGGTTTACTAAAAAGCGAACTGTTGATTACAGTCTTTAACCCAGATCGCCGAACAACGGTAGGCGTTTTACGACCAATATGGTCAAATATTGGCCATAGAATTATTTGTTCTTTCAAAGCAAAAGGAGCGGGATGATACTATGTGCTATTTCTTATATGGTGGAATTAATAGTGGAGTCAACAAAAAGGATTGTGAGGAGATTTTGAACAATGGGCATTTCTCCTTTACGGAATGTACCGAAAGTGAAATTAAGCAAGGCATTAATACTTGTGATAGCAAATACAGAATCACGCAAAACATGTGTGATTGCGACACAGCTCTTGGCAGACATGAAGCTGACAACAAGGAAATATCAGATCTTTCTGCCTGCATTCATCAGCTACAAAAAGCAAGAGGAGTTAAGCATGTATTTGTTTCTAAGAATTGGTGGAAAGATAAGTCAGCAAAAGAATGTGTTGTTCATATTGACGATGTAGACATTGTACAATTTCTTGCTGATATTGAATGTAACTGCCTTTACAAGGTCCAGTTATTTACAAAGCACTATTGAACTGCATTAGCGCCCGGCGGTCCGCTTGCCAACACATCACGAAAATCGTATACTTTAGAGAGTAACCAATCCACAGGCAATGGGGGTGAACGCATGAACCGGTCAACCCGCATTTGGGGCGTCGCTCTCTTTGTACTGCTGCTGGTGGCGGCGGTGGCCATCGCGCTGCTGGGACGGGGCTGAAGGGGCGACCCGGAGCAACATCGCATCTTCCGACCGTCTTGCTCTTCAGAATAGGAGCCGCTTCCGCAAGCGGTGTTTTCTTGCGCCAAAGGGGCCCAAAACGCCTTGGCGCGGCGCAAGTTTAGCCAGAGCAACCTGCACGGCTGGGCGCGTGCATTTGTATTCCCCATTTGCGCGGGGGATCGCCCTGCCCGCCAGCCCCGTCGCCGTTGCCCAACGGGCCCCGATGGGCTACAATGGGAGAAAACCAAAGGACGGAACGCCCATGGCAGCCTTCTACCACGACACCCCTCTCCGCGTGCGCTACGCCGAGACCGACAAGATGGGCGTGGTCTACCACGCCAACTACTTCCCCTGGTTTGAGGAGGGGCGCACCAACTACATGGAGGCCATCGGCCTTTCCTACCCCAAGCTCGAGGACGAGGGGTTCTACTTCCCCCTGTTGGAGTGCGCCTGCCAATACAAGCAGCCCGCCCGCTACGGCGGTTGGGTCATTGTGCGCACCTGGCTGGAGGCCCTGAAGGGCCTGAAGGTCATCGCGGCCTATGACGTCCTCGACCGCGAAACTGGCACTCTGCTGGCACACGGGCGCACGGTGCACGTGTTTGTGGACCACGACATGCGCCCGGTGAACATGCCCCGCCTGCACCCCGAGGTGTGGACGGCCCTGGGCGAGCGCGCCGGCACGCCCGAGGGGTGCTCCACCGGGCGGTAACCATCGAACAACAACCAAATAAGATAGGACGGTGTTGGTATGCTGGCAAGCAATGGCATCCTGTGGGATCTGTTCACGCTGCTCGTGCCCTCCCGCCACACGTTGGTGCTGGCCCTGCTTTGGCTGGTTTTACTGGCATTGGTCACTGGCGTGGGGGTTACGCTCTTTGCCCGCCGCCCCGCTGAGGGCCAACGGCCCATGGGCTATGGGTCACTGCTGGTGCGTGCTGGGTTGAGCGTATTGGCGGCCCAGCTGGTGGTGGCCGTGGGGTTCCTGGCCGTGGGGCTTTTGGTCAGCGTCATTGATGTGGAGGGTGCCAGCGGCATCGCCAGCGAATTCGCGCTGACCGGCTGGCCCCTGGTATGGAACCGCGTGGCTAGCGCACTGTTCCTCGCCGCCGGCATGGCGGGCACGTTCCTGCTCTGCCACTTCCTTGCGCTGCGCCGGCCCCTGCCACCGGTCCGTCGGCTTCCGCTCAGTCTGCTCATCGCTGTCGCCTGCGGCGGGGCGCTGCTGCCGCTCCACCTGCTGCTGCAGGGGCTGGGGCTGTGAGCAACCGAACCCCCAGGCAATCACCCCCGCACTAACCAAACCCCCGCGACAGACCGTCGCGGGGGTTTGGCTGTCGTTCGTCCATCAGGCTGGAGCGGAGGGATTTTCGGACGCCTTGGCCCGCGCCGGTTCAAAGCCCATCATCAGACAGACACCAAGGAACAGGGTGAAGGCCGCCGCTGACAGAGTGCTGAAGCGCTCAAAGAAGCCAAAGAGGGACGCCGGAGCCAGACCGATGCCCAACGGGCCGGCACACATGAACGCCAGCGCCACCCCCGCGCCGATGGCGAGGTACTCGTACTCCCGCCGGCGGGCGCCGCCCACCACCAGCAGCACCAGCGACGCGATGGACAGCCCCACCACCAATCCCGTCACCACCATGTGCATGACATCCTGCACCGTGCCCGCGTACCCGCTGCTGGTGAGGGGGAAGAGCCCATACCCTACGTAGGACGTGGCGTTCATGGCGGTGAAGAGATAGACGCCCAGCCGCAGTGTGCGTGTCATGCGCCCCTGCACAAACACACAGGCCAGCGTAAGGCTGACAAGCGCGCATACGCCATACAGGCAGCTCAGCTGCCCCCAGAGCACGCGGGAGGGCGCGTCCGCCGCGCTCAGGTCGCTAACGGCCTGCCGCAGCCAGGAGTAGCCCGGGTAGGCCAGCGGCGAAAAGACCACCGCCGCAAAGTAAGACAGAAAGCTCACGATGCCCAGGATTCCCAGGCGGTTGATGAGTGCCTGTTTCATAGGGATCCTCCATTCTCAGGCGGTTGGCCGCCATTTTCTACTTGGTAGGTACGCAGAAATTCCTGTATGCTCCGCTCCAGCATCCGGAGTGCCTCGGGTTCCTGGTCGGGCTGGCTATCGCACAGGGTGAGGAGCAAGAACACCGGCGCGTAGAAGTGCAGCGCCATGGCAGTGGCATCCCCCGCCCGCAGATGGCCGCCCTGCATGAGCAGGCCGAAGAGCGCACCCTGGAAGGCCAGCGGGTCCTCCACATACTGCCGGGCATAAAGTTCACCCAACCGCGGGTTGTGGAACTGCTCCACCGCCAGCATCCGCCGGAAGGGCGCGGCAAACTCGTCGTGCAGGTAGTAGTGGAACAAGCCCCGGGCGATGGCAATGAGCGCCTGGACATCGGCACGGGCAAGGGTGCCGGCGTCGGCAGCCGGGTTCAGCCCATCCATATGAAGGGCAGCCATCTGGGCCTGGTAGCGGGTTTCCATCTCCCGCAGGATGGCGTCGAAGATATCCTGCTTGCTGCGGAAGTGCTTATAGAGCGACGGCGCGCGGATGCCCACCGCCCCGGCAATTTGCGCGACGGTCACGGCTTCGTACCCACTCTGGGCGAAAAGCTCCAGCGCCGCCCGCAGAATGCGCTCCCGGGTTGTCGTTCCTTCCATGGTTCCTCCGTTGGCTAATGTCCGTTAGCCATTATAAGCTAACGTCCGTTAGCTTGCAAGAGGAAATTTCGCCTAGGGCGAAGCTATTCTTTATGTGGAACAAGGTGCAGATTGCTAATTTCTGCTATAATGCATCTATTTGGAATCCCACACCGTTTCGCCGCCGAAGGCACACCCCACAGCAGGCAAGGAAGGAGCGCAAAGGCATGATTCGACCAATGCAGCCAGCCGATTGGAATAGCATGACACGCATTTACAACCAGAGTCTGGAAAAAGGAGATGTAACATTTACAACCGCATGCCCGACGTATGAAGAATGGGATACAGGCCACAGCAAGGAGTGTAGATTCGTATGTGAGTTGGAGGGACAGGTTGTTGGGTATACCATGATCGCACCGACTTCGAAGAGAGAGCCTTACCGAGGCGTTGCCGAACTGAGCATCTTTGTAGACGAAAATTACCTCAGGAGAGGAATCGGAACAACGCTGCTACAAAAGCTCTGTGAAGAGAGCGAGAAGCATGGATACTGGACATTGTATGCCGCGATCTTTTCAATCAATGAAGCCAGCATTAAGCTGCATGAAAAATGTGGTTTCAGAGTCATTGGGTACCGCGAAAACATTGCCAAAGACCGTTTCGGAAACTGGCAGTCCACTACGATTATGGAACGGAGGAATGGGATTCGGTAGGCAAACGGTGTAGCCGACACGGCATGGCCCTATGCGAGCGCGGCGCGGTGCAGACGCCGCGAGCAGGCACCGCGCGAGCGCATCCCCCTTCAGCCGCGTCGCCGGTTTATCCGGCAGCGGCACCACATCGCCCGGTCGTGGCACTCGCCCCCTCCCCGCGGGAGCGGATGTCTCCCCCGTAAAGACCGAGAACGAGCAAGGCCAACAAGAGCCCGCCAGCGACATGCGCGGTGGCGGGCCAGCCGGCAGCCGTGTCGAGCACTCCTAACTCGCGGCTGTCGCCGCAGGCGGCAGACGCGACGCGCGAAGCGACTAGCGCAGCGCAACCTCCCCGCACGCGATGCGCGGCCCGGCGTTGCCGGCGGGCTGGGTGGTGAAGTCATCCGGCCCGAGGTGCAGCACCACCGAGCGGCCGATGACATCCCGCAGGCGGAAGCGGTCGGTGAGAAAGCGCAGGGAGGCCGTGCCATCCTGCAGGCGCAGCACCGGCGGGAAGTCCCCGGCGTGGCGGGGGTGGGGCTGCCCCGCCGGGTTGTAGTGCCCGCCCGCCCCGGCATAGGGTTCGGGCGGCAACGGCGAGCCGCACGCCTTCTCGTGCAGGTGCAGGGCAAAAAAGCCCGTGGGTGTCACGGGCAGGCCGGTGAGCTCCACCTGCACCACCACGCCCCGCATGCCCTGGTGGAAGATGACAACCCCTTCCACCTGGGGGGATTGAGCACTGCCCTTCATCCGCGCCATCGCCATGATGACCGGCGGGTGGTCGGGTCTCATCCAATTCTCGTCCATGGTGTTTCCCTCCCCTGGCTGACCACGCCGTTCGGTGGGGCAGCCCTTTGGTGGCAGTGTATTCCGGTCGCATCTTTGATGCGACCAACAGTACTCGCTTACAGTGCTTTGCCTCTGGCAAAGCACTCGTTGCCGATAGGCAACGCTAAGCGAGTACTGAAAGCAGTTGGAGCAACCACCACAGCCCCTGCGAGCGCTAGCAAAGCACTCGCCACGAAGTGGCGCCAGGCACCATACGGCGGGCAGTTGGGATGACTACCATAGCCTATGCGAAAGCCCAGCAAAGCACTCGTTGCCGATAGGCAACGCTAAGCGAGTACGGAAAGCAGTTGGAGCAACCACCACAGCCCCTGCGAGCACCAGAAAAGCACTCGTCGCACAGCGACGCCAGGCCGGTCGCATCTGTGATGCGACCAACCGACCGAGCTTACAGTTCTTTGCCGCAGGCAAAGAACTCGCTGCGTAGCAGTGCCAAGCGAGGGCGGAAGTGCGCGTCCCCAGGCGCGCACAACCGTACAAGCTTACAATGCTTTTCGTAAGAAAAGCACTCGCCACGCAGTGGCGCAAGCGCCGTACGGAAGGCAGTTTGGATGACCACCACAGCCCCTGCGAGCGCCCAGCAAAGCACTCCGGGCGCGCCTCCAGGCGCGACCAACCATACAAGCTTACAGTGCTTTTCGCAAGAAAAGCACTCGCCACGCAGTGGCGCAAGCGCCGTACGGAAGGCAGTTTGGATGACCACCACAGCCCCTGCGAGAGCCCAGCAACGCACTCCGGGCGCGTCCCCAGGCGCGCACAACCGTACAAGCTTACAATGCTTTTCGTAAGAAAAGCACTCGCCACGAAGTGGCGCCAGGCGCCATACGGCGGGCAGTTGGAGCAACCACAAAACCTTGTGCGAGCGCCCTCCTTCCCCCGTTTGCCCGGCACAGTCGCCGACCTGTGCCTATGCAACCCTGGAAACTCGAACGTGCCCACGAAGAACACCACCGGCTGGCCAGCAGCTGGCGTCGACCCCGGTACCCCTGTCGCCCATCGCATTGCTCCCAACGACTCCACCAAACCGCCTGCCGCAACACGGGGGTGATACGGGTTTACCCCGCAGCGACACGAAGCACACTAATCAGGATCGGATCCTGCCAGCCTTGGTTGCGGCCAAGGCCTGTAGGTGCATTTCTGCGCGGAAACTGCACGACCACCAGCACCCAATGTCGTGCAGTGCCTGCCCGCATCGCCGCTTGCATGGGCGAGCAGTCCGAAGCGCTGCATGCGCTAAGTCTTGGGGCACCGGGTCACAACACGCGGGTCGTGACAGCCAGCACGATGCGGACGCGGTGCCAAAACAGCACGACCCGCCACGGCGTCTGAACATGTGCGGCGGCAGGCAAGCATACCATAACTGACGAGCACCGTCCCAATCGCCTTTGTCGCCACGCGACAAAGGCGGCACAACGTGGTATGATGGAGTGATGATTGACATGGAGCAGAACATGACCGCAACCGAACAGGCGGCCCTGCGCCTGCGTGAGGTGATAGACCCCGCGCGGGTGCGTGCCCACGAACCCATGAAACTGCATACGACGTTCCGGGTGGGCGGCCCGGCCGATCTCTTCCTGACCCCGGCGACGGTGGAGGAAGCGGCCCGCGCCATCGCCATCTGCCGGGAGTACGGGCTGCCGCTGCTCATCACCGGCAACGGCTCCAACCTCTTGGTGCGCGACGGCGGCATCCGCGGGGCGGTGCTGCACTTTGGGCGCGACTTCCGCGCCGTCACCGCCGACGACACCCACCTCACTGCCCAGGCTGGCGCCCTGCTGCCCGAGGTGGCGGCCGAGGCCTGGCGGCTGGGCCTCACTGGCATGGAGTTTGCCTCCGGCATCCCCGGCTCGGTGGGCGGGGCCGTGGCCATGAACGCCGGGGCCTACGGCGGGCAGATGGCCGACCTTGTGGAGTGCGTCACCGCCGCCACGCCCGGGGGCGACATCGTGGAATACTGCGGGCCCGACCTCCGCTTTGGCTACCGCCACAGCCGCGTGCAGGACGAGCGGCTCATCGTGCTGACGGCCACCCTGGGCCTCCAGCGCGGCGACCTGGCCGAAAGCCGCCGGTTGATCGACGAATACACCGCTCAGCGGCAATTGAAGCAGCCGCTGGAGAAACCCAGCGCCGGCAGCTTCTTCAAGCGCCCGCCGGGGTTCTTCGCCGGCAAGCTCATTGAGGACGCGGGCCTCAAAGGCCTGAGCGTGGGCCGTGCCCGCGTGTCCGAGAAGCACGCCGGGTTCCTCGTCAACGACGGGGGCGACTCGGCCGCCGACGTGCTGGCCCTGGCCGACGAGGTGCGCCGCCGCGTGCGGGAGCGCTTCGGCGTGGAGCTGGAGTGCGAGGTGCGCATCGTGGGAGAGGACTGAAGGCGTGGACTACCCCTACCGCCTGACGGCGGACCTACACACCCATACCTATTTCAGCCATGGCAAGGGCAGCATTGAGGACAACGTGCGGCAGGCCCTGGCCCTTGGCTTTGCTGCCGTGGCGGTGACCGACCACGGCTTCTCCCAACCAATGGTGGGTCTGACCGGGGAGAAATTCCTCCGCATGCGCAAGACTGTGGACGAACTCAACCGCCGCTGGGCCGGGCAGATTCGCATCCTGCTGGGGGTGGAGGCCAACGTCATCTCCCTCGATGGCAACATCGACGTGCCCCGGCGGTGCCTGCCCCTCGTGGACATCCTGAACCTGGGGCTGCATTCTGCGGTCCTCACCACGTCCCTTTCGTATCTCACGCACATTGCGCTGGTGCGCGCCCGCCGCCGCCACCGCGACGAGCTGGCCCAGGTGTGCACCGAGGCCCTCATCCGGGCGGTGGAGCGCTGGCCGGTGGACATCCTGACCCACCCGGGCTTCCGCTTCCCCATCGTGATGAGTGCGCTGGCCCCGGTGGCCGCCCGCACCGCCACGGCGATAGAAATCAACGCCTCCCACCAGATGCCGGTGCTGGAGGACATCCGCACGGCGCTGGCCTGCGGGTGCACCTTTGCCATCGGCAGCGATGCCCACCGGCCCGAGCACGTTGGGCGCTTCGAGAACGGCTTTGCCCTGGCCGCCGCCGCCGGTGTGCCGCCGGAACGCGTGCTGAACGACGCGGCCCACGGGGGGCTGGTGCTGAAAGCCGAGCGGGCCCACACAGGCGCGGCAGGCACCGGGCGGTAACCAGCGCGGCGTACGACTTCCGCTTTTTAGTACGCTCCTCCTGTTATCCCCCTCCACATGGTGAGGTTGTGCCTTAATACAAAGGAACGGTGGTGACTGCGCAATGAAAGACATTCAGCTTACAACAAGCCGATTGATGCTGAGAAAATTCCAACCATCCGATGTCCCGGCATGCTTTGCCAACTGGGGATGCGAAGAGTCCTTGGGCAAATACCTTCCCATGTATCCCTTCCAAACACCGGATGCGATGAGCGAAATGATTCAGGGCTTCCTTCGCGCCTATGAAAACGACGCATACATCTGGGTCATTGTGGAGCGGGAAAGCGGCGAGCCCATTGGCACCGCATCGGTTGACGTTCCCCATCCACAGCTGCAAATCGGCGAGTTGGCCTATCTGCTCGGCCCCCGGTGGGCGGGAAAAGGCTACGCTTATGAGGCAACCTCCGCTATTGTTTCCTTCCTGCTTCAGTCCGAGGGATTCTATCTCATCGAAGCCAAGTACAACGAAACCAATGTAGCATCGGAGAAGTTGCTGCGAAAGCTTGGGTTCCAAGAGGATGGACGACTTCGCGGACGGCGCATCGACCGGGACAGCGGGGAACGAGACTCGCTTGTTGTCTGCTCGTTGCTCAAGGGTGAGTGGGTAGTCTGACCCGGGGATGGGAAGCCACCCCACAGGGGTAGGCCGCCGTTTGGAGGAGAATTGCCTTGAAGAAGAAACTGGGGATCCTTGTCGCACTCGCATTCCTTGCGGCGATTGGGCTGCTGGTTTGGAGCACCGGGGGGAAGATGGGTGGTGTGTACATCAACAAATACGCCGTCTCCGCCGATGGCAGCACGATGGAAATCCAATCTGCCGTGGCGGGCAGCATGGGGTGTGTGCGGGCGCTGGGGGAGCGAGACGACGGAAACCGGAAGTACCTCACCTTTTACTCCACCTTTGGCCTCAACAGCACCATCGGTGCCCACGACGAATTTCAGCTCACCCTGAGCCCCGCCTGCGATGAGATCTACGTGTACAGCGGAGAGGACGGCTACAAGCTGCGGCTGCGGAAAAACAAGGACACGAACGAGTGGGAGAGAGTGAAGTAACGCGGGATTGAAGGTGCCTCCCTATTGGGGTGGCGTTTCTATAGGCCCATGCGGAAGGACACCCCGCAGCACGTGGCAGCGGAAGCCCCACATGGATGCGGCCAATTGACAGGCCCCTGTCCCCTTGGGGGTGCCAATCGATGGCAGTGCAATGCCCGTCTTCACAGGTTCAACAGTTGTTTTTTCTTTGCGTTGAACTCGTCTTGTGTGACGATACCCTTTTGCAGCAACTCGTGTAACCGCTCAATCTCAGCATAGGTCTCGGTACTGTCAGCTTCCCCAGTGAGAGCGGCCGGGGCACCCATGTTCTCCTCTTTTTGCTCCTGCATGTATGCGAGATGTGTCACCAAGACCCTGACGGCCTCGGCGCATTGCGTATAGAGTGCGTTGCTTTTGGCCGTGGCCTTGGTGAGGATCGGCACGAACATCTCTGGAGCTTGGAAGTCGTTGACCCTAATGAGCACATACAATGAGTTGCAAACGTCAGCGGATGTCGTAATGGTGGTGGTTCTGGTGCCGCGCTTGCCAGCACTGCCAATCACAGCGCCAGTTGCCCCAAACAGCATGCCCCCCACAATCGCACTTCCGGTTCGCCCTTCGATCACCCCCGTGGTGGTCGACTGTGTAATGCTCTGCTCATCTTCAAAAACCTCATAGCCAATGAGATCGGTGTAGGTATACACATTGGGGTGATTCACGTGCACAGGGTGTCGAATGCACCAACGCTTGGATCCATCATCGATGAGCATCTCAAAGCCATTGGGCAGCAGAATTCGCTTGCTCACGGTGAAGCCCGTGGACGCCAGATGTTTCTGAAACGCGTCATCCGCCAGCTGCCGCTTTTTGCTTTCGTTGAGTTTGGTAAAGATGATGCCGATGACTGCCACAACAGTAACAATCGCAACAAAATAATCCATCGCGCCCTCCCCCATTCCCCACCAGTATACTTCCACAGCTAAAGCATGAAAAGCTCTGTGCGCCGCCGTCTTGGCGGATGCTAAGGATTCTATCCTGCGGCGCTCCTCACTCGCTCATAAAAAAACGCACACCGCCCACACTACCCCCAAACCAACTTTGGGGGAGTCGCAACATGAATGAAACCACACTGAGTGCCCTGCGCGTTGCCCACGACAAGATCATGCAGGCGCAGCAGAAGATCGACAACCGGGACCTCAATGAGCAGCGCTTGCTGGAAGAAGCGCTGGACGCCGTCAACCAGGCAACCTCGGCGCTGCAAAGCGGGGGCGGCTTCGTAGGGTAACGCCTCGGCAGGCACACGGCCAAGTGAACAAGGCCCGCGGCCACCGGGGTGAGCATTGCGCGCCCGCCCCCGTTGGGGTATGCTGGTGGCAAACAGGGAAAGAGGTGTTCTCATGCCCGTCATTACCATCGATGGCCCGAAGGTGACACGTGAACAGAAGGCCCAGCTGGTGCGAGAGTTCGTTTCCTCAGCCAGTAAGATTCTGAACATCCCCGAGCAGGCGTTTGTCACCCTCATCAAGGAAAACGAGCTCGACAACATCGGCAACGGCACACAACTGCTATCTGACAAGTACAAATAGGCGGCGCAAGGCGGGGATAATACCCCGCTTTTCCTTCCCTGCCACGACCCCCTCTGCCCGCTCCACCCGTGTGCGGGGCTGAGAACTTTCATCAAATCTTCATTTTTTTATCATGGCTTGTTTGCAAATCATTGGTATCCTATAGCCATCCCAATGGTACGGAGGACCCAATGAACCCAAACACCAAGCGCAAAGCTCTCATCGATATTGCCATGGCCGTCCTGTTCCTGCTGCTGATGAACCTCACCCTGACCGGGGTGCTCTGGCACGAGGTACTGGGGGTGGGGCTACTCCTCTTCGTCGTGCTCCACCTGGTGGTGAACAAGCCCTGGCTCAAAACCACCTGGGGCAAGCTGCGGGCGGGCCAGGGGGTGCGCCGCCGAGGGTTGGTGGCCCTCAATGTGTTCACCGCCCTCGCCATGCTGGTGACGATGGTGAGCGGCGTGCTCATCTCCCAGTATCTGTTCCCCGCCCTCAACGCGGCCAACCTCGACCTGTGGATTACCATCCACGACGTTTCGGCCTGGCTCTCCCTGGGACTGCTGGCGGCCCACGGGCTGGTGCATTGGCGCTGGATTGTGGGCGTGGTGCGCCAGGTGGGCGCGGCGGCCGGCCGGCTGGCCGGGGTAGGCGCGCGGGTGGCCGCGGGGCTCGTTGCCGTGTGCACGGTGGCCACGGTGCTCAATGGCCAGGTGCTGGACGCGGTGTTCCAGTCGTCCTCTGCCAACAGCACGCAGAAGACCTCGGTGCAGGCAAACGACACCGTGCTCTCCTCCAGCTCTGACTCCGTGGGCTCCGACATCATCGCCGCAACCCCGACCGCCACCGCCATCGTCACGGATGACAGCAGCGGCAACAGCGCCCTCCATGCCACCGACGACGGCAATACCGATGACAGTGCCGTTGTCAGCACCACCGATACCACCGTCAGCACCCCGGAACCGGAACCCGCTGTCTCGCTGGAGACCTTTCTGAGCGGCTTCCACTGCACGGCGTGCCACCGGCACTGCCCCCTCTCCAACCCCCGGTGCCGCCGCGCCGAGCCCCAGATCGAAGAGCAGACCGCCGTCTACGAGGAGACTTACGGCACCGAGGCGTGAGGGGACGGCTGCTGATTCATTTTGGCAACTAGGCCCCATGGGCCGCACAAAGGAGCTTCCGCAAGACTCGGGCGATGCCCGGGTCTTTGTTTGTCTGCCTGCCGGGATGCGTATCCTCCTGCCATGCAACCCAGCGAAAGACCGCTTGCACAGGCGGGGAACCCACAGGAAACCGTTCGCCGTGCCGTTCGCTTTTTGCTTGTCCATTTCGGTGGTATAATGGGAATAGCTGGTGGGATGCGGGCCGAGGTTGTCTTGGAGTGCGGAAAGAACCCGCGTAAGAGTACACCCGATTCCCGGTTTATGACCTTTGATCTTCGGCTTGTGCGCCCGTGAGACGCGGCCGCTGGGCGGCACTTTTGGATGGCGTCAAAAGTGCCCAAAACCGCAAGGGCGCGGACGAGTTTCCAAGACCGGACGACTGGCACGAGTTTGGGATGCAACGGCGGTAACTCGCCTTTCCTTATGCTCCGCAACGGAAAGACTCAAACATCCCGCCCGTTGTCGCTAGCCAAGTGCCGCCAGCCGCCCGGGAAAAACTCGAACGCGCCCAAAGGGGAACGAAAGAAACCGACCACAGGAACAGCTCGCCCTCGCACCCGCTACGGCGTTCCTGCAGAAATCAATGAGCGCAACACCCCGCAGCCGCCGGGCCAATGCGCCTGGATGGCGCTAAGGTTTCACACCGTGATGGCGTTGTGATACAACGCCATAGCCGCCTGGACGGCTGTGTAAGGTGTGAAACAATTCATTCGCGCAAGGCAAGCGATGGTTTGAACGTCGCACTCGCCCCACCTCCCGCCCGCAGGCGCGATGTCTGATTGGCACAGTGCAGGGCAAAACACCCCCACAGCCGCAGGCTGGTCGCACGCTTTGCGTGCTGCTCGCCCATGCGGCCTGGGGCGATTCATTCGCCCAAGGCAAGTAATAGTTGGAACGTCGCACTCGCCCCTCCCGCTCGCAGGCGCGTTGCCCTCGTAAAAGCCTGCACAAGCAGCGCAGTCCAAGGCCGTCCGGCGACCTGCGCGGCGGACGGCACAACGATCATAGAATAGAGTACCATCCCGATTCGCCAAGCGGCGCAGCCGCGCAGGCGACAATCCGACGAAGGAGGATGTATTATGCGTCTCGTACTGGTCACCGGCCTTTCCGGCGCAGGCAAAAGCCACGCGCTGCGCATCATGGAGGACCTGGGGTTCTTCTGCGTGGACAACCTGCCCCCCAGGATGATCGGCACGCTGGTGGAGCTGTGCACCCGGCAGGACACCGAGCGGGTGGCCATCGGCGCGGACATCCGGGGCGGTGCGTTCTTCGGCGACATCTACAAAGCCATGGACGACCTGACCGCGGCGGGCGTGGCCTTTGAAATGCTGTTTTTGGATTCGGCCGATGAGATGCTGGTGAAGCGCTACAAGGAGAGCCGCCGCAGCCACCCGCTGGCCGGCGAGTTCCCCACCCTGCCCGAGGCCATCGGGGAGGAGCGCAAGCAGCTCGATCAGCTGCGCCAACGGGCAGATTTTGTCATCGACACCAGCCAGCTGCTGCCCAAGCAGCTGCGCGAGCGCCTGACCGACGTGTTTGCCCCCGCCGAGGCCGCGGACTTCCACATTTCCCTCATGAGCTTCGGCTACAAGCGGGGCTTGCCCAGCGAGGCTGACATGGTCGTGGACGTGCGGTTCATCCCCAACCCCTTCTATGTGGAGGGAATGCGCCACCTCACCGGCCAGAGCGAGCAGGTGCGCCGCTACGTGCTGGATTGGGAGGGCACCCCCACCTTCCTGGAAGGGCTCAGCAACATGCTGCTCTACGTCATCCCCCTCTACAAGCGGGAGGCCAAGAACGAGCTGGTGGTGGCCATTGGCTGCACCGGCGGCATGCACCGCTCGGTCGTGCTGGCTGAGGCCCTGCAGGAACGGCTGCTGAAAGCCGGCTACCGTGCCACCGTCACCCACCGTGACATGGCGCGGGAGCAGGACCGCGGATGAGCGCGCCGCGCAAACTCCCCCTGCGGCGGTGGATGCTACGGCTGCCGCCGTGGCTGCGGCTGGGCGCGGGCGTCAAGCGCTGGCTGCTGCTGTGCGTGGTGGGCCTCGCGCTCATTGCCCTGGGCACGGCGCTCATCGCGCCGCAGGGCGTGCGGCAGGTGGGCTTCCTCACGCTGGTCGTCACGGGCATGCTGCTGACGGCGGGGGGCGTGGCAGCCTTCGCGCGGAACCTGGTGCGCCAGCCCGTGCGCGACGGTGGGCCCGTGCGCCAGAGCTTCGGCGACCGGCTTTATGCTATGAACGTGCTGGACCGTGGCCCGGCAGTGGTGGCACTGGGCGGGGGCAGCGGCCTTTCCAGCCTCCTGCGTGGTCTGCGGCAGATTACCGCCAACATCACGGCTATCGTGACGGTGGCCGACGACGGCGGTGGCTCCGGCATGCTGCGGGAGGACTTGGGCATGCTGCCGCCGGGCGACATCCGCAACTGCATCCTGGCGCTCTCCCAAGCCGAGCCGGAGATGGAGAAGCTGCTGCAGTACCGCTTCCACGAGGGGCAGCTGAAGGGGCAAAACTTCGGCAACCTCCTGTTGGCCGCCATGGCCGACAGCGCCGGCGGGTTCCTGGAGGGCATCCGCTCGGTGAGCGACATCCTCAACGTGCAGGGCCGCGTGCTGCCGGTGAGCCTCGACGACATCAACCTGAAAGCCCGGCTGACCGACGGGTCGGTGGTGGATGGCGAATCGAACATTGGCATGTGCCAACGCACCCGCGGCAGCCGCATCGAGCGGCTTTGGCTGGACCCCGCCGCCTGCCGCCCGGTGCCCGAGGCGCTGGAGGCCATCGAACGGGCCGACCTCATCGTCATCGGCCCCGGCAGTCTCTATACCTCGCTGCTCCCGAACCTCCTGGTGCCCGGGGTGGCCGACGCCGTGCGGCGCTCCTCGGCGCTCAAGGTCTACGTGATGAACCTGATGACCCAGCCCGGCGAGACCGAGGGCTACGGCGCGCCCGAGCATCTGGAGGCCATTCGCGCCCACTGCGGCGGCGGCCTCATGGATGTGGTGCTGGCCAACAGCAACACCGACCTGCCCGCCAGCGAGCGCCAGCGCTACCTCGACGACGACGCCCAGCCCGTGGTGTGCGACCGCGCCGCCATCGAGGCCCTCGGCTTCCGCGTGGTGGAGAGTAACCTCCTTCGCGTCTCCAGCGGGCGGGTGCGCCACAGCTACTCCGGCCTGGCGGCGGCGCTGGGTGGGTTGCTGGGGGAGAAAAACGGGCGGGGGCGATAGGGAGCGGCGGAGAATCGACCGCGATTGCTATCTGGATAATGATGCGCCAGCCATCCAAAGTGCTGTACTACCAAACTGGAAACGCGCTGCGCTGGGCCCAAGTGCCTGGATGGCGCTAAGGCCGAGGGCCGTGATGGCGTTGCACAGCAACGCCATAGCCGCTGGATGCGGCGTAAGGCCCGTAGGCGGCACTTTTGAAGCGCAAAAGTGCCCAAAACGCTTTGGGGGCGCGGGCGAACTTCCTAGACCGGACGACCGGCACAGAATTTGAGAGGCAACGGCGGTAACTCGTTTTCGCATTGCTCCGCAACGCGAAAACTCAAACATCCCGCCCGTTGTCGCCAACGATGTGCCGCCGATCGCTCGGGGGAAGTTCGCAACGCTCACGAGGGACGGCAGATCCAATTTCCGCCGCAAAAGTGCAGCCCCCGCCACCCCTCCCCAGCGCTTTTGAAGGGGTAGGCATATCGTTGGCTCATGAGGTTTCGGGTGGAAGGAAACAAGTTCACTTGGCCGTTGCTTCGTGGGTCTTAGCCGCACCTCCATCACACCAGGACAGGAGTTGGCGCGCACCCAGTCCACAGGCTGTGGAAAACGCCAAAGCAAGGAGAACACCATGCACATCCGCCCAGCCCAAGAGCGGGACATCCCGGCGCTCATCACCCTGCGCCAGCGCCAGCTGATGGACGAGGGCCAAACCCCCGACCCAGACATCACCGAGAACCTGCGGCGCTACTTCACCGCCAGCCTGGCCGATGGTTCCCTGGCGCTGTGGGTGGCGGAGGACAGCGGCGCAGTCGTCGCCACCGGCGGTGTGTGCTTCTACCCGCTGCCGCCCAACTTCACCAATCCCACGGGGATGGCCGCCTATATCACCAGCATGTACACCGCCCCCAGCCACCGGGGGCAGGGCATCGCGTCGGCCCTGCTGGGCCTGGCGGTGGGCGAAGCGAAGGCCTGTGGCTGCCTGCTGGTGCGGCTGCATGCCTCAGCCATGGGCCGGTCGGTCTACGAGCGGTTTGGGTTTGTGGCTGCCGAGGGGATGATGGTGTACCGGGTGGAGTAGGAGCAATGATCTTTCAGCTCTTTTACATCGATGCGGAAACCGTGTAGACCTTCTGCTTTGCCGAAGGCAAAGACGTTCGCCCCTGCATCCTGGGCGGCGATACCGTCCCCTGCGCGTCAATTGCGTCGAATGTGAAGATCCTAGGAGCCGCGTCGCGGGTTTATCCCGCAGCGGCACAGGGCATCCTGCACGTGGCGCTCGTTTCCCTCCCGCCACAGCGGCGTCTCCTCCCATAAACCGTGTACGAACAAGGTAATAAAGAAGCCCGCCAGCGACATGCGCGGTGGCGGGCTTTGCTTCAGTTGTGACGAGCTCTCCCAGTCGTCTTTGTCGCGCAGCGACAAAGACGATCTAACTCGCGACTGTCGCGAATGCGGAGCGTCACTCGATGACGATGACCGCCGACTCACCCAGTTCAAACCATTTGTACATCCAGTAGGCGTGGCTGGTGTAGTTGCGCACGCACATATGGCTCTGCGGAGTGGTGCCCAGGGTGCCGTTGCTCTCGGCGGTGCCGGGTACGATCATCTTGCCGGTTTCCTCGTCGTACTTGACACCCCGGGGCACGCCGTGCAGGTAGCCGCCGGCACTGAAGCGCACCGCGTAGGGCGCGTAGCCGTCGATGGTCTTAGTGCCGTCGGCGTAGTACCAGAACTTGGAGGTCTTGTCGATGGCGCGGAAATCACCCAGCGGCGTGGGGATGGCGTAGCCCGTATTCTTGCCGGTGGAGACATAGCTCATGGACACGATGGTCCAGGCGTCGTCCTTGTATTGCATCACGATGATGTTCTGGTTCTTGCGGTCCACCACCGCCAGCTGGGTCAGCTCGCTGATGGCGTCCTTCTTGTAGCTGAGGTACTTGACCGGCACGTACCAGCTCTGCTGGTAGGTGGGGAAGTACACCAGTGCGATCTTTTTCTCCACCGATATGATCTGACCCAGCAGGCCATCGGGCAGGTAGCGGGCGGGCTTCTCGTCGTTGGGGGTGGCGAGGGCCGGTGCGGCCTGGTCGCGGCGGTTGCCGTAGACGTCCACGTCTTTGTACTTGGATTCGGCAATGGCCGGGCTCTTGCCGGCGCGATTCCGGTAGTTGTTGATGTAAACCGTGTCTTCCAGGTCGGTCACGGCCTTGAGCGCCTGGGCGCGGGCAAAGGCATCGTCCACCTGGAAGTGACGCACCGAGCCGGCCTTGCCCAGAATGTAGCCAACCTTCTTTTTGGAGTATTGGATGCGGTACCAGGTCTTACCGTCGGCACCCTCCACCTTGGCCAGCAGCTTCCACCGGGTGGCGAAGCTGGCACGGCCCAGCCGCTTGGCGTCGGGGTCGGGCTTGCTGCGGATGGAGTACCCGCTGTGCAGCACCACGAAGTAATCGAGGTAGGTGTCATACTTGTCGTAGAGCAAGTCTACGGTCAGCCCAGTGGGCAGGGTGGATTCGTAATATTTCTTCACCACCACGTCGTCGCTATCGCCAGGGTGGCTGGCCAACGGCGTGGGGCTGACGGTGGCGGTGGCATCGGCGCTGACGGTGGCTGAAGCATCCACCGTAGCGGTGGCATCGGCACTGGCGGTCGCCGAGGCATCCGCCGTGGCGCTGGCCGAGGCAGAGGCGCTGGCACTGGCCGACGGGCTGGGGCTGGGCGACGGCGACGGACTGGGCGACGGGGTGGCCGTCTCCACCGGGGTACTGGCCTCGGTCGGGCTCGCCGCCGGGTCGGTGGTGGCGACCGCCAGGGACGACGGACGCGTGACATACCCCACGGCGTTGCAGCCGGTGAGCACAACGGAACCCAGCAGCGTCAGCAGCAGGGCAACAACAACCAAAGCGCGGGGCATTCTCATGGCATTCCTTCCTGTCGGGTGGCAGGCCGGCAGAGCTGCCGGATTCCAAAATGATAAGGCTATTATACCATACTGATTGTGGGGTCGTGCAGTGGGTTTTGGCAAAAAGCGGCAGTTGACGGCAAAATTTGACGCCGTTGCCCTACCGCATCATGCCCATGGCCATGCCCGAGAGGAACGGGATGAGCCACACCGCCCACACCACGATGGACAGGCGGTGGAAGCTCCGCTTCCGCTCCTCCTCCCGCCCCAGCAGCACCGCCGTGGCCCACACCGCGTGCACGAGCATCAGCACGATGGCCAAAAGGCCAGTCACAGCGTGGAAGCCCGGTTGAAACTCGCCCCGGGCCATGCGCTCCATGAGCGTCGTGCCCAGGGTGTCAAAGCCGAACCCCACCCAAAAAAAGGCGAGGTGCCAGCCCCGCAGCGCGCCCTGCAGGCGCTCACCCCACACGCCCACGGTGTAGCACACCAGCGCCAGGGTGATGGCCCCCACGGCAAAGGGCAGCAGCGCCATGGCATTCCTCATGCGTTTCGCCTCCATCCCAATTGATTGTGTGCAAATTATATCACGAAACACAGCAAAAGCAAGGGCCCTTCCCTTTTTATCCAAAAAGGAACCTTCCTATCTTGTTTTCCCACCCGCCACGGTGCTAGAATGACCCCGACAGCGCTTGACGCGCGTCAGGGAAAGGGGAAGCATCATGCTGACGACTGCCTATCCGTTGCGGGCGATCGGCCCGGGCACCATTGAGATCGACGAGTTCGATTGCGCGTCCATCTTCCTGCTGGAGGGCCGCGATCGCGCCCTTCTCCTCGATACCGGCATTGGCATTGGCGACCTCAAAGGCCTGGTGAGCCGGTTGACCGACAAGCCCCTGACGCTGGTGCTCACCCACGGCCACGGCGACCACACCGGCGGCCTGGGTTGGTTTGACGAGTATTACCTGCACCCGGCAGACTGGGACGTGTATGCCAACATGGGCACACTGGAGGGCCGCCGGCAATACGCCGGGTTCATCGCCAAGCGCGAGGGCAAGATCTACGCCTACGACCCCGAGACCGACATCATCCCCTGGCCGGCCGGTGCCAACCCCAAGCGGTTGCCCCTGGCTGACGGCCAGACCTTTGACCTGGGCGGGCGCGTGGTCACGGCCTACCACTGCCCCGGCCACACCCCCGGCTCCATGGTGTTCCACGACAGCCTGACGAACATCCTCTTCGCCGGGGACTCCTGCAACTGCAACATGCTGATGGGCGGCAAGCCCGGCGCACCCACCTTCACCAGTGTGGAGCGCGGCCTCAAGGCCCTCAAGCGCGTGGCCGCTCTGGATTTCTGCTGCGTCTACAACCAGCACCACGACTTCCGCCCGCTGGGCCAGCCGCTGGACGCCACCGTGCTCCCCGACCTCATCGGCTGCTGCGAAGACCTGGTGAGCGGCAGCTACCAGGCCGAGACCGTGCCCGGCATGTTCCCCGGCATGCCCGACCGCACCGTGGTGCGCCGGGGCACCGTCATGGTGACCTTCACCGAGGAAGGAATTCGCGGATAGGCGAATTCCTCTGCCGTGTCGCGCCTGCCGCTCCGCGACAGTCGCGAGTTGGATCGCCTTTGCCGCGTGGCGACAAAGGCGACCAGGAGTGCTCGACACAGCTACCCATTGCCCGCCACCGCGCATGTCGCTGGCGGGCTTCTTTTATTGCATCGCTCGTCCATGGTTTATCGGGGGAGACGCCGCTACGGCGGGAGGGAGACGAGTGCCACGTACAGGATGCACTGTGCCGCTGCGGGATAAACCCGCGACGCGGCTGCCGGGGAGCGTGCTCGCTCTACTTCAAACCATGGCGGGGATTCCAAGGGGCACGCCCCTTGGGTCGTTTTCCCTTCGTTCCATTCGGGCGCGTTCCGAGTTTCTCCCTGATGATCGGCGGCAGAAAACCCAGAGACAACGGGCGGGGATGTTTGAGCAAGTGCATTGTGAAACAATGTGCTTGCGAGTTACCCGCCGTTGCTACCCAAGTCTGTGCCGATCATCAGGTCTTGGAAACTCGTCCGCGCCCCCTCGCGGTTTTGGGCACTTTTGACGCTGCAAAAGTGCCGCCTGCGGCAGCGTGTATCCAGAAATGTTAAGTCAGCTCAACTGCATTCATCATGGTACAATAATATTACCCCATCCCCCGCGAAAGGCGGTGCCACCATGGAACAACTGGAAATCGCCGGCCACACCGTGCTATGCGATGTAGACGCCACCCGTGCCTACCGCAGCACATACAACGAGCCCTGTGCCTGCGAGAGCTGTGTCTACTTTCGTCAGGCATTTCCCGGGCAATACCCGGCAGCGGCCGCCGCGCTGGAGCGGCTGGGGCTAGACGTCTTCCGCCCGCTGGATTGCGTGTACATCGATGCCCAGGGCAATGAACTGCGTTACTACGCCGTGTATGTCGTGCAGGGCGCGCTGCCCACCGACCCGCTGGAAGGCGAGCTGGGCGGCCTGCCCGCGCGGCTGTACCGGGAGGAACCCAGCGCCAACCATGACATGCCCGAGCCGTGGTTCTTTCTGGAATTCGACTTTACTCTGCCCCGGCCCGAGGGCTGGACGGGCGATGGAGACGGCGCCGAAGGCCGGTCGTTCGTCGCGCAGCTGGCGGACTGGCTGAAGGGCCTGCTGCACGGCGGCTGAACCCCTGACCCGTCACCGGGCAATGCCCCCCCACTGCCGCATGGTTCCCCTTTGGCGCACGCCTTGGTATAATGAACTCCGCAATCGCGATTGGCCCAAGTGCAATGACGGAGGCCGCCCGGCGGCAGAGGGAGACACCATGCGCAAGACTATCCTCGCCGTTCTGGCCCTGCTGCTTACAGCCGGGGTCATCGGGTTTGTAGTGGCGCGGCAGACCAGCCTGGAGCGCGCCCTGCGCCATGTGGGGTACGACACGGCCTATGACGAGCTCTTCGCAGGCTTTGACAACAACGACGACCGCAACCTGGTGCTGCGGGTGCATTCGGACGCCCAGCCGCTGGCGCTGGCCACCGCTACCCAGAATAAGGCGGGGTTCTGGGCGCTCACCCCACACACCACCGACGCCGAGAGCGACAGCCACCAGGTGGCCTGCGGGTGGATGCGTAGCGACGGTTGGCGGCAGCCCGACCTGACCCGCGACCCCACCTTCGGCAACGAGTGGCATCTCTTCTACTGCGGCGACAACGCTACCGGCCCTGTCGCCTTCCTGCCGGGTCAGCTGCCCGAGGGCGTGGCGGCCAGCATCCGGCAGAGCGGCAGTGACTTCTCCATCCACCTTGTCTCCTTCGGCGAGCCCGAGGTGCTCAATGAAGTGGACATGCAAGCCCTGCTGCTGGCGGCGGGGTGCATCGGGGAGTAGGCACCCCCCATAATGAAAAAAAAAGCAGAGGGGCAGCGTCCGGTTGGCGCTGCCCCTCTGTTGTTGTTCGATTTCCGCTCTTACCCCTTTGCAGCCGCCCACAGGCCGCAAAGCGTGCCGTGCAGGCTGACCATGCGGGGCGCGGGCAGGGCGAGGCCCCATGCCTGGGCCGCGGCACCCAGGTCGTCGGTGCGGTCGGTAAGGATGACCAGCCGCCCGCCGGGCCGCAGCACCCGCAGCGCCTCCCCCAGAAAGGCGTGGTAGAGCGCGGCGCTGTCCTCCACGGCGATCTGCCGGCCCCAGGGGGGGTTGGTGGCGATGGCGTCCACGCTGGCGTCGGCCAAAGGCAGCGCGCGGGCGTCCCATTGGGCGAGGGCGGCCTGCCCCCCGGTGTTGCGGGCCGCCACGGCAAGGGTGTCACCGTCCTTGTCCCCACCCAGCACCGCTCCGTGAGGTAGGGTCAGCCGCTCGGCCAGCAGGGTGCCCGAGCCACAGAACGGATCGAGGAATACGTCCGCAGGGCCTGGAACGGTGAGCCGCACCATGGCGTGGGCGATGGTGGGCCGGATGGCCGCCGCCGCGAACACCCGCTCCCCCCGGAAGCGGAACGCCGCGTCGGTGAGCTTCAATGAAAGGAGCGCCCGGTCGCCCTCCAACGCCAGCCGCAGGGCCACATCGTGATCGTCGGGCGTGCCGGGCAGGAGCCCCAGCACCGCGCAGAGGGCACCCCGCGCGGCATCGGCGGCCTCAAACCGGCTGTAACTGTGCCGCCCCGTCCGGCTGGCGCTGACGTGCAATCGCCCGGCCAGCACAACCCCCACCGCCTCGCACACCTCGGCCACCGGCAGCGCCGCCAACGCCCGGCCCAGCGCCGGGAGGTCAGCGCGGTGGGGCCCGGCGGGCACCTCCCCAATGATGGCGTAGAGGTTATCTGCACAGCGCAGGGCCAGCGCACCGGGAACCTCCCCGGCCCAGCGCACCTGACCCCGGGCTGCGCGCGCCGCCGCGCCCAGCCGCTCGGCCACTTCATCGGCCAGCACATCCTCCAGCCCCGGGCAGCAGGTCGCCATCAGTTCGAGCATGGGGTTCCTCCGTGTTTTGCTCCCCCCAGTATAGCACAGGCCTTTCTCGCTGGGCACATCACGCCTCGGCGATGGGGTCAAGAGCGAACGGGAACGTCTCAGCCTGCCGGGCGGCAGCCAGAATTAAACGCAGCGGCCGGAACCCGGCCGCTGCGCCAGAAACAGGTTGCCTTAGAGCAGATCCGCGACGACCTTCTCCCCCTTGCGGGCCAGGAGGTAGTGCTCCTCGGGCTTCAGGATGATGTGGTCGATGCCAGCCTCACCCGCCGCGTGCAGGAAACGCTCCGGCCGCACGGTGTTGGAGGGCACGACCCCGAAGTGCATGGGGATCGTCAGCTTCGCGCCGATGGCCACAGAAAGATCGACGGCCTCGCGCACGTTGAGGTTGTTGTAGATGCCGTTGATGCAGGTGATGAGCACGTCCACCTGCTCGTCGCGTTGGGCCAGGAGCTCGGCGCAGGCGCAGGTGTCGCCAGTGATGTAGATCTTCAGCCCGGCGCACTCCAGAATCAGGCCCACCGAGTCCGGCGTGTGGTTGGCAAACACCGGCCGCAGCACCATGTCGTGGAAGGTCAGGTGGTCACCGGGGCGCACCTCGGTGATGGCGTCAGACCGCACATTCATGGCCCGCAGGTGGGCCGCCGAGCTGGGCACGGCGTAGTAGCGCTCGGGCCGGGCGTAGGCCTCCACCATCGGCAGGGTCTCGGGGTCGGTGTGGTCGATGTGGTCGTGGGTGAGGAACAGCCCGTCCACCCGGAACCGCTCCAGCCCGAAGGACGGCCAGTACATGCGGCGGCTCTCCAACCCCTCGTACTTCTCAATGATGTTGGAAAGGTACGGATCCACACACAGCGTGTGGCCGCCGGGGCTCTTAAAGACGAAGCCAGCCTGGCCGATCCAGTTGATGAGCAGCCGTCCGGCGGGCACAATGGCCTCGCTCAGGTGCTCCACCGGCGAATGAAAGACATAGTTCATGGGCGTCCCCCTTCTCTGCTTTTCTGTTGTACCATTTTATTCGACGGGGCATGCACAAACCCTGCCGGGTGTGCGTCTAGCCAATGCGGGTGGAGGAACCCTCTCCCCGGATTGGGGGGGAGGGGCGGCGGAAGTCTGGCGTACCGCCCTTCGTTCTCTCCTTCGGGGCGCGTTCGAGTTTTCCCCAGCCACATGGGCGAGGCCTGCGCAAAGCGCATGACCAGCCCGGGCGGCTGGCGGCACTTGGCTGGACACAGCACTCGCGTCTTCGACGCAGGAGAACTCCCCCCAACCCCTCCCCCTCAAATGAGGGAGGGGTGGCGGGAGTCTGTCGTACTGTCCTTCGTTCTCTCCTACGGGGCGCGTTCGAGTTTCCCCCTGATGATCGGCGGCACTCTGTTTGAGACAGCGGGCGGGGATGTTTGAGCAGGTGCGTTGCGTAGCAATGCACCTGCGAGTTACCCGCCGCTGCTACCTAGCCCTGTGCCGATCGTCAGGTCTTGGAAACTCGTCCGCGCCCTTGCGGTTTTGGGCACTTTTGACGCATCCAAAAGTGCCGCCCGCGGCAGGCGCGTTTCTTTATAAGTCTGGTGCTCGCATAGGCTATGGTAGTTGATCCAGCTGACCCTCCGTACGGCGCTTGCGCCACTACATGGCGAGTGCTCTGCCGGTGCTCGCATTTGGGTTTGGTTGTCGCTCCAGCTGCCTTCCGCCCTCGCTTAGCGCTGCTGCGCAGCGAGTTCTTTGCCTGCGGCAAAGAACTGTAAGCTCGGTCGGTTGTGCGCGCCTGGGGACGCGCACTGTGTTATACTGGTATACGAAAAACACCCCCGGAGGATGCTATGAAAGCCATTCGTGTGAGCCTCACCGCCCTGCACCTGTTCGTCGGCGTCGGCGCGCTCTTTGGCGGCTCGGTCGCCCTGCTCAACCCCACCGCCCCCGTGCCCGGCATGACGACCGAGGTGTTGCGCAACGGGCCGTTCGCTGACTTCCTCATCCCGGGCCTTTTCCTGTTCATCGTGCTGGGCTTGGGCAACGTGGCCGGCGGCGTGCTGGCGCTGGTGCGGCGGCAGCACCCCTGGCAGGGTTATGTCACCGGGGTGCTGGGCGCGGCCATGGTGGGGTGGATTGTGGTGCAATGCCTGGTGCTGTGGTCGGTGAACGTGCTGCACGTCATCTTCTTCCTGCTGGGGGCGGCCCAGGGGCTGCTGGCACTCATGCTGCTGTGGGGGGAGAACCGCTTCCCCATGGACATCGCGCGGCGGGTGCTGGGGCGTGCGCCGGTGCAGGTGGAGGACACCCGGGCGTGACCGACGACAGAGACAACCAGTGGACGGCGCTGACCGCCGAGATTGCGGCCTGCACAGCCTGTGGCCTGTGCCAGGGGCGCAAGCAGGCCGTGCCGGGTGAAGGCGACCGTCAGGCGAGGGTGCTCTTTGTGGGCGAAGGCCCCGGCGCTGAGGAAGACCGCCAGGGCCGCCCCTTTGTGGGCCCGGCAGGTCAGCTCCTCGACCGGATGCTGGAAGCCGTGGGGCTCCGGCGGGAGGCGGTCTTCATCGCCAACGTGGTGAAGTGCCGCCCGCCCGCCAACCGCACTCCCACCGACGACGAGGCCGAGGCCTGCCTCAACTACCTGCGGCGGCAAGTCAAGCTCCTCCGACCGGAAATCATCGTGTGCATGGGCGGCACGGCGGTGCGCCACCTCATCGACCGGGACGCACGGGTGAGCCAGATGCGCGGGCAATGGGTGCGGCGGGGCGGCGTGGACATGCTGGCCACCTACCACCCGGCGGCCCTGCTGCGGCGGGAGGAATGGCTCATCGATTCCTGGCGGGACATGATGGCGCTCAAAGAACGACTGGGGCGGAGGGACGACGATGGCGGAGCATAGGGAAGCGGCGCTGACAGCCGTGCGGAACCAATGCCAGGAGCTGCTGCGGACGGTGTACCCGCCCGAGGGCCGACGCATGGTGTTTGGCCAGGGCGACCCCAACAGCCCCATCGTACTGGTGGGCGAGGCCCCCGGCGCTGAGGAGGAAGCTCAGGGCCTGCCCTTTGTGGGCAAGGCCGGCCAGAACCTCACCGAGTTTCTGGAGCACCTCCAGCTCCCCCGGGAGCGGCTCTACATCACCAACGTCGTGAAGTTCCGCCCCTACAAGGTGCACCCCCGCACCGGCAGCCGCAGCAACCGCCCCCCCACGCGGGAGGAGATTGAGCTGTGCTTCCACTTCCTGCGGCGGGAGATTGAGGTCATCCACCCCAAGGTGGTAGTGACGCTGGGCAACGTGGCCCTCAAGGCCGTGCGCGACGACCGCGCCGCCGTCATCGGGGCCTGCCACGGCCAACCCCTGCCCTGCGCCCTGGGGGAGACGGCCTTCCACCTTTTTCCCCTCTACCACCCGGCGTCCATCATCTACAACCGGGCGCTGGCCGATGTGTACCGGCAGGATCTCGACGCACTGGGGGCCTTCCTCACCGAAACCGGCGTGAAACCGAAGGAGGCCCGGCCATGACGACCGAGCCCCTGCCCTGCGAGCTCCCTCTCCTGCCCCTCGGCCCCCGGCAGGCGGCCCCCGCCGCCCGCACGCTGGCGCTGGCCTTTGCCGATGACCCGCTGGTCACCCGCATCTGCCCCGACCCCGCTACCCGCCTGGCGCTCATTGAGCCGGTGTTCCACTACACCGCGCGGCTGGCCGCCGCCAACGGGCAGGCCTGGGCCGTGGGCACCGCCCCCGACGGCGTGTCGCTGTGGCTGCCCAGCTGGCGCATGGGCTGCGCGCCCTGGCGCTGGTTCCTCTACGGCGGGCACCGGGTGGGCCGGGGCATGGAGCCCAGCCACTACCGGCTCTTGAATGAGGTGTCCGGCGTCATTGACCGGGAGCGCGACCGCGTGGCCCCGCGGCGGTATCGGTACCTATCGAACCTCGGGGTGCTGCCCGCCGCCCGGCGGCAGGGCTTGGCCACGGCGCTGGTGCTGCCCCCCGTGCAGGAGGCCGCCCGCCAGGGCCTGCCCACGCTGGTGGAGACGAACACCCCGGCGTCGCTCGCCTTTTACCGCGCCGTCGGGTTCCGTGTCATCAATGACTTCCGCGCCTATGGCATGGAGTATTATGTGCTGAGGGCATAGGGAAAGCGGAGTGGAAAGTTGCCAAAGGGGCGTGAGCCCCTTTGGAATCCCCCTTTTTCGCCACGCGATGCCGGTAGGCGCTGCCAATCGCTGCTCAGCCCTATCCCCTAATCCGCAGAGGTGGCACCCGTCGCCGCCTTTTCTGTTTCCGTTTTTTCCTCTTTCCCCACCCTGTGCATAACTTGCCCGCCTGCCCCACACACTGACAAAAATGGCAGGAGTGTGGACGATGGAACTCTATTACCCCCCGATGGGGCAGAAACCGGACAACAAGACGGTCAACGTGACCTTCCCGCCCCAGCACCAGGATCGCCAGCCCGGGCTGGAGCAGCCGATGAACCCACGGCCCATCTACGACGACCCGGCCCGGGTGGGCACGGGCAAGCTCGCGGGCAAGGTGGCGCTCATCACCGGCGGCGACAGCGGCATTGGCCGGGCGGCAGCGGTGGCCTTCGCGCGGGAGGGTGCGGCGGTGGCGGTGTCCTACCTCGACGAGCACGACGACGCCAACGACACGAAGAAGGTGGTGGAACGGCTGGGCGGGCGATGCCTGCTGCTGCCCGGCGACATCGCTGATGAGGCGACCTGCCAGCGGCTGGTGGCTGACACGGTGGCGGCGTTCGGCGCGCTCGATGTACTCGTGAACAACGCCGCGGTGCAATACCCGCAGAACAGCCTGCTGGACATCACCGCCCAGCAGCTGGAACAGACCTTCCGGGTCAACGTCTTCGGCATGTTCCACCTCACACGGGCGGCGCTGCCCCACTTAAAGTGCGGCGCGTCCATCGTCAGCACCACCTCGGTGACGGCCTACGAGGGCAGCGAACGGCTGATCGACTATTCCTCCACCAAGGGGGCGATCGTCAGCTTCACCCGGGCGCTGGCACGCTCCTTAGCCGGGCAGGGCGTGCGCGTCAACGCCATTGCCCCCGGCCCGGTGTGGACGCCCCTGCAGCCCGCCAGCTGGCCCGCCACCGACATTGAGACCTTCGGCGGCGACACCCCCATGGGCCGGGCTGCCCAACCCGCCGAGCTGGCCGCTGCCTACGTCTACCTTGCCTGCAACGATTCATCCTTTGTGACCGGCCAGGTGCTGCACGTCAATGGAGGCGCATGTATGCACAGCTAGTCGCTGTGCGTTCGCGGCTGCCGCCTGCGGCGACAGCCGCGAGTTGGAGTGCTCGTCACAGGTTTGCTTGAGCCCCGCGACGTACACGCCGTCGCGGGGCTTTCGGTTGCGTGGGTCGTGCAGGGGTTTTGCGGGGGAGACGCGCCTTTGGGCGGGAGGGCTGAGTGCCACGGGCGAGCTACTTTGTGCCGCCGCCGGATGAACCGGCTGGCGGCTATTGGCTGTGTGGGGCGTGCGGGGGAACGCGCCTGTGGGCGGGAGGAGTGAGTGCCACGAGCGGGGCGTGCGGTAGCCGCTGCCCACTGGCCCCACATCGCTTGAGAGCGATGTGAGCAACGCGCAGCATTGCGATGGGCGGGATAAACCGCGGTGCGGCTGCTGGTTGTAGCACTCGCAGAAACCCTCTCCCCACCCCCTCCCCCAAACTGGGGGAGGGGCAAAAAATGTTGGAGATGGCAGCAAAACCTGGCGTACCGTCTTTCGGGCGCGTTCGTGTTCCCGCCGGATGACTGGTGGTACTCGGCTTGAGACAGAGGGGAGGGATGTTTGAGCCTTTCCGTTGCGGAGCAAAAGGAAAGGCGAGTTACCTCCCTCTGGCACTCACCTTTGTGCCAGCCATCCGGTCTATGGGAACTCGTCCGCGCCTCCCAAAGCGTTTTGGGTCCTTTTGCGCTTCAAAAGGACCGCCCAGCGCAGCGCGTTTCTGAGGAAAATGGAGCATATTGCCCAAGCAAAGACATCGCAGAGAACTGCGCGTACGAAACAATGCCGGCATCCTCACCCGTGCCAGTCGTCTGGCATAAGAAACTCGTCTGCGCCAGAGACTCTTTGGTTCCCTTGGCGCCACCCAATAGTGCCGCCCAGCGGCAACACTCCCTTTGTCGCGTCCAAAGCAGACCCGTATCGTTCCCCGCCTTCCACGCAAAGCCACGCTTGGAATCCTTTTGCGATATCAAGTGCCGCCCAGCACGCTAGACGTTCTAATTGTCGGTGACGAAAAGCAACCCATCAACTCCCCCATTTCCTTTGGATACGGTCTATCCAACCCCTCCCTTTCCTTGTTATGTTGTACACTTATTGGTATAATGGCAAAAGTGTATAAAAAGATTCCAGAAATACCAGGAGGTAGTGTATGAAAGCGAGGATGTTGCGTGGGTTGTTGGCACTGTCCATCGCCCTGGCAGTGGTGTGGACGGCCCAGCCGCTTGCGGCTCAGGCGGCCAGCAAACTGCCCGCGCCCAGCGGGGTCAAAGCCCAGTCGGTGACCGTCACCTCGATCAAGGTGAGTTGGAAGGCCGTCTCCGGCGCGGTGCGGTACGAAGTCTACCGCGCCACCAGTGCCAGCGGCACCTACACAAAGGTGAAGACGACGACCTCGCTGAGTGTCACCAACACCAGCCTGACCCGCGGCAAAACCTACTACTACAAGCTGAAGGCCATCCACAAGACGGCCTCGCTGAGCAGTGCCCGCAGCGCCGCCGTGAGCTGCAAGGCCCGGCTGGCCACCCCGGTGGTAACGGCGGGCTCGGCCTCCTCCACCTCCATCAAGGTGAGCTGGCAGGCCGTCTCCGGCGCGGCAAAGTATGAAGTATACCGCGCCACCACCTCCGGCGGCACGTACACGCTCCTCAAGACCACGACCGCCCGCGCCTACACCAACACGGGCCTGACCCGTGGCAAGACCTACTACTACAAGGTGAAGGCCCTGTACAAGACGGCATCGGGCAACAGCGCCCGCAGTGCCGCCGTGTCGGCCGTGCCCAAGCTCTCCGCCCCCACGGGGTTGGAGGTCTCCATCGTCTCCCCCACCTCCATCGCACTCAAATGGAACAAGGTATCGGGTGCCACAGGGTATGAGCTTTACCGCGCCAGCAGCGCTACTGGTACCTATGCCAAGGTGACGACCACCAAGAACGCCTACTACACCAACACCAAGCTCGCCGGAGGCAGAACCTACTACTACAAGGTGCGCGCGGTGATGACCCCCTCCGCCGCCAACAGCACCTTGAGCGCGGCGGTGGCCGGCAAGACGGCCTACACCCGCGGCACCACCAAGACCCTGGGGCGCGGCACCACCGCCGTGGGCAAGGCCGTCACCTTCCACTATACCGCGCCGGTCAGCGGCATCTACTACTTCCATGCCGAGGATCGCACCGGTGACAACGACGTGACCGTCCAGGTCTACGACCGCAACGGCAAAATCTACACGGGGTACAACGAAACCAACGACGCCAACGCCACACTGACCGCCGGGCAGACCTACGACGTGCTGGGCATGTTCAACATGGAGGCCTGCACCTTCACCATGGAGGTGGGCGTGCCCCACGTGGCGTGGAACATCACCGGCACCACCGCCGTGTCCGACGGCATTGGGTTTGTTGGGCAGCACAACGTGTATTACTACACCGCGCCGGTGACTGGACGGTACCGGCTGGACGCGGTGGACCGCATGAACGACGCCTCCGTACAAATCGACGTGTACAACAACAAGAACAGCAAAATGGGCGGCCACGACAATGGGGTAACGATGGACTTCACCGCCGGGCAGACCTACCGGTTTGAAGTGCGCTACCTCTACGACACCTGCACCTCCTACAAGCTCAACATCGGCGTGGCCCACGCCGTGCGTGACATCACGGGTAAGACGACGCTGACCGACAGCATCACCTTCCAGGATCAGGTCAACCGCTACACCTACAAGGCGGCGGTGACCGGCCGGTATCGCATCGATGTCGTCGACCGCATGAACAACGCATCTGTGAACGTGGATGTGCTCAATTCCCTCAACCACAGCATGAGCGATGCCTATTATAAGAACGACGGGCTGACGGTGGACCTGACCGCCGGCGAGACCTACCAGGTGCTGGTGAGCTACCGTTATGAACCCTGCACCAGTTATCGTATGAACATCGGCGTGCCCCACGCGGTGCGCACGCTGGTCTTCGGCACGACCCTCTCCGATTCGCTCACCTACACCGACCAGATCAACCGCTACGACTTCACCCCCACCACCACGGAACACCATCGCATACTGCTGGAGAATGTCTCCAACAGCGCGGCGGTCACCCTGGAGATTTACGACGACCTCAACAACCTGGTGGACAGCAGCTGGGGCGGCGAGGTTGAGGCCGTGCTGACGGCTGGCAAGAAGTACCGCATTCTGGTGCACCAAGGCAACAACGACTTCTGCACCTATACCCTGCGTGCCATCATGATGTCATAGGAACGAGACAGCGCGGATAGCATACCCCCTGCAATCGACGAAGGCTGCCCTCCGGGGCAGCCTTTGGCTATGGCTGGCGAAACTTGCTGCCCCCGAAGTGTCCGCTCCCAGTTGCGCCGCCGCGTCCCCCGCGCCTATAATACGGGGAGACAATCGGGGAAGCTCCCCGGGCAATTTTCACACAAGGGGTACGGATGAAGACATTTTTGGCCGGGGAATGGGATGTGGTGGTGGTGGGCGCGGGGCACGCCGGGGTGGAGGCGGGCCTGGCTGCCGCGCGCCTGGGCTTGAAGACGCTGATGCTGACGATCCAGCTGGACTCAGTGGCGCTGATGGCCTGCAACCCGGCGGTGGGCGGCACCAGCAAGGGACACCTGGTGCGCGAGGTCGATGCCCTGGGCGGGGAGATGGGCCTGTGTGCCGACGCCACCGCCCTGCAGCGCAAGCTCCTGAACACCAGCAAGGGCCCGGCGGTGCAGTCGCTGCGGGCCCAGGCCGACAAGCACGCCTACCAGCAGCGCATGAAGTGGACGGTGGAGAACACCGACAACCTCACCCTGCGGCAGGGGGAGTGCGTGCGCATCCTCACGCGGGGCGGGCGGGTCACCGGCATCGTGACCGCCGACGGGGCTCAAGTGGCCTGCCATGCGCTGGTGCTGGCCACCGGCGTGTACCTCCGCGGCCGCACCATCGTGGGGGAACAGACCCACAGCAGTGGGCCTTCGGGGTTGTTCCCGGCCCTGCGGTTGAGCCGGGAGCTCAAGCGTCTGGGCTTCCCGCTTCGGCGCTTCAAGACCGGCACCCCCGCCCGCATTGACGGCCGCACCGTGGACACCAGCGGGCTGGAGATCCAGCACGGCCAACCCGACGCGCCCTATTTCTCCTTCCTCACCGATGACGCCCCCTGCCCCCAGGTGCCCTGCTGGCTCACCTGGACGGGGGCGGCCACCCACGACATCATCCGCGCCAACCTGCACCGGTCGCCGCTCTACTCCGGCGTCATCGAGGGCACCGGCCCCCGCTACTGCCCCAGCATTGAGGACAAGGTCGTGCGCTTCGCCGACAAGGAGCGCCACCAGGTGTTCCTGGAGCCCGAAGGGGCGCTGACCCGCGAGTGGTATGTGCAGGGCATGAGCACCTCGCTCCCAGTGGATGTGCAGGTGGCGATGCTCCGCACCCTGCCGGGGCTGGAGCGGGTGGAGCTAACCCGTGCGGGCTACGCCATCGAATACGACTGCATCGACCCGACGGCCAGTACGCTGACCCTCCAGAGCCGGGAGGTCGGCGGGCTCTTCACCGCCGGGCAGCTCAATGGTTCCTCTGGCTATGAGGAGGCCGCCGCCCAGGGGATTCTGGCGGGCATCAACGCCGCCCAATACTGCCGGGGGGAGGAGCCCCTCGTCCTCGACCGTGCCCAGGCCTACCTGGGGGTGCTGGTGGACGACCTCATTACCAAGGGCACCAACGAACCCTACCGCATGATGACCAGCCGCGCCGAGCACCGCCTGCTGCTGCGGCAGGACAACGCCGACCTGCGGCTGACCGAGCTCGGGCGGCGCATTGGCCTGGTGGACGACCGCCGTTATGACCGCATGTGCCGCAAGCGGGAGGAAACCGAGCGGCTCACCCGCCACTTTGAGGGCACCTCATTGCCGCCCACCCCGGCGCTGGCCGCCGCCCTTACCGCCCGTGGGGAGGTACCGCCCGACATCTCCGCCCCCATTACCGACCTGCTTCGTCGCCCCCGGGTGCGCTGGGCCGACCTTGTGCCCCTCGACCCCGCCGCCCCCGCCGTGGGCCGCGACGCCGCCGAACAGGCCGAGATCGCCGTGAAGTACGCCGGGTACCTGGCGCGGGAGGAGCGGGAGATTGAACGCTTCCGCAAGCTGGAGGCCCGCGCCCTGCCCGCCGAGATCGACTACACCCAGATTGCCGGCATCCGGCTGGAGGCCCGGCAGAAGCTCAACGCCCTGCGACCCGCCTCGGTGGGCCAGGCCGGGCGCATCTCCGGGGTGTCGCCGGCGGATGTGGCGGTGCTGTTGGTGTGGTTGGAACGGCACGCTGGATGCGTGCCGAACCGCTCCGCGCCGTGAGGGCGTTGTGAGAACAACGCCCTAGCGCCTGGATGGCGCGTAAGGCGCGGACGGCAACGCAGTTAGTCGATTACCATCGTTTGGGTGGGTGCCGTTCTCCAAACCCGGCGTGCGTTTGACCGTGCGGGCCGAGGGCTATTTCGCCAGAAATAACCAGCCCTGTGTGCTCGAGCGGACTCTTTGTTGTGTATTGTGATCTGTTTTCTAAGAAACGCGCTGCGCTGGGCGGTCCTTTTGAAGCGCAAAAGGACCCAAAACGCTTTAGGTGGCGCGGACGAGTTTCCTAGACCGGACGACTGGCACGAGGTGAGTGGCAGAGGGTGGTAACTCGGCTTTCCTTATGCTCCGCAACGGAAAGCCTCAGACATCCCACCCCTCTGTCGCCAGCCAAGTGCCGCCAGCCGCCCGGGAGAAACTCGAACGCGCCCCGGGAGGACGATAGGCCAGCTTCCGCCACACAATCCAAACCGCGCGCCCCTCCCCCAGTTTGGGGGAGGGATCGGGGAGAGGGTTACGGTCGCATCGAAGATGCTAACGAGCGAACTCGCTTACAGTCCTTTGCGACAGCAAAGGACTCGCTGTGTAGCAGCGCCAAGCGAGTTTGGAGCTCAGCCAAGTACCACCACCAGCCCTGCGCGGACGGCAACAACGCAGCCGTTTGCTCGCACAACAAAATCAATTTGGAGGTATTTCATGCAGCGACACATCCGCAACGCCGGCAAAGCACTCCTCCTGCGGGAGGAGCGGCTGCTGGCCGTGCGCATTGAGGAGCCGGACGAAACCTACTATGTGCTGCCGGGCGGCGGGCAAGAGCCCGAGGAACCGCTGACCGAGACGGTGCGCCGGGAGTGCGCCGAGGAGCTGGCCCGCGATGTGCGGGTGGGCGACCTGGCACTGGTGGTGGAGATCGCCCGGGACACCCGCTACCACCGGGTGGACTTGGTGTTCCACTGCGAGGACCTGGGGCCGCTGCCGGGCGTGACGGCGGTGGGCGACAGCGCACAGACCGGCGTGGAATGGCTACCGGTGGAGGAACTGCACCGCCTGCCCCTCTACCCCGCCCGGCTGCGGCGGGCCATCCAGCGGCTGGCGCGGGGCGAACGGGGGCCGGTCTACCTGGGGAATGAGGAATTGGGCGACCAGGAGTAGGCTCCCACCCCAGGAACCATCTCCTGCACCCACCCGTCCCACAGGAAACGCAGGAAGGGGGCAAAAGCAATGAAACGAATAGCAGCTGTGGCGCTCTGCCTGCTGCTGGCTGGCTGTGGCGGCGCGCCGGGGGACACCGACGCGACGAGCACGACAACCACGGCCCATGGGACTACGGCGGGCGTGGAGACGGGATCGCCCGCGACGGCTAGCACAGCGGAGGCCGAATCTGCCGCGCCGGGGTTCATCGCCGCACCAGATGTGGTGACCAATGGCGAGGCACGGTTGACCGGGTTTGCCTTTGCTGACGCGCCCGATGAGGAAGAAGCGGCTTTTGCCGCCACGCTGGGGTTTGACGCTGCGGTGACCGGACGGGAAGCCGACGGCGTCGTCTACTTCCTGGTGTCGGCGGGCGAGGATCCCTTTCCACAGGATGTGGATAACCAGCTGCAGCAAGCCGCCCAGGCCTGGGCTGACGCCCGGGAGGAGGAGGTCACCTGGGCCGTGGGCGGGCTGCACGGTGCGGCGGTGTTCGCGCTGGAGCAGGAGGCCTGCGACACCGTATGCCAGGCATTGGAGGCCGCGTGGCAGCTGCAACCCCTGCCGGGCGACGGGAAGTGATGGATCCCAAAAAGAAAAGCACGCCGTACTTGGGGCGTGCTTTCTTGTGATGGACAGTGAATGAGGGGCGGATGTGTCGGTGGGTCTCCTACTGCCCCAAATACTCCGTAACCCGGGTGCGCAGGCCTAAGGCCTGCTCGTTGGAGTAGACGCGCCGCTCCTGCTGCAGGGGGCCTTCGATGTCGCGGATGATGTCCTCCAGCGCGCCCTCCCGCGCGAGACTCAGGGCCTCCTCCTCGCTGACAATGATGTGATCCACAACGTCCACCCCGATGGACTGCAACGCGAAGAGGAGCCGCCGGGTGTAGGTGAGGTCATTGGCCGAGGGCTGCAGGTCGCCCTTGGGGTGGTTGTGCATCAGGATCACCTGGGTGGCGTTGCTGCGGATGGCGGCCTCCACCACGGTGCGGGGGTGCACCGACACCTCGTTGACCGTGCCCTCCTGCAGCAGCTGGCAGCGCAGCACCCGGCAGCCCGGGTCCATGCACAGCAGGTAGAGCGCCTCGTTGACCCGCCCGGCAAAGAGCGACACCGCGAAACTGCAGGCGGTGCGGTAGTTGTCAATGACCTGGGTGTTGTCCTCCAGGCTTTGGCGGCGGTAGAGCCGCCACAGCGGGTTCATCAGCGCCAGCAGCACGGCGGCGTTGCGCCCCACGCCCGGCACGGTCGTCAGGTCGTCGGGGTGGGCATCCAGCACGGCGGCCAGCGATCCAAAATGATCGATGAGGGCGTGGGCCAACTCATTGGTGTCGCGCCGGGGGATGGCGTAGCAAAGCAGCAGCTCCAGCGCCTGGTGTGGCTCGAAGGACTCCAGCCCCTCGGCCAGGAACCGCTCACGCAGGCGCTGACGATGATCTTCGTGCATATCTCGTGCCGTCTTTCCGGTGTTATCCATGTCGAATATTGTACCATATTAGGGAAAAAATTGCACCGAACCCACGGGAATCCGTTGAAATTACTGGGCTGGCTCTATCGACGGCGGCACCGGCGCATCCAGAACCGCTGTGTGACCGTGGGCACCGAAGGTGGCGCGCCGGCGTGCTATCATCGGTTCATCAAAAAACCGGAGGAATGCCCCATGGCTGTCACCATTCAAGTTGCCCGCTGCCCTCAGAACCACGTGTGCCCCTCCCTGGCTGTCTGCCCCACCGGGGCGCTGGTGCAGAAGGGCTTCTCTGCACCCACCGTGGACACGGAAAAGTGCATCGACTGCGGCCGCTGCGTGCGGTACTGCCCGATGGGGGCATTCCAGGCGAAGAAGACGAGCTGACCGGAGGAGGACCCCATTGCAACCCAAATGCCCCATGTTTCACGGGAAACGTGGGGTGTTATGGCATTTCCCTCGCTTAGGGCAGGGCGCGACGAGTGACCGGGCGGCTCTTGGGCACCACGACGGTCATCTCCACAAACTGATCGGAGTCGTGAATGGTGAACTGGGCATCCAGCCCCGAGGACTTGAGCTCGCCCACCGCCGAGCGCATGGTGTTGGCGAAAAGCCGCCAATCCCGCCACGCGCGGGAGAAGCGCGGCACCCCGCGCACCGGTTCCCGCTCCCCGGCCAGCAGGCTCTCCACCCGCTTCTCCACCAGTTCTTCGGTCTGGCGGACGTTGAGGCCCTTGAGGGCCACGGTATCGAGCAGTGCCAGCTGCTCATCGGCGTCGTGCAGCCGCAGCAGCGCCCGGGCGTGCCGCTCGGAAAGGTCGTGCCGCACGATGGCCTGCTGCACCTCCGCCGGCAGGCGCAGTAGCCGTAGCTTATTGGCGATGGTGGACTGCTGGCAGCCCAGGCGCTCGGCCAGCTGCTGCTGGGTCAGCTTCCACTGGGCAATGAGCTGGCGATAGCCTTCTGCCTCCTCAAAGAAGGTCAGATCCTCCCGCTGCAAATTCTCCGCCATGGCAAGGAGAGCCGCGTCCCGGTCGCTGATGGTGAGGAGGGTGGCGCGGATGTGCGCCTCCCCCACCAGGCGGACGGCCCGCAGCCGCCGCTCCCCGGCAATGAGCTCATAGCGCCCGCCGCCCAGCGTTCGCACCACCACCGGTTGCAACAACCCATGCCGGCGGATGCTGTCAGCGAGGTTGTCGAGCGCCGTGGGGTCAAACTGCCGCCGGGGCTGCCAGGGGCTGGGCAGAATGCTCTCCACCGGCAGCAGGACGGTGCGCGTGCCGGCGTCGGCCAGTATGGTTTTGTGAAGGCCCTCAAACATCACTGCCTCCAAAAGAAAAGATGGGGCCGCAGGGCTTTGGGGAGAGAAGCCATGCGGCCCGGCGTTTGGGAAAGAGGAGGTGATTGTCGCGCTTGCGCGCGCAGCGATCGCTCACTGCGCAATAACATTTCCCCGTATCAAAGCAAATTCCTGCGGATTTGACCGCAGGAAGCGAAAGAATCGTTTTACAAAAACCTCACGCGTATTTGCTCTTTCTCACTCCGTTTTTCGCTAGATCAGGGGGGTTTTTGTCGGAGTGCCCGCCTTGCGCGGGTAGAGGAGCGGAACCGGTCGAATCTTTTTGTGCATCACGATGTAAAATTGTTCCTCCCCACCGGGGCGGTAGGGAAGGGCACGGCCCTCGTCGCCGCCCAAGAGCCGCGCGGCCCGGCTGGCTTCTTTGAGCTCCTCCGGCGCGGCGGGCCCCCGCCAGGCCAGTGCCACCCCACCCACCCGCACTAGGGGCAGCGTATACTCCAGCAGGGCGGGCAGCCCGGCCAACGCGCGGGAGAGCGCCACGTCGAACCGCTCCCGCCCGGCCCAGCGGCCGAAGTCCTCCGCCCGGTCGTGGACGACCTCCACGTTCGTCAGGCCGAGATCGGCCACCACGGCGTGCAGGAAGTCGGTACGCTTGCGCAACGAATCCAGCAGGGTGACCGAAAGGCCGGGACGGAGGATGGCGATGGGCAGGCCCGGGAACCCCGCGCCGGTGCCCACGTCCACCACCGAAGTACCATCGGCCAAGGCGGTGAGCGCCGGGGCGGCAAAGGAATCGTAGAAGTGTCGGCGCGCGCTTTGCTCGGGGCCTTCCACCCGCGTGAGGTTGAAGAAACGGTTGGCTTCCTCCAGCATCTCATGGTAGCGGAAGAACCGGGCCAGCGTGTCCTCCGGCAGGAAGAGACCGCCTTCGGCACACAGGGCCCGCAACGTACCGCCGAACCGCTCGACTACTTCGCCGTCCATCAGCGGTTCTCTAGGCTCAGGCGGTCGGCGAGCTCGTAGAGCCGCTCCAGATCCTGACGGTTGTAGTACTGCACGACGATGGTGCCGCGCTTGAGGTCGCCCTTGACCTTGACCTTGGTGCCCAGCGCGCGCATCCACTTCTCCTCCAGGTCCTTGAACTCAATGGGGGATTTGGGCTTGGTGTAGATCTCCTTCTGGGCCGGGGTTTCCTTGGCCCGGCGCACCTGGGCCTCCACCTCCCGCACCGAAAGGCCATTCTGAGCCGCCTGCAGGGCGATGCGCCCGGCCAGGGTTTCGTCCTCAATGGCGGCGACGGCGCGGGCGTGCCCGGCGGAGATTTGCCCGCCGCGCAGGAGGTTCTGCACCTGCGGGGGCAGCTGAAGCAGCCGCAGGGCATTGGTGACCGCCGGGCGGCTCATGGAGAGCCGCTGGGCCACCTGCTCCTGGGTCAGGGTGAATGTCTCCAACAGGGAGCGGATGCCCTCAGCCTCATCGAGGGCGTTGAGGTCATCGCGCTGCAGGTTCTCCACCAGTGCGATTTCGGCAATCTGCTGGTCGGTGTAATCGCGCACCAGAGCCGGCACGCGCTTGAGCCCCGCCAGCCGGGACGCCCGCCAGCGCCGCTCGCCCGCCACCAGCAGGTAGCGCTCCCCCCGGCGCACCACCAGCAGCGGCTGCAGCACCCCGTGGGCCAGAATGGAATCGCGCAGCTCATGCAGCTTCTCCTCGTCAAACTGCCGCCGGGGCTGGTTGGGGTTGGGGTCAATGGCCAGAATGTCGATCTCACTGGCGCTCTCGGGCTGCTCCGGGTCGGCCAGCAGGGCTTCCAGCCCCCGGCCCAGGCCGAATTTCTTGGGTGCGCTCATGCGGTCTTGCCCTCCTCGCAGTGCTCGATGAATTCCTCCGACAGGTCGTTGTAGGCCACCGCCCCGCTGCACGTCGGGTCATAGAGCAGCACCGGCAGGCCGTGGCTGGGGGCTTCGCTGAGCCTTACATTGCGCGGAATGAGCGTGTCGTACACGCGGTTGTTGAAGTATTTGCGCACTTCCTCCACCACTTGAACGGAGAGGTTGGTGCGGGAGTCAAACATCGTGAGCACCACGCCCTCGACTTCGAGCCTTGGGTTCAGGCGCTTTTTTACGATGGTGACAGTCCCCATGAGGTCGGAGAGGCCCTCCAGGGCGTAAAACTCGCACTGGATGGGAACGAGCAGCTTGTCAGCCGCCGTCAAGGCGTTCAAGGTCAACAAGCCCAGCGACGGCGGGCAATCGATGAAGATGTAGTCGTAGTCGGCCCGCACCTGCTCCAGCCGGCCCTTGAGGATATGCTCCCGCGCGATGGCCGACACCAGCTCCACCTCGGCCCCGGCCAGGTTGCCGTTGGCACCGATGAGCTTGAGATTATCAAGCATGGTGGGCAGCGTGGCCTCCGGCGCCGGCATGTCGTTCATCAGCATGTCATACGACCCGGCGGCGATGGCGTGCTTGTTCACGCCGAACCCACTGGTGGAGTTCCCCTGCGGGTCCATATCCACCAGCAGCACGCGTTTGTCCTGCGCGGCCACGCAGGCGCTTAAATTCACGGCGGTCGTGGTTTTGCCCACGCCACCCTTTTGGTTGGCAATGGCGATGATGACGCCCATGGCAGTCCCTCCCCTAGTGGTGGCCGCACCCCGCGGCACAATGGGTGGGGGTTCCGGTGTGGAGGGGCTCCCCCCTGTGCTCCCCTCCCGTTTCCGCATTCATTATAGCTTATTTGTGCCCCCCGCGCCACGGCCAAACGCACCTCCGCAGACGTTTCACGTGAAACATGCACGTCCTCCCTTCCTGCCCCTTGCCCCGGGGAGCGCGGTTTTCCTGCTTTTGACCGTGGCTCTTTGCGCCAAAACCGCATTTGCGGTATGATGAAGGCAATTCACCGTGGGAGGGAAGCACCATGATCGCCGAGCACATCGCCAAGAAAATGGCGGGCGGGTCGATGATCCGCCGCATGTTTGAGGAAGGGAACCGGCTGCGCCAGCAGTTTGGGGCCGAGAACGTCTACGACTTTTCCATCGGCAACCCCGATGCCGAGCCGCCACGGGAGGTGCTGGCCGCCCTGCGGGGGTTGGCCGACCAGCCCAACATCCACAAATACATGCCCAACGCCGGGCATGAGGATGTGCGCGCCGCCGTGGCCGCACAAGAAGGGAAGCGGGCCGGGGTGCCGCTGACCGCTCGGCATGTCATCATGACCGTGGGAGCCGCCGGTGGGCTAAACGCCGCGCTGAAGGCCATCCTAAACCCCGGCGAGGAAGTCATCGTCATCGCCCCCTACTTTGTGGAGTATTTCTCCTACATCGACAACCACGGCGGCGTGCCGGTGGTGGTGAAGGCCGATCCCACGACCTTCCTGCCCGATGCCGAGGCCGTGGCCGCAGCGGTGACGCCCCGCACTAAGGCCATCATATTGAACTCCCCCCACAACCCCACCGGCGTGGTCTACGACCGGGGCACGCTGCAGGCGCTGGCCGACGCGTTGGGGCGGAAACAGGCCGAGCTGGGCCGTGCGGTGTACGTGCTCTCCGACGAGCCCTACACCCGTCTGCTCTTTGAGGGCGAGGCCGTGCCGATTCTCTCGCTCTTCCGCAACGGCATCGTCGTCAACTCCTTCAGCAAGTCCCTCTCCCTGCCTGGGGAACGCATCGGGTACCTGGCCGTCAACCCCGCCTGCGATGACGGCGACGCCCTGCTGGATGCCCTGGCCTACACCAATCGCGTGCTGGGCTACGTCAACGCACCGTCGCTCTTCCAAAAAGCCGTGGCCGCCGCGCTGACCGCCGGCATCGACATCGACGAATACCGCACCCGGCGCGACCTGCTCTATGGCTGCATCACTGGCTTGGGCATGGAGTGCGTCAAGCCCGCCGGGGCATTCTACCTCTTCCCCAAGGTGCCCGGCGGTGACGACCTGGCCTTCACTGAGAAAGCTGCCGCTGAGCACATTCTGGTGGTGCCGGGCAGCGGCTTTGGCTGGCCGGGCCACGTGCGGCTGGCCTACTGTGTGGGGCGCGACACGATTGAGCGGTCTTTCCCCGCCTGGGAGCGGCTGCTGCGGGGGTAGAGGGTGACTCCGCACAAATGGAGTGGTCGGATTGCGAAGAGGATTTTCTTGTCCTGCAAGGCGGAGGAAGGAGCTTATGCCGCAGTGCATAGGCGACCGACGACAACGCGGCAGGGCGTGAAAAGACCAAGCAAGACGGCCGCTGGATTTGTGCGGTGTTGCCCTAGGTTGTTTCACGTGAAACAATGCCGAGGAGGTGCCCATGGAACCCCACGAACTGCAGAAACAAGCACACGCCGCGCTGTCCGCCTTCGGGCTGGACGGCGCGGTTCTTCACTTCCTGCGCCACAATGAGAACGCCGTGTACCGGGTGAAAACGCCGGCAAACGGCACTTTTGCCCTGCGGCTGCACCTGCCACGGCCCGGTGTGGGCGGCGGCATGGTGGCCCACCGACAGGACTGGATGGAGAGCGAGCTGACCTGGCTGGCAGCGCTGGCGGAGGGGAGCGACATCCCCGTGCAGCGGCCCCTCCTCACCTTGGATGGTGCCCTGCTGGCCCCATTGCCCGGCGGCGGGTGGGCATCGCTACTGGCGTGGCTGCCCGGCAAGCCGTTGGCGCAGGACGACCCGCGCGCCCAGTTCTATGCCGGGTTGGCCGGGGAGTTGGCGGCGCGGCTGCATACCTTCGTGCTGGGCTGGCCGCAGGGTACCACCCTGCCCCGCCCGGCCTACGACGGCAGCCGGGTGCACACGGCCATGACCACGCTGGAGGATGGGGTGTCCTTGGGCCTGTACGCCACCGCCGAGGTCGACCGACTGGCCGCCGGGGCGGCACGCATGGCAACTCTGTTGGATCGGGCGTGCGCCATACCCGGCTCCCACGGCCTCATCCACGCCGACTTGGGTTTGGGAAACCTGCTGGTGGAGGGTGACACACTCTCTCCTATTGACTTCGGCCTGTGCGGCCACGGCCCTTTCGCCCAGGACGTGGGCGGCATGCTTGGCGCTTTTGACACCCCGGCCCTGCGGCAGGCCACGCTGGCTGGGTACGAGAAACTGCGTCCCCTGCCCCCAGCCGATGCCGTGGAAGCCGCATTTCTGGCCGGTATCTACTACTTCATGGCCATGCACCTGCGCAACCCCGCCGTGCAGGAGTGGTTCGGCCGCCGCCTGCCGGCTGTGCTGGCGGAGTATGTTGATCCCTTCGTGCGGGCAGAGTCCTTCTTGCCCGCACTGCTGGGGCAGCAAGGCTGACCAAAACGAGGAGGAGGCACCCACGATGACCGAACCGAAAAAATCGCTGACACTGCTGGGCTGCGGCAACACCGCTGAGGTCTTTGCCTGGGGCGAGGGGCGGGTGCTGAAACTCTTTGTTCCCGGCTACCCCGAGGACGCGGCACGCAAGGAATACACCCTCTCCCGCCGGATGGATGAGACCGACGTGCCCCACCCCCGCTCCCATGGTTTTTTGGAGCACGAAGGTCGGTTTGGCATCGTGTACGACCGTGTGGATGGCACCCCGCTGACGGACTGGGTGCTGCAGACCGGCGACCTCGCCGACTGCACCACGCGCATGGCCGCCCTGCACCGGCAGCTGGCGCGCTTCCCCGGCGAAGGTCTGCCCGATTACCGCGATTTCCTGCGTTGGGGGATGGAGCAGGCCTGGCATGGTGCCATCCCTGCCGATGCCCTGGCCCTGCTGGCGGCCCTGCCCGAAGGCTCTGCCCTCTGCCACGGCGACTTCCACCCCGGCAACCTGATCGTGCACGGCGGCGACACCGTGGTCATCGACTTCATGAACCTCTGCCGGGGCCCTTGGCTCTACGACGTGGCCCGCGCGGTCTTCCTGGTGGAGGAAACGCCCCTGCCGTCGGGGGTGCCCGACCCCGTTGCCTTCCAGCAGATGCGCCGGTCGCTGACGACGGCCTACCTCGCCCTATTGCCCATGGAGCGGGAAGCGCTGGAACCCTTCCTTACCGTCATCCGTCTGGCCCGCCGGGGGGAATGCCCAAATGAGGGCTGAGCGAGCCCTTCGCGAACGCCACTGCTGCGGCGTCCGCGATCCAGACAGCTTGTTCTCACTACTAGCATCGCCCGACGTACACGCCGTCGGGCGATCTCTTGGCTTTTGGTGCTCATGCCTGCTCTTCTTAAAAGACGGTTTCGCCAGCGGGCGGGTTTTTGTCCGCCTCTTGTGCTTGGTGATCCTTCCCTTCCGCCGAATGAATCGGCGTCGGCTCTTTGCTTCTTGTTCTCATAAAGCTTTTTGAACAAAATAAATAGGGCTTCCACCACGGAAAGCCCTATATGACTGTCTTTGCCCCATTTTACGGTCGTTTACCCGAACCGGTACCCGGTCATGGAGAGCGACCCCAGCACCCGGCCATCGCAGAGCACTTCGGCCCGCTCGCCGGGGTTCACGGCCCCCAGCACGGCCAGCAGCGGCCAGTAATGGTCGGGGGTGGGCACGGCCAATGGATAGTCCGGGCCCAGGGCTGCCGGGTCAGCCAGGTCGTCAAAGCGACCGTCCTCCACCTTTTGGCGCACCAGCGCGTCAAACCGGTCGGCCCAGGGGAGCCCGCCTTTCCCGTTCCAATCCACCCGGCGCAGGTTGTGCACCACGTTGCCGCTGCCAAGGATCAGCACGCCCTGCTCCCGCAGGGGGGCCAGCGCCCGCCCCAGGGCAAGCATCGCCGCGCCGTCGCCGGTGCGGTCCACACTCACCTGAAACACCGGCACATCCGCCGCCGGGAACAGCCGCCGCAGCACCGACCACGCCCCGTGGTCGAGCCCCCAGGTGTTGTCCGCCACCGCACGGTCGCCCAGCAGTGCCAGGGCCTCGCGGGCCACTCCCGGCGCGCCGGGGGCCGGGTACTGCACCCGGTAGAGTTCATCCGGGAACCCATACATATCGTAGACCATCTTGGGCTGGGGCGCGTCGGTGACGCGCGTACCCGGGGTGTACCAGTGGGCCGACACGCACAGGATGGCCCTGGGCCGCGGCAATGCGCGGCCCAAGGCCTCCCACTGGGTGGTGTATTCGTTGTCCTCGATGGCATTCATGGGCGAGCCATGGCCCAGGAACACCACTGGCATCCGTTCACTCATGGCAAACGCCTCCTCGCCTTTACGTTCAAGGGTGACACCGCACAAATGGAGTGGTCGGATTGCACAGAGGATTTTCTTGTCCTGCAAGGCGGAGGAAGGAGCCTATGCCGCAGAGCATAGGCGACGGACGACAACGCGGCAGGGCGAGAAAAGACCAAGCAAGACGGCCGCTGGCTTTGTGCGGTGTTGCCCTAGAAATTGGCCGACGGACGGGTGGCCTCTTTGGCGCCGCCGGTGGCCTCCTGCCGCAGGGCCACAAACCACTCCAGTGCCTTCTGCACCTTCATGTCCCAATACATCCAGGTGTGGGCGTGGTCGGGCGTCGGGTCCCAAATGTGGTCGTAGCCCAGCTTGTCGAGCAGCTTATGGAAACCCACGTTGTTGTCGTAGAGGAAGTCCTCAGTGCCGCAGCAGAGCATCAGTGCGGGCCTGACCGCCTGGGGGGCCACCTTGCCGGCCACGCTCACCAGGTCGTTCATGGAGCCCTTGAATTCCTTCAGGCTGCCGAAGATATCGAGCATCTCACTGTTGAAGTCCTGGGTGTTGAGCGGGGCATCGAGCTCCCGCGCCGCGTCACACAGGCCGGAGAAGCTGGCAGCCGCCAGAAACCGGTTGGGTTGGTTGAGGGCCAGCTTCAGCGTGCCGTAGCCGCCCATGGAGAGGCCCGCCACAAAGGTATCCTCCCGCCGGTCGGAGATGGGGAAGAGCGAACCCATCACCTGGGGCAGTTCCTCGCTCACAAAGGTCCAATACTTGTTGCCGTGCTTCTCATCGGTGTAGAAGCTGTGGTCCACCGCCGGCATGATGACCGCAAAATCCGGCGCGATGGCCTCCAAGTACCGCTCAATGCTGGTGCGCCGCAGCCAGATGGAGTGATCGTCGGAGTAGCCGTGCAAGAGGTAGAGCACCGGGATCTTGCGCCCAGCGGCCGGCGCGTCGGAGATGGGCATCAGCACGTTGCAGGTGACGCAAAGGTTCAGCGCCTTGCTGTGAAATTGGGTTTGCAGAAACGCCATATCGAACTCCTCCTATATTCTTTTGCGTATGTTGTTTTGATCCGTTAGAAATTCGCCGACGGGCGGGTGTTTTCCTTCCGGCCGCCGGTGGCCTCATCGCGCAGGCCCACAAACCAACGCAGGGCCTCCTGAATTTTGAGATCCCAATACCGCCACTCGTGGGCATACCCAGGCGTGGCCTCCCAAATGTGGTCGTAGCCCAGGCCATTCAGGTATTCGTGGTAGGCGACGTTGCTCTCAAAGAGGAAATCCTCGGTGCCGCAGTGCAGCGCCAGCGCCGGTTTCACCGGGAGTTTCGCCACCAACGAAGCCATGTGCTTCATGTCGTTGAGGGAGCCGATGTATTCCTCATAGCTGCCGTGTACATCCACCATCTCCTGGTTGTACTCGGGGTCGCCGGGCTTGGCCAGCAATCGGCGGCTCATGTCCGACGCGCCGGAGAACGCCGCCGCCGCCAGGAACCGCTCGGGATGGTTCAAGGCCAGCTTCAGCGTGCCGTAGCCACCCATGGAGAGGCCCGCCACGAAGGTATCCTCCCGCCGGTCGGAAATGGGGAAGAGCGAGTTCATTACCTGGGGCAGTTCCTCGCTCACATAGGTCCAGTACTTGTTGCCGTGCTTCTCGTCACAGTAGCGGCTGTGGTCCACCGCCGGCATGATGACCGCGAAATCTGGGGCGATGTCCTCCAAATACCGCTCAATGCTGGTTCGCCTGAGCCAGATGGAGTGATCGTCGGAGTAGCCGTGCAGCAGGTACAGCACCGGAACCTTGCGGCCCGTCGCGGGGGCGTCGCTCACCGGCATCAGCACGTTGCAAGTGACGCAAAGATTCAGCGCCTTGCTGTGAAACTGGGTTTGCAGAAATGCCATGGTGTTTCTCCCTTCCATCCTTCTCTATCTGTGGGTCCGCCAAGGCGGGCCTGGGTTCGTGTGCCACCCTGCGACTCCCGATGCCGGGTACAGCGGGCCGATTACTCCTCCTCCACCCAGCGGCGGGCGCGCTCCACCGCCCGGTGCCAACCCTGCATGCCGCCGGGGGCCAGGGGCCGGGGCGCAAATCGGGCGCCCTCCTGCCACAGGCGCTTCAGGTCCTCAGTGCCGCCAAAGACCCCCGCGCCAATGCCCGCCAGCGTGGCCGCGCCCAGGGCTGTCGTCTCCAGGCAGGCGGGCCGCACCACCGGGGCACCCAAGAGATCGGCCTGAAATTGCATCAGAAACCCATTGGCCGAAGCGCCGCCGTCCACTTTGAGCGTCGTCAAGCCCACGCCCGCGTCGCCTCCCATGGCCTGCAGCACGTCGTTGCTCTGGTAGGCGATGGCTTCCAGCGCGGCGCGCACCACGTGGGCCCTCCCGGCCCCGCGCGTCAGGCCCACGATGGTGCCCCGGGCGTACATATCCCACCAGGGCGCGCCTAGGCCGGTAAAGGCCGGCACCACATAGACCCCGGCGCTGTCGGGCACCGAGGTCGCCACCTCCTCGCTCTGGGCGGCGGTGGTGAGCAGGCCCATTTCATCCCTCAGCCACTGGATAACCGCGCCCCCCATGAAGACCGAGCCTTCCAGCGCGTAGGTCGGGCCGTGGCCCAGGTCCCACGCCACGGTGGTCAACAAGCGGTTTTGGCTGGGCACCGGCTTGTCCCCGGTGTTCATCAGCAAGAAGCACCCGGTACCGTAGGTGTTCTTGGCATCGCCGGGGGCAAAGCACGCCTGCCCAAAGAGCGCCGCGTGCTGGTCACCCGCCACGCCCAGGATGGGCACCTCCACCCCCAGCACGTCCCTCCGCAGGTGGCCAAAGTGCCCCACACAGGGCTGTACTTGCGGCAGCACGGCCCGTGGGATGTCAAAAAGACGCAGCAGTTCGTCGTCCCATTTGCCGGTGTGGATGTTGTAGAGCATGGTGCGCGCGGCGTTCGTCACGTCGGTGGCGTGTACTGCCCCGCCCGTTAGGTTCCAGATGAGCCAGCTGTCCACCGTGCCAAAGCACAGGCGGCCGGCCTCGGCGTCCCGCCGCGCACCGTCCACGTTGTCGAGGATCCATTTGAGTTTGCTGGCCGAGAAGTAGGCGTCGGCCACCAACCCCGTGCGCGCGGTGATCTCGGGCTCCAGCCCGTCGCGCCGCAACCGCTCGCAAAAGTCCGCCGTGCGCCGGCACTGCCACACGATGGCGTTGTAGACCGGTCGGCCGGTGCGGCGATCCCACAGCAGGGTCGTCTCCCGCTGGTTGGTAATGCCCACCGCCGCCACATCCCGCGCCTCAAAGCCGCCGCGAGCCAGCGCCTCACGCAGCACCTCGGTCTGGGTCGCCAGGATGTCAAAAGGATCATGCTCCACCCAGCCGGGCCGGGGGTAATGCTGCTTGAACTCCCGCTGGGCCCCAGCAACCGGCATCCCCCGCTCATCAAAGAGCAACGCACGAGAACTGGTGGTACCCTGGTCCAACGCCGCCAACAACCGCATGGCAACCCCTCCCACTGCATGGATTTATTGCTATGTAGTATTGTATCGCAGCCCGGGGAAAAGAAAAAGTACCGATGCGCTGTATGAAGGCGGGGCTAGACAACGTGGACGTTTTGGGGCTACCCAAAACGTCCACAACCGACCGAGCTTACAGTCCTTTGCCTTTGGCAAAGGACTCGTCGCTGACAGGCGACGCCAAGCGAGGGCGGAGGTCAGCTGGAGCAACTACCCCAACCCAGTGCGAGCACCGGCAAAGCACTCGCTGTGCAGCAGCGCAAAGCGAGGGCGGAAGTCAGCTGGAATAACCACCCGCCCCAGTGCGAGCACCTGCAAAGCACTCGTCGCGCAGCGACGCCAAGCCGGTCGCATCTGTGATGCGACCAACCGACCGAGCTTACAGTGCTTTGCCTGCGGCAAAGCACTCGCTGCGCAGCAGCGCTAAGCGAGGACGGAAGGTCAGCTTAAACACCCACCCCGCCCCAGTGCGAGCACCTGCAAAGCACTCGCTGCACAGTAGCGCCAAGCGAGTACGGAGGTCAGTCGGAACAACCACCACAACCCATATTGGGCACAGATCATTAATTCGTGCGCATCACTGGAAGAGAAACGCGCTGCGCTAGGCAGTCCTTTTGAAGCGCAAAAGGACCCAAAACGCACCGGGCACCTTGGATGGGTGCCCAACCGTTCCACGCCGTGATGGCGTTGAGCATCAACGCCATAGCCGCGGGATGCGGCGTAAGGCGTGAACGGAAGGCGCGGACGAGTTTCCTAGACCGGACGACTGGCACGGAGTGAGTAGCAGCGGCGGGTAACTCGCCTTTGTATTGCTGCGCAACACAAAGGCTCAAACATCCCCGCCCGCTGTCACCAAGTTTTCTGCCACCAGTCATCCGGGTGAAACTCAGAACGCGCCCGAAGGAACGGTACGCCTAACTTCCACCGCGCAGTCCAACCGCACTGCCCCTCCCCAAAATCTGGGGGAGGTGTTGGGGGAGGGTTCCCTGCGTGCGGGCTTTCGTCAGCTATCCGCCGCAGGTCATCGGTGGAAAAACTCGAATGCGCCCGAAGAGACGGTACACGCAGCGGCCTCAAAATGACACCAACCCAACGATTTGGCCTTATTCCTGACCTCTTCAACTGTCGAATTTTGTCTATTTACCAATTTTGGTTACATGTTTCCGCCTTATGATTGCATAGAATTGGATGAGTGTGTAAAATAAATCCCGGAGTCTTCACACCAGCCCATCACCGTTACGATCATCCCAGTATTTGTCCGGCACGCAGGGGGTTGAGCTATGGAGTGGTACTTCAGCCAGGAAGTTTCTTTATTGGATGGCAACATCGCCATTTTAACAGGCGGCTGCCTGCTGTTTTTCTTCGTCTATGGGGCGCTGCGGGTGCACAACCGCACGGTGTTGACCTGGGCCGTGGGCTATGGGCTGGGCGTGTTGCTGCGGCTGGGCGTGCAGTTTTTTGAGGGCATCCCTCTCCTTTCGGCGGCACTCTTCTTGGGTTATAAGTTCTTCTTCACCGGCTTCTTGCTGGCAGGTTTTCTTCTGATGCTGGATCTGCGCCGGGGGCTTCGGCATCTGGGGCGCTTCTATCTCGTGTCGTCGGCACTGCTGATGGCGGTGCTGGCAGTGCTGGAACCCGGCCATGCGCTGGTGGTCTGGTCAGCTTGGGTGGTGCTCTGCTATGGCGTATCCATGGCCATTGTGGCTCTTCCCACCCTGCGGTACGAGCGTGCCGCCAGTCACCTTCCCATACACCTTTCGCTGTTTTTCTACTTTCTTTTCTCGCTCTACACCAGCCTTCGGCTGTTTTCCTTCCACGCGCTGCCAAATCTGCCCCAGGTCTACACCCTAACTCTGCTGATGGTGACGGTCTCGCTGTGCATCCCGGTCATGCAGTGCGCGGTGTCCTCGGTGGTCAACACCCGTGTGCGCCTTGGGAACCTCGTGGAGAATACCTCCTACGGCCTGGCTTTTCTTTCGGAGTCCGGCACCCTGCTGGAGGTCAACGACAAGCTGCTGCAGATACTGGGTGTCCGCTGGAACCGCCGCCGCCATGGCCTGCCCCGGCCCGCTGACATTGGGCTCCATCACCTGCTGGAAGCCGGCACTGGGGAGATGGTCTTCCAACCCGCCGATGGGGCCGCGCCGCTGCGGCTGGCCATTACCGTCAAGCCCATCGGCCACCACCTGGGCGGCCAGCCCGGCATCTTCCTGCAGGTGGAGGACATCACTGAACAGCGCCGGGTACTGGAGGACATGGCCGCCCGCCATTACCAGATGAACCAGCTCTTTGAAATGGCCAACGCCTGCGAGTTCAGTCGGGTGGATGACGCTCTGCTGGCCCCACGGCTGCTCCACCTTTTGGGCTTGGAGTGCGACGAAATCCCCTTCCTGGAGTTGGTGGATCGCCTGCACCCCGACGACCGTAACAAACTCAACCACATCGTGGCCCGCGAGGAGCAACACATCGTAGCCAACCGGGAGCTGCGTTTGCGTCACGCCGACGGGCACTACCTGTGGTTCCTGCTCAACTGGCAGGAGAGCCTGCAGGACGGCAAACCCCGCATCGTTGGCGTGGCCCTGTGCCTGGATGAACACAAGCGCATGGAGCGGCGCATGGCTCAGAACGAAAAGCTGACGGCCCTGGGCCAGCTGGCCGGCGGCGTCGCCCACGACATGAACAACCACCTGATGACCATACAGACGTCGCTCAACCTCATCAACCGCACCACGGACGAGGTGCAGCGGCGCAAATACTCCGGTTACATCCAGGAGGCCATCAACAACTCCACCTCCATGCTGCGAAGCCTGCTGAGCTTCTCTCGCGGGCAGCAGGAGGAACATGGAGACGTGCCCATGCAGCAGATGGTGGAGGTGACGCTGAGCCTACTGGAGCGGGCGCTTTCTATCAAGGTGCATCTGCACCACGAGGATGGGGCCGGCCCGGCGGTCATCGTGGGCAACTATTACGAGCTGCAAAATGCCCTGCTGAACCTGGGTCTCAACGCCCGCGACGCCATGGGCCAGGGTGGCGACTTCACGGTGCGCTCCTGGCTGGCTGACGCCAACCCCGGCGTCTCTGACCATACCGGCCGCTGGTATATGCTGAGCGTAACCGACACCGGCTGCGGCATGCCGCCCGACGTCCTCCACCACATCTTTGAGCCCTTCTTCACCACCAAGGCCGAGGGCAGCGGCAGTGGGCTGGGCCTCTCCATCACCTATGGCATCGTGCAGCGCCACGGCGGCACCATCACGGTGGACAGCGAACCGGGCGTGGGCACCTGCTTCACGCTGGCCTTCCCCCTGTCTGCCAAACAGCCTGTGGCACCCGAAGTGTGTGAACACAAAGCCGACGGCGATTCGCTCATACAGAAAGTGAGTGGTGGTTGAGTGCGCCGGATGCGCACTCGACCGTACGAGCCGTAATGGATTTCGTAAGAAATCCATAGCGCCTGGATGGCGCGTAAGGCGAAGTACGGCATAGACGTTGGAACGGCCACCTCAACCCGTGCGTGCGCTAGCAAAGGACTCGTTGCATAGCAACGCCAAGCGAGGGCGGAGGGCAAGCCGGAGCAACCACACCAACCCATGCGAGCGCCAGCAAGGCATTCACCACATAGTGGCGCAAGCGCCCGGTCGCATCTGTGATGCGACCAACCGTACAAGCTTACAGTGACCGGGTGCGCTGGATGCGCACCCAACCGTTTCGCACCGTGAGGGTGTTACACAGTTACGCCCTAGCCGCCGGATGCGGCGTAAGGTGCGAACGGCCAGCGTCAGAAAAGCACTCGTCGCACCAGCGACGCAAGCGCCGTACGGAGCCACCGCCAATATAATAGCGTCATCTGTTTAGAGCACCCCCTCCCCATTCGTCGGCGTAAGGTAAATATCGGAAAAGACACAGCGCACCAATCGAATACTATATGAGAAACGCGCTGCGCTGGGCGGCACTTTTGGATGGCGCCAAAAGTGCCCAAAAACGCCTAGGCGCGGACGAGTTTCCTAGACCGGGCGGCCGGCACGAGGTTAAGTGGCAGAGGGCGGTAACTCGCCTTTCCTTATTCTCCGCAACGGAAAGACTCAAACATCCCGCCCCTCTGTCGCCAGCTACCTGCCGCCGATCGCCCGGGAGAAACTCGAACGCGCGCCGAGAGTACGAAGAACGACCCAAAACGTTCAAAGGGATTCTCCCTTTGAATCCCCACTTCATCTTCTCACGACCAGTGCCACCGCCCAAGCACCGTCTTTGTCCCCATCCACCCCATGCCGCCCGCGCTGTGTCTCCGCACCCACACACTACCCGTGCGCCGCCGTAGCCGGCAACCCGTTTATGGTCGTGCGCTCCCAACGGTGGCAGACGCGAAGCGGATGCCGCCAGGAGTCTTCTTCTTCTCTCTTAAAATCGTCGTAGTCGTAGGGCGTGTGCAGATGTGGAAAACTGAAAAAAACCAGGCAATCGCGCGGGTTCCAGCCCAAAATCTTTCCCCAGGGCTGTGGATGACGGGTGGGTCGCTCGGCGGGGTTGTACCCACACAAGCCGACGCGCTTCCCGCCTGCCTGCCGTCAGGTGACAAAAAGAGGCTTCCATTCGGGCCGTTTTCCACCAAGTTATGCAAACTGTGGAGAACGGCGCGGGGGACGGCTGTGAATGGCCCATGCACAGCGCTTTTCATAACCCCCGCAATGCCAGTCCACACCGGGGGTGAGGTTGTTCACAGCTCTGTGGATAACTGTGGATAACTGTGTAAATGGGGTGGCCGTTTCTGTCGATTTGGCGCGGGGGGATGTGGATGGCTACAACACCAACGGCAGCAACGCCACCAACACCGCGCCCGGCACCCCCAGTACCCCCGCACACAGCGCCGTGATGCCATTGACCGCGATCGTGAGGTGCAGCGCCTGGCTCATCAAATCCAGCGCCAAAAGCACCACCCCGCCAAAGAAGGCGTTGAGAAGCAGGCGGCTCAAGAATTTGAAGGGCACGAGCAGCAGCCAGCCCACGAAGTAGAGCGCCGCCAGCCCCAGCGCGTAGGCGAGCAACAGTTCCAGATGCAATGCCATGGTCATCCCCTCCGGTTATGTATACAACCGAAGGGTGAACAATATGCGCTGCGCTTTCGCGGCTGCCGCTTATGGCGACAGCCGCGAGTTAGGAGTGCTCGTCACGAGCACAGAATCGCCCCGCGACGTACACGCCGCCGCGGGGCATTTTGGTTGCGCGGGTCGTGCGGGGTTTTTACGGGGAAACGCCGTGTGCGGAGAAGGGGCCAAGTGCCACGAGCAAATTGCTGCGTGCCACGG
>JAEWRW010000007.1 GCA_023398815.1 Bacillota bacterium
CCAAAAAAAACCCCAAACCCCCCCCCCCCCCCGGGGGGGGGTGCCCCCCCGCGCCCCCCCCCGACGCGCGTAGCGCCAGCTACGCGCTAATTCCATGCTCAATGCGCACCAGGAAGCCCTGCTGCAGGAATTCCACCGTGAAGGCATCCACCTTCCAGCCCACCGTGGAAATCTGCTCCAGCGGGTCGTTGGTGCCGCTGTCGCGAGGGGTCTTCACGATGGCACGCGGGCGGCTGGAGCCTTCGATGTCGATGACGCCATAGGCGTTCTGCCCCAGCACCAGGGTGGAGCCCACGTCGGCGTCGTCGGCCCCGGCGGCGGTGAAGATGCGGGCCTCGGTCGTCTCCACAAAGATTACGCCAAAGAGCCGGCCGATCTCGCCGCTGAAGATGCCCTCGGCATCCTGGTACTTGCTCACGTCCTGCCACAGGGGGTCGCCCTGCAGGTCGTAGGTCGTGTCGGGCCCCACGATGGCCACGTAGTAGCTCTTGCCGCCGCGTGTGAAGGGCAACGCCCTGTTCTTCTTTAATAGCCGCGCGGCCTTGCGGATCTCGGTGGTCGTGAGCTTCATCTCCTGGGTCACGGTGGCGCGGCTGGTGGCCGAGCCGGCATAGAGCACATTGGTGCCGGTGTGCAGCTTGTCGCGGATCAGGCTGTCGATCGTCAGCGCCCCCTGGTCGGCCATGAGGTCGACGCTGTCGCTGAGCACCGGGTCGAGGGCCGTCAGATCCAGCATGTCGCTCACGGCCACATAGCCGCCGTAGCCCGCCACCGTGGCAGTGATGGACGTGCCGGAGAGTGCTTGACCGTCGGGGATGACGCCCTCGGTCAGCGGGGTCGCCGCCACGCCAAAGGGCGTCCACTTGCGAAACTGTATGGTCTTGCCGTTCTGGCGGCGGTAGGGGCGCTTCTGCCCGTACTCGTAGTGCACCAGCTTGGGCTTCATGTTCTCCAGCATCTGGCGGTCGTAGTAGGTCTGCATCTCGGCGGAAAGCCCGCCGGTGGCGGTGGTGTTGGTGTTCATTGCCATTTGCATTCTCCTTCTGTTCTGTTCTGTGGGCGGATGCGCCGCTCCCGGCGCTTTCCGCCCATCCTCCGTGCCAACGCGGGGCGTGTTCCTGCTTCCCCTCCCCCAGACCTGGGGGCGGGGCTGGGGAGAGGGTCTCCCCGTCGCGCGCCCCCCGGCCCGCAGCCGCGAGGCGGTTCATCCGCCCGCGGCACGCCTCCCACCAGTCCGTGGCACCCAACCCTCCCGCCGAGGCGGCGTCTCCCCGTAAAAACCCGGCATGAGCGGATGAGCCGGTCACCCGCCGGCGACATGCGCGGCGGCGGGTAGCACCTACCCCGAACAAGCTCCCTCCCCCTCGCCATGGGGCGACCGCGCTTTGGCTAACGGCCCTTTAGGGCCGCACGTGCTGCCCCTCGCGCATGCGGCGCTCGAAGTCGGCGCGGGCGCGGGCGAATGCCTCGCTGGACATGGCGGTGTAGTCGGCGGGTGCGGCGTCGGGGCTAGCGGCCAGGGGTCGGGGCAGCCCCGCGTTGCGGCGGCGGATGCGCTCCACGACGGCCCGCTCGGCCCCCTCCCGCGCGGTAGCCAACAGGGCGGGCACGGCGGTGGGCCACAGCCCGGCCCCGGCGTCCAGCGCGGCGGCCTCCTCCGGGTGGGCGGCGCGGAAGTCCTCCAGCCCAAAGCCCGGCCACAGCGCGGCAATCTCGCTCTCCTCCCGGGCAAGGCTGGCCTGCCGGGCCTCGGCGGCCTGCCGAGCCGTGACGGCTTCCCTGGCCTCAGCGGCCTGCCGGGCCAATGCTTCAGCGGCCTGCGAGTCCTCGGCCTCCATCGGGACTGCCGGTTCGTCCGGCAGGGCATCACCACATTGGGCGGGCGGGGTGTCCTCCCCCAGCAGTGCCGGGGTTGCCAGCGTCCGCCGCAGGAAGGCCAGCACCTCAGGTGTCAGGCCCAGCGCCTGCGCTTCCTCCTCCTCGGTTGGGGTGGTGCGTTCCTCTTCCATGGGTTCCTCCTTTCTATTGGGCCGCGGGGTCGAGGGCCTTGAGCAGTGCCAGCGCCTCGTCCCGGCGGTCAAAGTCCATGAGTTTGAGCCCCACCGACGGCGGCAGCAGCCCAGCCTTCACCATGGCGAGCACCTGCTCGTTGTGGGCGGCGCTGCGGTAGGCCGGGGCCCGCTCGGCGGTCAGGTTCAGGTCGTAGTCGATCTGCGTGCCGTCGGCGGTCAAAAAGTGCTCCGGCCCCACCTCGCCAGCCTCCACCGTGCCATCGAGCGCCAGGGTGAACTGCCGCCGCTCGGTGTAGAACTGGCTCATCACCCGCAGCGCCAGGCGGAAGGCCTGCTCGCAGTCGGCATAGAGGCACTCGATGCGCTTGCGGCTGCGTTTGCCGGCTGCCTCCTGCAGGGCCTCGATGGCCGCGGCGGCGGTCACCCCGCTGTTGGCCTCGCCACGGGCAAACTCGTTCTGCCCGCTCTCGCGCTTCATCTGCTCCATCTTCTGGCTGGCGTACTCCATCTGGCCGCTGGCGAAGGGCTGCTTGTCAAACCACCGCACCGCGTCGTCGCTGATGTCCCTCGCGCGGATGACGTCGGCGCGCCAGTCGGTCAGGGCGTCCATGTCGACCCCCGCCCCGTCGGCCACCAGCAGTTTGTTGCGGGCCGATACCATCATGTTCTTCAATACCATCTGGTCGGTCAGGTCCACCATCCACTGGGCCTGCTTGAAGCGGTCGATGATGCCCAGACCGTAGAGCGAACCCTCCAGCCGGTCGTAGGGCAGCACCACGAACGGATATTGCCCGTGGTCGTAGACGCCCACCCGCCGCCCGTCCGGGCCGAAGGGCGACGCCCCCACCACCGCGCCCGCCGCCACCCGGCACCACAGCACCCGCCAGCGTTGGCCGCCCAAGGCGTCCTCCGGCTCGGGTTCGCGCCACCACAGGTCAAAGACCAGCGCCCGCTCGCCGTCGGGGCTGCCGGCATCCCGCACCATGCGGGCGGCGGCGTGGGGGTAGCGGGCCAGCAGGCTGTCGAAACTCTCCCACCGGTGGTGGATGACGGCCTCGCAGTCATCGAGCGTCGCGGCCCCGGGGTCAAAGAGAAACTCCCCGATGGCGTGGCGGCGCAGGGCGATGTCCCCCAAGCCCCCAGCGAGCGTCGGGTCCCAAGCCACCTCCAGCACGTCGGCGCCCTGGCGCAGCATCCCGCCGGTCAGGTCGTGCCACACCCGTGGGAAGCCGTTGCGCTTGAGGAGCGACCGCAGCAGGGCGTTCACCGTGGCGGCCCGGTCACGGTCGGCGGCGGTCTGGGCCTGCACCACCGCCCGGGGGCAGGCCTCGGTGAGGTCGGCGTGCAGGTTGTCGAGCGTGCTCCACAGCACCGGCGTGTGGGGACGCGGCTCGCCGTCCTCGCCGTCACCCACCAGCGACCAATGCTCCCCGCGGTAGTAGAGTTCGTTGCGGCGCAGCCGTTCCAGCTGGGGCCGTGCGGCGGCGTGGTACCGCTCATAGAGCCGCAGCGCCTGCCGCCCCAGCGCCCCGTCCTCGCACTGGGAGAGCCGCTTCCACCCCTCCGGCCCCGCGCCTTCGGGTTTCACAAACACCATGGCACATCTCCTCGCATCTCAAATTGCCCTGGGGAATACGAACATTTGTTCCCCTGCTTGCGAGGTTTATTGTACAGAGGTGAGAGGCGATTTGTATAGGGGTTTACGGATGGATAGGAAGTTACTTATTGCTCTTGGCAAAGACGCAAAAATGTTATATTATGTCTATAATGCGAAGTGCAAACATGGAAATTGTAGCAAATAAGGTGGAGTGGTAACAAAAACGAGGAAATTAGGCATCAAGTATGTTCCGGTAGTCGACGTGGACAAGCCCTCGTTATAGTCTCATTGATGTAATAAACAGAGTAGAAAGGAGCTCCTTCAGATGAGCAATACTATAAAGCTTAAGGTTTGTGTTGGCGATACTAATATAGAGCTAGAAGGAGATGGAGACCTTGTACACACCATCTTTTCGGAATTGCGTGAAAGCGGATTAGGACAATTGTCGTCTTCTATTTTAGTAAGGCGAAAAACTGAACCAAAAGAAGCGGATAGTGTAGGTGTTCCAGTTTCAGAGGAAACCAATGAGAAACCGACTGATCGACAAGGGCAGTTGAAGGCTTCTGCCTTACCCAATATCGAAACAATTGTAATTAAGGATTTGCCAAAAACAGAAGCAGAATGGATATTGGTATATGCACTATACGCATCTGCGCAAGGAATAAAAGGCTTTACAGAAAGCGACTTGCGGCAAGTATATCAGGATAGCAATCGATGGAATGAGAGCCGTCGTAAGAATTTTGCTGCCAACATAAAAAAAGCAGTTACATCAGACTGGTTTGAAATAGTAGATGATTCAAATTATTCTTTGCTTAATGCAGGAAAAGACAAGGCCTATGAAATCATTCAGAGGGCTACCAACAGTAACAGTTCAAAGAAAAAAGCAACAAATTCGGCAAAGGCAACACTTAATGTACTTGATCTAGGCTTGGACGAAGGGAAACGCCAAGAAATAAAACAACACTTATTGTCATTTAAAGCCTTGAACAATATTGACAAAGCGGTTGTTATTGCATATAAACTTGCGCAGTATGGTGTTGCCGAACTTGATGAGAATACTATTTTTACGGCCCTTAGGATCGCTGAATTACCGGCATCCTATGATTTGAGGTCTTCACTTACCAATGGAAAGAAAAAAAGTTACTTTATTTCGAGCGATACAGCCGGGATGTATAAATTACATCACCTGGGAGAAGACCGGGCAAAAGAACTTGAGAAAGCTCGTGATACTGAATAATGGAAGAACTAGAATTATTTATTTTACGTATTCCATCTTTCAAAGACAAAGCAGCGTCACAACTAATTGATTTTTTTGCTTTTTATCTACAGCGAGTACGAGCGCAGAGTTCATTCTCTGCCGCTCAAATCAAACAATGCTTTGACAGTTTGTCCCTACATCCATATTCAAATATACCTTACTACTTGAGCCGAAATTCCGAAAGGAACGGTAAGTACATCAAACAAAAAGATGGTTATGTTTTGGACCGATTTACCCAAGAACAAATTGCAACCGATATTGAAGAGATTATCTCTCCACCTATTTCGCTTAACCTGATTGATTTGTCAATTTTTGATAGCGCACCTTATTATGTTATATCTACAGCCAAAGAGATGATTCGCTGCTATGATAGTGGCTTATATAGCGCAACCTTAGTTCTAATGAGAAAGCTTACAGAAACTTTAATAATCGAGTGTTTTGAGCGACACGGGATTGATCGTGAGATAAAGGACCAAAACGATGTGTTCTTCTTTTTAAGTGAGTTGGTACCTCGCTATATAAATTCCTCTAAATGGAATGCAAGTCGCAACATAAGCAAAAGTCTGACATCAGTAAAACAGTACGGTGATTTAAGCGCTCACAACAGACGTTACTTAGCTAAGAAGAGTGATATTGATAGCTTTAAGGCGGATTTGAGGCAAGCTCTACAAGAAATAATACTCACGATTGATTACCCTAGTTGGAAAAGAAGTTGAAACATAGGTGACTTCGAAATATGTAGGGCAAGGAACTAATAAGCGGAATAGTTCTATTGCCCTCATTCATTTCATTCCAATTGCCCCTACCCAACCATCCTCCCCACCGCCGCCACGACCCCGCACAGCCCCACCCCCACCGCCGTGGGCAGGGCCGCCGCCAGCAGCGCCCAGCGGAGGCCCCCGGCCTCCTTCGCCATCGTCCACAGCGTGGTGGCACAGCGAGAAGAGCAGGTAGCACAGAGCGGTGAGGCCCGTCCACCCGTGGGCCGCCAGCGTGCCGCCCAGGGTGTATTTCAGAGGGTACTGCTGGTATCTCTCGTACTCCTGCCGGTATTCCTCCCGTCCCTCCTCGCTTGCCATGCTGTACGGTTCGCCGAAGGTGCCCTTCGCCACCACAGGCAGGGAAAAGCGGGCGGATGAAGAATTACCCCTTATCCCAACCATACACAGAAGTACCAACAAGAACTGGCTAAAGCACCAGATGGTCAGGGTAACAACCGCTGACCCGGCACGCGCAGAGGGAGATGGAATGTCCATGCATGTGAAAAACAGACCGGGGAAAAAGAGTGCGATTTTCGCAGGCATAGCCGCATTCGCAATCCTTGTCGTTGTCCTTCTTGTGGTGATGGTCACCAGCACATCGTTGAACTTCATACCAAAAAAGATTCAGAACGAGTTCCCTGTTGTAAAGCAGATGGACGTTTCGTTGTCCATCCCTGTCTCTGTGAATTTTGATTTATACTGCACAAGCGGTCTGCAAGGAACTGACCTTGGCAGCATGTTCACTTCCCTCATCTCGTACATCAACACCGAAGAAGTCAAAACAGCAATCCTTGATGCGCATCAGAAGCGCTATCATGATCAGGACATTGATTGGGTCCGCATCAATTTGGATTGCAACGGTGACCGAGTTTTTGACATTACCTATGAGGCAAAATTTCCGGATATGAGCAACGGAGAGTATTGGGATCATAATGAGTACGACAATTATTCTATAGAAGAAAAGTGATTCGACCAGCTCAAGTGATAGCACCCGCTACCCGCCCCACATCAGGCACTGTACTATTTCGCTTGCTGGTTCATCGCGTTCTCCAGCATGGTCTTGACCTTTCTGGTGGCGATGAGATTAATAATGGCAACCCCGGTGCCAACGTTGATGTAAACTCTTGGCACCGCCAGATATATCGTGGCATTGGCATTGCGAAGTTTGAGCATGGTGCCCAAGCCATTCAAACGGAAAAGCTCAACCGCATCCAACTGGGCCAACTCAACCTTCCCATTGGCCGTTTGAATGTATGGACACGCCCCGTCTTCCACAAGAGTTCCCCGTTGCACCACCGTCTCCGCACCAATCGTTTCCCCCATGTGATAAATGATTTTCATACAATTCCACCTCAACGTACTTCTGGCTGGCGCATCCTTATCGCATTGGAACATGCCAGATAATCGGAATTGTATCAGATTACAGTCACACTTGAAACAGAGGGATTGCCCAGCGATTCAAGATTTGCTCCCGCACCCCTCTCCCAAGCGCGTCAGTAGGGGAGCCCTCGTCGTTTCTCTTACAGGAACATCCTCCCCACCGCCGCCACGACCCCGCACAGGCCCACCCCCACCGCCGTGGGCAGGGCCGCCGCCAGCAGCGCCCATTTGAGGCCCCCGGCCTCCTTCGCCGTCGTCCACAGCGTGGTGGCACAGGGGAAGTGGCACAGCGAGAAGAGCAGGTAGCACAGGGCCGTGAGGCCCGTCCACCCGTGGGCCGCCAGCGTGCCGCCCAGGGTGGCAAGGCCCGCCACCTCCGTCAGCGTCCCCCCGGCGGTGTAACCCATGAGAGCGATCGGCAGCACAATCTCATTGGCGGGCAGGCCCAGCACGAAGGCCGACAGCACCGTGCCATCGAGGCCCATCCAACGGCCCAGCGGCTCCAGCGCGGCGGTCAGGTGGGCGAGCAGCGTGCCCCCGCCCACGGCGAAGTGCGTCAGCGCCCACAGCACGGCCCCGGCCGGCGCGGCCACCGCCGCCGCCCGCCCCAGCACAAAAAGCGTGCGATCAAGGAGCGACCGCGCCAGCACCCGGCCCACCTGGGGTCGGCGGTAGGGCGGCAGCTCCAGCGCGAAGTGCGAGGGCACCCCCCGCAGCAGCGTGCGGCTCAGCACCCAAGACACCCCCAAGGTCAGCCCCACCGCCAACACGAGCAGCCCCGTCAGCGCCAGCGCCGCCAATGCCGAGCGCCCCGGCGACGCACCCCCGCCCCCCACCCAGATGGTGAGCAAGGCCACCAGCGCCGGCAGCCGCCCGTTGCAGGGCATGAAGTTGTTCGTCAGCATGGCGATGAGCCGCTCCCGGGGGGAGTCGATGATGCGGCAGCCCGTCACCCCGGCGGCGTTGCACCCCAGGCCCATACACATTGTCAGCGCCTGCTTGCCGCAGGCCCCCGCGCATTGGAAGTAGCCGTCCAGGTTGAAGGCGATGCGCGGCAGATACCCCGAATCCTCCAGCAGCGTGAAGAGCGGGAAGAAGATGGCCATCGGCGGCAGCATCACCGCCACCACCCACGCCAGCGTGCGGAACACGCCGTCGGCCAGGAAGGACACCAACCCCGTCGAGGCCCCCGCCGCCGTCAGACCCGTGCGCAGCCACCCCTCCAGCCAGCCGAAGCCCCGCGCCAGCAATGCCGAGGGCACGTTGGCCCCCACCATGGTGAGCCAGAACACCAGCCCCAGCAGCGCCAGCATCACAGGCAGGCCCAGCGCGCGGCTGGTCAGCACCCGGTCGATGCGCCGGTCTGTTCGGTCGTGGGTGGGCGGACGGGTTGTCACGGCAGCAGCCAATTCCTCCGCCCGGTGCACCTGGGTGGCGGCCAATGCGTCCCGCAGGCCCTCGCCGTCGATGCCCGCCGCGTCGAGGATGCGCCACGCCCGCGCCAATGCCGCCCGCAGGGCGTCGAGGTCAACGCTCCCCGGCAGCCGCGCGGTGATGGACTCTGCCAGCTCCCCGTCTCCCTCGATGAGCCGCAGCGCCGCCCACCGGGTGCTGACGCCCTCCGGCCCCCCGGCGAGCCATGGCTCCACCGCCCCAATCGCTTCCTCCACCGGCGCGGGGTAGCACAGCACCGGCGGGGCCGGGTGCTCCACGCCCTGCAGCAGCCCCTCCACCCGCGCGAGCAGTTCCTCCAGCCCCCGGCCGCTGCGTGCGCTGGTGCCCACGACCGGGGACCCCAGTTCCCGCTCCAGCGCGGCCAAGTCCACCGCCACACCCCGGCTTTCGGCCTCGTCCATGAGGTTTACGCACAGCACCACCCGGGGTGTCACCTCCAGCGCCTGCAGCGCGAGGATGAGGTTGCGCTCCAGCGCCGTGGCATCGGCCACCAGCACCGCCGCATCCGCCCCGCCAAAGCACAGGAAGTCCCGCGCGGCCCGCTCATCCGCCGAGCCCGCCGCCAGCGAGTACGCCCCCGGCAGGTCCACAAGCTCCCAGTCCCGCCCGCCGCGCCGGCAGTTGCCCCGGGCGTTGGTCACGGTCTTGCCGGCCCAGTTGCCGGTGTGCTGCTTCAGCCCCGTCAGCGCGTTGAACACCGTGCTCTTGCCCACATTGGGGTTGCCGGCCAGCGCCACCACTGGGCGGGCCGCGCTCTGCTCCGGGCTCATTGGGCGCTGCACAGCACGTCAGCGGCCTGCGCCCCTCGCAGCGCCACCACCACACCCCGGAACCGGTAGGCCACCGGGTCGCCGGAGGGGCTTCGCCCCAGCGCCTCCACCGTTGTGCCATCCACCAGGCCCAGCTCCCGCAGGCGGCGACGCCCCGGCCCCCGGCCCCGTACGGCCCGCACCACGGCCCGCCCGCCCACCGGCAGGGCATTGAGCGGCATCCACTGCTCGTCCATCGTTCCATCCCCCTCGTTGCCCGCGGGCAACTTTCTTTCCCTGGGGCAATCTATGCCGGCCTGCGGGCGGTGGTGCGCACATAGCATAGAATACAGCGAGGGGGGATGGGCCATGGACGAAGGATTCCACACCGACCGGGGGTATGACCTGCTGGCGCGCCAGGGGGCGGGGCTTTCCTCGTCCATGGAGGATTACCTCGAGATGATTGCCCGCCACAGCGACGAGACCGGGTACCTGCGTGTCAACCAGCTCGCGGGGTTTTTGAGCGTCAAGGCCTCGTCGGCCACCCGCATGGCGCAGAAGCTGCGAGATCTGCGCCTCATCCAGTTTGAGCGCTACGGCCTCATCCACCTCACGCCTGCCGGGGCGGAGCTGGGCGCGGCGCTCCTCGCCCGGCACCAGGCCATCGCCCAATTCCTCACGCTGCTTGGCGTGCAGGATGACGTGCTGACCCAAACCGAGCTCATCGAGCACAGCCTGCAGCCTGACACCGTGGCCCGGCTCGATGCCCTGTGCGCCTTCTTCGCCGCCAACCCCGATGTGGCGCGGCGCTGGGGGGTGTGGGGGGGCAAGGGGTAGCGCACATGCCAAGTGCGAGCCATAGCAGGAATCACAAGAGGTACTTTGGGGCAATTCCTTCGCCTCCTTGTACCCTTCGCTTCCTTCGCTTCCTTCGCCTCCTTCACCTCCTTCGTTCCCTTCGGCGCGTTGCGAACTTCCTAGGTTGCATAGGCGAGCAGCAACCCAAAGGGTTGCGACCAGCCCCCGGGCGATCGGCGGCACTTGGCTGGCGACGGCGGGCGGGATGTTTGAGTTTTCGCATGGCGGAGCAATGCGAAAACGAGTTACCGCCGTTGCCCCAGACGCCATGGATGGCGTCAAGCCGTTTGCGCCGTGAGGGCGTTGTAACACAACGCCCTAGCCGCAAGGATGCGGCGTAAGGCGTGGACGGTCATGCCGGTCGTCTGGTCTTGGAAGTTCGCCCGCGCTCCTAGGCGTTTTGGGCACTTTTGCGCCCCAAAAGTGCCGCCCAGCGCAGCGCGTTCTCTTTACCCGTATGGCGGAGCAAGACTTCTGTGTTGAAAGCAATGTGGAGGAGAGTTGCCACCCTCCGTTGCACGAGAACAACGCCAGCCGTCAGATCCCGGATACTGGTCTAGAAGCGCTTTAGGTGCGCAGAACCTCTCACGACCCACACAGAAAAAAGCCCCGCGACGTCATGTACGTCGCGGGGCAAAACAAATGTTGGTTCGAGCACTCCCCCTCGCCTTTGTCGCGGAGCGGCAAAGGCGAAAGCGAAGCAATGCGTAGCGTCAGTATCCTTTCCCCAGCTCCCCGCCGTCCACTTCGGTCAGGGTTCCGGCGTTGAAGCGCTTGACCGCTTCTTCCATGATGGCCACGGTGGCGGTAGCACCGCAGCGGGTGCAGCCGGCGGCCCGGCAGGCCAACACCGCGTCCAGCGTGCGCACGCCGCCAGCGGCCTTCACCCGCACGGCGGGCGAGCAGGTGGCGCGCATCAGCTTCAGGTCGTCGATGGTGGCACCCGTGGGGGCGTAACCGGTGGAGGTCTTGACGAAGTCCGCCCCGGCCCGCTCGGCCAGCTGGCAGGCGGTCTTCTTCTGCTCATCGGTGAGGTAGGCATTCTCAAAGATCACCTTCACCCACACGCCGCGCCGGTGGGCGGCCTCCACCACCGCGCGGATATCGGCTTCCACGTAGTCGTTCTGACCGGAGATCAGCCGCCCGATGTTGAGCACCATGTCGAGCTCCACCGCGCCGTCGTCCATGGCACGCTCGGCCTCAAAGACCTTCACGTCCGTGCGGTTGGAGCCATGGGGGAAGCCGATGACGGTGGAAAGGCGCACGTCGCTGCCGCGCAGCACCTCGGCGGCGATGGGCAGGTCGCAGGGCTTGACGCACACCGATGCCGTGTCATACTGCTTGGCAACCTCACAGCCGCGCCGCACGGTTTCGGCATCCATCTCAGGCTTCAAGAGCGAGTGGTCGAGCATCTTGGCAATGTCCTTGGGGGTAATCATGGTTCATTCCTCCTGTTTCAGTCGTTCACAGATTCCAAACGTGGTCAAAATGGGAGCGCAGCAGCGCCACCGCGCTCAGGAACCCGCCCGCATGGGGGATCCAGTCCTCGTCGGTCATGAGCCACGGGCCGTCGTTGGCCCGGGTGGGCGGCACCTGAAGGGTGAACTGGGGGTTGGTGGCAAAGCCGTTGACGACGGTGCCGGCGATGTCCGTCCACCCGCCCACGGCCCGGTGCCCCACGCCGATGATCTGGCTCATGGGCAGGGCCACGCCGGGCGGCACGGTCTCCCTCCACACCACGGTGCCCGCCAGCGATTCGGCCGTCACGCCGGCGTTCAACCCGCAGACCCACTGGACGTTGCCCACCGCCGCGTCGTAGAGCCCGTGCACCCCGGTGAAGGCCGCCAGCCGCACGGCCATGGAGGCAAAGTACCCGTAGGTTGCGTTGGTGCCGTGCCACGGGCCGCAGAAGTCGAGGAGCCCCTCTGCCCCAAACACGCCCTGGGGCAGCAGCCCGAAGGGGTTGGCCCCGCAGGCTGGCAGGGCAAAGTGCCGGGCGAAGTCGCCCACTGCCTGGCGGATGGCCAGGGTCTCCAGCGCGTCCCAAAAGCGCTCGCAGTACTCCATCAGCGGCAGCACATGGAACCCCAGCACCGTGCCGGTATCGTGGCCCACGTGGTGGTGGGTGTTGGCCTTCTCGCTGTGGTGCCGGTCGTCAAACTCCCAGAAGTGGCCCCAGAGACCGCTCTCGGCCTCGTCCTGGCGCACCTGCCGGGCCAGGATCTCCTGCGTCAGGGCCGTGAGCCGGGGCCGCACCCCCACCCGACCCGAGGAATAGAGCTGCAGCCCAGCCCACAGGGCCATCAGCAGGTCGCGGGTCATAAAGCCCTGGGGCACGTAGCCCTCCTCAATGCCCCTGTTGAGGCAGGAGAAGCCGCCCTCGGCCCAAGGTTCCATGGTGCCGAAGTACTCAAACGCCAGCCCGGCACGGCGGAGGTACTCCCCGGCCTTGTCGGGGAAGAAGTCAAACAGCAGGCGCGAGGCGTACCCCAGCGCCATAGAGGTGGAGACGACATCCCCCGGCAGCACCAGCGAATGGTTGGGGATCTCGTGGGCCACGGCCCCGGCCGGGTACCCGGCGCTCTCCGCCTTGTCCATGAGCAAACACAGGAAGTCGCACCCCACGGCGATGAGGTCGGCCAGCCGCCGCTGCTGCTCCAAGGGAAAATACGGGAACCCATACTGCAGCAGGTCACAAAGCCCAATGAGTGCGAAGGTGTGGGAGCCGCACTCCCGCCAGTCGCTGCCGCAGTCCTTATAGCCCCGGCCGTGGCGGGCCTGGCGGGCCCGTTCCTCCAGCTGGGTGAAGGCCACCGTCTCCACTGTGCGGTCCCACACGATGTGCTCGCCCACCGGGAACGGGTCGCTGACCATGCACTCCTCGCCACCGCGGGTGAGGTGCAGCCGGTAGGTGCCCGCGCGGGTGAGGTCGGTGAAGTCCAGCGTCCACCAATGGCTGGCCCACTTCTCGCCCCAGCGCACCACATCGCCGGTGAAGTAGGTTTTACCGTTGTAGGCGTCCCGCGCCTCAAACCGCAAGCCGTCGCCCAGCGTCGGGTCGGTGGAGCGGAGGAGCGCCCGCTTCAAAAGCCCCGCGTCATACCCCACCTGGGACACCAGCAGTCCCGTCACCTCTTTGGGGATGAAGGCCGTCGCGTCCATGGTCATCCTCCCTTCGTCTCGTCGGGCACATAGCGCCCAAAAGGACTGCCCGCCGGGGTCAGCACCCCGTGGATCTCGTACCGGTCACCGCGGAAGAGCGTATCCTCCCGCCATAGCTCCTGCCCGTCGGCCAGCAGGCCTCGCCCCTCCACCCGCAGGCACGCCTGGCCCTGGCGGATGCCCAGGAGGGCCCGCTCCCGCCCGTCGGGCGCCACGGCGCGGGCCCGCTGCTCGGCACAGGCCACCGTGAGCCCCAGCCCGTTGATGAGTGCGTCGTAGAGGGAGCCCGCGGCCATCTCCTCGGTCAGCCCCGGGCACAGCGCGGCGTTCAGCCACCGCCGCTCAAAGATCACCGGTTCACCATCCACCGACCGCAACCGCTCGAGGTAGAGCGCCTGCCCCCAAGCCCCGTCCTCCTCCCGGCGGAAGGCGAGCACCCGCGTCTCGGGCAGGAATCCACTTCGCCGCGCCTTCTCGGTGAAGGACAAGAGCTCGCCCATGTCGTGCTGCAGGGGCTTGCCGGCCACAAAGGCCCCCAGACCCTTGCGGTGCTGCACCAGCCCGTCGGCCGCCAACACCGAGAGCACCTTGTTGGCCGTGGTGCGGCTGATGGCAAAGCGTGCCGCCAGCTCCCGTTCGGAGGGAAAGCGGCTCTCCGGCGCCCACTGGCCCTGCGCCAGCTCGCCCCGCAGCAGCTCCACAATCTGTTGGTACAGCGGTTCACGAATGAGTTCGGGCATCGGTTCCTCCTTGGTGGCCTAGTGGCTTAGCCACGTCAAGCATAGCAATGTTGCCGTTCCCTGTCAAGAGACGAACTTCGCTGGCGCTGTGCTTTTTGATCGCACATGCAACCGCCAAGCTCGAATGAACCAATTTACTGAATCAGCCGTCCAGCACGAAGGGTTACGCGCTGCGCTGAGCGGCACTTTTGAAGCGCAAAAGTGCCCAAAACGCTCTAAGAGGCGCGGACGAGTTTCCAAGACCTGGCGACTGGCACACACTTTGGAGCCAGCGGCGGTAACTCGCATTCGCATTGCTCCACAATGCGAATCCTAAAACATCCCGCCCGACCAGCGCCCGGAAGGCGCAAGGCCAAGCGCCGTGATGGCGTTGTGAAACAACGCTATAGCCGCCTGGATGGCGGCGTAAGGCGTGCGGGCTGTCACCAGAAAAGTGCCGCCTGCCGCCAGGGAGAAACTCGAAACGCGCCCGGAAGGAGAACGAAGAAAACGCCCAAAGGGATTGCATCCCTTTGAATCCCGCCACCGAGAGCTATCACCAACCGCCGGGCGATTGCTTCGCACAGGCGCAAAACAGCCTGTGTGGAGTGCTCATGCCCTCCACCCACAGGCACGTTTTTCTCAATAATCCATACACTATGGCTCACAGTCCGCGAGGCGGTTCATCCGCCTGCGACACCATGCCATCTCATTAGCAGCACTCGCCTCTCCCAAGCGCCTGAACGACGCAAGACCCGTAGGCGGCGTCTCCCCTGTCGAACCCGGCACGAGCCGTACAAACAACGCCCGCCAGCGACATGCGCGGTGGCGGGCTTGAATGCACTTCTAACGAGTACCCCCTAACTCGCGACTGTCGCCGTCAGGCGGCAGCCGCGACGGCACCACCCGCCCAGCGCTACCCCTTCCGCCACACGGTCACCGTATAAGTCCTGCTCTCTCCCGCCTGGGACACGACCTTGACCTTCACCTTGACGCTCTCACCCTTTGCAGGCTTTACGGTCAGCGCGGTCTTCTCCGCGCCGTTCATCGTCACCCTGGCAAGGGCGCTTGCTGCCTTCACGGTAAGTTTCACCGACTTGGTTTTGGCGTCCAGCGTCACCGTGTAAGCCGCCCGTTCCTCCGCAAACGCCGGGCTCAGCTTTCCGGCGGAAGGTTTCAGCGTGCTCAGGGTATTCACCGACGACTTGGGCCGCTTCACCGTCAGGTGGTACGTCGTGGTCTTTTGGTTCCAGGTCACCTTGACCGTCACCGTCTTGCTCTTCCCGTTGGCAAGGGACACCTTCAGGCTGGCGACCTTCTCTCCGTTGATCGTCATCGTGGCGCCATCGCGGGTCTTCACCGGCGTGATCGTGACCGAGGCGTCGGTTTCCTTCAGCTTCACGGTGTAGCTCGTCCCTTTGGCCGCAAAGGACGGGGAGAGCTTGCCCGCCGACAGTTTGATCGCCTTGAGCGTGGACTCCTTGGGCTGCGCCACCCACTTGGCATACAGCGTGATGTTCCCTGTCACCGTATTCTTGGAGAAATCCCACACCGTCCTGTACGCCGCATCCCGGTACCAGCCGGCGAAGTTGTAGTTGGTGCGCTTGGGCGCAGCGGGGGCCGCAAGCTTCTGGCCGGCCTGCACGGTGACGGCACCCACGGCGCTGCCGCCTTTGCTGTCAAAGTGAACCGTGTAGCGTGCGACCGGAGTCGCCGTGGGCGTGGGTGAGGCCGTGGGCCTTGGGGTTGCCGTGGGCGTCGCTGTCACAGTAGGCCTCGGCGTTGTCGTGGAGGTCGGCGTCACGGTGGGCCCCGGCGTCGCTATGGGCGTCGGCGTGGCAGTAGGCGTCCGTGTCACAGTGGGTGTCACCGTCACAGTGGGCGTAGGTGTTGGGGTGGGCGTCGGCGTCGATGATGCCCAACCGGCATACAGGTTGACGTCGGGTGTCAAATCGTCGGCATCGGCATCGGCAGCCGTCACCACATCGGTGTCGAAGTGCCACGGCGTGGTGCAGGCGCTATCCTGAAACCATCCGGTAAAGAAAAGCCCCTCCCGGTAGGCCGGGCCCAGCGTCTCCAAATGGCCGTCGGTCACATTCAACAGACGCCGCTCGTTGTAGGATGCGCCGCCCGATGTGAAGAGGTGCGCGACGCAGTATTCCTGCTTGGAGGTGGCGGTGTAGCCAGCCCAGCTGGCGGCGCGGCCGATGTAGTAGTACACCTGAAACCCAGGCTTTGCCCCGGACATGCCAAACCACCCCATGTCGGGGTCGTCGGTGCCCGGCTGGTCGCCGAAGAACCGGATGGCCCCCAGGCTCGTGCAATTCTCAAAGGCCGACGCGCCGATCTGCGTCACGCTGGCTGGAATGTTGATGCCGGTCAGGCTGGTGCAGCCCCGGAACTGGCTGTTGCCAATCGTTGTGACGCCATCCTCCAGCGTTGCGCCCAACAGGCCCCCGCAGCCATCAAACACACCGTACCCATAGTCGGTCACGCTGGCGGGAATCGTGATATACTGCAATTTCTGGTTGGACGAGAAGGCACGCTCGGCCAGGCCCGTGACGCCCGCCGGGATCGTGTAGGAGCCATAGTTGCACTCCATACCACCGGGGAAGGCCAGCAGCCGCGTGCCGTCACGGTTGAAGAGCACCCCGTCCACGGATCTGAAACTGCCGCTCTCGCCGCTCACATCAATTCGGGTCAGGTTGTCGCACCAGAGGAACGCGCCGTCGTAGATGCTCGTCACGCCGGCGGGGATCAAGATGCCGGTAATCCCCGTGCAGCGAGAGAAGGTGGTTCCGGTGATCGTGCCAATGCCGTCGGGGATTTCATAATACCCGGGCTTTGCCATGGGGTAGACAAGGATCTGCGTCATCCCGGCGTCAAACAGTACGCCGTCCTGCGAGCAATAGTTCAGGTTTCCCGCGGCCACGTGGATGGCCGTCAACCCCAAGCAGTTATCAAAGGCAGTATTCGCAATGTTCACGATGCCCGCGGGGATGTCCACCTGGGTCAGGCTCCAGCAGCCGGCAAAAACCATGTCCCCCAGCTGCGTCAGGCCTGCGGGGATGTTCACTTGCGTCAAGTTCGTGCAATCCCAGAAGCCCCACAGACCAATGCTCGTGATGCTGTCGGGCAGCGACACGCTGGTGATGTCCGTGTTGCCCACAAACACGCCGTCGTCGCCGATCGCCGTCACCGCCTTGCCGTCGATGGCTGCGGGCACGGTGACCGCGCCGCCCGACCCGCTGTAGCCGGTGATCGTCACGGTGTTGCCGTCAGGGTTCACGCTGTAGGCAAAGTCACCGGAGGATTCGGCCCGCGCGACCGTCGGCACCGCCAGCAGCGCTGCCACCAGCACCACCGCAAGGAGTAGGGGCCCGTTCCTCATCAATCTTTTCACGACAAGTCCTCCAGCGAACATAAGATTACTACATCCCTCTTTATGTACCCTTCCTGGGACTCTCGAAACATCCGCTGGATAGACAAAACGACGGAGACCCCTCCAGCCAGCCTGCCAACGCAAGGCACCAAGCACCCCGATGGGCAGATGCACGGTGTGGGCGAGGTGCCTGTAAGGTGCGAAGCATTGTGATGGGCTGACTGACTACCTGTGTTCACGCCGCACAGTGCGTGCCTCCCCGGCAGCCGCGTCGCCCCATCGCATTGCTTCGCAATGCCCGTGTCGCTCTCAACGATTCTGACGAATCGTCTGCCGCAACACGGGGGTAATACGTATTTATCCCGCAGCGGCACACCAAAGCTCGCCCGTGTCACTCATCCTCCCCGCAAGCAGCGGCGTTCCCCCCGTAAACGCCAAGCACGACCAGCGCAAACGAATGCTCCCTGACGCCTGCGCCCCCTTACGCCCGCATCCCGGCGGGCTAGGGAAATGCACCGCATTCCCCTTTCGGGGGCTTGGTTGACGCCATCCCGTGTTGCATGGGCGAGTAGCAACCCGAAGGGTTGCGACCAGCCAAGCGTCTGAACATGCGTGTCAGGGGGCGAGCCATTCATAGGAACGAGCACTCCTAATTCACCTTTGCCGTACAGCGGCAAAGGTGACCTCACTCGCGGCGGTCACCAAAGGCGGCCGACGCGAAAGGCGTGCACCGCCGCCCAGTCGCCGCGTCGCCGGTTTATCCGCCCATCGCAACGCTTCGCGTTGCTCACATCGCTCTCAAGCGATTCTACCGAATCGCTCTGCCGCGATGTGGGGCCAGTGGGCAGCGGCACACCTACCCCCGCCCGTGGCACTCGCCCCTCCCCGTCCAGCGCCCGGATGGCGCAAGGCCAAGGGCCGTGTGTGGTTTGCGCAGCAAACCACAAGCCGCATGGACGCGGCGTAAGGCCCGCAGACAGGGCGTTCCCTTCGTAAAAACCCCGCCGACCCACGAAAACGAACGCCCCCTGACGACCTGTGAACTGCACCCCAAAAAACGGACAGTGCAAAAGAAGACCTCCTGTTGTAGGATCAATACAGCAGGAGGTTTTTCATGTCAACCGAGAAGAAGAGACGATACACACATGTAAAAGAGCTAAGGACAATCATAGAGGAACGGGTAGCACAGGGTCGAACGAAGCGAGAGATAGCGGAAGAATTGGGTCTGCCCGGAAAAGAAACCGTGAGGGCGTACTTAAAGCGGAAACGGAAAGCGCAAAAGGCAGAGACCGCGGGACGGGAAGGCAGACCAAAGAAGAAACCAATCAACGAGTTGGTGGCGTTGCAGAGAGAAAATCAGCGTTTACGGATGGAAGTAGAGTTGCTGCGCTCTTTTCACCAGGAAAGCGAGAGGGGGTGAAGGCAAGCATGAAGTATCGGATCATCTATCGGTTTCAGACCAAATACACCATCAGAGAAATGTGCCAGTACTTTACGGTGTCCCGCAGCGGTTACTATCGATGGGTGGGGCAAATCGATGCGGCGGACAAAGACGCCGACCTCGCCACACTGATAGAAGACTTTCACCGGAAAACGGGTGGAACGTACGGGTATCGCAGGGTGCAACTGTGGCTAAGCCGAACGGAGGGCAGGCAGGTAAATCACAAAGCAATCCTGCGAGTGATGAACAAGACCAATCAATTATCACGGGTGCGCCGCAGACGATCCTGGATTCGATATGCCCCAAAAACAAACCGGTTCCCCAATGTTCTGAACCGAAACTTCAGTGCTACGCAACCCAATCAAAAATGGGTGACAGACATCACTTATCTACCCACACGAAGAGATGGCATCCTCTACTTGTCGGCGGTCAAAGATTTGTTTGACGGCTCCATCGTTGCGTATAAAATGAGCAGCGCACATTCCCTGAATCTGGTTCTGGACACCATCCTGTCTGCCTGCAAAAAGGAGAAGGTCGCTGGTGGACTGACCCTCCACAGCGACCAAGGGTTTCAATATACCTCGCCAGCATATTTGAAACTGCTTCAACGCTACGGCATTTCTCCCTCCATGTCAAGGGCGGGCAACCCTCTTGACAATGCATCAATGGAAAACTTCTTCGGCACATTCAAGTGCGAAAGTTTCCATTTGACCAAGCCTGCTTCTTTCCAGGAAGCTCGTCGGTTGGTGCATGACTACATTGATTTCTACAACCATCACAGACTTTGCCTCAAAACAAAACTGACACCGTTTGAAAAACGATGCCAGTTTGCGTAATTCTTCGATTCCCTGCGACTGGGGGCTTTTTTCCCTGTCCACAATCTAGGGTGCAGTTCAATGTGCGTCAGGGGGCGAAAACGAACCCAGTAACGAGCGTTCCCACTCGCGTTTATCGCGAAGCGGTAAACGCGAAAGGCGTGCGGATGCACGCCGCGTCAATGTGGCGGATGTCCGGCGAGCAGGTGCGCGCCATGGCGCCTGCCAGTTCGCGGGTCATCTCGTCGATGACGCGGGCCACGCCATCGGGGCCATCCTCCCGCAGGGGGGGCATGACGATGCGGCCAGCGGAGACCGCCGTCGCGCCCAGCGCCAGGGCCTTGAAGACATCCATGCCCCGGGCAATGCCGCAGTCCACAAAGATCGGCAGCCGTCCGCCGATGGCTTTCACAATCTCCGGCAGCACGACGAGCGGCGGCACGGCATAGGGCAGGATGCTGTGGTGGTGGCTCACCACGATGCCCTGTACCCCGGCCTCAGCGCACTTCACCGCGTCCTGCACGCTCAGCACCCCTTTGATGACAAAAGGCAGCCGGGTCGCCTTCACGAAGTCCTTGAGCTCCGCCGTGGTGACGGGCCGCATGGGGTGGCCCAGCACCACGTCGTAGTCGCCGCTGCCGCCAAAGGCATGGTCGATGTCAATGCCCACGGCCAGCGCGCCGTTCTTCTCAGCGTGGGCGATCTTGCGGTACACCCGCTCCCGGTCGGCGTAGGGCTTGATGATCTTGATCGTCTTGGCCCCGGTGGCAAGGATGGCGTCCAGTTGGGCCTCGTCGCCCATGCCCGCCCAGTTCACGGCGTTGCGCGCCAGGGCCCCCTGGGCCATCTGCACCATGCCGTCGCCCTCGCCGCCCTTTCCCTTCAGGTGCGAGAGGGCCGCCATCATCACCGGCGTGGCAAAGGTGTGGCCATAGAGCTCCAGCGAGGTGTCGGGCTTCACCGCGTCCAGGTGGCGCAGCTCCACCAACAGGGCGTCAAAGTATTCGCGGGTAATCTGATCGGCATCGCCGGCTTTTCTGTCCATGGCGTCCTCCCAAGGTTTGATGCCACCAGTATACCCCATCGCCACGGCGGGGGCCAGCGCGTATAGACAGGGCTCGCCCGCACTTTGCCCTCCCTGTGCGGGGGAAGCCGCCCACCCCCTTCCCATGCCGCCCCCGGCGGTGTACGATGGTGCCAAACGATGAGGAGGTGCCCCTATGCTCTTCATTCGCGAGGAACTCGCCGCCCTGGCCGGCGAGCTTGGCCTGCCCGCCAGCGATTTGCGCCTGCCAGAGGTCACCGTCGACCCCGATGCCATCCGGGTGGTGGTGGTGAACGAAGGCCCGCCGCCCGACCCCGCCGACGCCTTTTGGGCCCCGGGCGACCCGTCAGATCTGCGCTCGGCGCTGGCCCTCTTTGCCGACGCGGGGTTGGAGGCCCAGTCGCTGGGCGACCTCATGGGCAGGGGGTTCTACCTCACCACGGCCATCAAGACGCCCAAGACCGAATACGCCGTGGATCCGGCGGTGCTGGCGGCCCACCTGCCGCTGCTGGCGCGGGAGCTTTCGCTCTTCCCCCATCTTCAGGCCGTCCTGCTCGCGGGCGACGTGGCCCGCAAGGCCGTCAACCAGCTCGCCAAGGCCCAGACGGGCCGCAACGTTGTGCCCTCTGGAGCCACCTACAAGATTCGCGGCGGAGACTTCCACTGGGGCGGCCTGCGGGTGTTCCCCAGCTATGTCATCACCGGCGGCAACCTGCTCATTGAGAAATCCAAGCGCACCATGGTGGCCGAAGACCTGCGCCGCGTGCAGGAGTTGCTCTAGCCCCCGCCTTCCTATTCTGGTACAATATTCCATATCGCCAAAGAGGAGGGCCTATGACGCGGGAGCAATACGCGCAGATGGAAGACTACCTGGCGCAAACCCTGACCGACAGCGCCCACGACCGGGAGCATGTGTACCGGGTGCTCCACGTGGCGCTGGACATTGCCACCACCGAGCCCGATGTCGACCGCGATGTGCTCATTGCCGCCTGCCTGCTGCACGACATTGGCCGGCCCGCGCAAACCGCCGACCCCACGCTCTGCCACGCCCTGGTGGGTGGGGAGAGAGCCGAGCGATTCCTGCTCTCCGCCGGGTGGCCAGCGGCCTTTGCCGCCGGGGTGCGCGCCTGTGTGGAGACGCACCGTTACCGCGCCGACCGCCCCCCGCAGACGCTCGAAGCGAAGCTTCTCTTTGACGCCGACAAGATTGACGCCACCGGCACCCTTGGCATCGCCCGCACCCTTGTCTACAAGGGTCAGCACGACCAGCCCCTCTACTGGGTGCGGCCCGACGGTTCAGTCTCCAACGGCGACGGCGATGACGCCCCTTCGTTTTTCCACGAATACCGCTTCAAGCTGGAGCGTCTCTACGACCGCTTCCACACCGCCCGCGGCAGGCAAATCGCCCAGGCCCGGCGGGCGTCGGCGGCGGCCTTCTACCAGGCCATGCTGCACGAGGTAGCCGACTGCCGCGAAGCGGGGAAAGCCCTGCTGGCGGGCTGGCTGCATGACGAAGGAGGAACGAGCGTATGACGACTTTCCCCGGCGTCCCCACGCCCGCCCAGGCCGAGGCCATGCTGGCCGAGGCCGAAGCCCGCAACCCCGGCCCCTGGGCCGACCACAGCCGCAACGCGGGGCGAGCCGCACGGTTGATTGCCGAGCGGTGCGACGGCATGGACGCCGACGCCGCCTACGCCCTTGGCCTTCTGCACGACATCGGCCGCTACTACGGCTTTTCCGCCATGCGCCATGTCGTCGACGGCTACCGCCACCTGATGGAGCGCGGGTACGGCGTGGCGGCGCGCATCTGCCTGACCCACAGCTTCAACCTCAACGACGTGGAGTGCTTCACCGGCGCGTGGGATTGCTCCGCCGAGGACTATGATTTCCTGCGCCGCACCCTGCTGGAAATCGTCTATGACGACTACGACCGGCTCATCCAGCTGTGTGACGCACTGGCCGACGCCGAAGGTTTCTGCCTTATTGAGAAGCGCTATGTCGATGTGGTCATTCGCCACGGCATCCATCCACTGGTGCCGCAGAAGTGGAAGGTCGCGCGGGAGACCCTGGAATACTTCAACGCCAAAACCGGTGGCTCGGTCTACCGCCTGCTGCCCGGCGTGGTGGAGGGCACCTTTGGCTTCGTGCCGTAAATCCGCTTGCACAGGGAGGTCATCCATGCTTCGCATCGGCTTTGTGGACCGGTGGCTCGACAATTGGCACACCAACCATTACCCGGACTATCTGCGGCTCGCCAGCCGTCTCTATGGCCTGCCGGCGGAAATTGTGGCCGCCTGGGCCGAGAGTGACGCCCCTGAAGGGCTGACGACCGACGGCTGGTGCGCCGCCCACCGGGTGGAGCGGGCCGCCAGTGTCGGGGAGCTCATCGCCGGGGTGGACGCCATTCTGGTGCTGTGCGCCGATGACTGCCTGCCCCACGAGGCCCTGGCCCACCAGGCCCTGGCCGGCGGCAAGCCCGTCTACTGCGACAAGACCTTTGCGCCCGACCTCGACGCCGGCGCGCGCATGTTTGCCCACGCCCGTGCCCACGGCACGCCGGTGTTCTCCTGCTCGGCCCAGCGCTGGTGCATGGAGCTGCTGGCCTGGCAGATGAACCACCCCGGCCCGGCGCGGCACTGCGCCACCACCGGCCCCGGCGACATGGTCAACTACTCCATCCACCAGTTTGAGATGCTGGAAGCCCTGCTGGGCACGGGGGCCAGCCGTTGCCGCGCCCTGCCCGATAGCGACGCCCGCCGACTCCAGTATCAGTGGGAGGACGGTCGTTCCGCGTCCTTTGCCCAGGGCCAGGGCCTGCCCTTCACGCTGGAAGTCTCGGCCACCGGGGCCGAGGGGAGCACCGAATCCCTTGCCGTGCTGGAGTATTACATGAACTTCATGCACGCGCTGCTCACCTTTTTTGCCGATGGCAACCCGCCGGTACCCGCCGCCGACACGCTGGCCATCCTCGCCATGCAGCAGGCCGGGCGGCAGGCGTTGGCCCAACCGGGCGACTGGGTGGAGCTCCCGGTGGTGGTGGCATGACGGGGCTGCGCCTTGTGCGCCCCACGGCGGCATGGGCCGATGCCATCCTCGCCTACCGGCAGGAGTTTTTCGACCATGGGGAGGAGCGCGTCAACGGCAGCTGCAACCTGCACCGCTGCCCCGATCTGGCCCCTTGGCTGGAGGTCGTCCGCGCCATCGAGGCCGAGCGTCTCTCCCCCGATAGCATCCACGCCACCACGTTCCTGTCGGTGGACGACGACAACCAGATCGTGGGCACCATCCAGCTGCGCCACAGCCTGACGCCAGATTTGGAATTGCACGCCGGACACATTGGGTATGCCATCCGCCCCAGCCGCCGGGGGCAGGGTTGGGGCCGCACCCAGCTGCTGCTGGTGCCGGGGGAAGCCCATGCCCTGAGCCTGCCGCGGGTGCTCATCACCTGCGACCGGGGCAACACCCCCTCCGCCCGCACGGCCATGGCCTGCGGCGGCGTGCTGGCTGACGAAGTGCCCTGGAAAGACGGCATCCTTCTACGGTACTGGATTGAGCTGGGGAGTGCGCAGGGACGGTAGGACAATCTCTGCCTGCGAGCTTTCCTTTCCGCAGGCCGCCCAATGGGCAAAGGAGTTCCCGTGGCATCGGGCCTGGCAGCTTGCCGGACACGGGGCAAACGGGCATGCCTGGCCTCTCTTCCCCGTCAATTTTGTTTCTAGTTCGCGGGCTCCTGTTGTTGAATTTCAATTCCTGTTCGGAAGGATGACACCACACGAGTGGAGGAGGGGTCGTACGGGGAATCGATCATGATTGGCGTCACATCACAGATTCCACTCTGGTTTGGCATCACCAGGTCAACCGGTATCGTCGCTTCCCGGTCGGGCGGCAACTCCAAAAACAACACCTTCTTCCCAGGCTGAATGTCAACCTGCTTCCATTCCTTGAGCAAAAGGATTGCATATTTCCGTTTTTCATCTGAATGGGCGTTGCCCAAATGCACGAAGCCGTGTATTGTTTCGTTTGGCTGTGCGACATCTTTCAACCAACAGGACAAACGATCCGCATCCCTATTGACCAGTACGGACGAAAGAACAGCGTTATTCTTGATCTGTACATGACCCGCCTGTAAATCTTCCATGGACAGAGACGGGACAGCGCCGTTGTTGACTTCAAAAAAGCAACGATAGGAAATCATGTGGTCGCCGCCGATTTTCAGCCGTTCTTCTTCGGTGTACGTCTCGTTTTCCGGCGATAGGACGAACACATAAAGAACCTCGTGCAGCCCCGGCGTCTCTATGTTTGTGGAAATCGGGATGTTCACATAGCTGTTTTCCGGCATGGTGAAATCAAAACCATCGGGTTGGTTTTCGTTGTCAATCGTAAGGGGCGTCTCGACAAAATCAATGAATTGCAGCAGTTTGTATGACGTCTCCTTGGATACATAGCTGTAAAAAGTCAGGAAAAAACTCGATTTCCCCGTTGTTCCAATGGTTTTGTCCGGGTAGGAGCGGCCGTCTTCATCCGTCAATGACACGCCGTAGCCACCCCCCGGCTGAGCCGCAGGAAGAGCGTCTGTAATTGTTGTATGCAAAGAAACCTTGTTGGAAAACCCCAAATCGGCTTCCACAACAGCTTCTTCCACCAATGCCGAAGGAAACCCAGTGTTGGATTCCACCTGTGGGCGTATGTGGCAACCATTGATTAGGACAAACGACAAAGACAGGAGAGCTGTCATGCCAATTCTGAACAGTTTCATTTTTAACCTACCGCCAATGTTTTCACGGACGAAATTGCCCGACAAAAGGGCCGCATTCATGTCTTCTTTGTGCGTTTATTATATCATGTCGATAGATTGATATGCTAAATTAATTTTCCAACAAACATTTCTGCAACATACACCTTGAATTGTCAAAAGGCTGGTATTTCGCAAAGTGGTGAAGTATGGTATACAGAAGAGTACAACGTTTTTGGAACTAGCAAAATCACCAGTACCGGCGGCACATTCTCGGTCTCAACTCCTTCCTCTTGGAAGGCCGTGATTGATTCTGGAGATTTCCCAATCGGCGCGGATTTGACAATTAGCTTCGCTATCACAAATGGTAGCAAGTGGAAACACACTGTATACGTTGACTATTGAGCAAGTCATCATTACAGATTCTAAGATACGTGAGAGAAGCCTATACGCATATCACCGACATTCACGGAGGGTTCCTATGAAGAAGATCCCCATCATTCAGCTCCTTGCATCCGTTGTTTTGATCGTCGGCATCTCCTTGCTCAACAAACTGATGGAAGAGACCATTCGTAGCGCTTTTCTTTTCTGGCTTGCGAATGCGCTTGTCCTGTTTCTCTACTTTTTGGCCGGGGCGGTTCTTGGCCTACCCAGACTGACGAAGTACCGTGATAAAAGAGTGGGCTGGCGCTATATTGCGGCGGAGCTGTTTTTGTTGGGCCTGATCCCCTACTATACTTCACCCCGATTTTCCCAAGTGCAATTCGCGTGTATACTGTTCTGATTGGCCAGGTTCTGGCTTTTTGCGCCGGGTTTTTCCTCTTGGATACCGTTCGGGGGCCAGAAAACGCGGCCAAGTCAAACCCATTGAAAGGCCAGATTACTGACTGATCCTTTGTAAAGACAAAACAACCGAAGCTACCCCGCCACAATGCTTCGCGTTGTTCGGTTGCCCCAATGATTTCGACGAATCGTCTTCCGCGATGCAAGACAGGCCGCCCGGCGCCATATGCGCCGGGCGGCAATGCGTTCGCTATGACGGGTTCTCCAAAGTCGTCTCTGCCGTGCAACGGCAAAGATGACATAACCCGTGACGGCCGCAGGCGGTCGTCGCAACTACTTCACCGTCGCCTCCAAATGGATCTCGGCGTTCTCGGTTGCGGCAATGTCCTCCCGGTTGAAGCTCACAATGAGCCCGCTGATCTCGGGCTGGGTCTCGTCGAGCTTCCCGGTTTCCCACATGGAGAGGATGAGCTGCTGGCCCACCACGTGGGCGCTGGTCACGTCAAAGTCGATGCCGCCGCCCGCGTCGGCCAGCACCACGATGACGACATTCTTCTTGAAGAACGTGTCGTCGTACTTGCTGAGGAGGTTGAAATCCTTGCCCTTCAGGTCATACTTATCGGCCATGTCGGCCAACTCCTCGCGGCTGCTGAGCTTCATGGCGTAGAGCAGGGACTCCAGCTTGTCCTGGTTGCCCACAGCCAGGCCGTCCACACCATAGGGCACCTCGGGGATCTCGGTGGCGGTGGCCTCAAGGGTGGCCGTCGGCGCAGGGGGTTCCTCGTCCTTGGGGGTGCAGGCCGCCAGCGTCAGCGGGGCCAGTGTCAGCAGCAACGCCACCGCGACCCCTGCCCATCGTTTGCTCTTCCCGCCCATTCCGGCACCGCCTTTCCGCACGGCCAATTTGTGTACATCATATATCGTGCGGCCAGGCCCCCGTCTTAAGCCCGCTCACTCCGGCAGGATGGGCCGCCGCGCCGGGCGGGTCGGGTCGGAAAAGGGATCAAGGGGCGCGGGCCGCCACTCCCCGGCCGTGGCCGGGGCCGTCTGCCGGGCGGCCAGGGGGTTGGCCATCAGCAGGTAGCGCGTCTCGTCGTAGATGTGATCCTCGCCGTCGGTGTCGATGTCCTCGGGCCGTGCCGTGCTGTAAATGAGGGCCGGTACCGTCCGGCGGAAGGCCCGGCAGGTGTGGAAGACCTGCAGCCCTGGTCGGCCGTCATCGCCCCATCGCAGGCGGTAGTGCAGCTGCATCTTGCCGGGCAGGCGGGCGTTGTCGCCGGGGCGGAAGTGGATGCCCTCGTCGGCCATCAACCGCGCCACGCTGCGGCCCCGGCTCTCGTCAAAGATGCTGGGGTCGGCCACGCGGATGGGGGGCGGCCCGCCCAGCGCGGCCTCCCGCTCCCGCATTCCCCGGGCAATGGCCGCCGGATCCAGCCGCAGGCCCTCGTTGGGCACGCCGGTGCAGCCGTACCATTCCCCCACGCGGTAGAGCCGCCCGTCCGGCCCCACGGCCCACCACCCCACGCTGAAGGGCCGGGCGTAGCCGAAGTCAAAGGAGCACCAGCGCGGCCAATCGGCAGGCACCGGGAAGGGCGCGATGACGTGGGTGCCCACTCCGTCGCCGTAGTGGGCCGGGTCGTCGCGCCACTCGGTGAAGGCCTGCCCCTCAAAGGCGTCCCACCGCCCCAGTAACAGGGCCTCGCGCAGGGCCGGGGGCTTGCGCTCCAGTTCAAACACATAGCCCTCGGCCAAGTGGGGGTTATCCCGCGCCCCGGCGGGCAGGAAGGCCACGGTGTGCCGCCGGCTGCGGCCCAGCGTGTCGGAGTGCACCCATTCCTCCCGCGTGCCGCCCTCGGGGCAGGGGTCCACAAAGTACTGCCGCACCCAGCCGTGGCCGATGCCGCCGGGGTTGGTGGCGCAGCGCACCAAGGGTCGCACCCGCTGGTCGCGCCGGGCGCGCACCCGGGTCTTGAGGTAGTCGTACACCGCCCGGGGGAAGTGCGTCAGCTCGTCGATGTAGAGGTACTGCATCTCCGCCCCCTGGTAGCGCACCACGTCCCCGTCGTTTTGCAGGTGGCGGAAGCGCAGCGTCGAGCCGTTGCGCAGGCGAAAGTCGTGGCTTGCGGCCACATAACGCCCGGCCTCCGGGGGGATCATCCGCCGGGCCGTGGCAATGAGTGTGTCGTTGAGCTCCGGGTAGGTGCGGCGGAAAAGGTAGGCCGTGACATTAGGGTTGGCGGCGCACTTCAGGAACGCGTCGGTCACCAGTGCCGTGCTTTTGCCGCCGCCGGCCGCCCCGCCATAAAGGGCTTCGTCGGCCCCGCAGGCGTGGAATGCCCGCTGCCGCCCGGTGGGGCGGTAGTCAAAGCCCATGGTCGTCCTCCTCCTGCAGCGGGGGCGGCGGGAACCCCTCCAGCACGAAGCGACCACCCCCGGCAAGCATGGCCGCCAGCCGGTCCCGCAGGTCGGCCAGCTGCTTTTCGGCCTTGCCCATCTTGTCCAGCCAGTCGGGCGTGGCCACCGTTCCGTCCACCTTCATCCGCCGGTATGCCCCGTCGAGGCAGCTTTCCATCCGGTCAATCTGCCGGGCAAAGCTGCGGGCCAGCGGGGCCGCGTCGTCCTCGAGCCGGCCGGCCTGCGCAGCCGTGGCCACAATGCCGGCCCATTCGCGCCGCGCCGCCCTGCCCGGTGGCCTGCCGGGCCCCCGTTGGGCATTCTGCCCCGCTCCCTCCACAGCCTCCGCGCCGGGTTCCTGCGCCACGGCCAGCGCCGTCTGCCCCGCCGTGCGGCGCTTGGTACCCGCGGCCCGGCGGCGTGGTTGTCCCATGGGTTTTGGCTTGTTTCCTTGCTCTGGCAATCCTTCAGCGGGTGCCCTCACCCCTGCTTCCCGTTCGTTCTCCATGCCATCCCTCCTGTTCGCGGCAGTCTAGCCGGGGGGCGGGGGCTGGTGCAAGGGGTTTATGGCGGTGGGCCATCGAAGCGAAAACAGAAATTGAGCGGAGCCTATGTACACGATTCGCTGCCAAACCTTTGGTTTAGCATCCTGATCCAGCTCATAAAGAGAACGCGCTGCGCTGGGCGGCACTTTTGAGGCGCAAAAGTGCCCAAAACGCTTTTGGAGGCGCGGACGAGTTTCCAAGACTTGACGACCGGAACGCAGCTCAGCAGCAGAGGGCGGTAACTCGTCTTTCCTTATGCTCCGCAACGGAAAGACTCAAACATCCCGCCCCTCTGTCGCAGGCAAAGTGCCACCGGTCGCCAAGGAGAAACTCGAACGCGCCCGAAAGGACGGTACGCCCAGCTTCCGCTGTGGAAGCCAACTGCGCTGCCCCTCCCCCAATTTTGGGGGAGGGGTTGGGGAGAGGGTCTCTGCGTGTGCTACAACTCGCAGCCGCCAGCCGGTTCATCCGGCGGTGGCACCCGGCAGCCCGTCCGTGGCACACAGCCCCTCTCGCCACAGCCCAAGCGCCCGTACGGCGCAAGGCCGAGGGCTGTCGCCAGCTATGTGGCACCGGTCGCCAGGGAGAAACTCGAACGCGCCCGAGGGACGGTACGCCGGGTTTTCGCTGCGTACGCCAACATCTTTTGCCCCTCCCCCAGTTTTGGGGGAGGGGTTGGGGAGAGGGCTTCTGCGTGTGCCACCCCCTGCAGCCGCGTCGCGGGTTTACCCCGCAGCGGCACGAAACGGCTTGCTTGAAGCACTCACCCCTCCCGCCGCAGCGACGTCTCCCCGTAAAACCCGGCACGAGCCGGGCAATCAGATGCCCGCCAGCGACATGCGCGGTGGCGGGCAAACCAACTATCCTGACGAGAACTCCAAACTCGCGGCCGTCGCGGATGCGGCGGACGCGAAAGCGAGCGAATGCGAGCGACTTATCACCAAAATGCCCGCCAAAGGCGGGCATGACATCGTCAAAAACGTGTTGTTTGGCGTCGCGGCCGGGGGCCGCGTGGCGCTGGTGTTGGCGCTATCTGGCCTGCCGCCGCAGCGCGTCCGGGAGCTTGCTTCTCTCCTCTTCCTCCCGGGCAAGAGCCAGTAGCATACCGATTTCCTCCGGATGGTTGTGGCAGCTACGCAGACGGTTGATGTGAGTCGAGTTGCGTCTGTTGTCATTGGGCCGCGCGGGTCGGATCCGAGGCTGTAACACGGTATACACCCCCTTTCTTTGTATGCATATATATACCACATTCTGTGGGGGAACGAACACATTCGACACAACTAGTAGTCATTCGACACTTCATCGACTCCAAAGCTCCCGGTTCCCCTGCCGGTAATAAGTACGCGCACCCCCTGTTGCGGCGGGCGGCAGCGCGGTATACTGGTGCCAACAACGCACGGGAGGGCAATGAGAATGCACACGAAGCGGTACGAGGGTGACTGCCTGCGGGAGCTGCGGCTGCCGCTGGGGGGCATTGGCGCGGGGTGCCTGTCCCTCAATGGGGCCGGCCGGCTGGTGGATTGGGAGATTGCCGGGGTGGCCAACAAGAACACCTCTAACGGCATGACGCACTTTGCCATCAAGGCTGTGGATGACGACGGACAAGTGTGGGCCCGTGCCCTGCAGGGCGACGAGCCCGGCAGCCGCATGGGCGATGTCAGCGGCAAGGCCTTTGGCTGCTATGGCTTTGGCCAGCCGAGGGAGACGCTGGGCGGCCTGCCCCACTTCCCCCAGGTCTGCTTTGACGCGGCGTGGCCGGTGGCACGGCTCTCCTATGCCTACGAAGGCTTCCCCGGGCAGGCGGAGCTGACGGCCTTCAGCCCCTTTGTGCCACTGCGCAGCGACGAAAGTTCGCTTCCGGCAGCTCTCTTCCGCTGGGCCGTCACCAACACCGGCGACCGGCCGCTGACCTACACGGTGTGCCTGTCGCTGACGAACCCCCTGCCGGCCGACGGCGCGGCGGCGCGCTATCTCCCCCGGCCCGAGGGTGGCGCCCTGGTGCTGGAGAATTTCGCCCACCCCGACCAGCCCCGCCAGTACGGCGCGATGGGTGCCGCCGTGTGGGGCGCGGGGCAGGTCAGCCACCAGGTGCACTGGTATCGGGGCGCGTGGTTTGACGGCCTCAACGTCTTCTGGAAGGATTTCAACAGCACCGCCCCTCTGCCGGAGCGCCGCTACGGCGAGCCGGGCAAGACGCCGGACACCTCCAGCATCGCGCTGACCGCACGGGTGGAGCCGGGCCAGACCTGGAACGCCGACTTTGCCCTAGCCTGGTACTACCCCATCCTGGAGAATGACTGGGCCCCGCCCAAGCCCGAGGAAGGGCTGGAGAACCGCTGGCGCAAGCATTACGCCGTGCGCTTCCCCTCGGTGGAAGCCGTGCTCGACCATGTCGTGCCCCGGCGCGAGGAACTGTGGGCGGGCACCGAGCGCTTTGTGGCGGCCGTGACCGACGCCACCCTGCCCGAAGCCGTGCGGGACGCGGCGCTCAGCACCCTCTCCACCCTGGTGACGCCGCTGACGCTGCGGCTGCCCGACGGGTCGTTCTATGGCTGGGAGGGTCTGCACACCGATTCCGGATGCTGCGAGGGCTCCTGCACCCACGTGTGGAACTACGCCTACGCCCTCTGCTACCTGTTCCCGGATTTGGAACGCTCCATGCGCGACCTTGACTTCACCCACAACATGGACGAGCACGGCGGCATGCGCTTCCGTCTGCAGCTGCCGGTGGGCCGCAAGCACTGGGACTTCCTGCCCTGCGCCGACGGACAGTTCGGCGGGGTCATCAAGCTCTGGCGCGACTATTTGCTCTGCGGCGACCGGGAATGGCTGCGCGGCCACTGGCCCCGGGTGAAGAAGATGATCGCCTACGCCTGGAGCGAGCACAACGACTGCCGCTGGGACCCGGAAAAGACCGGCGTACTGACGGGCCGCCAGCACCATACGCTGGATATGGAACTCTTCGGCCCCAACTCCTGGCTCACCGGCATGTATCTGGCGGCGCTGAAGGCCGCGGCCCGCATGGCGGCGGTGCTGGGCGATGAGGAAGCACAGGCCGAGTACGAGGCCATCTTCGCCCGGGGCAGCGCCTGGGCGGGGGAGCACCTCTTCAACGGCGAATACTTCTATCACCGGGTGGACATCGACGACAAGAGCACCCTGGCCCCCTACCACGCCGACGCCCTCATCGGCCTGGGCATCGAGGCCGCCTACTGGGACGAGGAGCACGGCGAGCTCAAGTACCAGATCGGCGAGGGCAGCTCGGTGGATCAGGTGCTGGGCCAGTGGCACGCCAACCTCAGCGGGCTGGGCGACATCTACCCCCGCGAGAAGGTGCAAAGCGCCCTGCAAAGCATCCACCGCTACAACTTCGTGCCCACCATGCGCGATTTCTTCAACCCCTGCCGGCTCTACTGCGTCAACGACGAGGGCGGCACGCTCATCTGCGCCTACCCCGAGGGCCGCCGCCGCCCGGTCATCACCGCGCCCTACTCCGAGGAGACCATGCACGGCTTTGAGTACTCCGCCGCCAGCCACCTGGTGCAGGAGGGCATGGTGGACGAAGCCGTGGAGATGGTGTCCGCCGTGCGCAGCCGCTACGACGGGCGCACCCGCAACCCCTTCAACGAGGTGGAGTGCGGCAGCAATTACGCCCGTTCCATGGCGGCCTTCTCGCTGCTGCCGAGCTTCCTCGGCTTCACCGCCGACCTCGGCCAGGGCATCCTGCGCTTCGCACCGGTGGTGGAGGGCCCCTTCCGCTGCCCCTTCGCCGCCGGCACGGGCTGGGGCATCTACGAGCGGGACGAGGCCGGCCGCGTGACGCTCACGGTGCTCGGCGGCTCGTGGACCCTGCAGGCGCTGGGCCTCACGCTCCCCAGTGGCGCGCCCGCCGTCACGCTGGATGGCCACCCCGTGCCCTGCGCCGCCGATGCCGACGGCCTGCGTTTTGCACAGGCTGTGGAAATCCACAGCGGACAAACGCTCGCGCTCCGCTGACGCTGCGCTTTCGCGGCTGCCGCC
>JAEWRW010000036.1 GCA_023398815.1 Bacillota bacterium
AGCGTGTACCGAGCCCCTGCAGCCGCGAGCGGGTTTATCCCGCCGCGGCACCCCACAGCCAAACCCGTGGCACAACACCCTCCCGCCCGCAGGCGCGTCTCCCTCCGTCAAACCCCGCACGACCAAAGACATATAGAAGCCCCTTGGCGACCTGTGCGCCAAGGGACAAAACTTCACTTGTGCCGAGTTCTCCTGCTCGCGGTGAGCACGAAGCGATCGCCGCGAATTAAGGTTTGGCAATGACCCACTGCATCGTCTGCTGGTCGGTGGGCAGGATGTGGGCGTCAAACCACATGTAGTAGAACCGCGACGCCGAGAAAATGTAGTACCCATCCTGCAGGCTGTCGGTCGCGTCGTAGGGGTCGGCCAGAATGAGTACGTCATCCTCAAAGTTGTCGTCGGTGCCCATGGTGTCGTAGCCGATGATGGCCTGCCAGTGGCCGCCCCAGTCGATCCACTCCACCATCACGGGGGTGTTGTCCTTCAGGTTCTCCGTTACCCACTGGGTGAACACCGCCGGGTCGGCCAGGCTCTCCTGGAAGTCTTTCTGCCCTTCGTCGATGCTGGACTGCACGTTCCAGCCGATCTGGGTGAAGAACGTCACCACACCGGTGGTGGAAGTGCCCCATTCCCCCTGCTCGTTGGCCTCACCGGGGGTTTCGGTGTTGTCGCCGTCCAGGTCCTGGTTGCTGCGCATGATGTCGGCAATCTCCAGTTCATCCCACTGGGTGTTGCCGTAGTGGTTGAGCACCATCACCGCCGTGGCGTTGCCGCAGGACCACTCAGTCGTCTGCTGGTAGGTCTTGAACTGGGGAAGGAGCGTCAGCGTGTCGGTGGACTTCATGTTATAGACATCAGGATGGGCAAAGTAGGGCGATGTCAGGTGGTCGCCGCAATTCTGGTAGCTTGATGCCCCCGAGCTTTTTGTGTCGTACCCCGTGGGATAGGGGATGGTGTTCTCACCTTTGTACTCGGTCACAACCGGTACGGCGGTGGCGGGCGCGGCGGTGCAGCCGGCCAGCAGCGCCGCCAGCAGCAGCGCGCAGAGGGGAAGAGCGGTCTTCTTCATGGGTGTTCCTCCTGTTTCAAACGTCGGGCGGCCCGATCCTTATGACGGGCAACGCAAAACCCCGCCTCATGCGGGGTTCGTGGTTGATGCGCCCCGGCATGGATTGGCAGTACGCCCAACGTCATTGCCGGGGTCCGGACCCGCCGGATGTGCGAATAGAATACAAGAAACTGCATGAAAATGCAACGGAGTTTTTGCGGGTATGGTTAGACAAATCCACTGTACAACGGCAGCGGTTCCTTGTACAATATGTACGTACATTACAACAAAACAGGAGGGGACCAACGATGGGAACCGAACTTATGACGCGCGTGACCAACGCCTTGCTGAGCATGCAGCGGCAATGCTGGGAGCAAGGGGTGGCAGGGCAAGCCTTGCTCTACTCGGGTCAAGGGGACTGGGCCACGCTCTTTGCCCACGATTCCATTGTGCGGCAGATTGCCGACGGGCGGCCCGGTATGGTGGAGGCTCAGTTTGCCAGCACCGACCCGGGCTCCCACGCCGAGATTCTGCTGCACGCCGCACGGGTGACCGGCGACGAGCGCTATACCCAGGCCGCCGCGCGCCTGGCTGAGTGGCTGCTGATCACCGCGCCGCGGGGCAAGGACGGCACCCTCTACCACAACACCGACGCCGGTGAGATGTGGTCGGACAGCCTCTATATGCTGCCGCCGACGCTGGGCGTCTATGGTCACTTTGAAGAAGCGATGCGCCAGATTCGCGGCCTGCGGCAGCGCCTGTGGCTGGCGGACCGGAAGATGTATGCCCACATCTGGAGCGAGGACCGGGGTGAGTTCCGGCGGAAGGCCTGCTGGGGCGGCGGCAACGGCTGGGCGGCGGCGGGCTTTGCCCGGCTCATCGGCATGCTGCCGGCGGGCATGGCTGCCGAGCGGGAGGAACTGATTGGCTATCTCAAGGAGGTGCTGGAGGGGTGCGTTGCCCACCAGCGGCCCGACGGTCTCTTCCACGATGTGGTGGATGACCCGACGACCTTTGTGGAGACGAACCTCGCGCAGATGCTGGCCTTTGCCATCTACCACAGCGTGGCCGGCGGCTGGCTGGATAAGAGCTGGCTGCCCGCCGCCCACCGTATGCGGGAAGGTGCCCTGGCCAAGGTGGATGCCCAGGGCTTTGTGCAGGGGGCCTGCGGCTCGCCGCACTTTGACCGCAGCGGCACCTCCACCGAGGCACAGTCCTTCACTCTGATGATGGAGACGGCAGCCGCGCCCTTTGTGGGCTGAGGGAGGACGAACATGAAGAGCTTTGTGGTGGAACCCGACGGCAGCCTGCACCTGGCCGAGGTGCCGGCACCGGCCATTGACGACGACCACGCGCTGGTGCGCATGGAGGCCTGCGGCGTGTGCAACGGCACCGACCTCAAGCTCATCCACCGGCAGTTCAAGGGGTACCACGACTACCCGGCCATCCTGGGGCACGAGGGTGTGGGTCGGGTGGTGGAGGTCGGACGGAACGTCACGAGCTTCCAGCCCGGCGACCGGGTGCTGCTGCCCTTCCTGGAGGGGATGACCGGTGGCATCCACTCGGCCTGGGGGGCTTACTCCGAGTATGCGGTGGTGGGGGACTGGCGGGCCCAAGCACTGGCAGGCCGTGGCCCCGGCCTGCCGGGGTACAACGAGGGCTACCACGCCCAGCAGATTGTGCCGGAGTCCATCTCCTCGGTGGATGCCACGATGATCGTGACCTTCCGGGAGGTGCTGAGCGCCATCCGCCGTTTTGGCATGGAGGCCAACGCCAGCGTCGTCGTCTTCGGCGCGGGGCCGGTGGGCCTGTGCTTCATCCGCTTTTGCAAGCTGCTGGGACTGGGGCCCATCATCGTCTTTGACCGCAAGGCCGAGAAGCTGGCGGACGCCCGCCGCATGGGGGCCGATGTGGCGCTCGATAGCGGCGAAGTGGACCCGCGGGAGGTGGTGCGCGGTCTCTGCCCCGATGGCGTGGACTACGTGGTGGACGCCGCCGGGGTCAACGAACTCATCAACCAAGGACTTGAGCTGGTGCGCTACAACGGCAAGGTCTGCTGCTACGGCATCTCGCCGGAGCTTACGACCCAGCTCGATTGGAGTCGTGCGCCCTACAACTGGACGCTGCAGTTTGTGCAGTGGCCCTCCAAGTTGGAGGAATCCCAGGCCCATGGGCAGGTGCTCAACTGGATGGAGATGGGGGTGCTGAACCCCGCCGACTTCATCTCGGATGTTGTGCCCTTCGCCAACATCCTAGATGCCTTCCGCCTGGTGGAGGAACGCAAAGCCAAGAAGAAGATCGTCATCGAGTTTTGAGAGGAGGAACCCCCATGCAGGAATCGAAGCTCTTTGCCCTGCTGCCGGACTATGTGAACACCCCCGATGGCATGGCCGTGGACCGGGAGGGAAACCTGATCCTGGCTTGCCCCAACTACGCCGACCCGACCTCGCCCGGCTGCATCCTGAAGATTGACCGCCAGCGGAACATCCGCAAGTGGGTCGATGTGCCGCTGCACCCCACAACCGGCCACGCCCACCCCATGGGCATTGCCTTCGGGCCAGATGGCGACCTCTACGTGGTGGACAACCAGGGCTGGTCCGGCGCAACCGAGCTGCAGTTTCAGGGCCGCATTCTGCGGCTGCACATCGTGGGGGATAAGCTCGTGAAAACGACCGTCGTGGCCCACGGCATGGAGCACCCCAACGGCCTGCGGGTGCGCGATGGGTACGTCTACGTCACCCAGAGCAGCTTCGTGCGGGTGCAGCACCCATCGGGCAAGCTGGTGAGCGGCGTCTACCGCTTCGCACTGGACGACGAGAACATCGCCGTGACAAACACCCTGGACGACCCGAGCCTGCTCACGACCTTCGTCACCCAGAACCCAGTGTGCCAGTACGGCGCCGACGGCATCGAGTTTGACGAGGCCGGCAACCTCTACGTGGGCAACTTTGGCGATGGGGCGGTGTACCGCGTCACCTTCCACACCGATGGGTCGGTGAAGGAAAACAAGGTTTGGGCCCAGAACCCCGCCGAACTCAAGTCCACCGACGGCATCGTGCGAGATGCCCAGGGCAACTTCTACGTGGCGGACTTCTCGGCCAATGCCATCGCCAAGATCACGCCGGACGGCGTGGTGACGCGCATGGCCCAGAGCCCTGACACCGACGGCCTGCACGGCGAGCTCGATCAACCCGGTGAGCCCTGCGTGTGGGAAGGGAAACTCATCGTCTCCTGCTTCGACCTGGTGACCGACGACGACAAGGTCAACACCGCCCACGAGATGCCCGCCACCCTGGCCGAGCTGGAACTGTAGACCGTCGCAACCGGCGAGAGAAAGGGGATTGCCATGAGCACCGCTTTGATCGTCATTGACGTGCAGGAGGGTCTGCTGGCGGACCCGAATGACCCCATCTGGCAGACGGAGGAATTCCTGGAGAACGTGACTGGGCTCATTGCCCGGGCACGGCAAGAGGGTGCGCCGGTCGTCTATGTGCAGCACGAGGAGCCCGACGGGCCCCTGGCCGCCGGGGAGCCGGGTTTTGCCATCCATGAAGCCGTGCGGCCCCAGCCCGGTGATCCGGTCGTGGTGAAGCGTACGCCCAGCGCCTTCCACCAGACCAACCTCGCCGAGGTGCTGGCAGGCCTGGGGGCGAAACGGCTGGTGCTCTGCGGCCTGCAGACCGACTTCTGCGTGGACACCACCGCCCGCCACGGCAGCCTGCTGGGGTATGAGATGGTGGTGGCTCAGGGTGCCCACAGCACCTTTGACCTGCCGTTCGTCACGGCCGAGCAGATTATCCGCCACCACGAAATGGTCTGGCGCAGCTGGTTTGCCAAGGTACAGCCAATTGACAGCGTCAGCTTCTGCTGACGCTGTTCGCGGCGATCACTTCGCGCTCGCCGCGAGTGGGTAGCGCTCGTCATGCATATGGTTTTGCCCGCCACCGCGCATGTCGCTGGCGGGCTTTTTTATTGCCATGATCGTGTTGGGTTTTACGGGGGAGACGCGCCTCTGGGCGACAGTGAGGATGTGTGCCACAGGCAGGCTGTTTCGTGCCGCCGCCGAATGAATCGGCCGGCGGCTGCGAGTGTAGGCTCTCGCACTCTGCGGGAGTCATAATGGGGTTCAAGGGGACAAGTCCCCTTGGGTGTTTTCCCCATCGTTTCGCCCTCACCCCTCGGCTTCGACGGGTTCCTCCCGGGGCGGCAGGGCATTGCGGAACCAGCGGCTGCCCCGCAGGCGAATGGCATAGAGGATGCCGCGCACCACCCAGTCGATGCACATCGCCAGCCAAATGCCCACGGCCCCCATGTGGAACACGATGCCCAGCAGATACCCGAACAACACCCGGAACACCCACATGCCAATGAAGGAGGTGACCAGGGAGTATTTGGTGTCGCCCGCACCCTTGAGCCCCGCTGACAGTACGAAGGAGAACGACCAGGACGTGGGCATGAAGACGACACTGCAGATAAGCATGCGGAAAATGATGGCCGAAACCTCCGCGTTGGTGGTGAAGAGCCCGATGAGCGGATGGGCGAAAGCCAGAATCAACAGGTTCATGGCCAGCAGCCCCAGGCAGGACAGGGTGTTGACGTACCACAGCCGCTGCCGGGCATCGTGATACTCCCCGCGCCCCACGCACTGGCCCACGATGGGCATCGCCGCGATGGAAAAGGCGTTGCCCGGCAGGCTGGCAAAAATAAAGATGGCGTTGCCGATGACCGTGGCCGTGGCGTGCTGGGTGCCGCTGGCCACTACGATGACCTGGGTGATGAGCTTGCCCACCTGGAAGAGCACGTTCTCTGCTGTCACCGGGATGCCGATGGCAAAGAGCTCCCGCTGCATGGCCGGGTGGAAGCGGAACCCCCGCAGGGTCATGTGCACGCTGCGCTGGCCTTTCAGCAGCACATAGAGCACGGCGACCGCCCCCACTGAGCGAGAGAGGAGCAGCGCCCACGCCGCCCCGGCGATGCCAAGGCCGGGAATGGCCAGCCCGCCCCACTGCACACCATAGATGAGCACCCAGGAAAGCACCGTGTTGAGCACGCCCATAAAGACCGTGATGACCATGGGCGTTCGCATGTCACCTGCGCCGCGCAGCACCCCGCAGCCCACCGTCACGATGGCCAGCACGGGGTAGGAGTAGAGGCTGGGATAGAGGTACTGGGCGATGCCCGTGGTGATGTCGGCCGACTGCTTGCCATAGAGCAGGCCCATGAGCGGCATGCCGCCGAAGGTGAGCAGCGCCACCAGCGCCACCGAGATGAGCGTGGCCGTCACCATGGACTGGCGGGCGGCCTCGTTGGCCACATGGCCTTCGCCCCGGCCGGTGTGCTGGGCCACCACCACAGTGACCCCCGCGCCCAGCGACGTGAAGAACAGCACAAACAGGGTGTGGACCGCATCCACCATGCCGATGGGGGCCGCCGCGTATTCGCTCAGGCGGCTGGCCAGCATCATGCCCACCATGCCCATGGAGGAGATCAGCGCCTGCTCCACCAGCACCGGCACGGTCATGCGCACCACATCGGCGCGCACCTCGTGGGGCATGCGCAAGAAGGCGGGAACTTTCATGGACACTCCTTTTCATAGGCAAAGAATGCCGCTATCATAACACATTTGCGGCGGCAATGCCCTTGCCATCGATAAAACGATGATGGGGCACGCCGATGATGCCCACCCAACCTGTGGCGAACGTCGCTTTGGCCAGCCAATTTGAATTCCGACTAATTCCGTTGGAAAACTGCATAAAAAGACAGCCCGGAATTTGGATGCATCCCGCGGCGCAGAAATGGAAAAAGCACTTGAAAAGCGGTGTGAACCCGGTATAATGATATCAAGGTCAAAGAAGGTCAAAGAGGTGTGGCTCCATGTTGTCCGACAACATTGAATCGTTCATCAAATCCTTGTTTGAGGACATGCAGCAAATTGAACTGCGGCGCAATGAGCTGGCGGAGTATTTCCGCTGCGCGCCTTCGCAGATCAACTATGTGCTGGCCACCCGTTTCTCGGTGGACAAGGGCTACATCATCGAAAGCCGCCGAGGCGGCGGGGGGTTCATCCGCATCGTGCGGCTGGATGGTGACAACGACGATTATCTGCTGCGCCTGACAACCCAGGGAATGGGCGAGGAGGTCACTCAGACCGACGGTCGGCGTATCATAGAATGTTTGAGTGAGAAGGGCGTGTTAAAGCCCAGGGAGGCCCTTCTCATGCTGGCGGCCATCGACCCCAAGGCCATCGCCGCGCCGATGGCCATACAGGACAAACTGCGCGCGGGTATCTTACGCAGCATGATCTACGCGCTGATGCGCGGGGAGGAGGAACGGCCATGATGTGCGACCACTGCGGCCAACGGGAGGCCACCATCTATCTCACCAAGGTCGTCAACGGCGAGCGCAACGAGCTGCACCTGTGCAAGCAATGTGCCGAACACGGGGATTCGGAGTTTTTCAAGGATATGTCACTGGTGAGCATCCTCGCTAACCTGGCCGGGGGGCACCAGCGCGCCCAGCGGGCCGAGACCGTGCCGCCCTGCCCAAACTGTGGGTTTGACCTGGATCGCGTGCGCCGGGAGGGGAAGGTTGGCTGTGAAGACTGCTACCGGCACTTTGCCGCCGAGCTCACCCCGATGCTGCGCAAAATCCATGGCAGCCTGCAGCATACCGGTCATCGCCCCCCCACGGAGGAGGAGCGGGAGGCCCCGGCCCCCCAGGCAGCACCGGACACCGCGCCCGACCCGCTGGAGACTCTGCGCCGCCAGCTGCGGGCAGCCATACAAAGCGAGGAATACGAACGGGCCGCCGTGCTGCGCGATGAGATTCGCGCGCTGGAGCCCACCGAAGGGGGCGGCGTAAAATGAGCGTTTGGAACCTGGAAGGCCCGGGCAACGACATCGTTGTGAGCTCCCGGGTGCGGCTGGCGCGAAACGTGGCCGGCATGCCCTTCCCCACGGCCATGAGTGACGAGCAGGGTGATGAGATCACCCAGCGGGTGCTGACGGCCATGCGCAAGCGCGAGGACTTCGGCAATTTCCGTTTTTTGCAGCTTCGGCTACTGGACGAGGTGAGCCGCATCGAGCTCGTGGAGCGCCACGTGGCCAGCACCGACCTGCTGCGCAACCCCAACGTGAGTGCGGTGCTGGTGAGCGGGGATGAAACGGTCAGTCTGATGATCAACGAGGAGGATCACCTGCGCATCCAGGGGTTGCTGCCGGGCCTGCAGATTGTGGGTGCGGCCGAGCGAGCCCTTGCCACCGAGCGTGCGCTGGAAGGGGAGGTTGCCTTTGCCTATGACGGGGCACTGGGGTATCTTACAAGCTGCCCCACCAATGTGGGCACCGGCATGCGGGCGTCGGTTATGGTGCACCTGCCGGGTATGAAGCTCGTTGGTATGACGAAGGTACTCATGGACTCGGTCGTGAAGGCGGGCCTCGCGGTGCGCGGCATCTATGGCGAGGGCAGCGAGGCGCTGGGCGACATGTTCCAGGTCTCCAACCAGATCACACTGGGCGTGACCGAGGAGGACCTGACCGCCACCATCCAAGGGGTGTGCGAGCAGATTATGGAAAAGGAACGCGCCGCCCGCTCGGTGCTATTGCGCAATAAGCGCCTTGAGATTGAGGACAAGTTGTACCGCTCCTGGGGCATCCTGAAATACGCGAGGACACTGACGAGCAAGGAGTTCATGGAGCTCCTCTCGGATGTGCGGCTGGCGGTGTCCTTGGGGTTCCTGAGCGACATCACCCAGACCGACCTCAACCGGCTGATGCTGGCTGTGCAGCCCGCCGCCCTGCAGAAACACGCAGGCCGGGAGCTCACCATGGAGGAACGGGACATCATCCGCGCGAACTATGTACGCACGGCATTGAACAGAACATAACCCAAGAAGATAGAGGAAAAGAGGGATCGGAATGTCATTCCAAGGCAGATTTACCGAAAACGCTCGCAGGGCGCTGGGCCTTGCGCAGGAGGAAGCCAAGAACCTGGGCCACAACTACGTGGGCACCGAGCACCTGTTGCTGGGCATCATCGCCGTGGAGGACAGCACGGCCTCCGAGGTGCTGCAGGAGGCCGACGTGACGGCCGAGAACATCCGCGCCCAGGTGGAGCGGCTGGTGGGCAAGGGCGACTACAACTTCACCGACGCCTTTGGCTACACCCCGCGCACCAAGAACGTCATTGAGTATAGCCTGATGGAGGCCAAGGCCCTGGGCCACAGCTTCGTGGGCACCGAGCACCTGCTGCTGGCGCTCATTCGTGAGCGGGCCAGCGTGGCCGCGCGGATCCTCATCGACATGGGTGTTGACCTCAAAGCCCTGCGGGAGAGCCTGATCGGCGGCATGCGGGAGGAAGGCGGCGTCGCCACCAAGCAGGCCACCGGCGGCAAGACCCCCAAGCTCGATAAGTTTGGCCGCGACCTCACCGAGGCCGCCCGCCAGGGCGAGCTCGACCCGGTCATCGGCCGGCAGAAGGAGATTGAGCGGGTCATCCAGATCCTGAGCCGCCGCACCAAGAACAACCCCGTGCTCATTGGCGAGCCGGGCGTGGGCAAGACGGCCATTGCCGAGGGGCTTGCCCAGCGCATCATCGATGGCAGCATCCCCGAGCTGCTGCGCGACAAGCGCGTGGTCACGCTCGACCTTTCAGGCATGATCGCCGGCACCAAGTACCGGGGCGAGTTTGAGCAGCGCTTGAAGGACGCCATGGAGGAGGTCACCAAGGCTGGCAACGTCATTCTGTTCATCGATGAGCTGCATACCATCATCGGCGCGGGTGCGGCCGAGGGCGCCATTGACGCCGCCAACATCCTGAAGCCGGCGCTGGCCCGGGGCGAGATTCAGGCCGTGGGCGCCACCACCATGGACGAGTACCGCAAGCACATTGAGAAGGACACGGCGTTGGAGCGCCGCTTCCAGCCCGTGCAGGTGGGCGAGCCCACCCAGGAGGAAAGCGTCGAAATCCTGAAAGGCCTGCGCGACCGGTATGAGGCCCACCACAAGGTGCGCATCACCGACGAGGCCATCAAGGCCGCCGTGCAGCTCTCCGATCGCTACATCTCCGACCGGTTCCTGCCGGACAAGGCCATTGACCTCATCGACGAGGCCGCGTCGCGCTTACGCATCATGACCTACACCGCGCCGCCGGATATGAAGCAGCTGGAGGGGAAGTTCGAGGAGATCCGCAAGGCCAAGGACGAGGCCGTCACCAACCAGAACTTTGAAAAGGCCGCCGAGCTGCGCGACCGCGAACGCGAGGCGCAGCTGGAGATTGACCGCCGGCGTGAGAGCTGGGAGAAGGAGCGCAACCGCGAGGACAACGTGGTGGGCGAGGAGGAAATCGCCTACATCGTGTCGAGCTGGGTGGGCATCCCGGTGCAGAAGCTGACCGAGGGCGAGTCCGAGCGTCTGATGCACATGGAGGATATCCTCCACCAGCGTGTCATCGGCCAACAGGAGGCGGTGACCGCAGTGGCCAAGGCCGTCCGCCGTGCCCGTGCGGGCCTGAAAGACCCGAAGCGCCCCATCGGTTCGTTTATCTTCCTGGGCCCCACGGGCGTTGGCAAGACCGAGCTCAGCAAGGCGCTGGGCGAGGCGCTCTTCGGCGACGAGGACGCCCTCATCCGGGTGGACATGTCGGAGTACATGGAGAAGCACTCGGTCTCCAAGCTCGTCGGCTCGCCTCCCGGCTACGTGGGTTTTGACGAGGGCGGGCAGCTGACCGAGAAGGTGCGCCGCAAGCCCTACAGCGTCATTCTCCTCGATGAGGTGGAGAAGGCCCACCCTGACGTCTTCAACATCCTGCTGCAGATCATGGACGACGGTCGGCTGACCGACTCCAAGGGCAGGGTGGTGGACTTCCGCAACACGGTTGTCATCATGACCAGCAACATCGGTGCCCAGTCTGCCCAGCGCAACACCAACCTTGGTTTTGGCGGGGGCAGCAGCACCCAGAGCTATGACCGCATGAAGGAGCGGATGCTGGAGGAATTGAAGAAGACCTTCCGACCCGAGTTCCTGAACCGCTTGGACGAGATCATCGTCTTCCACCCGCTGGAGCAGGAGCACACCCGCAAGATCGTGGATCTCATGCTCGACCGGGTCATCGCCCGGCTGACCGAGAAGGACATCAAGATCGAAGTCTCCGAAGCGGCGCGGGACTACCTGGCAAAGGAGGGGTTCGACCCGCAGTACGGTGCGCGCCCCCTGCGCCGGGCCATCCAGCGCATGGTGGAGGACAGCCTGTCCGAGGAGATCCTCTCCGGCCACATCAAGCTGGGTGACAGCGTCCGCGCCGACATCGCCGAGGACAAGCTGGTGTTCAGCAAGGCGTAAGCGCCACAAAGACAGAACGAAAATCGCTGCCCGCCGGGGTTCCCGGCGGGTAGCGCGGGTGTTAGGGCGTTTGTTATTTTCTGAGAGCGATAGTTGTCATTAAGTGTTGATTTCGTTGCTTTTTCTGAAAAAGTCCACTAGAATTATATCAGTAAGTTCATCTCGAAAAATGAGGTGCATGAAAATGCAAATCGAATCCCTGAGAGTCCAAAATTTCAGAGTCTTTCAAGACATACTCGTTGAGAATATCCCCAAGATGGCCGTTTTTATGGGTCAAAACGGGGTTGGTAAAACCACGTTCTTTGATATTTTTGGCTTTCTACATGATTGCCTAATTGGCAATGTGCGATCGGCGCTGGCTATGCGAGGTGGCTTTGGCGAAGTGATTTCCAGGGAAATGACTGGTGACCTAAAATTCGAGGTGAAATTCAGAACTTCCCCGGATCAACCGCGCATTACCTATGAGTTAACAATCGGGCTAAACGACAAGAAGATGCCTGTTGTGAAAAAAGAGGTAATGAGATTTCGCCGAGGTCAACATGGAGCACCGTGGAAAATACTTGATTTTTCATATGGTCAAGGCTTGGCCGTTCAGGGTGACTTGCAGAGTTTCGATGATGTGCAACAGGCTAGCAGAAGTCGTCAGAGCGTATCCGAACCAGATATTCTTGCTATTAAGGGTTTGGGCCAATTCAATGATTTTCCTGCTATTGCTTCCCTTCGACGTTTGATTGAAGATTGGTATGTGTCCGATTTTCACATTGAGGACGCAAGAAATCGACAGAATGCTAACTATAGCGAGACACTTTCAACCACAGGAGATAATTTGGCTCAAGTGGCCAAATATCTCTACGATAATCATCCCGAGCGTTTTGAAGACATCCTCAAAGCTATGAGGGAAAGAGTTCCAGGCGTCACTAATGTGGATGCAAAGGTGACCGATGATGGTTACGTGGTATTACGCTTTCAGGATGGTCGCTTCAAGAATCCGTTTTCCTCTAAGTTTGTTTCCGATGGTACCATCAAGATGTTTACCTATTTGGTGTTGTTGAGCGATCCTTCTCCACATGCACTTCTTTGTGTTGAGGAACCGGAAAATCAGCTGTATCCTCAGCTTTTAGCTCAGTTGGCGGAGGAGTTTAGAAAATACGCTAATGCAGGTGGCCAAGTCTTCATTTCCACCCATTCGCCCGATTTTCTTAACGCTGTTCATTTAGATGAACTGTATTGTCTCATAAAAAAGGAGGGATATACCAAAGTAGTTCAAGCGTGCAGATCTTCCCTAATCAAATCGTTGTATGATGGCGGAGATTTACTTGGTGAGCTTTGGAATCAGGATATCCTTCTCGGGGAGGCAAGTAAGCTGTGAAACTTGTGTTTTTTTTGGAAGAACCATCCATGAAGTACCTTCTGGATGAGTTGTTGTCACGAATCATTCCACAGGATATTGAGTATCAGACTGTTTCGCACAATGGAAAAAGCGCCCTTACCAAATCGTTACCGAATAAATTGCGTTCGTGGAATGAGCCTGGGGATATCCGCTTTGTAGTCATTCACGACCAGGATAACAGGGACTGTAAGGAACTAAAAAGAAGCTTGGAAGAATTGTGTAGACCATGTGGGAAGAGAGTGTTAATTCGAATTGCATGCCAAGAACTAGAATCTTGGTATTTTGGCGATATGCATGCTCTATCTCAAGCATATGGAAATGAGAGAATGGCTCAGATAAAGAACAAAAGCAAATATCGGGTGCCTGATGCCATCTCAAATCCGAAGGAGGCTCTGCGTCAGTTACTTCCAGATCATCAACAGATCAGTGGTGCCAAACGAGTGGCGCCTTTCATGAGCTTGGAAAACAATACTTCTGTGAGCTTCCAGGCCTTTTTGAGCGGAGTGCAACGCCTAATTGGCTAGAATATTCCTCTTCTATTTTTTAATAGAGTTACCCCTCTGGTTTTCCATTTCACCCAATTGTGCTATACTATCCGGAAAACCATGGGGAGGCATGTATGGCAGTCGCAGAGGTGGAGGAATATTTCCGGCAGAAGGGGATCCCCAACCGGATTCTGCTGCTCAACGAGAGCAGCGCCACGGTACCGTTGGCGGCCCAGGCGCTGGGGGTGGAGCCGGAGCACATCGCCAAGTCTCTGGCCCTGCGGCAGAAGGAGAGCGTCGCCGTTCTCGTCGTGTGCGGCACGGCCCGTATTGACAACCGCAAGTACAAGGACGCCTTCGGCTGCAAGGCGGTCATGCTCTCGCTGGAGGACACGCTGGCCGCCACCGGCCACCCTGTGGGCGGGGTCTGCCCCTTTGGCCTGCCGGTGGGGGTAAAGGTCTACCTCGACGAGTCTCTGCGGCGTTTTGCCAGCGTTTACCCCGCTGCCGGCAGCGGCAACTCGGCGGTGGAGTTCACGCCCGACGACCTGGTCGCCGCCACCGATGGAGAGTGGGTGGATGTGACGCAGGCGGTGGAAGCCGTCGGCTGACCGCATTGAAGGCTCCCAAGCGCGCATCTGCCACGCAATTCATACGCGAGCGCACGGGGCTGAGCGACGCATCTTCTTTTATGCTGCAGCGGCATTATCCGTTGATAGCAGAGCGAGCCAACGATGGCACCAATGAGGGCAGAGACGATAATGTGTGTGCCAAGTGCCCAAATCGATCGGCGCTTCATTTTTCAGCGCGTCCATTGGAACAGTTAGAAGAGAATGACGTGATTCGACACGTTACGACGCGCCATTCGACATTATTTTCCACAACATAAGAGTATCCTTATCTGCGTCAATATTCTGTTTAAGGGTGCATATTCAGTTCCGGTGCTGAATCAAAAACTCCTTTTGTGAAATTCGGAAATTGACAAAAGTGTTTTATAGAGTTACAATCAAGATAATAAAGCGCATTTTTATGAACCAATTGTGCTAAGTTGTATTTCGCCAATCAAAACGATCCACCAAATCAAAGCGCGAGTCAAGGAGGCGTTCCGATGTTGAAAAAACTCATGGCCCTGGTGCTGATCGTGGCAATGACCCTGTCGCTTGTCCCAACCATGGGATTGGCCGTCGCCGACGAATTTGTCATTGACGCAAACGGTGTGCTGACCGAATACACCGGTGCCGGCGGCCACGTGGTGATACCGGAAGGCGTTAAAAAGATTGGCGATAGAGTATTTGAAAGAAATAGCAAAGTAACCGGCGTCACACTACCGGATGGATTGCTTGGAATCGGTGTTGCAGCGTTTTCTGGGTGCGAGGGCCTTGCCGAGATAGAAATTCCCGATAGTGTAAAAGAGCTAGGCCGCCTCGCTTTTTACTCCTGTAAAGCTTTGAAAAGCATAACCTTGCCAAAGAGTGGGATTAAGCTTGATGAAGCTGAAGCTGCTTTTTATTATACCGCAATTAAAACAATCACCTTGCCAACCGACATGAAGGTCATTCCCTCATCTATGTTTGAAGATTGTGATGATTTATCCAGCATAACCATACCAGAAGGGGTTACTACAATTGGAAATAGAGCATTTAATGACTGTCGTTCGCTATCGACCATAACCATCCCCTCATCGGTGACAACCATTGGTTACAATGCATTTAGCGTCTGGGAGTCGGATAATAAAACAGGCGGACTCACCAGCATAAACTTACCCGATAGTGTGACAAAAATTGGCAAAGAAGCGTTTCTTGGGTGCTATGAGCTTACCACCGTCAAACTCCCCAGCAAACTAAAAACAATCGAAACGGGAATGTTTCGTGATTGTTACAAGCTGGAAAGCATCGAAATTCCATCTGGTGTAACCAAGATCGGCGAGGCGGCGTTCCAATATTGCTCGCTAAACAGCATAAAGATTCCATCGGGCGTTACCAGTATTGGCGAGCGTGCTTTTCACCATTGCACAGGTCTTTCAAGCATTACGATACCAAGCAGTGTTACCAGCATTGGCTTTCGGGCTTTTTCTTCTTGTGTTGGTCTGTCGAGCGTTACCATCCCAGGTAAAGTGACCGAAATTGGAGGAAAAGCATTTTTTCAGTGCGACAATTTAACTTCGGTAAAGATACCGGCATCGGTTACAAGCATTGGTTTGAGAGCGTTTGGGGCCTGCCCCAAACTCAAGAGCATTACCGTAAGCAGCAAAAACAAAAAATACGCGTCCTCCGGCGGTGTGCTGTTCAATAAGGCAAAAACGACGTTGATCCTATATCCGCTGGGGAAGGGTAAGAGCTATGCAATACCCAAGACGGTTAAAAAAATCGGTGCCTACTCATTCGGCGCTGAGAAGGTTAGGCCAACGCTTACCAAGATAACCATCCCTGCGAGCGTGACAACCATAGACGAATATGCTTTTCAAAGTCAGGAGTCGCTAACTTCAATAACATTGCCGTCAAAGCTCGTGACCATAGGCAAGGGTGCCTTTGGTGGAACCATGCTGAAGAGCGTGAAAATCCCCAAAACGGTTAAAAGCATTGGTGCATTTGCATTCTGCATGACTCCTCCAGCCAAGTTAAGCTGTACGTTTCTGGGTGACGCACCCAAAGTGGGCATGTCGGCATACAATGATCATTACGAAAGCAATGCCGCCACGCTCTATTACAAGTCCGGCGCGAAGGGGTTCGAGTCGCCCAAATGGAAAGGGTTGTACACATGCTACAAATTAACGCAGTGGATATCGGCATCGCCCAGATATGTTCCCCTTACCAAGGGCAAGACGAAACAGATCACGATATCCAAATCCAGTAAATCCAACCCTGAGCTCAAATGGACGTCCAGCAACAAGAAGGTGGCGACGGTATCCAAATCGGGTAAAATCACGGCGGTGTCCAAAGGCAAGGCCACCATCACAGCCGAGACGATTGATGGAACGGGGAAGAAGGTCACGGTAAAGGTTACAGTAAAATAGGCTGATCTTGCTTACACTCTTTTGCCCTTTGGCTTCGCGGCCAAGGGGCAATTTGATTGGCTCACCCATTTAAGGGTTCGGCCAAGTGATCAGCCCCACTACGGCTTGGACAAAGTGAAAGCCAGCGTCCTTAAGGCGCTGGCTGTGCTAAGCCTCATTAGGCTTGGTGAGGCAGCCTTCTTAGGGATGATCCGGACTGGCGCATTCCTCCAGGAAGACCAGAATGTTCTCAATCGGCACCTCCTGCTCCAGCACATGTGTGGGGGAGAGGATCAGTGCCCCGTCGCCGCCCAGTTCCCGTTTGGCCTCCCGCACGGTGCGGCGCACATCCTCCGGCGTGCCAAAGGGCATGACCGACTGGGTGCCGATGGCACCGTCGAAGGTGAGCCGGTCGCCATAGCGGCGCTTCAGAGCTGGCACGTCCATGCACTCGGGTTGCAGCGGGTTCAGGATGTCCACACCGATCTCAATGAGGTCATCCATGATTTCGCTGATGTCGCCGTCGCTGTGGTACCACACCTTCATTGCCGGGTGGATGGCCTTGGCGGCGGCGTAGATCTCCGCCCACAGGGGCTTGAGTACCCGCCGCCAGCGGGCCGCGCCAAAGATCATGCCGCCCTGGCCAGCCACGTCGTCGCCGGTGCGCAGCATGTCCACACCGGCGGTTGCCACGGCGCGGGCCACCTCGAGGTTCCGTTGGGCGAAGCGGCCCAGCAGGTATTCGCAATTCTCCGGCGCCAGGGAGAAGTCCGCCAGGAAGTCTTCGTACCCTCGCACTTGCCAGGCGTTTTCATAGATGTGGCCCACCCAGCACTGGGTGGTGAGCCCGGCAGCGCGGGCTTGGGCCGCGCGCACGGCAAGCGACGGATCGGGCGTCGGGTCCATCCGTCGAATGGGAAACGCCTCAATCTCCGCAAGGATACGCTCGCCCCGCAGCGGCGCGATGTAGTGGGTGAAGTGGTAAAGGCTGCCGGGCACGTGCAGCACGCCGTTGAAATCGAGGGAGGCGTTGGCGGGTACAGTGAGATCCTTGTAGTACGCCCAAAAGTCGGGCTGCCACCCGGGTTTGCCCTCATAGGCATCCTTCGGGGCGACGTCTACCGGCGTCCACATGCCAAACCGCTGGGATAGCGCCGCCACATCGGCGCAGCCGGTGCGTTCGGCCAGCCGTTCCTGCAAGTCGGGCGTCGTGTCAAAGTAATAGAGAAAATCGGGGTGGGCGCGGTGGCCAACGGTGTCAAAAAAACGATCGCGCTGGGTACGTGCGGACATGGGCAGATCCTCCCCAACGATGGAATATTCCCATGCTACGCAATCAAAGGAGCCTCGTCCAGAGAATTTCTTGCGAACTTGGCAGACAGTTCGCTCAGCCCTTGCCGGTCAGCATGTATTCTACCAGCCCGGGCAGCAGGGGGTAGAGCGGCTCGCCCATCTTCTCTTCAAAATACTTTTTCAGACGGAAGGCTGCCCGCCATTTTTCCAATGTGTATTCGTTGAACCCACGACGCAGGGTCACGTCCACCATGCGCTTTTCCAGCGTGCAAAAACCCCACGGCGTGGCAAGATAATCGCAGAGCTGGATGAGGCGGTCGTAGTCGTCGTACTCCACCGATTGCAAAAAGCGCTGCACCAGGTCCACGTCTTCCTCGGGGCAGTCCCAGCAGCCGGCGCAGCTCACGGTGTCTTGGATGGCGAAGGAGTGGGTGAGACTGACCCGGGCGACCTCGGGCATGTCGTGCGCCATGGCAAATTTGTAGCCCTCCACCACGTGGCGCATGTCCACCGGCCCTACTTGCCGGCCGATGTCGTGCAGCATGCCCAGCGTGGTGGCCTTCTCCTCGTCCAGCCCGGGGCAGCGCACGGCGATGATGCCGGCGGCCTGGCCGACCTTGCGGCAGTGGTCAATCCAGACGGTCGGGTTGGTGCGGTAGCCTTCCTGCAGCAGCTGTTCGGCCTCGCTGGGTGTGGGCAGCATGGGCAAAGCGTTCCTCTCATTCGTCGTTTGCATTGATTATAGCCGTGCAAGCCCCAAAGCGCAAACCGACTGCTGATTCGTTCGCTTCCAGAAAAATGCCATCGTTGCCAGCAAATGCGCGCCTGCCCGCCGAATATGCACCCTTTCCACGGGCATGCTAACACCAATTCAGGAGGTGTTTCATATGTCCATCGGCTTCATTCTGCTGATCGTCGTGACCTTGCTCATCGTGTTTGGCGCGGCGCAGCGGGTGCTGGACCGGCTGCGGTTGACCGACCGGCAGGCATTGCTGTTCGTCGCCGCCATCTTCATCGGCGGCCTGATCCCGGACATCCGACTGGGACGGGTATACTTCAACATCGGTGGCGCACTGGTGCCCTTCGCGCTGTGCGTGTATCTGTTCGTCAAGGCAGGCACCGCCAAGGAACGTTGGCGGGCGGTGATGTCTTCGGTGGTGGCGGCGGCGGCGGTGTTTGGCATCGGCCGGCTCTTCCCGTCCAACCCGGAAAGCATGCCTTTTGACGTCAACTACATCTACGGCGTGGCAGCCGGCCTCATCGCCTACCTCTTTGGCCGCAGCCGCCGCAGCGCCTTCATCGGCGGCGTCATGGGTGTGCTGCTGGGCGACACCGTTCAGGGCGTCATCAACTACTACCGGGGCCTGAGCACACCCATCAAGCTGGGCGGGGCCGGGGCACTGGATGTGGTGGTGCTCTCGGGCCTCGTTGCCGTGCTGCTGGCGGAGATCATTGGGGAGATCCGTGAGCGCATGCAGGGAGGCAGCGCCAAGGCCGAAATCGAAGGCTTGGAATTTGAGGACGGCGAGTTTGTCCACCAGGGAGGGCCGCGCGATGAAGATTAAGAAATGGGTTGGCGCGCTGTGCGCGTTGCTCTTGCTGGCTGCGCCGGCCACGCCCGTGCTGGCGGATGACTGGTACGACGGGGAACTGAGTTGCTACACCGTGGAGACCGACGACGGGCAGCCGCTTTTCTCCTTTGCCGGGCAGATCTCGGTGGATGATGAGTACATTTCCGGCGACAACCGGGTGTACCGGGTGGTGGAGGTAAACGACAGCGCCCGTACCGCCGTGGCACGCTACGTGGAGGATTGGTCGCTGGAAGGATTGGCCGACGAGGTGATGAACGTGTCGGCGGCTGCAAGCGGCCAGAAGCGCATCGGCCTCTACTGCACCCACACCGATGAGAGCTACATCAAGGGCGACGGCAGCGAGGCCAAGCCCGAGGACGGCGGCATTGTCGACGTGGCCAAGACACTGGCAGACCGGCTGGAGGAAGACGGTGTGGAAGCCGTGGTGGACGACACCCCCCACGACCCCCACGACGCCGGCGCCTATCGCCGGTCCCGTTCCTCGGCGGTGAACCTTATGAAATCCGAACAGCCCGACATGCTGCTCGATATCCACCGTGATGGCATACCGGACGCGACGGAGTACGACCGCGACGTGGGGGGCGAGCAGGTTTCCGGCGTGCGCATGGTGCTGGGCCGCGCCAACCAGAACATCGAGGCCAACAAGGATATGGTCAAGAAGATCAAGGCCATCGCTGATCAGAAGTACCCCGGGTTGATCAAGGACGTCTACGTTGGCAAAGGTAGCTATAACCAGGACATCACCCCAAACTCCATGCTCTTGGAGTTTGGTACCCACACCATTGAGAAGGACAAGGTACTGGAATCCACCAAGTTTGTGGCCGATGTGCTGGCAGAGTATTTGGGCGCGTCGGGCGGCAGTGCTTCCCAAGGCAACCAGACGGCCGCCCAGGGGCAGAGCGCCGCCCCGCAAGCTCAGGCTACCGCCGCTGGTGACGAAGCCCAGCAGCAGAGCGCCCAACAAAAAAACAACAGCTCGGCCAACAAGGCCTCGGGCAAGTCCATCGCTTGGATCATTGGCATCCTGGCGCTGGCGGGGCTGGTGTTCCTGGTGGTGGCGGTGCAGAAGGGCGGCCGGAAGGCCCGTGCCGGCAACTTCTTCCAGGAGCTGACGGGCACCGGCAAACGTGACGACGAGCACGACGAGAAATAACAGGCATTCATACAGGCATGGCGAATGGGCGCGGCGCGAACCGGATGGAGTTCGCGCCGTTGGCGTGTGACTGAGAAATGGGGGAAGGGTAAGTCCGCCGGAAGCGCATCCGCGCCGCGCGGACGCCAACGGTTGTGTAGAATTACCAGCACCCCAATGCCCAAGCCGGCAGTGTGCTTTCCCCCGGTGGAGCCATACTAAGCGCGGTGATGGAGATGAAGATGCACACCCAGTTGATGAACCTGCCGGTGGTGGACCGGGCCACCGGCCTTACCGAGGGCTATATGCGCGGCGTGGTTTGCGCGCCGGGCCACCGGCGCATTGATGGCATCGTGTACGAGGAGCGAGGTCTCCTGCGTCGCTGCCAGTATGTGCCGTGGTCGGCGGTGGCGGCCATGGGGGATCACAGCATCGTCATCGACGGCACCAAGCGGCACCGATCGGGCAAGAAGGTGGAGTGCACCAATGTGGACAGCCGGGTCTTTAGTGCCGACGGGCGTTTTTTGGGGCGCATCAGCAACTACCTCATCGATGAGCGATCCGGCAACATCCTGGGGATGGAGCTCTCCGCCAGCGTGATGGATGATCTAAAAAATGGCAGGAAGATAATTGAGAACAGGGGTAACCTACTACAGAACGAAAACTCTTTCATCCTTACGGATGGGGCGGATGCGGACAGCGGTCCGTCACAGGAAAGGAGGGCCGATGATGAGGGGGTATTTTAGAGGAATGCTCTTTGGCTGTGCGGTGGGTACCGCGGCGGCAATGGTGGTGTGGCGCGTGTGTGAGCCACGCTCGGCGCGCACGATGATGCGCCGTGGCCGGGGCATGGTGCGCAGCGCCAGCCGGATGGTGCGCAACTGGCCCGGCATGTAGGACAAGGCAGGCATGGCAAAGGCAGAAACGGGACACGACAACCAACAACGCAGGCAAAAGGAGGGTTGGCCAGAAGGTCGCCTCCTTTTGGCGTAGAATGGAACGAGCGGCGCACATCCTTCGCAATGTCCTGCTGGTGCTGTTGGCGCTGGGCGTATTGGTGGCGCTGCTGCTGCGGCTGGGCAAGCTCCTGGCCGTGGTGCTGCTGTCGGTGCTCATTGCCTACTTGCTCAACAAACCTCACCGGAAGCTGCAACGCTGGATGAAGCCCGGTTGGTCGCTGCTCATCATCTTTGGGGGCGTCACCGGGGCGGTGGTGTTGCTGGGCGTTTACATCGTACCGCTCTTCCTGCGGCAGGCGGCCGATCTCATCCGCGTGGTGCCGCAGCTCCTGACCTCATTGCAGGGTTTGGTGGATCGGGCGGGCAGTGGGCAGGGGCCGGTTGGCGACGTCCTTCAGGGGGCCATGGATTCGCTGGGCAGCCGCACGGCCGATTGGCTGGGTGGCCTCACCCTGCAGGTGGCCCAAGGCAGCTATTCGGGCATTGTCTGGCTGCTGCTGGTGCCGTTCCTGGTATTCTATTTCCTCAAAGATTCCCCGTTCTTCCTCTCCCAATTGGGGTATCTAGTCCCCATCCGGTTCCACGACGACATCCAGACGCTGTACGTCTCGGTGGACAAGGCCCTATGCCAGTTCTTCCGGGGGCAGCTGCTGGTGTCGCTGCTGGTGGGCGTACTCATCGCAGGCGGGTTGCTCATTGTGGGCGTGCCCAACGCCCTGCTTCTGGGGTTGTTGTCGGGGCTGTGCAATCTCATTCCTTACATCGGCCCGTTCATCGGGGCGGTGCCGGTGGCGCTGGTGGCGTCGCTCAATGGCTGGCGCACCACACTCTTTGCTATCCTCGTGGTGCTGGTGGTACAGCAGCTCGACAACAGCTTCCTCACGCCCCGCATCATCGGCAACTCCCTGCAGATGCACCCGGTCTATGTCATTCTGGCGGTCATCGTAGGCTCGTCGCTCTTTGGCGTGATGGGGTTGGTGTTCGCTCTGCCCGGTCTGCTCATCCTGCGGGAGGTGGGCTTTTACCTCTTTAAAAAGCGACTGTATCGTGGCAGCGAGTGAGGTTGTCAAACCGATTCCCCTTTCCTCGAAATTGCGGTAGAATAATAATGATATTTAGTGGTAGGCAATTGGGCAATCACGTGGGCTGGGAGAGGGGATACACATGGGCGTGACGAGACGAGTGGCATTGGTGATGGTGCTGGTGCTGATGGCGATGCTGGGCCGCAGCCAGGCCGCGGCGTTCGTGGGGCGGGACAGGCAGGAACAGGGGCGTTGTGCCATCGGGGGGTTGCCCTTTGTGCAGGAGGAAAATCTTTGCCTCTTCAACACCAGCGACGCTCTGGTGGCTGCGTCGGTGTATGCCCTCACTGATGGCAACCACAACTACTACTTTGACCCGGATGGTTCATTCCTGTCTTTTGTACGACTCCCAGTTGTCCGGGCTGCACCGACTGCCCTGACAGAGCCTACGGTGTCACGCCTGTCCCTGAGCGAAGAACAGGTGGTGGAAATGGTTCAGGCCACTCTCTCACAGGTTCGAACGGGCGTCGATGACATAAACCTGACCACTAAGGTGTATTCCGAAGATGAAGAGTACGGTCCATGGACGGTGCTACTGCAGCACCATTCGGGGCAAGCGGTGGATGGGGCGGTGGTGGCCGAGGTGGGCATTGATGGCCAGATGGCGCGCTTCCTCGTCGGCGGCTCGTTCAAGGCAGGCGAAGCGTTGCTGCCAGAGGTGCGCATGGAGGAGCGTGAAGCCTGTGACATTGCACGCAAAGTAGCGGCAGTGTATTGTGAGGAGCTCAACATCACCTCCCAAAGACGTCGGGAGCAAGCGGTGGCGTCGCCTGGGTACCAACCGTGGCAAACGATTACAGCGGACAGTGGGAAGACGGTGAAGGTGCGTACCGGCCCCGCCGTCCACGATTATGATGTGCGCACCGCGACGGCAAAGGCGGAGCTATCAAGCCAGAATCTGGCGGCGGTCTGGGTGGTTGACCTCGAATTCATCCGCGATCGGAACAGCGAACTGCTGAGCACATCGTTTGGGGTTCTCATCGACGCGACAACCGGCGTCGTTCTGGAAGTGTGGAAGTGCCTGTAACACGAGAGCCGCCTTTGCTCCATTTGCACCTTGCCACCGGCGGCAATGTGCGGTAAAATAAACATCTGCCTGCGTTGTTGCGCTCACGCCGGCGGCGTCGATGGGGGGCCCTGTGCAATGCGACCCTGCGAACCATGTCAGGTCCGGAAGGAAGCAGCATTTAGCAGATCCGTCCATGTGCCGCAGGTCAGCCTCCCGGAGCCGCTTGCGTGAGCGGAACAACGCCCGTCCCGGGCGGCCGATGGCCGGCCCGGTTTTTGTTGTGATTTCCCCGTGACCAGAATAGAGGTGTGCCATGGCTCTCCAACCCGCCCCACAGGACGAGATACAGCGCCGGCGAACGTTTGCGATCATCTCGCACCCCGACGCCGGCAAGACGACGCTCACAGAAAAGCTTCTGCTCTATGGCGGGGCCATTCACCTGGCCGGTTCGGTCAAGGCCCGCAAGGCCAGCCGGCATGCCGTCTCCGACTGGATGGAGATTGAAAAGCAGCGCGGCATCTCGGTTACCTCCAGCGCCATGCTCTTCGACTATGAGGGCTATCGCATCAACATCCTGGATACCCCCGGGCACCAGGACTTCAGCGAGGACACCTTCCGCACGCTCATGGCGGCTGACAGCGCCGTCATGCTCATCGACGGCGCGCGTGGCGTGGAGCCGCAGACCATCAAGCTCTTCCACGTCTGCCGCCTGCGGGGTATCCCCATCTTCACCTTTGTCAACAAGATGGACCGCGCCGCCCGTGACCCGTTCGACCTTATGAGCGAGATTGAGAGCGTGCTGGGTATCCACTGCACGCCGGTCAACTGGCCCATCGGCACTGAGGGTGACTTCAAGGGCGTCTACCACCGGGATCGCAACCGGGTGGAGCTCTTTCTGGACGACGAAAAGCACGGTGCGAACATCGTGCAGTCGGTGGAGGGTGACCCCCACGACCCGGCGTTTGCCGCCCAACTTGGCGAGTACCACACGAAGAAGCTGCTCGACGAGCTGGATCTGCTGGAGGGTGCCGGCGAAGGCCTGGACATGCCACGGGTGGGCAGCGGGCAGCTGAGCCCCATGTTCTTTGGCAGCGCCATGAACAACTTTGGCGTACAGAGTTTTCTGGAGCGCTTCCTGGAGATGGCCCCGGCCCCGGCGGAGCGCCTGGTGGGGGAGGATCTCCTCGAGCCTCAGGACCCCGAGTTTTCGGCCTTCATCTTCAAGATTCAGGCCAACATGAACCCAGCCCACCGCGACCGCATCGCCTTCGCGCGCATCTGTTCCGGCCGGTTTGAGAAGGGCATGGAGGCGCTTATCGTCAACACCGACAAGCGCATCAAGCTGGCCCAGCCCCAGCAGATGATGGCCGGCTCCCGCGAGACGGTGGAGGAGGCCTGGCCCGGCGACATCATCGGCCTTTTCGACCCCGGCGTCTTCCATCTGGGCGACACGCTGACCCAAGGGGCACGGTTCCAGTTCGATGGCATCCCCATGTTCGCGCCGGAGAATTTTGCCCGCGTCTCCTCGGTGGACACGATGAAGCGCAAACAGTTTGTCAAAGGCATCCTGCAGCTCTCGGAGGAGGGTGCGGTGCAGGTGTTCCACCAGAACGACATCGGCCGCCAGCAGATCATTGTGGGCGTGGTCGGTGTGCTGCAGTTTGATGTGCTGGCCTTCCGTCTGAGGAGCGAGTACGGGGTGGAGCTGCGCACCGAACGGCTCAACTACCGCTTTGTGCGGTGGGTGAGCGGGGTGAGCGACGTCCACACCCTCAACCTGACCAGCACCACCCTGCGGGCGGAGGACGCCGCCGGCCGCCCCGTGCTGCTCTTTGAGAATGAGTGGTCCATCAGCTGGGCGGCTGAGCACAACAAGGGCCTGGAACTCACGGACACCGCCAGCCGCGTGTGGGCCACAGAGTGACGGATTTGTCTATATAAGCCGTTCCACGATTTCCTTGCCACTGCCGGCCAATCGTGGAATAATGGGTTTCATGTCGGCGGTGGCACCCGTGCCCGCGCCGCGGGAGAGGGAGGAGCCACTTGTTCGATCGCACGCAGATCTTTAACAAGGCCATGAAGCGGGAGGTCATCCTTCTCTTCATCGCCATCGCTTTCATCGGCCTGTCCCAAGGGTTTTCAGAGAATATCTGGACGAACTTCTACAAGGTCATCGGCATGGAGACGACCCAGCGCACGCTCTTGGAACCCATCCGCGAGCTGCCGGGCCTCCTGATGATGTTCATCATCGCCGCACTCTCGGTGCTGACGATTGGCCGCATGGGCGCGGTCGCCATGGCCACCCGTGCCGTGGGTCTGTTGAGCGTGGCGCTTCTCACCCAGCAGTTCAACCCGGCGTTCATGACCTACATGGTCATCGTGAGCCTGGGTGACCACATCTTCATGCCGCTTCGCAACTCCATCGGCATCACCGTAGCCAACAGTGGCTATGAGGGACGCGTCATCGGCATGATGGACGCAACATCGACGATCCTATACACCCTGGCCAGCCTTCCCATTCTCTTCACGTTCAAGGGTCAGGCCAAGGGCGACTACACCATCTTCTTTGTTCTGGCGGCCATCATGGCGTTCCTGGCGTCGGTGGCACTGTTCTTCATGCGCACCCACCGTGGCAAGGAGAACATCACCAAGACCAAGCTGGTTTTCAAGAAGAAGTTTGCGCTCTACTATCTCATCAGCTTCGTCAGCGGCATGCGCAAGCAGATATACATGGTCTTCGCGCCTTGGCTGCTGGTGCAGACGTTCTCCCAGCCGGTGACGACGATGACGCTTTTGAACATCGTGGGTTCGGTCACCATCTTCTTCTTCAACCCCTTTATGGGGCACCTCATCGATAAGTTTGGCGAGCGGAAGTTGCTGGTGGGCGGCGGCATCGGCGCAGCACTCATCTACATCGCCTATGCCCTGCTGAGCGAGCAGAGTGCCGCCAACGGTGTGATCGTTCTGTTGCTGCTGGTGCTGTTCTATCTGGATCGCTTGACCCAATCCACGCTGATGGGCCGCGATGTGTTCGTCAAGCACACGGCGGACAGCCCGGATGAGATCATGCCCACGCTCTCGGTGGGCGTCAGCATGGATCACATCGCCAGCCTTGTCGGCCCGGTGTTCGGCGGCATCCTGTGGACGACGCTGGGGGCCCAGTGGGTCTTTGTGGCCGGCGCGGTCATCGCCGTCGTCTTCACGGCGCTCTGCTGGCTGGTGCCCAAGAAGCAGTTTGAACAAGCCCAGGCCGTGGAGCCGACCGCCTGAGGACAGGAGTTTGACGTTTGCAGCCCGGTCGTCGTGGTTCGGCGGCCGGGCCTTTTGCCTATAATGGGTTGTTGCATTGCCGGTGGGTTTTGTTTATACTACATCTTGTTGGTAATGCCACCAAACACAGCCAGTGGGGTAGAGATTCCGTGATCAGAATAGCGGTAGACGCCATGGGGGGCGACAACGCGCCGGAGGCCATCGTGGCCGGCGTGGTCAACGCCATTGCCCACAACGAGGAATTGCAAGTGACCCTTGTGGGCCCGGAGACGGTCATCCGGCCTCTGCTGCCGGCGGAGGGGGGCGAGCGCATCACGTTGCTGCACGCCGAGGAAGTCATCCATGGCGAGGACGAACCGCTTGTCGCCATCCGCAAGAAACGCAAGGCCACCATGCTGGTGGCGCTGGATCTTTTGAAGGCCGGGGAGGTGGACGCCGCGGTGTCCGCCGGCAACACCGGTGCCTTTATGAGCGGCGCGCTCTTCTACGTCGGGCGCATCAAGGGCATCCAGCGGCCGGCGTTGGCCCCGCTGCTGCCCACCATGACGGGCTCGGCCCTGCTCATCGACTGCGGTGCCAATGCCGACTGCAAGCCGGAGTTTCTGCTGCAGTTTGGCCAGATGGGCAGCGTCTACATGCAGAAGGTCATGGGCGTGGCCCAACCCCGGGTGGGGCTCCTCAACAACGGCGCCGAGGAAGACAAGGGCAGTGCCATGCACAAGGAAGCCCACCAGTTGCTGAAGGCATCGGGCCTGCGATTCCACGGGAATGTGGAGGGCCGCGACGCCCTGGATGGCAACGTGGACGTCATCGTGGCCGATGGCTTCACGGGCAACGTCTTCCTGAAGGCTGCCGAAGGCGTCTCAATGTTTCTCTTTGCCCTGCTCAAGGAGCAGTTGGGAGCCAACCTCAAGCGCAAGCTGGGCACAGCCCTCATCTACGACGGCCTGCGGGCAGTGAAGCGCAAACTGGACTACACCGAGTACGGCGGTTCGCTGCTTCTGGGCATCGACGGCGTGGTCGTCAAGGCCCACGGTTCCTCCAATGCCAAGGCGTTCGAGAGCGCCCTCAAGCAGGCGATGGACGCCGTGCGCAAGGATGTCGTTGGTTCCATCCGCCAATCGTTGGAGCAATCCCTGCAACAGGATTCCTGAGGATAGAGATTGAAGGAGGGTTTTCCCATGGTATTTGAAAAGGTGAAGCAGATCATCACCGAGCAGCTCGAGATCGACCCGGCCAAGATCACGATGGACGCCAAACTCAACGAGGACCTGAAGGCCGACTCGGTGGAGGTCGTGGGCATCATCATGAATCTGGAGGCCGAGTTTGGCATGGAGTTCCCCTATGAGGACCTGGAGAGCATCAAGACCGTCGGTGACGCGGTGCGCTACATCGAGGGGAAAGTGAAGTAACCGATGGCACAGGGTTCGTCCACGCCGGACGCTGTCGCCCGGCTGGAAGGGAGCATCGGATACTCCTTTGGGAATAAGGAATTGGCGAGGGAGGCATTGACACATGCCTCCCAATCGCATGAACAGGGGGGCGTCAGCAACGAGCGGCTGGAGTTCCTGGGCGACGCCGTGCTGGAGCTGGCCGTCAGCAACCACCTCTATGGCCGCTACCCCGCCTTTGACGAGGGGCGGCTGACGCGCATCCGCGCCGCTGTGGTGTCGGAGCCATCGCTGGCCGCGGTGGCGGCGGCACTGGGCCTGGGGCCGCTGCTGCTGATGGACAAGGGCGCCGAGCAGACCGGCGGCCGGGGCAACCCGGCCATTCTCTCTGACGCGGTGGAGGCTGTCATCGGCGCGCTGTATCTCGATGGTGGCATGGAGGTGGCCTCGTCGTTCATCCTGCCGCGTCTGATGGAGAGCATCGCCCGCGCGGCATCGGCCGGGTTCCTCAGAGACAGCAAGACCCGCTTGCAGGAGTTGCTGCAGCGCAAGGGCGAGGTCAAAATCGAATACACGCTGGACGACACCAGCGGCCCGCCCCACGACCGGCTCTTCACCGTAACGGTGTTGGCCGACGGCCAGGCCCTGGCCCAGGGCAGCGGGCGCAGCAAGAAGGATGCGCAGCAGGACGCCGCCGGGCGGGCATTGGCGCTGCTGCAGCAATCGGGGAACGAAAGCGAGAAGCGATAACGTGCGGCTCAAGAAACTGGAGATTTTCGGCTTCAAATCCTTTGCCGATAAAATAGAAATTGCGTTCGACCAGGGCATCACCGCCATCGTCGGCCCCAATGGCTCGGGCAAGAGCAACATCGGCGACGCCGTGCGCTGGGTGCTGGGGGAGCAGAACGCCCGTGTGCTGCGTGGCGGTCGCATGGAGGACATCATCTTCAACGGCACGGCCAAGCGCAAGCCCCTCTCGTACTGCGAGGTCAACCTGACCATTGACAACGAGGAGGGCTCTTTGCCCATTGCCTACAACGAGGTCACCGTGACCCGCCGCGTCTTTCGCTCGGGGGAGAGCGAGTATTATATCAACCGCCAAGGCTGCCGCCTGAAGGACATCGTGGATCTCTTCCGCGACACCGGCGTGGGCAAGGAAGGCTACTCCATCGTGGGTCAAGGCGAGATCGCCGCCATCATCAACAGCCGGCCCGAAGACCGCCGCGGCACCTTCCACGAGTCGGCGGGCATCATGAAGTTCCGCGTGCGCAAGGAAGAGGCCGAGCGACGCCTGGAGAACACCCGGGCGAACCTGACGCGCCTCAACGACATCGCCGCCGAGGTGGGTGCCCAGCTGGAGCCCCTTCGCCGGCAGAGCGAGGACGCGCGGCTGTACCTCACGCTCAGCGATGAGCTCAAGGACCTGGAGATCAACCAGTACCTGGTGCAATACGACCATGTGAGCCAGCGCCTGCAGGCGTTGGAGGAGCAGAAGGCCCAGGCCGCCGCGCGGTGTGAGGAACAAGCCGCCGCCGTGGAGCGCTTGGAGGAAGCGCTGCGCCGCCGTGGCGACCAGCAGGACACGCTGGAGGAGCGCGGCAACACCCTGCGCGATGAGCTGGCGACCCTGGCGGCCGAGGAGCAGCGCCGGGCCGGTGAGCGCAACCTGACGCTGGAGCGCATCGCCACCCTGCAGCGGGACGCCGACCGCATGACCGGCGAGAACGAAGCCGCCACCGAGCGCCGCCGCGCCCTGTTGGGCGAGCTTGCTACCCTCACCGCCCAACTCACCGCCCAGCAGCTGGCCCTGGACGAGGGCCAGAGCGCCATCGCCGCGCGAGAGGAAGAGCTTGCCGCCATGGGCGAGCGCCTGCGGCAGGACGAAGAGCAGGCCGAGGCACAGAAAACCGAGCTGATGGCCTCCCTTAATAAAATGGGCGACCTGCGCAGTGATCTCGCGCGGCTAGATGCCATGGCCGAGAGCGTGCGCAACCGCCTGGGGCAGATGAATGATGCCCGGGAGAAGCTGGAACGGGAACTCACACTGGTGGCCGACGCCGCCGGTGAGATTGACGGAAGTCTCCACGACCTGCGGGCCCAATTGGAAGCCACCCGTGCTGAACGCAAAGGGGTGGAGGAGCGGGTGCGCGAGCTGGCCGCCCGCCAGCGCGCCGCCGAGGAAGCAACCTCCAAGGGACGTGAGCGACTGCAAAGCACCGTGACCCGCATTAATCTGCTGACGGCCATGAAGCGGGACTACGAGGGCTACACTGAGTCCGTCAAGCGCCTGCTGGTGGACTGCCGCAAGGACGGCAAGCTCCGCCCGCTGGTGGAGGGCGTTATCGGCGAGCTCATCGAGGCCCCCGCCGACCTGGTGCGGGCGGTGGAGATGGTGCTGGGCCCGGCCATGCAGAACATCGTAACCCCCGATGAGGACGCCGCCAAGCAGCTCATCAGCCACCTGCGGCGCATGAACTATGGCCGCGCCACATTCTTGCCCGTGACGGCGGTGCGGGGCCGCAGCCTCAATGGGCAGGAGCAGCGGGTGACAGGCATGTCCGGCTGCATCGGCGTGGCGGCCGACCTTGTGAAGTTCGACGCCCGGTACCGCGACATCGTGCTGAGCCTCCTGGGCCGCACCGTCATTGCCGAGGACATGGACAGCGCCATCGCCATGGCTCGCGCTTGCGGCCATTCGCTGCGGTTTGTTACCCTCCAGGGCGACATCATCAACACCGGCGGCTCCATGACCGGCGGCAGCGTGCACTCGCGATTCACCAGCCTCCTGGGCCGCTCGGCCGAGCTGGAGGAGCTGACCGCGCTCCGCGCCCGTCTGGAGGGCGAGCTGAAGACCCAGTCGGCCAGCGCGGCCGACATCCAGACCCAGGGGGCCGAGGCCGCCCAGGCGCTGGAGCAGGCCTCCCGCGCCGCCCATGAGCTGGAACTGGAAGTCACCCGCGAGCAGGAGCGCCGCAGCCGCGCCGCCCAAACCGAGGAGCGGGTTCGCACGTCGCTCCAGCAGCTGGGCGAGGAGCGCCAGCAGCTGGAGGACAACCTGCGTGACATCGGTGCCGAGCGCGCGGTGACCGAGAGCCGCCAGGGTGGCGAGGAGCAGAGCAGTGCCGCCGTGCGGGAGGAGATCATCCGCATCCAACGGCAGATCAACGACCAGCGGGAGCAGTTCAACGACCTGCAGGAGACGGTGAACGGCCAGAAGATCGCCATGGCAACCGACACGCGCCACGCCGCAGCCCTGCAGGCCGATTGCCAGCGCATGGAGCGGGAGGCCGAGGCTCTCGCCCGGCAGATGGCCGCTACCGAGGAAGCCTTGGCCCACTGCCGGGAGAGTGTCGCTCAGGAGGAGCAGACCCTGCGCACTGTCGAGGAAGGTGCCCCCGATGACCGCCGCGTGGCGGTGGAGGAGGCTCTCAAAGCCCTGGAGGAGGAGCGGACCGCCCTGCGTGGCCAGCGCACCGCCCAGGAGGAGGAACTGGCAGCCTGCCGCCGCGCGCTGGAGGAAGCCCGCGAGCAGCAGTATCGTCTGCAGAACCAGGGCAGCCGCGCCGAGGCCGACTTGGAGAACCTGCAGAACCGCATCTGGGACAACTACGAACTGACCTACGCCATGGCACAGGCCCTGCGGCGGGAGGATTTCGAGCCCTCCGGCGCGGGCAAGCGAATCTCCGAGATTCGCGAGCGCATCCGCGCCATGGGCACGGTCAACGTCAACGCCATCGAGGACTATGTCACGCTCAAAGACCGGTGGGAGGAATACGAGCGCCAGACCGCCGACCTCGTGAAGGCCGAAGGCGACCTCATCGCCATCATCACCGAGTTGTCTGAGAAGATGGAGAAGCGCTTCCGTGAGCAGTTCGTCCTGCTCAACGACTATTTCTCCAAGACCTTTGTGGAGATGTTCGGTGGGGGCCAGGCACGCCTGGTGCTGCAGAACGAGGGCGATTTGCTGAACTCCGGCATCGAGATCGAGGCCCAGCCCCCGGGCAAGCAGCTGCAGATGCTGTCGCTTCTCTCCGGTGGGGAGAAGGCGCTCACGGCCATCTCGCTCCTCTTTGCCATGCTCAAGCTCAACCCGTCGCCCTTTTGCGTGCTCGATGAAATCGAGGCCGCGCTGGACGACGTCAACGTCAAACGCTTTGCGGATTACCTGAACGCCTACACCAACAAGACCCAGTTTGTGGTCGTCACCCACCGCAAGGGCACGATGGAGGCCAGCAACGCCATCTATGGCGTGACGATGGAGGAGAAGGGCATTTCCACCCTGGTCTCCATGCGCATGGCCGATTATGTGGGTGGGGAGACTGACCGCGTGGGCTGACGCAACCAGAACGAACAGCCGGCTGAACGGCAAGGAGGAACATGGCGGAGAAAATCGGACTCTTTCAACGGTTGAAGGAATCGCTGGGCAAGACCCGGTCGTCCATTCAGGGCCGGGTGGATGAGCTCATCAGCTATTACCGGGAGATCAACGACGAGTTCTTTGACGACCTGGAGGCGGCGCTCATCTCCAGCGACGTCGGCGCGGCCCTGTCTGCGGAGTTGGTGCAGAGCCTGCGGGAGCGGGTCAAACGCGACCGCGTGGGTGACCCGGAGCGCATCCGCGGCCTGCTGAAGGATGAGATCAAAGCCCGGCTGCAGGCCGGCCCCGCCGCGCAGGAGAGCTTCCCCACCGTCATCCTCATGGTGGGCGTCAACGGCACCGGCAAGACAACGACCAGCGCCAAGCTCGCCAAGCTCTTCAAAGACGACGGCAAGACCGTGATCCTTGCGGCGGCGGACACCTTCCGCGCCGCGGCCACCGAGCAGCTGCAGGAGTGGGGCCGGCGGGTAGATGTGCCGGTGCTCAGCCAGCAGCAGGGCAGCGACCCCGCCGCCGTGGTGTTTGACGCCATCCAGGCTGCGAAAGCCCGTGGAGCCGATGTGCTCATCTGCGACACCGCCGGTCGCCTGCAAAACAAGAAGAACCTGATGAACGAGCTTGAAAAAATACAGCGCATCGTCGCGCGGGAGTACCCGGAAGCCCGGCGCGAAGCCTACCTCGTGCTGGACGCCACCACCGGCCAGAACGCCGTGGTGCAGGCACAAACTTTTGGCGAGGTCACGGCGCTCACCGGCTTGGTGCTCACCAAGCTCGACGGCACCGCCAAGGGCGGCATCGTCATCGGCATCTCGTCGGGCATGGGCGTGCCGGTGCGCTATGTCTGCACCGGTGAGCGAGTGGACGACATCCAACCCTTTGAGGCCCAGAGCTTCGCCGACGCGCTCTTTGACGCTTGACAGCACCATCAAAACCAGTTATACTGCGGTGTAAAGTTTTTGAGCTTTACACCTTTTCTTTGGTGGAGCAACGATGGAAAAGAACGTTCGCATCGGCTGGCTGTTGGATTTCTACGGCGAGTTCCTGACCGAAAAGCAACGGAGCCTGCTGGAAATGCACGTCAACGACGACCTTTCGCTGGCGGAGATTGCCGAGCGAACGGGCATCACCCGGCAAGGGGTGCACGACGCCCTGCGCCGGGGCAGCGCCACGTTGGAGGATTGTGAGAGCAGGCTGGGCCTGATGGAGCGAACCCGCACGATGCAGGAAGGACTGGCGCAGGCGCTGGCCTTCTTGGAGGGACGCACGACGCTCAACGACAAAGCAGTGGACGAATTGCGGGCAAGGCTACGGGCCCTGTCCGCCGCGTGGGAGGGTACCAATGGCCTTTGAGGGGCTCTCAGATAAGCTGCAGGCGGTCTTCCGCAAGGTAACGGGCCGCGGCAAGCTCAATGAGGCGGACGTGCAGGCCGCCATGCGTGAGGTACGCATGGCCCTGCTGGAAGCCGACGTCAACTTCGTTGTCGTCAAGAATTTCATCAAACGTGTGACCGAGCGTGCCACCGGTCAGGCCGTACTCGAAAGCCTGACCCCCGGCCAGCAGGTCATTAAGATCGTAAACGACGAGCTCACCGAGCTCATGGGGGCGACCCACGCCACGCTACGCTTCGGCTCGCGGGTGCCGGCGGTCATCATGCTCTGCGGCCTGCAAGGCGCGGGCAAAACGTCCATGGCGGGCAAGCTCGCCCTTTATCTGCGGAAGCGCCACGGCAAGAAGCCACTGCTCGTCGCCTGTGACATCTACCGCCCGGCGGCCATCAAGCAATTGCAGGTCGTCGGTGCGTCGGTGGATACCCCGGTCTTTGAGCGTGGTTTGGAGAACCCGGTCGAGACGGCAAAGCTCGGCATCCAGCACGCCATTTCCCACGGCTGTGACGTCGTGATCCTCGATACGGCCGGCCGCCTGCACATCGACGAGGAGCTGATGGGGGAGCTGGGGCAGATCAAGACCCTGACAACCCCCGACGAAATCCTGCTGGTGGTGGACGCCATGACCGGCCAGGACGCGGTGAACGTGGCCCAATCCTTCAATGAGCGGCTGGATGTGACCGGTGTGCTGCTCACCAAGGTGGACAGCGACACCCGCGGCGGCGCGGCCCTCTCGGTCAAGGCCGTCACCGGCAAGCCCATCAAGTTCTGCGGTGTCGGTGAGAAGGTTGAGGACTTTGAACCCTTCCACCCCGACCGTATGGCCTCCCGCATCCTTGGCATGGGCGACATGCTTTCTTTAATTGAGAAGGCCCAGACCAACTTCGACGCCACCCAGGCCGAGAAACTGGAGCGCCGCATTCGGGAGAATAAGTTTGACCTCGAGGACTTCCTCGATCAGTTTGAGCAGATGAAGAAGATGGGTTCCATCGGCGACGTGATGAAGATGATCCCCGGCATGGGCAAAATGAACATCAACGCCGACGATGTGGACACCAAGGAACTGGATCGCATGCAGGCCATCATCCGCTCCATGACGGTGGAGGAGCGCCGCAACCCCAACGTCCTCAACGCCAGCCGCCGCCGGCGCATCGCCCGTGGCAGCGGCACCCAAGTGCAGGACGTCAACCGCACCATCAAGCAGTTTGAGTCGGTGCAGCAGCTGATGAAGCAGTTCTCCGGCGCAGGTGCCAAGAAACTGCGCAACTTCAAAATGCCGTTTGGCAGATAACAAACGTCAACCAGCCCCAAGGGGGCTAGGGATAAACAGCTAGGAATACAGGAGGGAACCACATGTCCGTCAAGATTCGTCTCAAGAGAATGGGTGCCAAGAAGAAGCCCTTTTACCGTGTCGTCGTGTCCGAGAGCAGCTCGCCCCGTGATGGCAGCTTCATCGAGGAGATCGGCTACTTCAACCCGCTGACCGAGCCGGCCGTGTTCCAGGTGAACGCCGAGAAGGCCGCCCAGTGGATCAAGAATGGCGCGCAGCCCACCGACACCGTCCGCGCGCTTCTCAAAAAGAACGGCATCATTGAGTAGTGAGGTGAGCCCGTGAAGCCTGAAGAACTGGTCAGCTACATCGCCCAGTCTCTGGTGGAGGATCCCGGTCAGGTATCCGTCAAGGTCAACGACAAGGACCGCACCGTCATTCTGGAGCTCAAGGTGGCCCCGGACGACATGGGCAGAGTCATTGGCAAACAAGGCCGCATCGCCAACGCCATCCGCACGGTGGTGAAGTCGGCAACCAGCAACAAGCGTAAGAAGTACGTGGTCGACATCCTATGAAGTACGACACCGGCAACGCTGGCGACCGCCTTTTGGTGGGGGTCGTCGGCCGTGCCCGTGGGCTGAAAGGCCATGTCAGGGTTCGCCCCTTTACGGACGACCCTGGCAGGTTTTTTGCTTTGAAGCGGGTGTTTTTGAAGGACGGCAATGGTTACCGCGAGGTCACCATTGCTGAGTGTGACGTCGTCGGTGAGGACGTCGTGCTGCGCTTTGCCCAGGCCCCCGACCGCACCGCGGCGGAGGCCTTGAATGGCATGGAGATCTACGTGGGGCGGGAGGATGCCGTGGAGCTGCCCGCCGATGCCCATTTCATCGTGGATCTCATCGGTTGCGCGGTGGTGGACGAGCAGGGCAATGCCTATGGCACCCTGGCAGAGGTTTTGCAGCACGGTGCGGCGGACGTCTACGTGGTGCGCGGCGGCCCCCGGGGGGAGATGCTCTTCCCCGCACTCAAGGCCGTCATCCGCGCGGTGGATGTGGCCGGCAAGCGCATCGTGGTGGATGCAGATCGATTGGGCGAGGTGGCCGTCTTTGCGGATTAGCATCCTGACCCTCTTCCCGGAGGTGTTGGAGCCTTACCTCAACAGCAGCATCTTAGGCCGCGCCCGGCAGGCGGGGCACCTTGAGGTCTATCTGCACAACATCCGCGATTACTCCACCGACAAACACCGCCGGGTGGACGATTATCCCTTCGGCGGTGGAGCTGGCATGGTCATGGCCCCCCAGCCGATCTTTGACTGCATGGAGGCCGCGCTCCAAAACCATCAACAGCCCTGCACCCGCGTCTACCTCTCGCCCCAGGGGGAGCGGTTGACGAACACCCTGGCGCGGGAGCTGTCCATTGAGGAGGATCTCATTCTCCTGTGCGGCCACTACGAGGGGGTGGATCAGCGGGTGCTGGATACCCTCATCGACCGGGAGATCTCCATCGGCGACTATGTGCTGACCGGCGGGGAACTGCCGGCGCTGGTGACCCTCGATGCCCTCAGCCGGTTCATCCCCGGGGTGCTTGGCAACGAGGACGCCCACCGGGACGAGAGCTTTGAGGATGGCTTGCTGGAGTATCCCCAGTACACCCGCCCGGCTGAGTTCCGCGGCATGGCGGTGCCGGAGGTGCTGCTGGGCGGTCACCACGCGCGCATCACCGCCTGGCGGCGGGAGGAATCGCTGCGGCGCACCCGGGAACGCCGCCCCGACCTGCTGGAGTGATATCCATTTCTTGACAATCAGACACCCTGGAAATACAATCGATGCGAGGTGTTGATATGATCGATCCCATCGCGCTGCAGTTCGGCCTGTTCGGGCTGGACATTTCCATTCATTGGTATGGCATTATTATAGCTGTGGGCATGCTGCTGGCCATCGTGCTTGCCATGCATCGCGCCAAACGGGTGGGGATCGACCCCGATTCCATCCTGGATTTGGCGCTGCTGGTCATCCCGTTTTCCATCGTTTTTGCCCGGCTCTATTATGTCACCTTCATGTGGAACGAGATCTACGCCAACGGCCCGTTCTGGAAGGTGTTCGCCGTGTGGGAGGGTGGCATGGCCATCTACGGCGGCGTCATCGGCGGCCTCTTGGGCGTGTGGATTTATACGCTCTTCAACCGCAAGGTGAAGCTGCTGACCTGGGCGGACCTTCTGGCCCCCTGTCTCATTCTGGGGCAGGCCATTGGCCGCTGGGGCAACTTCGTCAATCAGGAGGCCTACGGCTACGCCATCACGAACCCGGCCTGGCAGTGGTTCCCGGCGGCGGTCTATATCTCCGCCGATGCCCAGAACCCCTATCACATGGCCACGTTCTTCTACGAATCCATGTGGAACTTCCTTGTGTTCGCGTTCCTGCTGGTCTACGACGCCAAAGCCAAGCACAAGAAAACCGGTGATATCTTCTGGTTCTATTTGATGCTCTATGGCATTGGCCGCTGCGTCATTGAGGGCCTGCGCACCGACAGTCTCTATGTGGGCGGCAGCGCCATCCGTGTTTCTCAGGTCTTGAGCGGCATACTGGTGGCCGCCGCGGCCATTGTGCTGGTATACAACCACTTTTTGAAGGGCCGCATGCCCAAGGAGCCCAAGCCCTTGGCCCCGCTGGATGAGTCGCTGAGGCTGATGCGGGACGAGGACCGCACCGACCTACCGGGCGACAGCCCTTCCGGTGTGGATGGGACTGCCCCAGAGGCCGCAGCAGACCCGGCTGAGGCAGAGCCCGAACAACTGGCGGAAAACAACGGGGAAGCAAAGGATTCCCCGGCCGAAACAAACCATTGAGGAGAAGGTGAGAGCATGAAACGAACCAATTCCTTTGTCTGGGGTATCATCCTGTTGCTGGTCGGCGTGCTGATGACGCTCGGTGAACTCAACATCGTGTTCATCTCCCGCGCGCTGTATGCGCCCATCGTTATGCTGGCCATCGGCTTGATCTTCCATCTCTATTACTTCCTGAGCCACCGCGACAACGAAGGCCTGTTGGTGCCCGGCGGCATCCTGCTGACCTATGGCCTGCTCTTCCTGCTGGATGGGCTGAACATTGCCGAGGTGTCCATGCTGTGGCCGCTGTTCATTCTGGGCCCGGCGCTGGGGCTCTTTGAGCTCTACGCCTTCAGCGGCGGTCGCACTGGCTCCATGATTCCCGTGTTCATCCTCACGGCCATCGGCGGCGCGTTCCTGCTGATGAACTTCGGCGTCGCGTCCTTTGAGGTCGTGCTGGCTGCGGTGCTCATCGTGCTGGGTGTGGGCCTCATGGTCAACGCCTTCTACCGCAACGGCAACCGTCGCCAGCAGGGGTGGCAGGGGCAGCCCTACACCACTCAGACGCCGCCGCCCCCGCCGCAGGATGCGCCGGCGGCTACCGCCGCCCCGAGCGAGCCTGCTCCCTCCAACGAGAGCAACTACCAGCAGTAAGCGCTGCGATCTGGCCCAAAACGGACGTCTCGCACCTGCCTTGCATACCCATGTGGTATGTAAGGCAGGTGCTTTTTAATGACGCTTGGGCTGGCCCTTTCGGGCGGGGCGCTGCGGGGTGTGGCGCACATTGGCGTGCTGCAGGCCCTGCAGGAGCCCAACATTCCCATTCAGATGATCTCCGGCTGCAGCGCCGGGGCGCTCGTCGCAGGCGCTTATGCCTCCGGCACACCGGCGTCTGTGCTGCGGGCTCGTGCCCTGCGGCTGGGCAGCAGCATTCTCGATCTCAACACCCTGGGGGCGGCCCGCGCCATCGTGTCCCGCTTCACCGGCCAGCCGGTGCGCCTAGCCGGTATCTTCCGTGGGGAGGCGCTGCACCGCCTGGCCTATGAGCTGACGGGCGGGCTGACGCTCGATGAGATTCCCATGCCATTGGCCATCGTGTCGCTGGATCTGCTCTCTGGCAGGGCGGTGTACTTCACCAACGGCACGGTGAACGGAAAGGAGTGGGTGGTTGAGCGGGAAGCGTTGGCCGCCGACGCCATCTGCGCCAGCTCGGCCATTCCGGCGGTGTTTGTGCCCCGGCAGCTCGGACCCTATCTGTTGGTGGATGGCGGTGCCGTCGATTCTGTGCCGTCGGCCATCCTGCGGGCCATGGGGGCGGACGTTGTTGTGTCCGTCGACCTGGGCCAACTGGAGCACCACGCCCAGCCACCCAGCGACATTCTGGAGATCACCACCCGTTCCTATGACCTCACATCCCGGAAGCTGGTGGGCTTCACCAACCGGAAGGCGGACTACACCATCGCCCCATTGGTGGACGACATCGGGCTTTTCGACTTCACACGCACGGAGGAATGCATCCAGCGTGGGTACGAAGCGGCAAAAAAGGCCATTCCAGCCCTGAAAGCGGCAATCTTAGGCGCGACGCCCCTGCGCCGTTCGACCATAGCCGCACGAGCGCGGTGATAGGCTAACCATTAGGATTCGCACTAAGGAGGACCCCATGGCATCGGGATTCAAAACAGCCGTATTGGGGCTGGACGCCAAACAGGTGGATGAGACCATCGCCCGCATGAAGCGGGAACACGAGGAAATTCTGGCGGAGAAGGATGAGCGGTTCATGGACCTGCGGGATCGCTGCAACAAGCTGCAGGAGCAGCTCGACCGCTATCAACGGCAGGAACGTTCCATCGCCAGCGCCGTCATCGACGCCCACAACAAGGCCGCCGAAATTCTGGCCAGCGCCCAGCGCGAAGCCCAAGCCGAGCGGGAGCGTGCCCAGGCCCGCATCGACGAACTGCTGAGCGAGGAGCGGGGGCTCAAAGAGCGGCTGGAGGCCAACATCCAGCAGGAGCGGCGCGACTTGGATGCGCGGTGGGGGAGGATTCATGGCGAGGGAGATGCAGCCTCGGCACCGCGCATCGTGCCCCAAGCCAAGGCCACTCAGGAAGAAGTACAGCCGCTGGGCGCCTGACGCAACCACAGATCATCAGAGATGGGATGCCAAAGCCGCCGGACGGGTCCGGCGGCTTTGTTGGTGTGTCGCGTTTCACTCAGGTCTTTGCTTGCCTAAAAAGCAGATTCCCATCACATCAGGCCCGGCGTGGGTGCCGATGACCGGGCCCACAAACTGTAGGTAGCAGTGGCGGAAGGGAACATCCCGCAGCAGAGCCTCCTGCACCTCCAGCGCTTCCTCCAGGCAGTCGCCATGCAGCAGCACCACGTCGTTGTGCTCGGGATCCACCGCTCGCTCCCGCGTGCGATCGACAAGGTAGGCCAGCGCCTTTCGGCGGCCCTTCACCTTGTCAAAGGCCACGACTTTGCCCTCGCTGTTGAGCGTGAGGATGGGCTTGACCGAAAGCATGGTGCCAAACACCGCTGACGTGGCCGACAGCCGCCCACCGCGCCGCAGGTGGTTGAGGTCGTCCACCGTGAACCAGTGGTTGACCAGGGGGATGCTTTCCTCCACCCAGGCCAGTACCTCGGGCATGGATTGGCCGGCGGCCTGGCGCTCCAGCGCGCCGCACACCAGCACCGCGCCTCCGCCGGAGATGCTCTTGGTGTCCACCGTGACAACCCGTGTCTCGCCGTATTGGGCGTTGAGCTGGTCGCAGGCTTCCGAGAGATTCCGGTACGCCGCCGAGAGCTGGGAGGAAAACGAGAGGTGAAGCACGTCGAGCCCGGCCTCCAGCATGGGCTGCCACAGGTCGACGTAATAGGCCGGGGGATAGGTGGAGGTATTGGGGATTTTGCCACCGCGCACGGCGTTGAAGAACGCCTTGTAATCGGTGGCTTCTCCCAGGTCATAGAAGTACTCCTGCCCATCCAACAGGTAGTCCATCGGCACAAAGCACAGGTCGTGGGCCTTGGCGACGGACAGCGGCACCTCGGTGTTGGAGTCGGTGGTGATGCGGTAATTGCGCGTAGTCATGGCTCACCTCGTCGGTATGATGGATATATGATGCTTCTCATACATCTTACCGGAACGGGGCAGGATACACAAGCTGCTTACGGAAGATAGTGCAAAGGTGCACGAAGGAAGACGAACCAAATCGTGACGCACCTGTGTCATAGGCGGGTTGTGCCAGCCGGTGTGTAGTACCGGTCAGGGTTCGTCTTTCCTGCCAGCCAGGTGGGTCACCGCGTTTTCTTGCAGGGTCGGGGCTTCACCCGGTTCCCCGTCCGCGTACCCCAGCGCCAGGGCATACAGGGGCGTGTAGCCATCCGGCAGGCGCAGGCGGCGGGAGAGTTCGGCTTCCTGCCCACCGCCAAAACCCACGTGGAAGGTGGTGGTGTAGCAACTGCCCAACCCCAGCGCGTGGGCGGCCACGGCCATGTTCTGGGTGGCGTTGGCGCAGTCGGTCACGGCGTAGACCGATTCACCCAGCCCGGCCACAAAGACGACGACCGGAGCCTGGTGGAACACATCAAACCCCGACTGTCGGGCACGCTCGGCCAATGCGTCCTTGCCGCTCGTCAGCAGTGCGGCGATGGCCTCGCCATTGACCCAGGACAAGAGCTTTCGGTCGGTGACGACGACAAAGTGCCAGGGCTGTGCGCCGCGCGCGGTGCAGGCCCTTTGTCCGGCCAGCAGCACTTGGGTTATGAGGTCGTCGGGCACAGGAGCGGGCAGGTAGGTGCGCACACTTCTTCGGGTCAACAGGGTTTGCATGGTTTCGTTCATGTTCATCCTCCCGCAGGTCGTTTATACTAGAGATGCGGCAGGCCTTGCCGTCATACCAACCTTTGGAGGAACCATGGCCATTGGATACGCCTGTTTGTGCGTGGGGGTGCCCGGCACGGCACTGACACACCTGACCCAGCGCACGGCAACGCCCGAACGCCTGCGGGAGGCGACCGCCACCAATCTCCGCGCGCTGGGGGCGATGGTGGCCTACAACCGGGAGCAGGGCATTCGGCTCTTTCGCATTTCTTCGGACATCGTGCCGCTGGTGACCCATCCGACCCACCGCTTCGATTGGGCCACTGCCTTTGCGGGGGAGTTGGCCGCCCTGGGGGAGCGTATCCGGGCGGCTGGCATTCGCGTTTCCATGCATCCGGGGCAGTACACCGTGCTCAACTCCCCACGGGAGGAGGTTGCCGCCGCCGCGGTGGAGGATCTTCTGTATCACACGGCCTTTCTGGATGCGTTGGGGGTGGACAGCACCTGCAAGATCATCCTGCACATCGGCGGTGCCTACGGCGACAAGACGACTGCGCTGGAGGCCTTTGCCCGGCGGTATGAATCCCTGCCGCAACCGATCCTCCGCCGTCTTGTGGTTGAGAACGACGACCGCAGCTACACGGTGGCCGACGCGTTGGCACTGCACCGTCGGGTGGGCGTGCCCGTCGTCTACGACAATCTGCACGACGCCTGCACCCCCTCGCCGGAGAGTTGCCCGCCCTCGGAATGGATCGCCCGCTGCGCAGCCACCTGGGGCTTGGCGGATGGCCGCCCCAAGGTGCATTACTCCCAAAGCCGCCCCGGCCCCAACCCCCGCGCCCATTCGGACGCCATCGAGCTGGAGGCGTTTCTGGATTTTTACCGCAGGCTTCCGGTGCCCGTGGATGTGATGCTGGAGGTGAAGGACAAGAACCTCTCGGCCGTCCGTTGCCTGCGGGCGGTGGGGGAGATGGAGGCCCGTCCCCAGTGGGACAAGCAGTGATGCACAATTGGTCTTAGGTATACCAAAAGGGAGCGGTTATCCGCTCCCTCAGGCTGTCGACAAAGTCGACAGCCTTTCGCGACTGCCGCTGTGGCGACAGCCGCGATTCAAACAGCTTGTTCTCGTTATGGCCAGATCGGTCGCCGCACATGTCGCCGACCGATCACAATTTGAAGCTCTCCTGCGGGCTTTTAGGATAAGTTGCGCCTTCGGGCGGGGTTTTCTCTTCTGCTCGCGCTGACTCTGTCTTTCCTCTCGTCGAATGAATCGGCGGGAGGTTCCTCTCCATCTGCTTGTACTGGGGGTTTGTAGACACTCTAAGGGAGCGGTTGCCCGCTCCCTTTGCCGCACTCTCTTCGCGATGGCTCAGCCCTTTTCCAGTAAATCAATCAGGTTCTGCGCCGAAATCAGCCCCATGTTGTCCACTGCCTCCACCGTGGAGGCGGCGCAGTGGCAGCCGATGACCACGTTGTCCAACTCAAACCAACCGTCGTCGGCTGGGGGCTCCTGCTCAAACACATCGAGCCCGGCCCCCCAGATGGCGTTGCGCCGCAGGGCATCGAGCAGCGCGGCCTCGTCTACAATGCCGCCCCGGGCGGTGTTCACGAGCACGGCGGTCGGCTTCATTTGGGCGAGCTCGGCCGCGCCGATCATGTGCCGCGTTTCGTCAGTCAGCGGCAGGTGGAGGCTGACAAAGTCGGCCTGACGCAGGATGTCCTCCACCGTGGCGCGCTCGATGCCCAGCTCCCGGGCAGCAGCCTCGTTCCACACCACATCGTGGGCCAGCACGCGCATGCCGAACCCGGCGGCCCGCCGCGCCACCCCACGGCCAATGGCGCCCAGGCCGATGAGCCCCAGCGTCTTGCCGTACATGCTCTGGGTGTTGAACTTCTGCCAGTCCCCCCGGCGGCACTGCCGGTCTATCTGCACAACGCGGCGGGAGACCGCCAGCATCAGCGCCATGGCATAGTCGGCCACCGATTCGGAGTTGGCCCCGGCAGCCACCGCCACCGGGATCCCGGCTTGCCTGGCATACCCGAGGTCGATGTTGTCGGTGCCAATGCCATACTTGGAGATGGCGCGCAGGTGGGTGGCATGCCGTAGCACGGCCTCGCCCAGCGGGTCCACGCCAATGACGACCCCGTCGACCTCGGCGATGGCCTCGGCCATCTCGGCCTCGGTGAGGATGCGTCCGTAGGGGTTGAGGATGAGCTCATAGCCGCGCTCCCGCAGCATCTCCAGCGGGCGGGGGTTGCTTTTGCCAAAGGAGCGCGGGGTCACCAGGATGCGCACGCTCATTGGCCCTGCTCCTTCCAGTTGGGGTTGTCCACCAGCGTGGGCTGGCCATCACGGGCCACCACCAGTTTGCGGAACCCTTTGGTTTCGATGGTGCCGTAGTCGTGGCCGGCGTCGGCGCGGAACACGAAGAACATGACGAGCGGTTCGGTGCCGGTGTTCACGCTGCGGTGGGCGTAGCGCTTTGGCACATAGCACGCCCCGCCGGGGGTGAAGGTCACCCACTGCACGTCGCCCTCGGGGCTCTCCATCAGCATGCCACCCTGGCCCGAAAGGCAGTAGTACACCTCCGCCGTGTCGAGAATGGTGTGGAAGTGCCCCTTGGTCATGAAGTACTCATCGCCGACCAGGCCGGGGTAGAGGATCGTGGTGCCAAAGGCCAGGTCCCCGGCGGTCTCTGGCAGGCCCAGTTCATAGAATTCGTACACCAATGGGTCGCCGCCCTCCACCGCGCAGGTGAAGGCGGCTTTGTCGTGGTACATGCCGGCCATCTGCCCCAGCTTCCGGGTCGTGGTGTTGGCGTCCGGCGAGCGGCCGGTCGTCAGGTCAAAGGCCATGCAGAAGGCCTGGGTCAATTCTGGTTTCATCGTCGTCCTCCTCACTTGCCGTTCCGCAGTTCCATGGCCAGTCGCTCCAGCGTGCCAAAGTGCGGGGCAATGTCAATGTGGAACACCTCGGCAATCACCTGCGTCCAGCCATGGATGAAGTAGATCCAGCCGTCCTCCACTTGTAGGGCGCGGGTTTCCCGCTGCCGTTCGGCCTGGTGCAGGAAGTCGAGCGCCCCGCGGTAGTTGAGCTCCCAAGCGATGCCGCCCTGCGGGAATACACCGGCGTCGGTGAGGGGGGATCCGGGGCGGTCCTTGCCCAGGCCGGTGGCGTTGACGACCAACGAATGGGGCTTGAGACCCGCCAGAATGCGGTCGTTCTGGGCGGGTTCGGGCACCAGGTGGTAGTCAAACGGGCAGGCCAGGTCAAGGGCACCCAGGATCTGCCGCGCTGAATCCAGCCGCGGCTGGCTGCGGTTGGTGAGCACGATGCGGCTGGGCACGTTGGCCCCGCGGCTGCGGCGCGCCAGGTACGCGCTGATGGCCAGCGCGCTGCCCCCGGCACCGAGGATCAGCACCTCACCGCCGTGGGTGGCGAAGTAGTCCGCCGGCAGGAAGGCTTCCATCGCCAGACCGCTGGAGATGGGGTCCTTGGCGGCCCCCACGAGTTTCCCGTCCTGCTTGGCGATGGAGGAAATCTCGTTGAACGCCACGGCGTAGGGGTCCAGCTCGTCAAAGAGATCCCGCGCGGCGTTCAGCAGGTCGATCTTGTGGGTCGTCACCAGCGCCCCCAGTGAGAGCGGGTCGTCGCGGATGAACTCCACGCAACGGCGGTACTCCTCCGCCGGGGCGTGGATGCCGATGTCGATGCCCTTGAGCACCGCGTCGGTGAGCCCCATGGCCTGGGCCCAGCGGGGGAAGAGGGTCATGATGGACGACTGGGTCGTGGTGACCCCAATGAAGTACATCGTTGGTTGGGTGGCACGTTCGGGCAGTTTCATGGCGTTCCTCCTGGTTGTCAGTTACGTTCTGGGTTCAAAGGAAAAGGCGTGGGCAGGGTTGTCGATCGTCCATTGCCGCAGAAGAGCCTCGCCAAAGCCCTGCCGGCGCAGCAGCGGCAGAAACACTCGCTGCAGGTAATCGAGCCCCACCGTGCCGCCGTAGGCAATGTGGCGTTCGCGGGTGCCATCCAGCCCCAGCAGCAGTCGGCCCGCGTGGCCGGCTTCAGCCATCGCGGCCAACAACCCGGCTTCGTCCTCGTCGCTGTGGTACTTGGGGCGGCCGACGGTGTCATACTCCAGCCACACACCGGTGCGGGCGATGGCGAGGTTCAGGGCCAAGTCGGTGGTGCGGTCAGCGTGGCAGACGATGATGGAGCAAGCAGGCACACCCATGCCGCGCAGGAAATCCACCAGCGCCACAGCGTGCTGCCCGGCCTCGGTGTGGCAGAGAAGTGGCGCGCCGGTACGGAGGCTTGCCTCCGCCGCCGCCCGCAGCAACGCGGCCACTCGCCCCTGTGGGCCCTCGGGGCCGATGGCGACCTTGATGACCCCGGCCCGTGCCGCCAGCCGTGCCGTGGGCAGGGCGTCGTCGCCGTCGCCGTGCATGCCGGTCTCAACCTCCCGGGCGAATAGCTCGGTGAGATACTCCTCGGGCAGGTAATGAACCCAATGATTGGCGGGGTAGAAGGGCAGGCGGTGAAAGCCGGTGGACGCGATGACCGCCACGCCGCTTTGGCGCGCTGCCTCCGCCTGCCACGCCGCCATGCGGCCGCAGCCCACCGGCTGGGCATCCACCACCGTGCCACCGCCAGCCGCGCGGTAGCGGTGGAGTTCGGCCAGTGTGCGGTCGAAATCATCGAGCCGCAGCGCCGGGTTGAGACGCGCCGCCGGCCCGTCTGCCAGGAAGAGGTGATCGTGGCTGTCCACCGGCCCAGCCGTGGCTGGGTCGCGGTCGCCCAGCACCGTTCGCAGGATCATGGCAACCTCGTTATGTCAGTATGTACGGACATATGATATCAAGTTTTTGCCGAAAGCACAACCTTTGTGCAGGAGCATGGGCCACGGTGATGTGCGAAAACCAAAGTGACGGGCAGGAGCAGGCTGTTAGGCCGCTGCCGTCTCCCTGATCGCTTCGATCGGCCAGCCATTGTCGTTGGGGCGTTGTCACGGTGTACTTTCGCTCCGTTGTGTTGGCATTCTGACCGTGAAAGTATTGCGCAGTGCAGAGCAGATGCGTTGTATGCCCCGGACATGCAACGACTGCAGGGTTGGCGGTACCCAGTCTGCCCGGTGCGATTCCCAGGCAAGCGCCCGTATTCGCCCAACCGGGCTGAACCGCCTATTCTGGTGTGCCTGGGGCGGACGTACTGTCTCAGTGATGTCGAGCATGGCCAGCCCGGCAGGCACTGCCGTCCATGATAGTCACCGACGACCGGGCGCGGAGCGTTCCTGGGTGCTCGGCCTTTGCCCTTGACTTGCGTCCCCGCCGTGGTATGATGGCAGTGCATTGTACGAACAATCAACATTGGGGGACACCATGCTGCAGGACGGTATGCTAGACAAGAACTCGCCGGTGCCGCTTTATTATCAGCTGAAGCGGATGATTCTGGACGCCATCCACAGCGGCAGCCTGCACCCCGGCGACAGCCTGCCCACCGAAACTGAGCTCAGCGCCCAGTATGCCATCAGCCGCTCCACCGTGCGGCAGGCCATGGCGGAGCTGGTGCACGAAGGGTATCTCTACCGGCAGAAGAGCAAAGGAACCTACGTCTCCCTGCCCAAGCTCTCTCAGCGGTTTGCCACCTCCATCCAGACCTACCGGGATGAGATGAAGCGCCTGGGGGTGGAGCCGCGCACCGACGTCATCCGCCTGCGGGTCACCCCCGCCGATGAGGCCGCCGCCCAAAGCCTAGGCCTGCCGGTGGGGGAGAAGCTCATCGAGTTGGTGCGTCTGCGCTACGCCAATGGCGACCCGCTGGTCGTCGTGAGCACCTGCCTGCCCCATGACCTCTGCGCGTCACTGCTGGAGCATGACTTCACCCAGGAGTCGCTCTATGAGGTGCTGGCGCGGGAGGAACGCACCCGGGTGGTGCGGGTGCGAAGGGTCATTGAGGCCGACACCGCCACCGCGCGGGACAGTCGGTATCTGGGCATTGCCACCGGCTTTGCCGTGCAGCAGTTCCGCACCGTGGGGTACAACGCCCAGGATCGCCCGGTGGAATATTCGGTGGCCCGCTACCGGGGCGACCGCAATCAGTTTGTCGTGGAATCCCATCTGGAAAGGACGGAATGAAACTATGGCGCTCTTACTGGCTCACGATTTGGGCACCTCCGGCAACAAAGCCACCCTGTACCGCGAGGACGGTACCCTGGTGGGCAGCCGGCTCTATGAGTACGACACCCACTACTTCAACGGCAACTGGGCCGAGCAGAACGCCGAGGACTGGTGGCAGGCTGTCTGCCACACCACGCGGGAGCTGATGCAGGGCATCGCCCCCGGTGAGCTGGCCGCCGTGTCCTTCAGCGGGCAGATGATGGGGTGCCTGTGTGTGGATGGCGATGGCACGCCCCTGCGGCCGGCCATCATCTGGGCCGACCAGCGTGCCGTGCGGCAGATGGACGAGGTGACCGCACGGGTGGGGGCCGAGCGCATCTACCGCATCACTGGCCACCGGCCCAGCGCGTCCTACAGCCTGGCGAAGCTGCTGTGGGTGAGGGACAACGAGCCCGAGGTGTACGCCCGCACAGCGCGGATGCTGCACTGCAAGGACTTCATCGTGCACCGTCTGACCGGGCGGTTTGTCACCGATCACTCGGATGCGTCCGGCACCAATCTCTTTGACCTCAACGCCCTCCAGTGGTCCCGGCAAATCATTGATGCCGCCGGCATTCGCCCCGATCTGCTGCCCGAGGCTGTGCCCTCCACCACCGTGGTGGGCAAGGTGACCGCCACTGCCGCGGCCCAGACCGGCCTGCCCGAAGGCCTGCCCGTCGTCATCGGCGGCGGCGATGGCGTCTGCGCGGCGGTGGGGGCGGGGTGCGTCGCACCGGGGGATGCCTACAACTATGTGGGCTCGTCCTCCTGGATCGCCTATGCCGCCCGCAAGCCGCTCTTTGACGCCGACATGCGCACCTTCAACTGGGCCCACATGGTGCCGGGGCTCATCACGCCCTGCGGCACCATGCAGGCCGCCGGCGCGTCCTACCAGTGGGCGCGCAATATCCTCTGCGAGGAGGAGCGCAGCCTGGCCGCCGAGGGGGGCGGAAGCGTCTACGACCGCATGAACGCACTGGCGGCCCAGTCGCCGGTGGGTTCCAATGGACTCATCTACCTGCCGTATCTGATGGGCGAGCGCAGCCCCAGATGGAACCCCGATGCCCGCGGGTGCTTCCTGGGTATCAAAATGGAGCATACTAAGGCAGACCTGTTGCGCGCCGTCTTGGAAGGCGTGACGATGAATCTGGCCGTCATCCTCAACATCTTCCGCGAGAGCGGCGACATCCGGGAGCTGACGGTCATCGGCGGGGGTGCCAAAGGCCTGCTGTGGCGGCAGATGATGGCAGACGTCTATGGCCTGCCGGTGCGCATGCCGGCCTATTTGGAGGAAGCGACCTCCATGGGCGCTGCCATCGCCGCCGGTGTGGGCGTGGGCCTCTATGCTGATTTTTCGGTCATTTCGGCTTTCAACCGCACCGTGGACACACTGCAGCCCGACCCGGCCAACCACGCCAAATACCGGAAGCTCGGTGTCGCGTTTGATGCCAGTTACGAGGCCATGCGCGGCACCTACGGCATGCTGGCAAATCTTACCCTGTAAGTGGACAGCATGCCTTGACAACGGCGCGGCGATGGGGTAGGATGGAAGCGATTTAACGTGGTAAAGGATGAAAGCATGGAACGTTACCTCAGCCCCAAGGCGCGGCAGATTACCCCCTATGTGCCGGGGGAGCAGCCGCAGGACAAACGCTACATCAAGCTCAACACCAACGAAAACCCCTACCCGCCGTCGCCCAAGGCGCTCGAGGCCATTGAGCGCGCCGCCAGCGGTGATCTGCGGCTCTACACCCGGCCGGAGATGGACGAGTTGCGCGATGCCATTGCCCGGGTGCAAGGCCTGCCCGACCGAAGCTGGGTCTACTGCGGCAATGGCTCCGACGAGGTGCTGGCGCTGTCATTTCAGGCGTTCTTTGGCGGGGAGCAGCCATTGCTGTTCCCGGACATCACCTACAGCTTCTACCCCGTATACTGCGATCTTTACAGCATCGCCCAACGGACGGTGCCTCTGGCCGGGGATTTCACCATCCGCCTGGCAGACTATGATGTGCCGGCCTGCGGCGCGGTGTTCCCCAACCCCAACGCCCCCACGGGCATCTTCCATGACTTGGCGGACATCGAGGCGTATCTCACACGCCACGACGACCGGGTGCTGCTGGTGGACGAAGCCTATGTGCGCTTTGGTAACCAGTCCATGGTGCCGCTGCTGGCGAAGCACCCGAACCTGGTGGTGGTGACGACCCTCTCCAAGAGCCACGCCCTGGCAGGGCTGCGATGCGGCATCGTCATGGCCCAGCCTCACCTTATTGACGGCGTCATCCGCATCAAAAATTCCTTCAACTCCTACCCGATGAGCGCCATGGCCCAGGCCGGGGCGACCGCCGCCATCCTGGATGACGACTATGCCAAGAACATTTGCGCCAAGGTGGCCGCCACCCGCGACCGGGTGCGGCAAGCGCTCGTTGCCCGTGGGTTTGCGGTCACGCCCTCCACGGCGAATCTGCTCTTTTTCCGCCATAACCTCATTGCCGGGCCGGCGCTCTTTGCTGCCCTGCGGCAGCGTGGCATCCTGGTGCGGCGCTTTGACAACCCCGCGCGCATCGCCGATTACATCCGCATGACAATTGGAACAGACGAGGACATGGATCGGGTGCTCGCAGCCATTGACGAAATTTTGGCAGCAAACTAAGGCTGAATTGCGCAAAGACTAGGCTCGTTGCGGATGACAGGAAAAATTCCTGTGAGATTGCTACATTGATCGCAACGGCTCCCACTCGGCCAAGGAACTGGAAGTATGGACGATTCCCCGCTGGCAAAAATGACACTGCGGGAGAAAGACTCCCGACGAAGCGGCGGGGGTCTTTTGTTATGGGCAAATACCTGGTGCAAAAGAGCGGTCCACTGGGCGGCGTGGTGGAGGTCAGCACCTCCAAGAACAGTACGCTGCCCATTCTGGCGGCCTGCCTGCTGACCGGCGACGAGGTGCGCCTGAAGAAGCTGCCGAAGCTCAGCGATGTGGAGATCATGTGCGAGTTGCTTCGCTCCATCGGCGCCCATGTGGAGACCCAAGGCGAGGAGACCATCATCCGTTGCGACACCATCACCAGCCGGGAGCCGCCCGATGAACTGGTGCAGCGGATGCGGGCCTCCTTTTTGCTGATGGGCCCACTGCTGGCACGGTTTGGGCGGGCGCGGGTGCCGCTGCCCGGCGGGTGCGAAATCGGTACTCGGCCGGTGGATCTGCATCTGAAGGGCTTTGCCGCGCTGGGCAGCCACATCGATACCCACCACGGGGCGCTGACGGCCGAGGGTGCGGTGCTGCGCGGCACCACCATCTACCTCGATTACCCCAGCGTTGGCGGTACCGAGAACATCATCATGGCGGCCGCCCTGGCCCAGGGGGAAACCGTGCTCATCAACGCCGCCCGGGAACCGGAAATCGTGGACTTGGCGGATTTCCTCAACGCCATGGGCGGGCAGGTGCAGGGCGCGGGGTCGGACACCCTGCGCATCACCGGGGTGCCGCGGCTCCACGGCTGCGTTCACACACCCATTTCCGATCGTATTGAGGCGGGTACCCTAATGGTGGCGGCGGCGCTGACCGCCGGAGATATTACCCTGACACGAGCCATCCCCGAGCACCTGCGGCCCATCTCGGCAAAGCTCCGGGAGGGTGGCGCCGATGTGTGGGAGGAAGCGGGGAGCATCCGCGTGCGGGGCGCTTGGCGGGCCGAGGCCGTGGACATCAAGACCATGCCGTGGCCGGGCTTCCCCACCGACCTGCAACCACAGGCCATGGTGCTTTGCGCCCTCTCCAAGGGCACGTCGCTCGTGACCGAGACGGTCTTTGAAAACCGGTTCCACCATGTGCCAGAGCTCAACCGCATGGGGGCAGAGATCCGCATCAAAGAGCGCTGCGCCGTCATTGAAGGCTGCAGCAAGCTCTATGGCGCGGCGGTGCGCGCCAGTGACCTGCGGGCCGGGGCGGCGCTGCTGCTCGCTGGTTTGGTGGCCGATGGCGAGACCACCGTCTCCGGCAGTGAGCACATTGACCGTGGGTATGAGGACATCGCCGGCAAGCTCCAGGCACTGGGCGCGGTGGTGCGGCGCATCAGCGGCGATTGCGACGCATAGGAATAGCCAACGCTGTTCTGGAGGCATCGCAAATGAGGAGGAGTAGAAGGGGATGGGCGTTGGCAGCGGTGGTGCTGGCAGCGGTGTTGTTGTTTCCCTTGGGTGGGCGGCAGTCTATCCATCAACTAAGCGAGGTGGAAGCGGTGGCCGTAGACGAACCGGTCACGCTGGACGTGGAGCCGGTCTCCCAGCCCGTTGCCAACCTTTCGCCGGTTAGCACCATCCGTGTGGCGGTTGATGATGGTTCCATCGAAACCATGAAGCTGGAAGACTATATCTATGGTGTGCTGGCTGCTGAGATGCCCGCGTCCTTTGAGCCCGAGGCCCTGAAAGCCCAGGCCGTGGCGGCCCGCACCTTTGCCATCCGCAAGATGCTCTCCGGCGGGTGTGCCAGCAACAAGGATGCCGACGTCTGCACCGACAGCGGCTGCTGCCAGGCTTGGTGTAGCGAGACCGAGCGGAAAAAGAACTGGGGCGGCAACTACAAGGTCAACAGCACCAAACTGAAGGCTGCCATTGCCGACACCGCCGGTCAGATCTTGACCTACGACGACGAGCCCATCCTGACGCTCTTCCACGCCACCAGTGCCGGGTATACGGAAAGCGTGGAGAACGTCTACACCCAGAAACTTCCCTATCTGCGCAGTGTCACCAGCCCAGAGGACGAGGAGATGCCGGTGGAGACGACCGAGGAACTGTCGCGTTCCTCCTTCTGCAAGGCGGTTAACGCTGCCTGGCCCAAGGCCAACGTGGTTGTTTCCAAGCTGGAGGATCAGGTGAAGATTCTCTCCCACTTTGACAGCGGCCGGGTGGACGAGATTCGCCTGGGTGGGGTCACGGTCACCGGGGCCAAGCTTCGCCGGGCCATCGGCATCCGTTCGGCCAATTTCACCATTGATTACGACGCCAACTCCATCGTCTTCCACACCCGTGGCTATGGCCATGGCGTGGGCATGAGCCAGAACGGGGCCAACGTCATGGCCCGGGAGGGCAGCGACTACCGGGATATTTTGGAGCACTACTACACCGGGGTGGAGATTCAGACGCTTCCCTAGCCCATTTGGTAGGGTTGGAAGGGGTATCCAAACAGATTCCACGTTTCCCTTCGTCCGTCGGTATGCGAAATCCACTTGTGGCAATAATACGCCACAGGAGGTGCAAGCATGGAAAACAACTCGAAAGAGAAGAAACCGACGGAAGGCAGGCGTTTCGACATGAAGAAGGCGGCAAACCGCTATGGGGTGCCGGTGGCGCTCTTTGCGTGCGCGGCCATTGTGGCAGGCACGTGGTTCTTCACCGATGGCGACCTGCTTCAGAACAGCGGGACCACACCCACACCCCAGGCCTCGGCGGATACCCAGTCCGGTGCGGACCTGTCCCAGAACCTGGGTGACGCGCTCAAGAGCACAGCCCCGACCGCCACGGCCACCGCCACGCCCAAGGCCACCGGCGCTCAGTCGTCACTGCCCGATCTCATCAAGCCCGTGAGTGGCGACATCGTCAAGCCCTTTGCCTATGACACGCTGGTGTACATGAAGACGCTCAACCAGTGGTCCACCCATCCGGGTGTTGACATTGCGGCGGACATGGGGGCCGATGTGATGGCGGCACTACCCGGTGAGGTGTTGGAGTGCACCAAGGACGCGATGCTGGGCAACTGTGTGAAGATTCAGTCTGCCAATGACGTCGTTTGCCTGTACGCGGGCCTCATGAGCATTGAGGACATCGAGAAAGGTGACCAGGTGGAGGCAGGTGAGCTCATCGGCCAGGTGGGTAACACCGCCGCCAGCGAGATTGCCGAGGACCCGCACCTGCATTTTGAGGTGACACAGAAGGGCACACCGGTCAATCCCGAAGGTAGTTTTAAAGATTAGACAAATGCGATGAAACACCCTTGCCCGACCCCGACCGGACAAGGGTGTTTTGCACAGGCTTCCAAAGTTGGCATTGACGGGGTTGGTTCAAACGCTTACAATACATAGGGATAGTACAATCCTTCCGATACGCCAGATTGTGTACAGAAGCGAGGTATGTGTATAGATGTGGGGCGCCCAGGATATTGGCATCGATCTGGGAACAGCGAGCGTGCTCGTTTATGTGAAGGGCAGAGGCATCGTTCTGCGTGAGCCTTCCGTCGTCGCGATCAACAAGAACAACGGGCGGCTGATGGCCGTGGGTGAGGACGCCCGCAAGATGTTGGGCCGGACCCCTGGCAACATCATCGCCATCCGCCCCCTGCGCGACGGCGTCATCTCCGACTATGGCTACACCGAGATGATGCTGCGCCATTTCCTCAACAAGGTCGTCGGCCACCGGTGGTTCTTCAAGCCCCGGGTCATGGTCTGCGTCCCCAGCGGCGTCACCGAGGTGGAGAAGCGTTCGGTGCAAGAAGCCACGCTGGACGCCGGCGCGCGCAAGACCTTCCTCATTGAGGAACCGATCGCCGCGGCCATTGGCGCGGGCATCGACATCAGCAAGCCCTATGGCAGCATGGTCGTGGATATTGGCGGCGGCACCACAGACATCGCCGTCATCTCCCTGGGCGGGGCCGTCGTGTCTGAGTCCATCAAGATCGCTGGCGACAAGTTCGATGACGCCATCGTCCGCTACATGCGCAAGAAGCACAACCTGCTCATTGGTGAGCGCACCGCTGAGGATATGAAGATCAACATCGGCTCGGCTTACCAGCGCAAGGAGCCCCAGTACATGGAGGTTACCGGCCGCAACCTCATCTCCGGCCTGCCCAAGACCCTGACCATCAGCGCCGACGAGATGATTGAGGCGCTGGAGGAACCGGTTCAGGCCATTCTCGAGGCCGTCCATAGCGTGTTGGAGCGCACCCCGCCGGAGCTCTCCGCCGATATTTATGACCACGGCATCATTATGACCGGCGGCGGTTCGCTGCTCTATGGGTTGGACATCCGCATTCAGCAGCACACCCGCGTGCCCTGCTACGTGGCCGAGGATGCCATTTCCTGCGTCGCCATCGGCACGGGCAAATCGCTCGACAACGTGGATGCCTACAACCAGAGCCAAACGCCAAATTATCGGGACTTCGCCCTGCGCAAGTTCTAGGCGGCAGAGAAGAAGACAGAACAGGAGGTACGGCCATTGGCCCGTACCTCTTTTGTATGGAGGCGTGCAATGAACAATGGTGGGGAGGGGCAGGCTTTGCTTGGTCTGCAGGATGTGGCGGGTTTACTGGCTGGCATCCCCGGGCTGGAGGCCATTGATGCCATCTCGCCGGTGAACAAGGGCTGGTCGCCCGACCGCAAGTTCCAGGTGCATACCGGCGACGGGCAGCAGTGGCTGCTGCGGCTGGCTGACGCGGAGAACTACGAACGCAAGGGGCTGGAGTTTGAGCACCTGCGGGCGGTGGACGCGCTGGGTGTACCCATGACGCGCCCGGTGGCCTTTGGCCGGGGGCCCGATGGCAGCGTGTACCAACTGCTGACCTGGGTGGAGGGGACGGATGCCGAAACGGCGCTGCCCACCCTGACGGAGGCGCGCCAGTATGCCCTGGGCCGCCGGGCGGGGGAGCTGCTGCGTCGCATCCACACCCTGCCCGCACTGGACGGTCAGCCACCCTGGGGCGAGCGATTCCGCCGCAAGACCGAGAGCAAGATTGAGCGGTATCTGGCCTGCCCCATTCACTTCGATGGCGACCGGGCTGTCATTGACTACCTGCGAGCCAACGCCGGCCTGCTTGACGGTCGCCCCCAATGCTTCCAGCATGGCGACTACCACGCCGGCAACCTCATCGTGACCCCGCAGGGCGACATTGGGGTCATTGACTTCAACCGCCTGGACTGGGGCGACCCCTGGGAGGAGTTCAACCGCATCGTCTGGTGTGCTGCGGTCAGCCCCGCCTTTGCCAGCGGGCGCATTGACGGCTACTTTGCCGACGACGTGCCAGCGGCGTTCTTCCCGCTGTTGGCCTACTACATCCTCTCCAACACGCTCTCCAGCGTCTATTGGGCCATCTCTTTCGGCCCGGCGGAGGTGGACACCATGCTCCGCCAGGCGGCAGATGTGCTACACTGGTACGATGGCCTGCGCACCACCGTGCCTGGCTGGTATCACCAGGGCGGGTGACGGGAGCTCTGGCGGTTCTTGGTCTGTCATTTCCGGGTACATGCTGACCCGGGTGCATTTGAATGGAGAAGGGGCGGAATTACATGGAAAAAACGGCGTTGATCACAGGGGCTTCCAGCGGCCTGGGGTGGGAACTGGCAAACGTGTTTGCCCGGGAGGGCTATCACCTTATGCTGGTTGCGCGCAATGAGGAGAAGCTGGTTGCCCTGAAGAACCAATTGGAAGCGGCATACGGCATTGTTGCCGAGGTTCTTCCACAGGACTTGGCCCAGCGGGATGCCGCACAGGCGGTGTTTGACTTCACCACCCAGAAGGGGATCGCGGTGGATGTGCTGGTGAACAACGCTGGTTTCGGGGACTTTGGGCCCTACGTTTCCTGCGATTGGCAGAAACAGTACGACATGGTGCAGGTGAACGTCGCAGTCCTGATGCAGCTCACCCATTGTTACCTGCCCGCCATGGCGGCACGAGGGGAGGGTAAAATCCTGAACGTGGCTTCCATCGCCGCCTTCCAGCCGGGGCCGCTGATGGCGGTGTACTATGCGTCCAAGGCCTTTGTGCTGTCCTTTACGGAGGCATTATCGGTCGAGCTGAAAGGCACCGGCGTTTCGGTGACGGCGTTGTGCCCCGGCCCCACCACGACGGGCTTTGAGCAGAGCGCAAACCTGGGCGAATCGGGCTTGTTCCGGCACATGAGGAACGCGACGGCCAAGGAAGTGGCCGAGTATGGGTACCGTGCCCTTCTCCGCGGCAAGGTGGTGGCCATTCCGGGCGCTGCAAACCGGTTGGTCACTCTTGCCGTAAAGCACTCCCCCCGGCGCGTGGTGAGGGAATCGGTCTATCGCATTCAGAAATGAGTGGCCAGCTGGAAGCCCCGCCGTGAAAGGTGGGTATCACGCGCTCCAGCCTTAAATAAAGTCGACACAGGTGCAAACCTTCGAACCGAGCGCCGGTTTATCCGGCGGGAGGGGAAGATTACCGGCGTGAAAGCAAATAGTTAAAACCTGACCACAGTGAAACGTATCCTAAGAGAACAGTATGAGCGCTATCGTAAATAATCGCCCGGCGACCTGTGCGGCGGGCGATTCGATGTTACGATGTCATTAAGATAAGTTCACAAAATCGCGTCCGCCGCTACTGCGACGGACGCGAAAGAATGTCAGAACATTCGTTTCTTCCACAGGAAGAAGATCGCAATGCCCGTGGCACCCAGCGCCAACCCCAGCACCGCCCAAAACCCAAAGGGACTGTTCTGCCATGGCACGTTGACGTTGGCCCCCCAGAGGCCCGTCACCATCGTGGGCACCGACACCACGATCGTCATGGACGCCAGGAACTTCATCACGATGTTCAGGTTGTTGGAGATGATCGACGCGTAGGCGTCCATCATGCCGGAGAGGATGTCACTGTAGATCGAGCACATCTCTATGGCCTGACGGTTCTCGGTAATGGCGTCCTCCAAGAGGTCGGTGTCGTCGCTGTATTTCTTGATGTAGTTGACCTTGACCAGTTTCTCCAGCACAACCTCGTTGGACTTGAGGGAGGTGGAGAAGTAGACGAGGGACTTTTCCAGAGCCATCATCTGCAGCAGTTCCTTGTTGCGGTAGCTCTTCTGTAGCTCCAAGTTCAGGGAGTCGCTGGCCTTGTCAATCTGCCGCAGATACATGAGGAACCGCGTGGCGTTGCGGTAGAGGAGCTGGAAGATGAACCGGCTCTTGAAGCTCGTCTCCACATTGCGCACTCGCCCGTCGATGAAGTCCATGATGAGCGAGCATTCCTGCAGGCAGATCGTCAGGATGATGTCGTCGGTGTGGATGATGCCCAGCGGCATGGTGGTGTAGAGGAAGGCCTTGCCTTCCACCTCCAGCACCGGCACGTCAACGACGATTTGGGTGACCCCGTCCTCGTTGTCAATGTGGGCGCGCTCTTCCTGGTCCAGCGCATCCCGCAGGAAATCCAGTGGGATGTTCAGTTCCTGGTGTATTCGGAACATCTCCTCCTCTGTGGGGGCTACCAGATTGACCCAGCAGCCTTCCTGCACTTCCTCCAGCCGGACAGGGCCTGAGGACGAGATCTTGTAAATCTGCACCATGTTGCGCACCTCCTTCTTGCTTTTTGGTCGGGGCTCGCCCGCGCTTGTCCGACAGCATCCGACAACAGCGGGGCAGAATCATTATATGCGTGTGCCTATGGCATTGCAAGAAAAAACTATTGAGCGCAAGCCAGGATTAACAATCTGGGCAACGGGGCCCAACAGCCCCCTTCTTTGCCTGATTTGCTTGAAATCGAACCAGAACCGCCGATTTTTGGCCAAAATGATTGGAGGGACGTGCGTGCGGCGTTGGGCGGTTGCGCGGCGGGCGCGGCATGGTATAATACAAGCATTGATTCGGTGGAGGAACCCATGCTGCTGACGTTTTTGATTGCCCTGCTGGTGGTGGGCCTGGACCAGGCCAGCAAGTACCTTGTTGTGCAGAACCTCAAGCCCATCGGGGATGTGCCCCTCATCGACGGCATTCTGCACCTGCACTATGTGGAGAACACCGGCGCGGCCTTCGGCATCTTGGAGAATGCCAAGTGGCTCTTTGTCTCCATCAGCGTGCTGGCGTGCCTGGCCATCATTGGCTATCAGGTCATCAAGCGGCCCAAACTTCATTGGGTCGTGAACCTGTCTCTCGGCATGATTCTGGGCGGGGCCATCGGCAACAACCTCATCGACCGGCTGCGGCTGGGCTACATCATCGACTTCATCTACGTCAAGGCCATCAACTTCGCCATCTTCAACGTGGCCGACATGGGCGTGAGTATCGGTGCGGTGTTGCTGTGCGTCTATGTGCTCTTCTTCCACGAGAAGTACATCAAAAAAACAATCCCTGGCGAGAGTGAGGCACCCACCGTTGGACCGACGGAGGATTGAGGCTGACGCCGGGGCCGTGGGCTGCCGACTGGATGTATGGCTGGCCGAGCGCTGCCCCGAGCTGACCCGTTCGCGCCTCAAGGGCCTCATCGACGCCGGTGACGTGATGGTCAACGACCGCGCGGCCAAGGCCGGGCAGAAGCTTGCGACCGGCGACGCGGTGGAGCTCACCGTGCCCGAGGCTGCACCCATTGAGGCACTGCCCGAGGATATCCCGCTGGATATCGTCTATGAGGACAGCGACCTCATCGTGCTCAACAAACCCCGGGGTCTGGTGGTGCACCCCGCCGCCGGTAACGAGCGGGGCACGCTGGTCAACGCCCTGCTGCACCACTGCACCGATCTCTCGGGCATTGCCGGGGAAATCAAGCCCGGTATCGTTCATCGGTTGGACAAGGACACGACTGGGCTGCTGGTGGTGGCGAAAAACGACAAAGCCCATCTCAGCCTGTCGGCTCAGATCGGGGAGAAAAGTGCCCACCGCATTTATCTGGCGCTGGTGGAGGGCAACATCCGCGAGGACAGTGGCCGGGTGGACGCGCCGCTGGGGCGCAGCCGTGCCGACCGAAAACAGATCGCCGTGGTGGAGGGTGGGCGCGCCGCCGCCACCCGCTATTATGTGAAAGAGAGATTCGGAGACTGCACACTGGTGGAGTGTCACCTCGAGACGGGCCGCACCCATCAGATCCGCGTGCACATGAAGCACATCGGCCACCCGGTCGTAGGCGACCCGGTCTACGGTTTGCGCAAGCAGCGCTTCCCCCTGCAGGGCCAGCTGCTGCACGCCGCCCGTTTGGAGTTTGTTCACCCCACAACGGGGGAGTTCCTGTCTTTCACCGCGCCGCTGCCCGCTGACTTCGCCGACGTGTTGGAGCGCCTGCGCCGCAGGATTACCCCAGGTAGGGGTTGACCAGCCGCGACAGCAGCCGCAGGATGGCCAGGTTGATTCGGCCGTCGCACTGGTAGCGCAGCAGCCGCACCAGCGTGCCGATCTTCTCATCGTTCTTGTGCATTCGCATCACCCCAGTCAGTGTTCCCGTTTCCAGCTTTGGGCAACCATTACAACCTATGCGTCCAAGCTTTGGAGCATGAAAACGCAAAACACGCTGGACAACAGCCTGCAAACTGTGGTACCATACTCAAGAACTGAACCGACCTTTAATTCGGTACTGAGAGACCGGCAAGGAGCGGACGCAATGGTGCACCCTGAAGCCTTGCCATACTCTGGCAAGGCTTTTTTGTTGCGAAGGAGGGCCCATGAAGGAAAAGAACAGCCTGATGGACGCCACGGCCATGGACCGGGCGCTCACACGCATCGCCCACGAGATCATCGAGCGCAACTGTGGGGTGGAGACTGTGCGGCTTTTAGGCATCCAGCGCCGGGGCGTGCCGCTGGCGCGCCGGCTGGCCGCCAAGCTCCAGCAGTTTGAGGGGCAGGCCGTGCCCGTGGGCGTGCTGGACATCACCTTTTACCGCGACGATCTGTCGCTCCTCAATGAACACCCGGTCATCAACGGCACCGACGTGCCCTTCCTGGTGGCCGACACCAACGTGGTGCTGGTGGACGATGTGCTCTTCACCGGCCGCACGGCCCGCGCCGGCATGGATGCCGTGATGGACCTGGGCCGCGCCAAAACCATCCAACTCGCGGTGCTCATTGACCGTGGGCATCGGGAGCTTCCGCTGCGGGCCGATTACGTGGGCAAGAACGTGCCCACGTCCCGGCAGGAGTTGGTGGGCGTGCAGGTCACGGAATTCGATGGAACCGACGCAGTGAAGCTTTTTGAACTGGAGAACAGATAGACCGGTTTTCCCGGTCTTTTCTTTTGCTTGGGAGGGAACAAACCATGGCATTGACACACAAGGACCTTCTGGGCCTGCGGGGCATGCCGGCGGCGGAGATCGAGGAGATTCTGCTGACCGCCAAACAGATGAAGCGCTTCCTCACGGAGAACCAGAAGCGCACGCCGCACCTGCAGGGTAAGTCCATCGTCACGCTCTTTTACGAGAACAGCACCCGCACGCGCATGTCCTTTGAGTTGGCCACCAAGTATATGGGCGCGGCCTCGGCCAACATCGCGGCCTCGGCCAGCTCGGTCTCCAAGGGGGAGACGCTCATCGACACCGGCTGCTCCCTCGACCAGATGGGCACCGACCTCATCATCATGCGCCACCCCATGAGCGGCGCACCGCACCTGCTGGCCCAGCATGTGCATAGCGGGGTCATCAACGCCGGGGACGGCATGAACGAACACCCCACCCAAGGCCTGCTCGATATGTTCACCATGCAGGAGCGCTTCGGGCGATTGGATGGCCTGAAGGTCGCCATAGTCGGCGATGTGGCCCACAGCCGGGTGGCCCGCAGCAACCTGTGGGGCCTGGCAACGATGGGCAGCGAGGTGGTGCTGGCCGGGCCGGAGACGCTGCTGCCCGATGGGTTGGAGCAAACCGGCGTGCGCATGACCCACAACGTGGAGGAAGCCGTGCGCGGGGCCGATGTGGTGATGGCCCTGCGCATCCAGCTGGAGCGCCAGCAGGCCGGGCTCTTCCCCAGCGTGCGGGAGTATCACCGCTACTGGGGCATCAACGACGAGCGGATGAAGCTGGCCAAACCGAACGCCCTGGTGATGCACCCCGGCCCGGTCAACCGCGGGGTGGAGATCACGACGGCCCTGGCCGACGGAGACCAGTCGGTCATCCGCGAGCAGGTGATGAATGGGGTCGCGGTGCGCATGGCCATCATGTTCCTGATGACAAGGAGGAGCGAAGCATGAAGATACTGGTTCGCAACGGCAACGTAGTCAACCCCGGCGGGCCCTGCGGCCGGTTGGATGTACTCATTGAGGACGGACGCATCGTGGAGATGGGTGAAACCCTCCCGGTGGGGGATGCCATCATCATTGATGCCGCTAAAAAAACGGTGCTGCCTGGCCTCATCGACATGCACTGCCACCTGCGGGAGCCGGGTTACGAGTTCAAGGAGACCATCGCCACCGGCACGCGGGCGGCGGCGGCGGGCGGGTTCACCACGGTGGCCCCCATGCCAAACACCCGCCCTGTCACCGACAGTGAGGCGGTGGTACAATACATCCGAGACAAGGCAGAGCGCGAAGGCGCGGTGCGGGTGCTGCCCATCGCCGCCATCACCAAGGGCAGCGAGGGCCGCGAACTGACCGAGATGGGCCTGCTCATCGAGGCCGGCGCGGTGGCCTTCAGCGACGACGGCAAACCGGTGGAGAACCCCCGCACCATGGAGCTCGCGCTGCGCTACGCCAAGAACTTTGGGGCGCTGCTCATCTCCCACTGCGAGGACAAGGGATTGGCCGGTAAGGGCGTGATGAACGACGGCCCGGTGGCCGCGCGACTGGGCTTGCCCGGCATCCTCTCCACCGCTGAGGAACTGATGGTCGCCCGGGAAATCCTGCTGGCCGAGGAGCTGGGCACCAAGGTGCACATCGCCCACGTCAGCACCCGCGGCTCGGTGGAGCTCATCCGCCAAGCCAAGGCCCGGCGTGTGGCGGTAAGCGCCGAAACCTGCCCGCACTACTTCGCCGCCACCGACGAGCTGGTGGAGGGGTATGGCACGGCCACCAAGGTCAACCCGCCCCTGCGGAGTGAGGCCGACCGCCTGGCCATCATCGCGGGGTTGCAGGATGGCACCATTGACGCCATCGCCACCGACCATGCGCCCCACCATGTGGACGACAAGGACGTGGAATACCTGCTGGCGGCCTTCGGCATCTCGGGGTTTGAGACGGCCTTTGCCCTCACGGTGACAAAGCTGGTGGTGCCGGGTCTGCTCACGCTGGAGGATTTGGTGCGCCTCATGGCCCTGCGGCCTGCGGCCATCCTGGGGGTGGAGAGCCCGACCCTGCAGCCCGGCGCGCGGGCGGATCTGATCGTTGCTGACCTCGACGCCACCTGGACGGTGGACGCCGCCGCGTTCCTCTCCAAGGGACACAACACACCCTTCGATGGATGGACGCTACGGGGCCGGGTGACCGACACGGTGGCCGGTGGCAAATGGGTGTTGGCAAACGGCACGGTTGTGGTATAATATGCACGTGAACTTATAAATATTCACAAGGGAGAGCGAGCGAATGATCTTCGATGCGCTGGCGGATGAGATTCGCCGGAAGGGGAACCCCAGCTGCGTGGGGCTGGATACCAACCTGAAATGCCTGCCCGACCGCTTTCAGAAGCGGTTTGAGACCGACACCATGGACGGCGCGGCCGAGGCCATCCTGACCTACAACAAGGAGCTCATCGACGCGCTGGAGCACATCGTGCCGGCGGTCAAGGTGCAGGTTGCCTACTACGAGATGTACGGCGTGGCCGGCATGCGAGCCTTCCGCCAGACGCTGCGGTACGCCCGGCGGGCGGGGCTCATCGTCATCGCCGACGCCAAGCGCAACGATATCGGGCCCACCGCCGAGGCCTATGCCAAGGCTTTCCTGGGGCGCACCGAGCTGGACCGGGCGCTGGTGCCGGCCTTCGACGCCGACATCGTGACCGTCAACCCCTACCTGGGCACCGACGGCATCGCACCCTTCCTCAACGAGAACCCGACCCGGGGCATCTTCGCCCTGGTCAAGACCTCCAACCCCTCCTCCGGCGAGCTGCAGGACCTGAAGCTGGCCGATGGCCGGGCGGTCTACGAGGCCGTGGGTGACCTGGTGGAGCAGTGGGGGGCAGGCACGGCGGCATTCAACGGCTACAACCGCATCGGCGCGGTGGTTGGCGCCACCTACCCTGAGCAAGGCGCGGCGCTGCGCAAACGCATGCCCAACACCTTCTTCCTGGTGCCTGGGTACGGCTCCCAGGGTGGGCGGGGTGCCGACATCGCCGGCATGTTCCAGGGTGGCAGCGGGGCCATCGTCAACAACTCGCGGGCAATCCTCTGCGCGTGGCAGAAGGCCGGCACCGCCGACTTCAAGACTGCGGCCTGCCAGGCCGCTACCGCCATGCGCGACGACATCATGGCCGCGCTCAAGGGATAGGAGGAACACCATGGCATTCTTAGTGCTGGAGGACGGCACCGTTTACGAGGGCAGAGGCTTTGGCCGTACCGATTCGGTGGTGGGCGAGGTCGTCTTCAACACCGGCATGACCGGTTACCAAGAGGTGCTGACCGACCCCTCCTACTGCGGGCAGATCGTGATGATGACCTATCCGCTCATCGGCAATTACGGCGTAAACTGGGAGGACCCCGAGTCCATGCGCCCTCAGGTCAAGGGCTTCATCGTGCGGGAGCTGTGCCAGGTGCCCAGCAACTGGTACAGCGAGAGCACCCTGGACGATTACCTAAAGACCTTCGGCATCATGGGCATTGAGGGCATCGACACCCGCTCCATCACCCGCAAAATCCGCAACCACGGCACCATGCGGGGGATCCTGACGAGCGAACGGCCCACCGAGGCGCAGATTGCCGAAATGATGGGCTACCGCATCACCGACCCGGTGATGCAGGTGACCTGCGACGAGACCTTCGAGCTGCCAGGCCCCGGCCCCAAGGTGGCCGTGATGGACTTTGGCCTCAAGGCGAGCATCCTCAAGTCGCTGCGGCAGCGGGGGTGCCACCTTTTCGTGCACCGCGCCAGCGACACCGCTGAGCAGATTCTTGCCAACCACCCCGACGGCATCATGCTGACCAACGGCCCCGGCGACCCCAAGGACAACGTGGGTGTCATTGAGGAGCTCAAGAAACTCATCGGCAAGGTGCCGATCTTCGGCATCTGCTTGGGGCACCAGCTGATGGCCTTGGCCTGCGGGGCCGACACCGAGCGCCTGCGCTACGGCCACCGCGGCTCCAACCACCCGGTGAAGGACCTGTCGCTGGACCGCGTGTTCATCACCAGCCAGAACCACGGCTACACCATTGTGGAGGACACCATGCCCGCCGGCATGGCGGTGAGCCACCGCAACTGGAATGACGGCACCATCGAGGGTGTGACCTACAGCGACCACCCGACTTTCACCGTCCAGTTCCACCCCGAGGCCGCCCCCGGCCCGCGGGACACGGCCTACCTCTTTGACCGATTCATGAAGCTGATGGAGGGCTGACATGGAGCAGCAGGAGCGGGAGCGCATCGAGGGCATTGAGGGCCTGGTGGGCCGCACGCCACATGCCTATTTGGCCACGCTCGATCGGGACGGAGCACCCCGTGTCAAGGTCGTCACCGTCTTCCGGCGGGAGGGGTGGAGCCGCTTCTGGTTCGTCACCCAGACGGGTCGGCGCACCACTGGCGAGATCGAAGCCGACAGTCGCGCCAGCCTGTATTTCGCTGACAACGTGGCCTTCGAGACGCTGCTGCTCACCGGCCATGCCGAGGTGAGCCGCGACCCGGCAATCCTGCGAACCCTCTGGCAGGAAGGGCTGCGTTCCATGTTTCCCGGCGGTGTGGACGACCCTAACTTCAGCGCTATCGCCTTTACCGCCACTGGCGGCAAGTACTACCGCTGGCCCTGCAATGGCGAGTTTGCGTTGGAAGGGCAGGAACCACAGTGGCTCAACTGGGTTCGCATGGAGTGAGGGAGATGGCGCTGGACGCAGTTCCGGTAATGCCACTGGCGCTGACGGAGCGCTCCAGCCTGGTTGCCAATGGCAGCGGGGGATGCCTAATTTCAATGTCATCGCCTTGCACCCGGCAGGGTATCAACAAGTCAATACCGATTTTACGATAGAATGAGGAGCGACAAACATGCCTCGTAACCCCAACATCAAAAAGGTACTCGTCATCGGCTCCGGCCCCATCGTCATCGGCCAGGCGGCCGAGTTTGACTACGCCGGCACCCAGGCCTGCCGCGCCCTCAAGGAAGAGGGCATTGAGGTCATCCTGGTCAACTCCAACCCGGCGACGATCATGACCGACCAGAACATCGCCGACCGCGTGTACCTGGAGCCGCTGACGCATGAGGTTGTAAAGAACATCATCCGGCGGGAGCAACCCGACAGCATGCTGCCCACGCTGGGCGGGCAGACGGGCCTCAACCTCGCTGTGGAGCTTGCCGAGAGCGGGTTCCTCGATGAGATGGGAGTGCGCCTCTTGGGCACGCCGGTCGATTCCATCCACCGGGCCGAGGATCGTGAACTCTTCAAGTCCACCATGCTGGAGATCGGCGAGCCCTGCATTGAGAGCGTCATCGTCACCGATGTGGAGGCGGCGTTGGAGTTTGGCGACCGCGTGGGGTACCCGGTCATCGTGCGCCCGGCCTACACGCTGGGCGGCTCGGGCGGCGGCATCGCGGGTGACGGGCTGGAGCTGCAGCAGATCACCTCCGACGGCCTGCGCTACTCCCGCGTGCACCAGTGTCTCATCGAGAAGAGCGTGGCCGGCTGGAAGGAAATCGAGTACGAGGTGATGCGCGACGGCAAGGGCAACTGCATCATCGTCTGCAACATGGAGAACATCGACCCGGTGGGCATCCACACCGGCGACAGCATTGTGGTGGCCCCCAGCCAGACACTGCGGGACGCCGAGTACCAGATGCTGCGCACGGCGGCCATCAACATCATCAACTCGCTGAAGATTGAGGGTGGCTGCAACGTGCAGTACGCCCTGAACCCCGACAGCATGGAGTACGCAGTTATCGAGGTCAACCCCCGCGTCAGCCGCTCCTCGGCCTTGGCCAGCAAGGCCACCGGCTACCCCATCGCCAAGGTGGCCTCCAAGATCGCGGTGGGCTATGGCCTCGATGAGATCAAGAACGCCGTGACGGGCAAGACCTACGCCTGCTTCGAGCCGACGCTCGATTATGTGGTCGTCAAGTTCCCGCGCTGGCCCTTCGATAAGTTCACCAAGGCCGAGAAGACGCTGGGCACCCGCATGAAGGCCACCGGCGAGGTCATGGCCATCGGCGCCAACTTCGAGTCGGCCTTCCTCAAAGCTGTGCGCTCCCTGGAGCTGGGGCTCTACTCCTGCGAGTTCAAGGACGCCGCCGCCCGCACCGACGAGGAGATCGAGCGGCTGCTCCATTGGCAGAGCGACGAGCGCATCTACGTGGTGACCGAGGCCCTGCGCCGTGGGTTCAGCGAGCAGCACATCTTTGACATCACCAAGATCGACCAGTGGTACCTCTTCAAACTCCGCCACATTGTGGAGGAGGAGGAGCGCGTGAAGCGCGAGGGCATCGCCGGCCTCACAAAGGAATCCCTGCGCCATCTCAAGCGCATGGGCTTCAGCGACCAGGCCTTGGCGCGCTGGACGGGCAAAACCGAGCGGGAGATCCGCGAGCTGCGCCGGGAGCTTGGGATTCTGCCTACCTTCAAGATGGTGGACACCTGCGGGGCCGAGTTTGACGCCGTCAGCCCCTACTACTACTCCACCTACGACGACGAGAACGAGGCGCGTCCCAGTGGCAACAAGTCGGTGGTGGTGCTGGGCTCCGGCCCCATCCGCATCGGCCAGGGCGTGGAGTTCGACTACTGCTCGGTTCACTCCATCTGGGCGCTGAAGAAGGCGGGCTACGACACCGTCATCATCAACAACAACCCCGAGACCGTGTCCACCGACTTCGACACGTCGGATCGCCTGTACTTTGAGCCCCTGACCGCCGAGGACATGTGGAACGTGCTGGAGCTGGAGCGCCCCGAGGGCGTGTTGGTGCAGTTCGGCGGGCAAACGGCCATCAAGCTGGCCAAGTGGGTGGAGGAAATGGGCATCCCGATCCTCGGCACCTCCCTCAATGACATCAACGCCGCCGAGGACCGGCAGGAGTTCGACGCCCTGTTGGAGCGGGTCGGCATCCTGCGGCCAAAGGGTGACTCCGTCTTCACCGCCGAGCAGGCGCTGGCGGTTGCCAACCGCCTGGGGTACCCGGTGCTGGTGCGCCCCAGCTATGTGCTGGGCGGCCAGGGCATGGAAATCGCCTGGTCCGACCAAGATATTGCCGAATACATGGCCATCATCAACCGCAACGAGCAGGAACATCCCATCCTCGTGGATAAATATTTACTGGGCAAGGAGATTGAGGTTGACGCCATCAGCGATGGCACCGACATGCTGATCCCCGGCATCATGGAGCACATCGAGCGGGCGGGTGTCCACTCGGGTGACAGCATCTCGGTCTACCCGGCCTTCACCCTGTCGGAACGGCTGCAGACCAAGATCATCGATACCACCCGTATGCTCTGCCGGGAGCTGCACGTAAAGGGGATGATCAACATCCAATTTATCGTGTATAATAATGAGTTGTACATCATCGAAGTCAACCCTCGCTCCAGCCGCACGGTGCCCTACATCAGCAAGGTGACCGGCGTACCGATGATCGAGCTGGCCACCCGGGCGGCCCTGGGCGAGCCCATCGCCGCTATGGGGTATGGCACCGAGCTCCACCCGGCCCGGGGCATCTGGGCGGTCAAGGTGCCAGTCTTCTCCTTCGAGAAGCTGCCCCAGTTGGAGGTCAGCCTTGGGCCGGAGATGAAGTCCACCGGCGAAGTGCTGGGCATCTCCAAAGACCTGCCGGAGGCGCTCTTGAAGGGCCTCATCGCCGCGGGCATGAGCGTGCCGCGCACCGGAAACGTCCTGCTCTCGGTGGCCAACACCGACAAGCCCGACATCAGCCGCCTGGCCGAGGACTTGGCCTCCCTGGGGTACAACCTCTACGCCACCGAAGGCACGGCCCACGCCCTGAACGCCGCCTATGTGCCGGCCAACCACGTCGGGCGCTTCACCGACCCGTCGCCCAACATCCAGGAGATGCTGAAGGCCGGGCAGGTGCAGCTCATCCTGAACACCCCGACCCGCGGGCGGGACAGCGAGCGTGACGGCTTCAAGCTGCGGCGCATGGCGGTGGAGTACAAGGTGCCCTGTCTCACCTCGGTGGACACCGCCGCCGCCCTCATCCGGGGGCTGAAGCTGGGGCGGAGCGAGACTGAAATTGTTCCGCTGGGGCTCCACGATATCGACGCATAACAGAGGAGGGGAAGCTATGAATCCTACGGTGGTCGCCAACCAACCGGTGGCGACCGGCATTTACAGCATGGTGGTGCGCATTGACGGCGACATGCCTGAGTTCCTGCCCGGTCAGTTCGGGCACATCAGGGTGCCCGGCAACGCGGCACTGCTGCTGCGCCGGCCCATCAGCTTCAACCGCGTGGACCGCGTGAACCAGACGGTGGAGATGATCTACCAGCTGAAGGGCGAGGGCACGCGGCTGCTTGCCACGCTGCAGCCTGGTGACACCATTGATATGCTGGCCCCGTTGGGCCGGCCCTTCACCGTGGCTAAGACCGTGAAGACCGCAGCCATCATCGGCGGCGGCATTGGCGCGGCACCGCTCATGACACTCATCGAGGCCCACCCTGAGGTGACCTTCGACACGTTCCTCGGCTTCCGTGGGCGGGAGTTCGCCTACCAGTTGGAGGAATTCCAGGCCGTATCCCGCCGGTTGGCGCTGTGCTCCGACGATGGCACGCTGGGGGAGAAGGGCTTCGTGACCGATATGCTGGCAAAGGCTATGCAGAACGAGACTTACGACTGTGTGTATGCCTGTGGCCCCACACCCATGCTGCGGTCGCTTGCCAAGGTCATGGCGACCAACGACGTGCCCTGTCTCGTGTCGCTGGAGGAGCGCATGGGCTGCGGCCATGGGGCGTGCCTGGTGTGCGCATGCAAGATTAAGAGTGGGGACGAGTGGCACCACCGGCGTGTCTGCGCCGATGGCCCGGTGTTCCCCCTGCGGGAGGTGGACTTCGGTGGCTGAACCCAACTTAAAGACAACGCTCTGCGGGGTGGAGCTGGCGACGCCGGTCATCGCGGCGTCGGGCTGTTTCGGCTTCGGCCGGGAGTTTGCCAAGTACATGGATTTGAGCGTTCTCGGCGGCATCTCGGTGAAGGGCCTGACGCCCGAGCGGCGGGAAGGCAACCCCGCCCCGCGCATTGCCGAGACGGCCAGCGGCGTCCTCAACAGCGTGGGGCTGCAAAACCCCGGCATCGACGCCTTCCTCGCCTACGGCTTGCCGGCGCTCAAGAAGTATGACACCAAGATCATCGTGAACATCGCCGGCCGTACGGTGGAGGACTACTGCACCATGGCAGAGAAACTGCGTGGCAGCGGTGTCGCGATGATTGAAATGAACATCTCCTGCCCCAATGTGGAGGAGGGCGGCGCGGCCTTTGGCACCCGGCCCGAGAGCATCCGCAAGGTTGTCGCCGCCGTCAAGCCCCTGTGCGAGCAGCCGCTGATGGTGAAGCTGACGCCCAACACCGCCGACATTGCTGAGAGCGCCCTGGCGGCGGAGGAAGCGGGGGCCGATGCTCTGTCGCTCATCAACACCTTGACGGGCATGGCCATCGATGTGGACCGGCGGCGGCCCATCCTCGCCAATGTGACCGGCGGACTCTCAGGCCCAGCCATCAAGCCCGTGGCTCTGCGCATGGTGTGGCAGGCGGCCTCGGCGGTCAAGATCCCGGTGGTGGGCCTGGGCGGCATTATGACCGGCCGGGACGCGGTGGAGTTCCTCCTCGCCGGGGCCAGCGCGGTGCAGGTGGGCACAGCCAACCTTGTGGATCCGGCGGCCTGCGTGGCCGTTGTCGATGGCATTCGGGAGTATATGGCCCGCTGGAATGTGGCGGACGTCCGCGAACTCGTGGGTTCGCTCAAGGTGTGAGGAGGATGGGAATGGAACTCAACAAGGCAATCGAAATCTTCAAGAAGACCGGCGTGATGCTGGAGGGGCATTTTCTGCTGACCTCCGGGCGGCACTCCAACCGCTACATGCAGTGTGCCCGGCTCTTTGAATACCCGGAGTATTGCGAGCTCATGTGCCGCGACTTGGCCGACCGTTTCCGCGATGAGGCCATTGACCTCGTCATCGGCCCGGCGTTGGGTGGCGTCATCATGAGCTATGAGGTAGGCCGCCAGCTGGGTGTGCGCAACTTCTTTGCCGAGCGCAGCGACGACGGGGCCATGGTGCTGCGCCGGGGCTTCGTCATTCCCCAGGGCGCGCGGGTGTTGCTGGTGGAGGACGCCGTCACCACCGGTGGCTCGGTCAAGGAAGTCATCGCCCTGGTGAAAGCCGCCGGTGGCGTGGTGGCTGGCGTGGGTGCCATTGTGGACCGCAGCGCCGGCAAGGTGGACTTCGGCTGCCGGTTTGAGGCCGTCGCCTCCATGGATGTGCAGAGCTGGGAAGCTGCCGACTGCCCCCTGTGCAAGGAAGGCACCCCCGCCGTCAAGCCCGGCAGTCGGAAGGTTGCGAAGTAACACCCTTGACAGGCTGGCGTTCCTGCCCGACAATGTTGGAAAGGGTAGGGGAGCGCATGGCAAAGGAAAAGACAACGATCATCGCATTGCGTTGGGGGCTGCTGCTGGCAGCCCCTGTTCTCATTGTGCTGGGCGTGCTGCGGGGCGAGGCTCTCGATGTGTTCCGCAAGGCGGCGCTCATTTGCCTGCAATGCATCGGCATCGGGTGAGGCCATGAAGAAACGGCGGCTTGTCCAGTGGCTCTCGACCCTGGCGCACAATGCATACCTGCCCGGCTTCTGGCGGGGGCAGATCTACACCGGCACCACCAAGCGGGTGTGCCTGCCGGGGTTCAACTGCTACTCCTGCCCTGGCGCGGTGGGGGCCTGCCCCATCGGTGCCCTGCAGGCTGTGCTCGGCAGTGTAAAGACCCAGGTGTCTCTCTATGTCACCGGCCTGCTGCTTCTGTTTGGTATGGTGGCCGGACGTTGGATTTGCGGGTGGCTGTGCCCCTTTGGGCTCTTTCAGGAGCTGCTCTACAAGATACGCAGCCCCAAGTGGAAACTTCCGGCGCGACTGCGGCCGCTGAAGGCCACCAAGGTTGTATTGCTGGTGGTACTGGTCATCCTGCTCCCCATGTTCGCCGTCAACTTCGCCGGGCAGGGGGATCCTTGGTATTGCAAGTATGTCTGCCCCAACGGCACGATTTTCGGCGCGTTGCCACTGATGGCCACCAACCCCTCGCTGCGGGCGGCGGCGGGGTGGCTCTTTAGCTGGAAGATGCTGGTCGCCGTCGTCACCGTTGCCCTCTGCGTGGTGCTGTACCGGTGGTTCTGCAAGTTCCTTTGCCCACTGGGTGCCATCTATGGGCTGCTCAACCGCCTGTCGGTTTACCGCATGCACCTCAACGAGCATGCCTGTGTGCACTGCGGGGCCTGTGCACGGGTGTGCCGGATGGACGTGGACCCCACAAAAAGCCCCAACAGCGCCGAGTGCATCCGCTGCGGTGACTGCGTCAAAGCCTGCCCCCACCGGGCGTTGCGGATGGGCATTTCTGTTGAGGTGGAGGACAGCCGTGAACGTCCCCACCCAGCCGAACGATTGTAAAAAACTGTTTACAAGGTTGGGTCAGAATGTTAAAATACTCTTTGTGACATCAACCGCGATCTCGGTCAGCCGATTCTCCAACGGTACACTGGGACGGCGGGGGTAGTAAAAATGGAGGGAATTATGGACAAACAGCGTAAGACCGAAATCATCGAGAAGTACAAACTGCACGACGGCGACACCGGGTCGCCTGAGGTTCAGATCGCTCTGCTGACGGAGCGCATCAACCACCTCAACGAACACCTGAAGAGCCACATGAAGGACCACCACTCCCGCAGAGGGTTGCTCATGATGGTTGGCCAGCGCAGAGGGTTGCTGAACTACCTGCAGCAGGTTGACATCGAGCGGTACCGGGCCATCATCAAGGCGTTGGAACTGAGAAAGTAATGGAGAAGCGGGGGGCCCCCGCGGCGGACGCCGCCGGGCAGGG
>JAEWRW010000040.1 GCA_023398815.1 Bacillota bacterium
GAGGGCGGCGAGGAAGGCCGGAAGAAGATTCAGTCTATCACCCGGTATGCCACGGTGGCCATTGCCATTATGCAGGCGTTTGGCTATTATATGATTATGAAGCGCTATGGCATCCTCATCGACGAAGGCATCTGGCCCGCATTGGTCATCGTCGTGTCCTTTATCGCCGGTTCCTCCTTCGTGATGTGGATGGGCGAGCAGGTCACCGAATTTGGCGTGGGCAACGGCATCTCCATCATCCTGTTTGCGGGCATTCTCTCCCGCGTTCCCAGCATGGTGTCCGGGATGTACGAGGGCGTGATCACCTGGTCCGGCGTTCGCAGCGGAGCGCTGACGGAGCAGACACTTCTGGATGCAGGCTACACGGCGACAAACGCAAAGTATATGCTGGAGCAGGCACTCGCTCCTTGGAGCGTTGTTCTGATTCTTGTGGGTATTCTGGCGCTGATTGTGTTCATCGTGTTTATCAACAGCGCTGAACGCCGCATTCCCGTCCAGTATGCCAAGCGGCAGGTGGGCCGGAAGATGTACGGCGGCCAGACCTCCACCCTTCCCATGAAGGTGAACATGTCCGGCGTGCTGCCCATCATCTTCGCACAGTCCATCGCCTCCCTGCCGGCCACCATTATGGCGTTCACCGGCGTGGGCGAGGAGGGAAGCTTCAGCTATGCACTTTCTCAGTTCCTGGACACTAAGTCCGTCCTCTATATGGTGGTGTATTTCATCCTGATTATCGGCTTCAGCTATTTTTACTCTACCATTCAGTTCAATCCCGTGGAGATTGCCAACAACCTGAAAAAGCAGGGCGGCTTTATCCCCGGCTTCCGTCCGGGCAAGCCCACGGTGGACTTTATCCGGAAGGTTTTGAACAAGGTGACGCTCTTTGGCGCCATTTATCTGGGCATCGTGGCCATGGTCCCCTTGCTGGCGGGTATGGTGATTAAACACGCCTCTCTGGGCATTGGCGGCACCTCGGTCATCATTATCGTGGGCGTTGCGCTGGAAACGGTGCGCGCGCTGGAGTCCCAGATGCTGATGCGCCAATATAAGGGCTTTCTGGAATAAGAAAGAGGCGAAATGGAATGAAACTGATCCTGTTGGGCGCACCCGGCGCCGGAAAAGGGACACAGGCTGAAATTCTGTGCAAGGAATTTTCCATTCCCACGATTTCAACCGGAAGCATCCTCCGTGCGGCCGTAAAAAACGGCACGCCCACCGGCCTGAAGGCGAAGTCCTTCATGGACGCGGGCAAGCTGGTCCCTGATGAGGTCATCATTGGCGTCATCTCGGACCGGCTGGCGGAGCCGGACTGCGCAAACGGCTACATTCTGGACGGGGTGCCCCGCACCATCGCCCAGGCCGAGGCGCTGGAGAAGGCCGGTATTTACTTTGACCACGTAATTTCCATCGAAATCTCCGATGAGGAGATTGAAGAGCGCATGGCGGGCCGGCGGGTGTGCGAACAGTGCAGCGCCAGCTTTCACGTGGTGGCGGTTCCCCCAAAGCAGGAGGGAATCTGCGACAAGTGCGGCGGAAAATTGAGCCGCCGTCACGACGACGACCCCGAGGTTGTGGAACAGCGCCTCGCGGTCTATCACAAGGAGACAGAGCCGCTGAAGGACTTTTACAAGTCCCGGGGCGTTCTGGAATATGTGGAGAACCAGCCCACTGTGGCTGCGACCTCCCAGGCAATCCTCCGCGCGTTGGGGAAATGAGGACGAAATGATTATTCTCAAATCCCCGGAGGAGATCGACTTGATGCGCCGAGCGGGAAAACTTACCGCGGCTGCCCGTGCCTTGGCAGGGGAAATGGTAAAGCCCGGCGTTACAACCCAGGAGATTAACGACGAAGTGGAGCGATTTATCCGAAAGAACCACGCGGTGCCGTCCTTCCTGCACTATCAGGGCTATCCGGCGTCCGTCTGCATTAGCGTCAACGACGAGATTATTCACGGCATCCCCGGGAAACGGGTGCTGCTGGAAGGTGACATTGTCAGCGTGGATGTAGGCGCGTATATCGGCGGATTTCACGGCGACTGCGCGGCAACCTTTGCCTGCGGAACCGTTTCTGCGGAGGCTCAGGATCTGATCGACGTGACCAGACAGAGCTTTTTCGAGGGAATCAAGCAGGCACGCTCAGGCAACCGCACCGGAGACATCTCTGCGGCGGTGCAGGCCTATGCGGAAGCTCACGGATACGGAATCGTGCGGGAATTCGTCGGCCACGGAGTCGGTGCGGATATGCACGAGTCTCCGGAGATTCCGAACTACGGTCATCCCGGCCGGGGCCCCAGGCTCCTCAAGGGCATGACGATTGCGGTTGAACCCATGGTGAACGCCGGGTCCGCCTCCATTTATCAGATGAGCGATGGCTGGACCGTCCGCACTGCGGACGGAAAAAACGCCGCCCACTATGAGAACACGATCCTAATTACCGACGGAGAGCCGGAAATTTTGACGGCTCCCGCAATTTGAGAGAGTGCTTATGGAGATCGCAAAGTCGAATATTGTACAGTCCAGCGCCGGCAGGGACCGGGGAAAGCTTTTCTGCGTGATGAGCGTGGAGGGAGAGTACCTGCTGCTGGCGGATGGGAAATCACGGAGGGTAGAGTCACCCAAGCGGAAAAAGCGCAGACATGTGCTGTTTGTCGCCGCTGACGACACCCGCCTTTCCACAAAAATTAAAGGCGAAGAAAAAGTCACGAACAGCGAACTTCGCAGAGCCCTCGCGGAATACCGCGGGGAGGTTCATCCGGACCAGGAGGGATAAGGCTTGGCAAAATCCGATATGATCGAAGTAGAGGGCGTTGTGGTTGAATCCATGCCCAACACCACATTT
>JAEWRW010000029.1 GCA_023398815.1 Bacillota bacterium
GACGCGCTGTTTACGGTGGATAAGCCCATCATTTTTGCGTTCCACGGCTATCACACACTGATTCACGAGCTGACCTACCGCCGCCACAACCGCAATATCCATGTGTACGGCTATAAGGAGGAGGGGACCATCACCACCCCCTTTGATATGCGGGTGCAGAACGAGGTGGACCGGTTCCATCTGGTGAAAAACGTGCTGCGGTATCTGCCGGAGCTGACGGGACGCAGCGCCCATCTCATTCAGGAGATGAACGACAAGCTGGTGGAGCACGGGCAGTATATCCGGGAATACGGCGAGGACCTGCCGGAAATCCGCGACTGGAAGTGGCGCGGGTAAAAAACCGCTGAAAAATAAGCATTTACCGGGCGGCCGGTTCTGCAATCGGCTGAACCGGCGGTTCATTGTCGAACGAAAGGTGAAAATTCTCTCTTTGCGCTGTTACGTTCCGGGCGCCCGGCGCGTCTATGTGGCAAAGAGAGAACGCGGGAAGGGGGAGAAGCTTGCTGCCGATTTATTTTGCGGTGATGGACGAGGATTGCGACAGGGAACTGTTTGACATGGTCTATCAGCAGTTTTACAACAGGATGATGCGTGTGGCGCGGCAGATTCTGCCCTCCCAGACGCAGGCGGAGGACGCGGTACACGACGCGTTTTTAAAGATTATTCAACATTTTGACGATTTAAAGGCGGTGCCGGAGGAGCGGCGGATTTATTGGGTCGTGACGGTGACGAAAAACGCCGCGGTGGACCTTTTAAGAAAGGAGAGGCGGGATTTGCCCATGGATGAGGAAGTGCAGCGGCAGGCGCCCGCCGTACCTGCGGAGGAGGGCGGCTTCCGCGCACTGGTGGAGATCATCCGGCAAATGCCGGACACCTATCGCCGGGTGCTGGAGCTGCGGTTTTTAACGGAATGGAGCCACGCGGAGATTGCCCGGGAGCTGCACATCAGCGAGGGCGCGGTAAAAACCCGCGTGGCCCGGGGGCGGCAGATGCTGATTGAGTCCATGAGAAAGGAGGGATACGTCTGTGAGTAAGCTGAATCTGGATGAACACCTGACAACGGCTTTGATGGAGGCCCTGCGGGAGGACTGGGAGCAGGTGCTGGAATGCGAGGAGGCCCCCCGGATGTCCTGGCGGCAGCGCCGCCGGCTTAAGCGGATGCTGGCCGACCCGAAGGGCTACTGCCGCCGGTATTTGCGGGACAGGGAGGAACCCTCCCAAAACGGAGCGCTTGCAAGCCCCGGCGAGGTGCGCGTCAGAAGAAGGCATATGAGGCGGGCGGTGATGGCGGCCGCGGCTGCGGCGCTGCTGGGCGGCTCCGCGCTGGCGTATTCCCTGACGGGAGGGGTGTTTTTCACCCGTATGTTTGACTTTTTCGGGCAGGAGCTGGGGCTGGACGCCGGTGTCGCCGACATGTCCCAGCTTGCCAAAACGGACGGCGCGGCTCTGGGTATCATTCTGGAGACGGACGAGCTGCGCGTTGAACTGCTGGACGCGGTGTCCGGCGGCTACATGTCCATGACCGCCCTGCGGGTAACCTGCAAGCAGTTGGACACCGTTCTGAAGAAGGACGAAAATGGGGATGTTTTGTGGCAGGCTATGTTTGGCGACATGGATGGAAGCATCACGGACAACGCCACGGTTTACGGCAGCAGCTACCAGTATACGGGGGAGGAACTGGGGCTGGAGCTGGCAAGCAATCAGTTCTGCCTGATTTTCAACACCAACAGCACCGAAACCATCAAGGCGGGAATCTATACGCTGGAGCTGCACAATCTGGTGAAAACCAGTTGGGACACGGAGGATACGATGCTGCACACGGGGGACTGGACATTGAATATCCCCTTGGAGGACGGTGCGAAATACGCCCGCACGGCGCTGGTTGGAGGGAAGTATACCATCAGCGGGACGGAGTATCTTCTGGAGCGCGTTCAATATTCACCCCTTTCCATGAACCTCTATTTTTCCTCGGAAATGCCTGCGGCGGACAGGTTTAATTTTACCGACTATTCCGTGACGCTGAAGGACGGAAGGGTGCTGGACGGCCCGTGGCTGTTCTGCGGCGTGGGCAGCGGGAGCGACGCATCCGGGAGCAGCGCACAGGTGACGCTGGAATTCAACGCACCGCTGAACGTGGATCAGATTGCCTCCGTCCAGTTCTGCGGGTATTCGTTGGACCTGACCGCCGCAAAATACAAACAGGCAAACCGCAAAAACCGACGCGAAGCGCCGGAAATTTGTCGTTCTCTGTCTGCCTGTGCAAACCTCTGTTCGCGAAAACGGAGGAGCGGCTGCTTTCTCGCCGCAGGCGGAATGCGCTTCGCAGAGGGGGCGGGCTGTGCTTTGGTGTGGACCTTGCCGGCGGCGGGGAAGAAAGACAAAATGTAAGAGGCTGAGGAATTCTCTTCCTCAGTCTCTTGACCTGCGTTGCCTGAATCAGTGTATTATGCAAAAAACCGGCCTAAGCCGGTTTTTTGACGCATCGCCCGCAGGCAATGGCGCTTATTCAATCAATCCTGGACACGGAAAGCGTTTAAAGTCTTAGTCCGTGACGTAGGGCAGCAGGGCGATCTGCCGGGCACGCTTGATGGCCTCGGTCAGCTCGCGCTGATGCATGGCGCAGGTGCCGGTGGTGCGGCGGGGTAAAATCTTGGCCCGCTCGGAGATGAAGCGGTGAAGCTTCGAGGCGTCTTTATAGTCGATGAACTCCGTCTTGTCCGCGCAGAACTGGCAAACCTTGCGGCGCTTGTTCCGGTTCATGGGACGAGAGGGTCTGGAATCACGATCATAAGCCATGATAAATTCCTCCTTTTACAAAAATGGCGCTGACAGACGGTCAGAACGGCAGCTCGCCGTCTTCTTCCCCGATCTCAGCAAAATCGGAGTGGGCGTCCACGGGGGCCGGAGCATGTCCTCCGACAGGCGCGCCGTAGGCCGGAGCGTGATAACCGCCGCCGGACTCTCCGTCGCGCTTGGAATCCCCAAAATATACGTTGTCGGCCACGACCTCGGCAGAGCGGCGCTTGCCGCCCTCCTTGTCGGTCCAGTCGCGAAGCTGCAAGCGGCCCTCTACAATGGCCATGCGGCCCTTGGTGAAGTATTTGCTCACAAATTCCGCGGTGGTGCGCCAGGCGACAATGTCGATGAAATCCGTCTCCTTTTCGCCGCTCTGGGACTTAAAGTCCCGGTCCACAGCCAGAGAGAAGGAAGTCACGGCAGTGCCGCTGCCGGTGCGGCGCAGCTCGGGGTCCCGGGTGAGACGGCCCATGAGGATAATCTTATTGAGCATTACCCTGCCCCCTTATTCGCCCTTGCAGACGATCAGGGAACGCATGATGCCGTCCGTAATGCCGAGAATACGGTCCAGCTCCCGGGGGAAAGCCGCGGGACTGTTGAACGTCATCAGCACGTAGTAGCCCTCGTTTTTGAAGCTGATGGGATAGGCCAGCTTGCGGCTGCCCCACTCCTCTACTTCCACGTTGGACCCGTTCTGCTCGGCGAGGGTTTTGAACTTCGCCACCAGAGCGGCGGTGTCTTCCTCACTGCGTGCAGGGTCGATAATGTAGACGACCTCGTAATTGGCGGTAATTTTTGCCATTTTTGCACCTCCTTTTGGACATATGGCCCCCATTCAAGGATGGGGGCAAGGATATGCTTGCAGACTGCAAGCCCTATTATTATACAGGAAAGGGGTCAAATGTCAAGAAATATTTAAAAACAGCCGGATTGGCCCCACACAGCGCCGCATACGCGGGCGCGCGGGTCAGCCACGGTTGGAGCGCAGGGGAAAGCGGAAAACGCAGTCCCCGGAGTTGAGGTCGTAATAGCAGAACGCACCGTTCTGCACGGCGGCGCACAGGCCGTTCCAGATTGAAGGCTCGTAAAACATGGAATCGTCGTCACTTATGGAGAGGAGGAAGTTTTTCTCCGCGTCCAGAATGCGCACTTTGGAGGCGGCGGAGTCGGAATCATCGCGGGTGAAATAGTAGAGTTCCCCGGTCACGGCATCCCGGATGGAATTGTATCCGTCGTCCCCGCCATCCGGAGGCATGTAAGGCCGTTCCACGGAAAAGCCCTCCGGCGGATTGGCGCTGACAGTGCCGTCGGCAAGGTTCAGGTAGCAGAAAATGCGTGAGTCATTCAGCGCCGGGTCGTAGCCCTCGGCAAAGAGA
>JAEWRW010000037.1 GCA_023398815.1 Bacillota bacterium
CTTCGCGTCCGGCACTGTGGCGCCGGCCGCGAGTTGGAGTGCTTGTTCTGATTTTATCGTATCGTTCGCCGCGCAGGTCGCCAAACGATGATGGACCGAGGAACTCATGCAAGTTTTTGGGGAACGTTTCGTCGGCGGGCGGTTTTTACTGTCTGCCCCACGCTGACTTTCACTTCCCTCCCGCCGAATGAATCGGCGCTCGGTTCTTTGTTTCCATATCTTTAATCACAATCTGAATGGCGACTCCGAACGGGTCGCCGTTATTCATTCAAAGAGGTGAGGATCCCATGGAACAAACCAGCACCGGCATTCATCTGTTGACCCCGCGCCTTGTGCTGCGGGACCACCACTGGGGGGACCTGCCAACCCACCATGCGTTGCTCAGCGATGCCCGCGCCATGTACTACCTGCCCGACATACGTACGGGGACGGTGGAGGAGAGCGAACAAAACCTCCGCGTGGCGATGGGGGAGATCGGCAAGGCCGAGCGTACCTATGTGTTTCTGCGTGTGGAAGAGAGCGTGACCGGCGACCACGTGGGGGAGATCGGTTATACCGTAGGGAGCCGCTGTCCGCTGGGGGCGTTTGTGGATGTGGGGTATTTTCTGCGGCCCCACCACTGGGGCAAGGGCTATGCCGCCGAGGCCCTGCGGGGGGTGCTGCGCTACGCCTTTGATGAGGGTGGGGTGCTGCGGGTGGCCTGTGGCTGCGTGGCGGAAAACCGCGCCTCCGAACGGGTGATGCAAAAAGCAGGGCTCCTGTGGGAGTACGAGCGCAAACAGGCCGTGTGGCACGAGGACAGGCTTCTGGATCGGGTGGGGTACCGCTTGCTGCGGCAGGAGTGGCTGGCCGCGCAAGGCCAGCCGTAAAGGGCTACGACGGCAGGTGATTCTCCATTTGCATCGGGGGAGTGGTTGGCGCTATGGCCGGGCAGGCGGTGAAGCGGTAGAAGAGCAGGAAGCACTCGCCCATACCCAGTGCTGGCAGCAGAGCGGCGAAGGATGGGGTGTTGACCCACTGGGCCAATGCGCCCAGCAACCCCAACACCGAGTGCGGCGCGCCTTGTGCGGCAAGAAGCACGCCGGATGCCAACCCCATGGCCACAAGCGACAGCCCCGCAACCACCAGCACGACGGCCCAGCGGCGCAGGAACCCACGCCGCCCCTGGGGGGAGAGTGTCAGGCCTAGGGCGGGGAGGAAGCGGTGACGCGAGAGGTATGGCAGCAACGGCAGCAACACCGCGGTGAGGGCGGTCTGCAGCGACAGGTTGAAAACCATCTGCACCAGCAAGAACGGGAAGGCCGGCGACGCCCACAGGTGACGTACGTTGTCAGACGCCAACTCCAGCGCCAATCCAATTGCCAGCGGGATGCCCCCGAACAGCCACAGCGCCAACAGGGCGAGGGTGGGCAACAACAGGCTTTGGAGCAACCGGCCACACCAGCGTCGTACTTCGCCGAAGGTCGCGGGCTCCCCGGCGGCCGACAGGTGCTGCAACGCCAGCGGAAGGAGCAACACATATTTGGCCACGACGCACCCAAACAACACCCACCCGACCACGGTGGGCACCGGGGAGGGGTGGGCCATTGTGCCGGGCAGGGCTGGATTCCCCAGTGCCCAGCATCGGACGCCCAGCGCCAGCGCGATGAGCCCGTTGGGCAGCGCGGCCAGCGCCACCACGCCGGGCTGGCGTGCCATTCGCCGGAAGGTCTCACGCACCTCTGTCGCCATCGCCGTTCTCCCTCGTTTTCTTTATCCTACAGGGGCCGGGCCCGTCTGTCAAAGCCAATCCATCCTGTGGTATACTACCCCCATGAAAACGACCAATCGCGCGTTGCCGGTGCGCAAGAATGACCGGCTGGAATTGACGATTACCGCCCTGGGTGCCCAGGGGCAGGGCATTGGCCGCCACCAGGGGTTTGTGGTCTTTGTGCCCTTTGCCCTGCCCGGCGAGCGGGTGGAGGTTCACATCATCAAGGCGACGGCTTCCTATGCCGTGGGCAAGTTAATCGCGGTGTTGGAAGCCTCCCCCGACCGGGTGATGGCCCGGTGCCCGGTGTTTGGCCGGTGCGGCGGTTGCCAGCTGCAGCATCTCACTTACGAAGCGCAGCTGGAGCACAAGCGCCGCCAGGTGGAGGACGCCCTGCGCACCATTGGAGGCGTCACCATTCCGGTGCCGCCCACCGTGGGTATGGACGAGCCTTGGGAGTACCGCAACAAGGCAATCTTCCCCGTGGGCCAGGGGCAGGACGGCGTGGAGCTCGGCATGTACGCCCCCCACAGCCATACCATCGTGCCCACGGGCCGTTGCCCCATCCAGGCGGCGGAGAGCGAGGGGTTTCTCTCTGCCATTCGCCAATGGGCGAGGGACGAGGGCGTGCCGGCCTACGACGAGGAGACCGGGCGCGGGGTGCTGCGCCACGTGATGCTGCGCAGTTTCGCCACCACCGGTCAATCCATGGCTGTGGTGGTGACGGCGGGGCATGCTCTGCCTGCCCAGGACGCGCTGGTGGTGGCGTTGCGGGCGGCGGTGCCGTCGCTGGTTGGCGTGGTGCAGAACATCAACCCCGAGCGCACCAACGTGGTGCTGGGCCAGCGGGAGCGGCTCCTTTGGGGTGAGCCGGCGGTGGAGGCTCAGCTGGGCCGCCTGCGCTTCCAGGTCCTGCCCCAGTCATTCTTCCAGGTCAACACCACCCAGACCGAGCGGCTCTATGCCATTGCCGGGGAGTTTGCCGCGCTGACCGGTGGGGAGCTGGTGGTGGATGCCTACTGCGGCGTCGGCGCCATCGGCCAGAGCATGGCCCACCGGGCGGGCAGGGTCATCGGCATTGAGAGTGTGCCCCAGGCTGTGGAGGAAGCCCGCCGCAGCGCCGCCCGCAATGGCATTGCCAATGCCGAGTACCACTGCGGCCGGGCCGAGGATGTCTTTGCCTCCCTGGCCGCCGATGGCCTACGGCCTGACGTCATCGTGATGGACCCGCCTCGCCGGGGCTGTGACGAGGCCTTCCTGCAAGCGGTGGCCGCAACCCAGGCACCGCGGCTGGTCTATGTCTCCTGCAACCCGGCCACCCTGGCACGGGATGTGAAAATCCTGCGCGGACTGGGGTATGCGCTCACCGCCGTGCAGCCGGTTGATCTATTCCCGCAGACCGAGCATGTGGAGTGCGTCTGTCTTTTGCAAGATTCCAAACTCGAGTCAACTATGCGGTAGAGTTCGGCCACAGGATAAATCGATTTTCATTTTACAAGAGGTTTTGTATGAGTGAATTTCTGAAATTGGAAGATTTGATTGATTTTTCGGATAATGGCTATGAAGAAGCCATCGTCGAATTTCTAAAAGACAACGATATCACAGTTGATGATTTTGAGGACATTGGGAAATGTGATTCTGAGTGTCCGCAGTGTGGAGCGGAAAGCTTTAGCATCTGGCGAAGGGATATAGGGTTCATAAGAGATAAAGCAATGTTCACTATAAATTTTGTTTCAGCTGATGATGTGCTAGACTTCTCTATATATTGGTGTAATAAATGTGGTAAGTGGACTACTTATATTGAGTAATGAATGAGCAATTTTGCACTCTGAAACTATTATCACCGAGACTATGGGTGTAAATATGGTGAAAATGTTATCTGTTTAGGATTATATTGAATGGAGTGAGACAAAATGGAACTTTATGCAGTGCACTATGCAAACGAATTCAAATATGCAGATTATCGTACCATTTATCATAATGATGAGAGAACAATGTTGGTTCCTGGGTTTGTGTTTTTGTACTATGTTGCAAAAATGGGAGAGCAGGTGATTTTGTTTGATACTGGTTTTCGAAGCGAGGAAACAGCAAGGGGATTTGGTACGCATTTGCTTGATGTGAAGGAAGAAGTGCTTGCCTTAACGGGGGGAAGAGTAGATGTGATCTTTATAACGCATGAACATTTTGATCATGTAGAGAATCTGGATTTGTGCCAAGGTGCAGACATCATAGTTTCAAAAGATGCGTGGGAGGAAATGCAAAAGGCGTATCCAGCGGTTACAAGGCAACTAATGCAGACATCAAAAATCGAGATTGTTGAGGATGTGTTTGAAGCTCAAGGTTCATTTTGTTTTAAGGTAATCGGTGGACATACGAAAGGATCTTCTGTGGTTTATTTTCATGAAGGAGAAGAAAAGTTTGTCATCTCCGGAGATGAGACATATTTGATTGATAACTTTGAGAGGCAGATTCCAAATGGGAATGTGTATAGTGTAGAGAAGAATTGGGAGTTTATTCAGCAGATACATAATGAAGGCATTGTTCCTTTACCCAGTCATGATGCGTCTGTTATTGAAAGGTATCCAAGGATATCCGAGCATATCGTAAGGATTATTTAGTGGAAAAGGAACGGGTGCTACCAGAAAAGAATGAATCCGTCCTTGACAGGGATACCGATGCTAGTCGTGTTCTGCCCGGGCTGCCTCTGTGCTAGAATGGTTTGCATCCAGCCAAAGACGTGACTATGATAGAATTGTAGCATTGAGACTTGTGGCAATGTCCGTGCATGAGTAGGAGGGCAGGGACCATGGAAAGAAGAATTCTACAGCAAACAAGAGGTTGCCGAACCCAGGATGGCGCAGGCGTAAGTTTGGTCAGAGTGCTGGGCAATGACACCGTGCAGGAATACGACCCGATCTTGATGCTGGATTCCTTTGACAGCATCGACCCCGACCAGTACACGGCGGGGTTCCCCATGCACCCGCACAGGGGGATCGAAACCATCAGCTATGCGTACCGCGGCCAAATGACCCACCGGGACAGCCTGGGCAATGAGGACACCATTGCCGATGGCGAGGTGCAATGGATGACGGCTGGCTCCGGTATTTTGCATGAAGAAAGGCTGCCGGCGTCCGAGCGGTTGCTCGGTGTTCAGCTCTGGCTCAATCTGTCGGCAAAGGATAAAATGGTTGATCCAGCCTATCACAGCATCAAGAACTCCAGCATTGAGGAAATTGCGTTCGAGGGTGGCACGGTAAGATTGTTGGCCGGTGAATGGGAGGGGCACAAAGGGTATTTGAGCAAACAACTTCCCCTGGATTATTACGATCTGCACCTCAACCCGAAGGCTTCCCTTACGGTAAAAACAGACAGGGAACGCTCCGTCCTGCTGTTCACCCTCCTGGGGAGCGCCCGCATTGGGGGCGAGGTGGTGCAGGAAAAGACGGCGGTAAAGCTGACGCAGGGAGACACAGTTGAGATTCAGGCGATGGAGGAAGCGGCGCAGGTTTTGTTTGTGAGTTCGGTTGCCCTCGGCGAACCGGTTGCCTGGGGAGGGCCCATTGTCATGAATACGAGAGAGGAACTGAACCAGGCATTCGATGACCTGCGGCGGGGGACCTTTTTGCAAAAGAAGATCACCTATTGAATCCGGTATGGCCTAGGGGAGCGGAAGAGCCTGTTGGTGAGTACGCAGGCATTTGTTGCCGAGGTGTCAGCGCCATCGATTAGAGCTCTGGCCGATTGGACGGACGGGATCGTCGGCATTGACTGCCCCAGGCTGTGGAGGCGGCTTGGGGTATGCGCTCACCGTCGTGCAGCCGGTCGATCTATTCCCGCAGACCGAGCATGTGGAGACAGTGATATGGATGTCGAGGGTGTAAGTGAGGTTTTTTATGAATCCATGGAAATGTAAAAAATGGAAGAAGTTTGATGAAGATTATTTGCAAGAGGGAATTCTTCTAACTTTTGAAACTGATGTTTCACCAAATATAAAGGATGAATTTGTGCAATTTAGTAAATGGCTAATAAACCATTTTGACTTTCCTGTTCAGTTAAGGGTTTGTTTGATTAATTCTGAAAGGGTGAAAATGAGAAATGGAACTTTGACCTATGGAATATTCAAATATTACCGGAAACGATATCCTATTATTATAATTCCAGTTGGATCAGGTGAGCATAACTGGCATATAGAAGAAATATTTGGTTCATATGTACATGAGCTTACACATTATTTTCAGTGGGTAAATGACTATGAGCAAACCGATGAGGCATCAGAAAGGCAGGCTAACTACCATCGGTTTCGAATTGTAAGGAACTATTATAAGGATATGGGATGGGATTGATATGTTACTGAAACGTCAAATATTGTCAAAGACTCAACAGTTGCGAAACCGTGCAGGCATGGGCCAATGAGCACCAAGCCGATGATGACTATCGATGGCAGAAAGTGCCAAATATATGAGCACGGTGATGGTGGGCCAGTCGTTTATTGCGCCATGAGTCTGCGTGAAGGAGACGAGGCGGAGCGGCTGGCCTCTTCAATCAATGCCCTGGTGGCCGAAACCTCCTATACCCTTTTTGTGTTTGAAACGGCTGCCTGGGCGGACGATTGCACCCCCTGGGCGGCGGACGCGAACGATACCCACTTTGGAGGCAAGGGGGAGGAGACGCTTTGGTGGCTGCAGAATCGTGCTTTTCCTACTGTCGATGAAACCGTGGGGGCGAGTAATACCCGCTATCTCGCAGGGTACTCCCTGGCCGGCTTGTTTGCACTCTGGGCGTTGTTTGTTACCGATGCTTTTGCTGGAGCCGCATCTTGCTCCGGGTCCTTGTGGTTTCCGGGATGGGCGGAATTTGCAGCCGAACACAGTGTTATGAAAAAGCAATCCCGGGTCTATTTGAGCCTTGGCGGAAAGGAAGCAAAAACGGCCAATCCGCTGATTGCCACTGTGGAAGAAAAAACCAAGGCAGAGCTTGCGAGGCTCATAAATGATAAAAATGTTGTACAAGCAGTGTTGGAGATGAATCCGGGCGGGCATTTTTCCAAACCAGAGGAAAGAACAGCGAAAGGAATCGCCTGGCTTCTGCAGCGGAAAAGCGGGGCACCGGCATGTGGCCTGATGCAACTATCGCATGGTAAGTAACGTTCATCCGTTAGGCACAAAAATGTGCGTACTTGTCATTGCGTACCCGGTCACAATATAATACCGCCATACATCAATGAGCCACAAAAGTAAATAATACGCATGGCGAGTCAACGACAGGAGTTTATGAGATGAAGAAAAACCTAGGGCCCCAAACTTTGGTTTATCCAACCCCAGTATTTGTTGTTTCTACCTATGACAAGGACGGTAGGCCCAATGCCATGACTGCCGCCTGGGGAGGTATTTGCTGTTCCTCCCCACCCTGTGTGTCAGTTTCATTGAGGAAAGCAACGTATACGTATAACAGCATAATAGAGAAGAAAGCTTTCGTGATCAACATACCCTCCGAAGCCAATGTGAAAGAAGCCGATTATTTTGGCATTGCATCCGCAAAAAAGGAAGCCAAATTCCTGAAGACTGGGCTTACACCGGCAAAAAGTGAATTTGTGGATGCCCCCTATATCGTGGAATTCCCAATCAACATAGAGTGCAGCCTCATACAGATGAACGATCTTGGCCTGCACACCCAGTTCATCGGTGAGGTGGTGAACGCAAAAATGGATTCCTCTGTTCAAGAAAAGGGAGATCAGCCGATCATAGAACAAGTGAAACCGTTGGTATATGCCCATGATAACAGGGGTTACTATTCCATCGGAAGACTAATTGGCCAGGCATTCTCGATTGGCAGAGAAATCGAATAGCATTCCATGAGGGAAGACAATTCTTTGCGGCGTTGTCTTCCTGCCTTTGCTTGGTGGTCATAAAGCAAGGCCACTCTGCGCCTCTGTCATCTTTTTCGTATCCTCAAGGCACATCGAGACGGTGGGTTCGCTCTCCTGCGTGATAAGCGATTAGAGGCCCAAGGGCTGTAACCATAACGGGTAGTAAGTTGGCCGGGAGGAAGGATCATGGAAGAAAAAATCTTCATGGACAAAGGGAACAAGCCGACAGAACAGACTTTGCAGGATGCATTGGGAGATGTCTACCAACAATACAGGGAGCTGGACGAAATGACCTCAGCATATCAAAAGGAATGGGCATTCACAAAGGGCAGTGGGTGGATGTTGAAGGTTTTTGATGCGAAAAAGGCGTTGTTTTATTTGATTCCCTTGAAGCGCCAACTGAAAATAAGCATGGCGATCAGAGAAAATGAAAGAGATCTGCTTTTGAGGGAAGAGAGCCTTGCCGTTTATCAGGAAAGGTTGCAGTCGGCAAAGAAGTTTTCGGAGGGATACGCCATTCAATTTCTGGTGGCGGGTGGCTCTGATTTGGCCGGAGCGGAGCCATTCCTCGAAGCTCTGATGCGCCTGAGAAGGTGAGGGTGGAATGCTGGTGAAAGCCAAGCGCCAACCATTCCTCGTTTGGAACTGATGCCCATGACACCACAAGGTTCATGCGACGTTTTTGGCACTCAAGCATGTGAGGCGGAACCCCAGCCATACCGTATCAACAGGTTTTGAAATGAAGCGTTTTGGTGTCTGAATGGGTAATTGACGCAGATACCGGGAAGGAACGTGTAGTGATCCAGGAAATCATGGCCTACAACCACGCTTTTGTAGCGAACAAAGAGTATGAAACGTACCGGACCAGTAAGTACCCTGACAAGAAAATCGCCATCGTCTCCTGCATGGATACGAGGTTGACCGAGCTGCTGCCGGCGGCTCTGGGCTTGAAGAACGGTGACGCCAAGATCATCAAGAATGCGGGCGGCATCATTTCCCATCCATTCGGCAGCGTTATGCGAAGTCTCTTGATCGCCATCTATGAGCTGAATGTGCAGGAAATTCTGATCATCGGCCACACCGACTGCGGGGCCAGGCACACGGACGGCCAGAAAATGGTGGAAAAGATGAAAGCACAGGGGATAGCGCAAAAGGACATCGACCTGATAAAGTACTTTGGCGTCGAGTTTGATTCGTGGTTGAGTGGGTTCAAGGATTTGGAGATGACCGTGAAGAAATCCGTGGAATTGGTACAAACACATCCCTTGGTGCCGGAGGGCATTATGGTATATGGATTGATCATCGATTCGGAAACGGGTGAGTTGAGAAAGGTGCTTTGACCTGGGGAAGCCATCTCATAAAATCCATTCAAAGCGCTGGAAGGGGGCCATGGGATTGAACAGCAAGGTTTACGAGTTTACGGCCGAAATCCAAAAAGTACCCGACATCGATGGTGCGTACGTCGTCATTCCCTTCGATGTGAAGGCGGAGTTTGGCCGTGGTCGGGTGCCGGTCAATGCGACCTTTGACGGGGAGCCATACAGGGGGAGCTTGGTGCGGATGGGGACACCCAGCCACATCATCGGCATCCGCAAGGAGATCCGCGCGAAGATTGGCAAGCAGCCGGGGGACAGTGTGCTCGTGACCCTGCAGGAGAGGCAGAGCGGGGAGTGACCGCTGGCTTGCTGTTGCACGCGCGGTAGCGCACCTCTTCTCATCCTATTGCGAACGTATGTTTGATCCTTCGTGCCTTGTGGTATGTATAGATGGAGGAGTCCGGTGTCCTCTTTTTGTGTGGGCAACTGAGCCAATGGTAGGCGCACCGCCAAACCGCTAAGACGGTTCCATAGCATGGGGCGGTGTGTTTGCGCATTTCGCAGGGCTCCTACACAGCAGCAGAAGGCGGTATGCAATGGAATCCCAAGCGATTCTGGATGAATATGCACGCTACAAAAACGTGGTGGAAAACCTGAAGGACGTCATCTGGGAGATGGATCCGCAGCTTGTGTTCACCTTTGTGGGTGCTTCCATCAAGGGCTTGGCAGGGTACGAACCGCAGGACCTCGTCGGGCGTCACCTGTTTGAGTTTGTGACGAAGGAGTCGGCGCAGAGCGTGCTGGAACAGAAGCGAAAGCGGATGGAAAACTGGGAGCGCTACCTCGCCACCGATCCGCCGCTCTACGACACGGAGTTTCTCTGCAAGGATGGTAGCATCATCTGGTGCGAGATTTGCGTCAAGCCTCTCTTTGAGGGGGATCGGCTGATTGGCTATGCGGGGGCAACGCGCGACATCACCGCCAAAAAGCAGTACGAACAGCGTCTGCAGGAGATGTTGGCCGAGCAGCAGCGCGTCAATTCCCAGCTGGAGGAGATGCTGACTTACGACCAGCTGACGGGGGCGTACAACCGGCGCATGCTGGAGCAGTTTGCGGGGCAGGAGATTGGGAAGGCGACGAAGTTTGGAACCCCCTTCTCCCTTTGCATCTTCGATGTGGATAATTTCAAGCACATCAACGATACCGAGGGCCACAACAAGGGCGATTGTGTCCTTTCAGAGATTGCCGCATTGATTCGTGATACGCTGCGGGCAGCGGATAAGCTCTTCCGCTGGGGTGGCGACGAATTTATCCTCCTGTTTGCCGGCACTGAGATGAAGAATGCGCTCAGGGTTGCCGACAAGGTGCGGGAGACCATCGCCCTTCATCCCCTTGAGGTGCAGAGCCGCCACGTTACGGTCAGCATGGGTGTGGGTGCCTGGGAACGAGGGGAGACGGTGGAGCAGCTGGTTGCCAGGGTGGACCGCGCGCTACTGCGGGCCAAGCGCAAAGGGAAAAACCAGGTGGACGTGGGCTGAGGCCCGTCAAGCTCCCTGCAGACGCCGCAGGAAAATCAGATGGAACGCCGAACTCCAAAGCACAAACGCCCTGCCTGCCGGGCACCGGCGGACGGCGCAAGTGGAGGTGCGCATATGAAAGCCATCCTCGTCCTGTATGACAGCCTCAGTCGCAATTTCTTGTCCCCCTACGGCTGCGATTTCATCCACACACCAAATTTTGACCGCCTGGCACAGCGGGCCATCCGCTTTGACCGGTTCTTTGTGGGCAGCATGCCCTGCATGCCGGCCCGGCGGGAGCTGCACACCGGGCGGTACAACTTCCTGCACCGGGCCTGGGGCCCGCTGGAGCCTTTCGACGACTCCATGCCGGAGTTGCTGCGCCAACACGGCACGTACACTCATCTTGTGACCGACCACTACCACTATCTGGAGGATGGTGGCGCGACCTATCACAACCGCTTCTCCACCTGGGAGGTCATTCGCGGGCAGGAGGGTGACCCCTGGAAGGGTGAGGTGGGCGACCCGGCCATCCCCCCGTGTGAGGACACCCGCCGCGCGCAGGAGGGGTCCCGTCTCTGGCGGCAGGATTGGGTCAACCGCAAATACCTGACTGACGAGGCGGCCATGCCCCAGTCCCGCACCTTTGCCGCTGGGCTGGAGTTTATCGAGACCAACCACGACGCCGACAACTGGTTCCTGCAGATTGAGGCGTTCGATCCCCATGAGCCCTTCTTCACCCAGCCGGAGTACCAGGCCCTGTACCCCCACGAATACCATGGACGACATTGTGACTGGCCCGATTACGCCCCCGTGCGGGAGCGCGACGAGCTTGTCGGCCATCTGCGGGCGCAGTACAGTGCCCTCGTCAGCATGTGCGACGCCAAACTGGGGCTGGTGCTGGACGCCATGGACCGCCACGGGCTGTGGCAGGACACCATGCTCATCGTGGGCACCGACCATGGGTTCCTGCTGGGGGAGCACGACTGGTGGGCCAAGAACGTCGCGCCCCTCTACGACGAGGTGGCCAACACGCCGTTCTTCCTCCATGACCCGCGCTGCCCCGGCCCCGGCGTTTGCGACAAGCTGACCCAGACCATCGACCTGGCGCCCACGCTGCTGGAGTTCTTTGGGGTGGATGTGCCCACCGACATGCAGGGCAAGCCCCTGCGCCTGGCTTACGACGAGGGGCGGACGATTCACGAGCAAGTGCTGTATGGCTACTTCGGCGGCACGCTCAACACCACCGACGGGCGCTACACCTACTTTCGGGCCCCTCGGCAGACGACGCCTCTCAGCGAGTACACCCTGATGCCCACGGTCATGAACGCCCGCTTCCCGCTGGAGCGGCTGGCCCAGGCGCGGCTTTCCGATGGGTTTGGCTTCACCAAGGGCGCAAAGGTGCTGGAAGTGCCGGTGCTGGCCGCGGGGCTGTGCCTTACCGAGCACCGGCTCTACGACCGGGAGAGTGACCCAGGCCAGAACCACGCTCTGGACGACGCCGAGACCGAAGCCCGGTTGTGCCGGGGAATGGCCGCTCTGCTGGCAAGCAATGAGGCTCCGCTGGCGCTGTACGAGCGCTTTGCGTTGCCGCATGAGGGCCACATGACGGCGGAGGACGTGCGCACCCAGCGGGCTGCGCGGCGGGCCGAGCTGGTCGGTGATTGGCTGGGGCGGCTGCCCTGCGAACCTGAGGCCCAGGCGCTATGCCTGGCACTGGCGGCGTCCTTCCCGGCAGCCTTCCCCGCGTCGGCGCAGGCGTTGGCGGGGGAGCGGGCAAGGCAAAACAAAGTCCGCCCGGTCACCGTGGCAGACCTGACGGACTTTTTGGAGCGTGAAGCGAAAGACAGCACCATTGCCCAGGAAATGTGCCGGGCGCTGCCGGTGCTGCAGGCCTACGCCAAGGCCTAGGCGACGGAAGAGCGCTACTTCTCGTCGAAAAGGGAGCGATATTGGCCGTAGCCCTCCCGCTCCAGGTCCTCCACAGGGATGAACCGCAGCGCCGCCGAGTTGATGCAATACCGCAGGCCGGCGGGGCCGGGGCCATCGGGGAACACGTGACCCAGGTGGGCGTCGGAACCGGCGGCCCGTACCTCGGTGCGATGCCGGCCAAAGCTGTGGTCGTCCCGTTCCTGCACCAGTTCGTCCTGGAGCGGCGCGGTGAAGCTGGGCCAGCCGCAGTGGGAATCGTATTTCTCCCGCGAGGAGAAGAGCGGCTCGCCGGAGACGATGTCCACATACAGCCCTTCCCGGTGGTTGTCCCAGAATTCGTTGTCGAAGGGTGGCTCGGTGCCGCTCTCCTGCGTCACGTGGTATTGCATCGGCGTGAGACGCCCCTTGAGCTCGTCATTCTGTTTCATGGTTCTGCTCCTCCCGTTTGCGCTCCATTGCCTCCTGGTACCCCTGCCGGCCCGAGCCGTGCTTGTAGAGCTGGTACCGGGTGGGGTGGGTGCGGTAGTATTCGCGGTGGTAATCCTCAGCGGGGTAGAAGGGCTTTGCCGGCAGTATCTTCGTGCGGATCGGCGCGTCGTAGAGCCCCGACTCCTCGGCCCGCCGCAGGCTTTGCAGTGCGGCCACCCGCTCGGTTTCATCGGTGTAGAAGATGGCCGTCTGGTACTGTTCGCCCCGGTCGGCAAACTGGCCGCCGCCGTCGGTGGGGTCAATCTGGGCCCAGAACACCTCCAGCAGGCTCTCGTAGGATACGGCATCCGGGTCGTAGGCGATGCGCACGGCCTCAACGTGTCCGGTGCCACCGGTGCAGACCTGCTCGTAGCTGGGGTGGGGGACGCTACCGCCGGTGTAGCCGGGCAGCACCTGGTGCACGCCGGGCAGGGCCACGAACGGTGGCTCCATGCACCAGAAGCAGCCCCCGGCAAAGATGGCGTTTCGTTCTTCTGCCATGGGGATCTCCTCCTTTTCTTCCCTCATTATACCACGGACAAGTAATTTGCATGCAAGACATTCCGCGATCTCGCACTTTTTTATTTGATCGTTGACAGGAACACAAGATCCATGCTATCTTTTGGCAATAAGCGGTTGGCAAAGAAGCCGGCGTAGCAATGCGCCGGTATTTGTTTTGGGATGGCGGAGGAAACTTGAACGTTCCATTGAGCAACAACATCGTGCGGTTTTCGCAGGGCGCCTACCGGATGGAGGCGTACCTGCAGCCCATCGTCTCCGTCGCCCGCCAGCAGATCATAGGCTTTGAGGGATTGAGCCGTGGGTTTGACCCGGTGACGGGAGAGAGCATGCCCGTGCTGGATCTCTTTGAGCAGGCCCAGCGCAACAACAACCTCTTTGCCTTTGACCACGACTGCCGGGAGCGCTGCATGCAGCAATTCAACCGGCTGGAGGATCGCTCCAACAGTTGGCATCTCTTTGCTAATATTGACGCTACCGTCCTCGATCACATCGACAATCTGCAGTTTCTCTACGGCCAGACGCTGCGCAACGGCCTGCTGCCCCAGCAGGTCGTCATTGAGGTCAACGAGCACCAGTTGGAGCGACTGGAGAGCTTGCAGCAGTTTACCGATCATTACAAGCGCCTGGGTTTCCTCATTGCCGTGGACGACGTGGGCACCGGCTACTCCAATCTGGAGCGGCTCTCGGCTGTTCGGCCGGACATTGTCAAGCTGGACCGTTCGCTGCTCATCGGCATTGAGGACAGCTATTACAAGCAGGAGATCTTCCATTCCATGGTGCACATGTCTGCCAAGTTGGGGGCCATCGTGGTGGCCGAAGGGGTGGAGACGGTGGAGCAGGCCTGCTTTGCTATGGAGTTTGGTGCGCACCTGCTGCAGGGGTACCTGTTCAGCCGCCCCCAGGCGGTGGAGGAGCTCAACCTCGAAGAAGTGGATGGGCGGATGCGGGAGAACGCCCAATTCTTTACCGAGCACATCCAGGGGAAGATCACCCGGGAGCGACAGTGCATGCAGACGGTGGGTCGCATGGTGGACCGCCTGTGCCGGCGACTCGGCAAGGTGGAGCCCGAGCAATACGACGAGGTTCTGGGGTCCTACCAGTGGCAGGGTTGCGCCGGCCTGGTGGAGTGTGCCTACGTCATCAACCGGGCGGGCTTGCAGGTCAGCGGCACGGTGTTTGCCAATGAGCAGGGGGATCGCCACCGCAACATGATGTTTTTCCCGGCGACCAAAGGTGCCAACCATGAATTGAAGCCCTTCTACTATGAGCTGATGAACGCCGGGGTGCCCCGGCATGTGTCCTCGGCCTACATCTCCCACGCTTCTGGCAATGTGTGCGTCACCTACGCCTATGTCTTTTTCTCCCCGCTGGGGGAGGGGTTCGTGCTGTGCGTGGACGCGCTACAGAGCGGGTTGGAGCAGCGATTGATGTAAATCAACCAAAAAATGGATTTTATGGAACGCGTTGCCAGTGCATGGCGGCGCGTCTGTTTTGTCTCGGCGAATGGCCAAGTTCGCTCGCGTTTGACAGCGGCGGCCAGCGGCATCAGAATTTGACCGGTCCATTTTGCGGTCGACGGACAAACTAGATTGAAATCAAATGAGGGAGGTGACCGGAAAAGCGCGCAGACAAAAAATGACGGAGGTGGGAGCATGCAGTGGAAAAAAGGGGCGCTGACACTGGTGGCTGTGGGGCTGTTGGCCGCGCCGTCGCCGGCCTTTGCCGCCGGCAACGTGTCTGATGTTGAACAGAAATGGATCGACTTCCACAAGGCGCTAACCGACCGGATGGTGCAGGACGGGAAATTGACCCGGACCGAAGCCGACGAACGGGTGGCGAAGCTCACCGAAGAGGCCCAGAAGAGTGCCGACGATGTGGTGTATGAGCGCTTTGCCAACCGCGCCAAGCCCATGAGGGATGGTGCCGGCGACCGGGAGAAGCGGCTGATGCAGGAGTATGCAGCGCTGACCGGCCGCACCACTGATGAGGTGCGCCAGGCCTGTGAGAAGGCCAACATGACCGTGTGGGAGCTGGCTGCCAGCGAAGGTAAGCTTGACAACCTGAAGCTAGAGGCCACCGAACGCATGAAAGAGCATCTGCAAGCCAAGGTGAAAGATGGAAAGCTGACCCAGCAGGAAGCTGACCAACGCCTGGCGGAACTCAAGGAAAAGATGGAACAACAAATGTAACCAAACACAAAGGGTAAACAATAGCAGCTTGGGGCATTGCCCCAAGCTGTTTTTGTGCAGACGAAAGCCTTCATTCCAGGGCCGGGTAGGCGTCTCGCAGCACCTGGGCGGAGTGGCGAAGCCCGGCCAGTTCCTCCGGCGACACCTTGAGATCGAGCACCTGGCGCACCCCGCCGCTGCCCACGATAGCGGGCACGCCCACGCAGACGTCCCGCAGGCCATACTGCCCCTGCAGCAGGCAGGAGACCGTCAGGATGGAGCGCTCGTCCCGCACGATGGCCTCGGCGATGCGGCGCACCGCCAGTGCCACGGCGTAGTAGGTCGCCCCCTTGCCTTCGATGATGCGGTACGCGCTGGTGCGGGTCTCCTCAAACGCCTCCCGCAGGCAGGCAAGGTCATCGCATTTGCCGCAGTCGGCGCAGAAGTCCTTGAGATCGACCCCGCCCACATTGGCCGTGGACCACAGCGGCAACTCGCTGTCGCCATGCTCGCCAATGATGTAGGCATGGATGTTGCGGCTGTCCACGGCGAAGCGTTCGCCCAGTAGGAATTTGAGCCGTGCCGTGTCGAGCACCGTGCCCGAGCCCAGCACTCGCTCGGGCGGGAAGCCCGAGTACTTCAGCGTGGCCCAGGTCAGCACGTCCACGGGGTTGGTCACCACCAGCAGGATGCAGTCCCGGTTGCGCCGCGCAACCTCCGCCACCACGCTGCGGAACACCGCCGCGTTCTTGTGTAGCAGGTCGAGTCGCGTCTCGCCGGGCTGCTGGTTGGCCCCGGCGGCCAGGATCACCAGCGCCGCGTCAGCCAGGTCGTCGTAATCCCCGGCATAGAGCTTGGCCGGTTGGGTGAAGGACATGCCGTGGTTGAGATCCATGGCCTCGCCCTCGGCCCTCTTGCGATTGATGTCGATGAGTACAATCTCCGAAAACAACCCGCCCTGCAGCAGGGCAAAGGCCGATGTGGACCCCACAAAACCGGCCCCAACGATCGCGCATTTGCGGATGTTCAGCATAGTAAGCTCTCCTTTTCTTCTGGGAAGCACTGAATCAAGCATGGCGCCTGTCTTGTTCGGCCTTTCTGCGTCCAGCGTTGTCATCGGCTGGTCACAGCCTTCGGCTGCTGCTCGCCGTGCATCCGGTCAGTCGCCTATGCGCTGCGGCATAAGCTCCCTCCTCTTCCTGGCCAGACACAAAAATCCACTTCGCAATCCAGGCGCCCCATTGATTCAGTACCTCTCTAGTATGTCCGTCCAATGACAACAAACGCCCGCACAACGATGGAAGGGATTGTAAAACGCGTTGCAACAGGGCATACTATTGTCAAAAGGAGGGTGAAATCATGAAGGCTTCGATTGACAGAGACGGTTGCATTGGTTGTGGGTTGTGCCCCGACACCTGCCCCGAGGTGTTCGCCATGGCGGACGACGGCAAGGCCGAGGTGATTGTGGACGAGGTGCCGGCCGGCGCCCAGGACAGCGCCCAGGAAGCTGCCGAAGGCTGCCCGGTCAGCGTCATCACCGTGGGGTAACCGACGGTCGTGGCCCTATTCTGGTTGCATTCCCTCCCGACGAGTGAATCGTTGGTCAGTTTCAACCGGATCGCTCATCAGGAAGGAAGGGCCCGGCACAATGTGCCGGGCCCTTTGCGTTTCATGCTTTCAACAGGCCGTTGAGCACGCCCATTGCCTTGTCGTATTCGTTGGGGTATGCCCCGAAGGAACCGTCACTCAACAGGAAAAAGCCCATTTTCTTGTAGATGCCGATGGCGCGGTAGCTCCAGGTCTGGGTGTGCAGGTAGACGGGGTTGTCGCCCTCCAGGCAGACCATGCGCTTCATGGCCTTGCTGACCATGGCCTTGCCCAGCCCCTGCCCGTGGTATTCGGGCCGCACGGCCACCCACTCCAGCGAGGGGTTGCGCTGCGAGAAGGAATTGCGCCACCAGCAGGTGGCCGTGCCCACGGCTCGGCCATCGGTGGTGCGGATGAACTGGATGCGACGCTCCAACTGCTCCCGGTAGGGGAGGTAATCCTCGCGGAAGCGCTCCAGCGCGTCCTCCACGGTGTCAAACTCCCCGACGGAGACCAGAATGTCCGCCCAGTCCTGCTCGTCGCCCTCGGCGAAGTCGGCGAAGACCAAGCCCACGGGCAGGTCAACACGGGGAATGGGCGTGCCGGTGGTCCGCTTCATGATGATGTGGTAGTAGGGCAGGCTTTTATCCAACATAACGGCTATCACTCCTATGCAAGCCGCAGGCCCGCTGGAGCCGGCGGCGGAATTCATGCGGGATGCGGGCAACCTTTGGGTCAACGCGTCTACCGCATGAGAATATTTCAATTTTTCTATATTATAGCAACGGCTTTTTCCATCCGGCAATGGCTAATTTGCCCAGTTTTCGGTTCGTCTATACATTGGAACGTTCCGAGTTTGTTTTGCGAACCAAACAGTCGTTTTGTACCTCGTAAGCCTCGTAAGCGGTGTGTGCAAGGGCAGCGGGGGTCGTTTGCAGGCTGGTGGAGGACAGAAAAAGCGCCTGCCGGGTGGCAGGCGCTGTTACGCGGCGTTTGGCTTCAGGTTTTACTCGAGGTTTTGGTGCCGCACTTGGGGCAGGTGATCAGCAGCTTCCCTTTGCCGCGGGGCACCCGCAGGCTCTGCTTGCACTGGGGGCACCGCAGGTATTTGTAGTGCCGGTGGTTGCGGAACGTCGTGCGCCCCCGCAGGAACCACTGGTATACGGGGCTGATGGCTTTCATAAAACGGTAGTTTTCCATCTGTCGGCGGCTGACATCGCGGGAGAAGGCACGCAGAAAGGCTAGCGCCAGCGGCAAAAGACTGACGTAGAGCAGGATCCCCAACACTGGAATCTGCGAGAGCAGCAGCAGAACCATGGAGACCACCAGCAACGCGAAGGAAAGCTGGTCGTAGCCATGGCGTCCCTGCATGAAGTTTTGAAACCGATTCATCGAAACACTCCTTCCAACACAAAAGGGGGAGTCGCTCCCCAACGGACTTAGTCGTTCTTCCCCTTGGCGCGGGCACGGGTGATGGCCTTGGCGACTTCCAGCACCGGCAGCGGCACCAGAACGAGCAGTAACGCCCACAGATAATAGAGCGCCGGCAGCTGCGCTAGGCCGAACGCCAGCGACACCGGCGGCACGAAGGTCACCAGCAGCACCACGATGGTCGAAACGGCTGCCGCCTGGCAGAGCTTTCGGTTGGTGAACCAGCCAATGGTGAAGAGAGAACGCTCGGAGCGCATGTTGAACGAATGCACCACCTGGGTGAGGGCCAGCACCAGGAACGCCATGGTGCGCCCGGCGGTCACCGCTGTGTCACCGGCGGGCGCGCCGCCCTGGCCCAGCCACCCCACCAGGAAGCCAGTGAGTGTGAGCACGGCAAACATCAAACCCTGCAGAATCACCCGCAGGCCCAGGCCGCCGGCAAAGATGCCCTCGCCCTTGGGCTTGGGCCGCCGGTGCATCACGTCGGTCTCCACCGCCTCCATCCCCAGCGCGATGGCCGGCAGGCTATCGGTGACGAGGTTGATGAGCAGCAGCTGCATGGAGAGCAGCGGCGACTGCCGCCACACCAGCATGGCAAAGAACACCGTCAGCACCTCGCCGATGTTGGTGCCCAGCAGGAACCCCACAACCTTGCGGATGTTGTCGTAGATGCCACGGCCCTCGCGCACCGCCTCCACAATGGTGGCGAAGTTGTCGTCGGTCAGCGTCATGTCAGCCGCGCCCTTGGCTACGTCGGTGCCGGTGATGCCCATGGCGCAACCGATGTCGGCGGCTTTCAGCGCCGGCGCGTCGTTGACACCGTCGCCGGTCATGGCCACGACCTCGCCCTTGGCCTGCCAGGCCCGCACGATGCGAATCTTGTCAGCAGGGGAGACCCGGGCATAGACCGAGATGGAACCCACGCGTTCGCCCAGCTCGGCCTCGTCCATCTCCTGCAGTTGGGCGCCGGTCACTGCATTGTCACCCTCCCGCAGGATGCCCAAGTCGCGTGCGATGGCCGAGGCGGTCAGCACGTGGTCGCCGGTGATCATGACCGGGCGGATGCCGGCCTGCCGGCAGAGGGCCACGGCGTCGCGGGCCTCGGGTCGGGGCGGGTCGATCATGCCGACCAACCCCAGGAAGGTGAGGCCCTGCTCCAGCTCGTCGCTGGTGGGCTGGGTGGGCACGTCGTCCAGCACGCGGCTGGCAACCGCCAGCACCCGCAGGGCCTGCCCGCCCCATTCCTCGGCTACCTGGCGGCCGCGCTCCACATCGCCGGCCACGCAGCGGCGGCTCAGCACGTCCACCGCGCCCTTGGTGATGGCCACGAGCTTCCCGTCCATCCGGTGCACCGTCGTCATCAGCTTCCGGTCGGAGTCAAAGGGCAGCTCGGCCAGGCGGGGGTAGTCCCGCTCCAGGTCGTCCTTTGCCATGCCAGCCCGGTGGGCGGCCAGCACGATGGCCGTCTCGGTCGGGTCACCGATGTGTTTTTCCTTGCCACCCTCAAAGACCACCCGCCCATCGCAGCACAGTGACGCCGCCCGCAGCAACGCGAGGAAGCTCTCGCCGTTGGCCTGCTCGGGGGTCGCCGACGCATCGTTGGCGGCGTCGTAGAGGTTGGTGAGCGTCATGCGGTTTTGGGTGAGCGTGCCCGTCTTGTCGGAGCAGACGACCGAGGCGCTGCCCAGCGTCTCCACCGCAGGCAGCCGCCGGATGATGGCGTTGCGCCGCACCATCCGCTGCACGCCGATGGCCAGCACGATCGTTACAATGGCGGGCAGCCCCTCGGGGATGGCGGATACCGCCAGCGACACCGAGGTCATGAAGATCTCCATCACGGGGATGCCGTCAAGGAGGCCGATGACGAAGATGACCGCGCAAGCCGCCAGCGCCACGATGCCCAGAATCTTGCCCAGGGAGGCCAGCTTCTGCTGCAGCGGGGTCTGCCCTTCGTCGGCCGATTCCAACAGGTCGGCGATCTTGCCCATCTCGGTGTTCATGCCGGTGCCGGTCACCACGGCCCGCCCCCGGCCATAGGACACCCCGCAGCCGGAGTAGACCATGTTACGCCGGTCGCCCAGCGGGGCACCGGCGGCGATGGGGGCGGTGGCGTCCTTCTCGGCGGGCAGCGACTCGCCGGTCAAAGCCGACTCCTCACACTGCAGGCTGGCCGAGACGAGCAGCCGCCCATCGGCCGGCACGAAGTCGCCGGCGTCCAGCAGCACCACGTCGCCGGGCACCAGCTTGGTCGCCTCAATCACCGTGGTCTGCCCATCGCGCAGCACGCGGGCCTGGGGGGCGGATAGGGTCTTGAGCGCCTCCAGCGCCCGCTCGGCGCGGCTCTCTTGCATCACGCCGAGGATGGCGTTGAGCACCACGATGACAAGGATCAGGATGGGTTCAAAAAAACCCTCATGCTCGGTGAGGGAGACGACGAAGGACACGACGGAGGCCGCGATGAGGATGAGGATCATCGTGTCCTTAAACTGGGCAAGGAAACGCTGCACCACCGTCTGCTTTTTCTTTTCCTGCAGGCGGTTTTCGCCATGCTGAGTCAGGCGCCTGTCGGCCTCCTCGCTGGTGAGGCCTCGGTCAGGGTCAGCATTCAGGGCCTGGAGTACGGTGGTCAAATCATCGGAGAATGGGTTCAATGGAATCCTCCCTTCCAAATATGCGGATGGTCTGCCGGTGGGTTCCTCAACCGCCCATGAGGTGTTCGACGAGAATCTTGACGCCAATGAGCACCAGTACCGCGCCGCCGGCGATCTCCGCCGGTTTGCGGTACCGCACGCCGAAGCGATTGCCGACCGCCACACCGATGAAGCTCAACACGAAGGTTGTAACGCCGATGGTGACGACCGAGGAAGCGATGGGTGCCTCCAAAAAGGCCAGGGAAACGCCGATGGCCAGCGCGTCAATGCTGGTGGCCACGGCCAACCCCAGCAGCTCTTTCAGGTTCAGGCTGTCGTTGCAGGTGGCGCAGTCGTTGCCGCCGTCAAAGGCTTCCCACAGCATCTTGCCACCGATGATGGCCAGCAACACGAAAGCGATCCAGTGGTCAAAGGTCTTGATGTACTGGGCAAATTGGTTGCCCAGAAACCAGCCGATTAGTGGCATCACTGCCTGGAAAACGCCAAAGAAGAGCGCGATGATGGCCGCGTGCCGCAGGTTGAGGCGCCGCATGCCCAACCCCTTGCACAGTGCCGCGGCGAAGGCGTCCATGGAAAGTCCGATTGCGATCAACAACAGTTGTGCGAAGTTCATACCGACATCCTTTGCATAGGTAGTAATAACACTTGGGGAGCGATGCAAGCCGCCGCGCTCCTCCGTCGTCCCCATATTTTGGTGGACGCAACTCCCTTAGTTTACCCGACCTTGTAGAAAAAGTCCATTGCCCGGGCATTTGGGCGGGCACAGACGGTTGTGCAGGCGCGCAGCAGCAGGTGGGGTGCGATGCCACCCTCCTTGGCACCCGTGTCAATCGCTGTGGCGTGGGGTTCTCAACCCCTTCTATCTGCAGGGAATTGCTTTCCAAATTGCAGGAAGCCCGGCGCATGTCCTTCCGTTCCGCTGACATTTCGCCGTTTTTTGATGTTTCGACTTGTTGTTCTTTCAAAACTTCTTGACAGTGAAATAAGCGTATGATATTTTCTTCGTATCGATTGGTGAAGCAACGGCGGTTCACTCGTAGAATTGTCTTGCTTCACCATAATTGTATAAGGAGTGAGGAGTATGAAGAAGACCAAGTTTCTCTCTGCGGTCGTCGCGTTGACGCTTCTAGTCGGCGCGATCCTGACCGGCTGCCAGACGACCGCCCCGGCCGCCAGTGACGCGGCCGCCACTGCCGCGGCAGAGACTGTCAGCGCCGCCGCTAGTGCCGCCGCCGGTGCATCCGGCACCATCAAGATCGGCGCCATCATGCCCATGACCGGCGATGTGTCGGTGTACGGCACCTCGACCTCCAACGCCATCAAGCTCGCCATCGACGAGGTTAACGCCGCCGGCGGCGTCAACGGCCAGCAGCTGGAGCTGGTGCTGGAAGACGACCAGAACACCCCTGACGTCTCCATCAACTGCTTCAACAAGCTCGTCTCCCAAGACAAGGTGGATGTCATCATCGGCTCCGTTGCCTCCAAGTGCACGCTGGCCATCGCGCCGCTGGCCCAGCAGGCCGGCATTCCGCTCATCACCACCGCCTCCACCAACGCGGACGTGACCAAGGCCGGCGACTTCATCTACCGCACCTGCTTCATCGATCCCTTCCAGGGCACGGTTTGCGCCAAGTTCGCCCTGGAGAACCTGAAGCTGACGACCGCGGCCATCATCTACGACAACGGCAACGATTACTCCAAGGGTCTGGCCACCAACTTCAAGGCGGCTTTCACCGCTGGCGGCGGCACCGTCACCAACGAAGAAGCCTACTCCCTGGCCGACCAGGACTTCTCGGCCATCATCGCCAAGGTGAAGGAGAAGAACCCGCAGATCCTGTTTGTCCCCGACTACTATGGCAAGAACGCTCTGATCGCCAAGCAAGTGCGCGCCGCGGGTCTGACTGACATCGTGCTGCTGGGCGGCGACGGCTGGGATGGCATCGTGGACAACGGCGACGTTGCCTCGGCCGGTGCCTACTACTCCAACCACTACGACTCCGGCTCCGACGACGCGGACGTGAAGTCCTTCGTTGACAAGTACAAGGCCAAGTACAACGAGACCCCGAACGCCCTGGCCGCCCTTGGTTATGACGCGCTCAACATCGTGGCCCAGGCCATCAAGGCCGCCGGTTCCACCGACAAGGCCGCCGTGCGGGACGCCATCGCCAAGACCGACGCCAAGTTCGTGACCGGCAACATCAAGTACGACGAGAATCGTAACCCTGTCAAATCCGCCGTCATCGTGTCGGTGTACAACGACAACGGCAAGCTGGCACAGAAGTACTACGCCACGGTCGATCCGTGATCGAGAGAGCTCTTTGACGAACTAAACAGGTGTGGAAGCGCGGAACGACGGGTTTCGCGCTTCCACTATTCGATGCGTGATGGGGTGAGGGAATGGAGACATTCAAGCAATTCCTGGTGATCGGCATCACCAACGGCAGCATCTATGCCCTGATAGCCCTGGGGTATACGATGGTGTACGGCATTGTGAAGCTGATCAATTTCGCCCATGCGGACATCCTGATGCTGGGCGCATACTTCGGCTTTTTCATCCTGATGGATTTTGGCGTCAACCCCATGAGCGCGCTGTTGGCGTTCGTGGTGGGCATGGCGGGTTGCGCCATCATCGGCGTGGTGATGGAGAAAACCTGCTACAAGCCGCTGCGCAACGCGCCGCGCCTCAACGCGCTGATCACGGCCATCGGCGTGTCGGTGTTCATTGAGAACGGCAGCAAGTCGCTGCCTTTCATCGGCCCCAACTATCGGCAATACCCCCAGCTGGACGACAGCACCCTGGCCCCGCTCAAGGCGGTGTCCGATTGGCTGCTGGCGCACACGGGGTTTCACGTTACGCCCATTCAGCTGCTGGTCATCCTGTTCTCGGTGCTGTTGATGCTGCTGCTCAATTACATCGTCAACTACACCCGCACCGGCAAGGCCATGCGCGCCGTGTCTTTTGACATGGGGGCGGCCAGCCTCATGGGCATCCCGGTGGATCGCATCATCAGCGTCACCTTTGCCCTGGGCGCGGCGCTGGCTGCGGCGGCAGGTATTCTCTATAGCCTGTATCTGCCCAGCATTCAGCCCTACATGGGCATCTACCCGGGCCTCAAGTGCTTCATCGCCGCGGTGCTGGGCGGCATCGGCAGCATCCCCGGCGCGGTGCTGGGCAGCCTCGTCATCGGCATGGTGGAGGCGTTCACCAAAGGGTACGTCAGCACGACCTGGGCCGATGGCATCGTGTTCGGCATCCTCATCCTGGTGCTCTTTGTCCGCCCCAGTGGCATCATGGGCAAAGCAGTCCGCGAGAAGGTGTAGGAGGAGAGCATGATGAAGATTACAAAGAAGGATTTCCTCCGTCGCATCCTCGTGCAGGTCGTGTTCATCGTGGTGCTCTATGGGGTGGCGTCGCTGCTCATGGGCACTGGCGTCATCAACGACTACGTCGGCCAGATCATGATCACCTCCACGGTGTTCGCCATCATGGCCCTGGGCATCAACCTGGTGACGGGCATGACCGGTCAGCTCTTGCTGGGCCAGGCGGGCTTTATGGCCATTGGCGGCTACGCCGCGGCCATTCTGCTCAAAAACGGCGTCCCCATGCTGCCGGCGCTGCTGGCGGCGGCGCTCATTGCGGCGCTGCTCGGGTTGCTGGTGGGCATTCCGCTCTTCCGTCTGCGGGGCGACTACCTCGCTATTGTCACCCTGGCCCTGGGTGAGATCATCGTCGTCGTCCTCAACAACCTCGGGGACCTCACCGGCGGCGCGTCGGGCCTCATGGGCATCCGCGGCATCGTGACGATGGCCGTGCCCCACAGCAAGCTTATCACGTTCCTGTGGGTGTCGCTGTTCCTGGTGCTGTCGCTGCTGGCGGTGGTGCACCTGATGACCTCCACCCATGGCCGCGCCATCCTCTCTGTGCGGGAGGATGAGATCGCCGCCGAGTCGATGGGCATCAACACCCACTACACCAAGGTGTTCGCCTACGCCATCTCGACCTTCCTGGCCGGCCTGGCCGGTGCGCTCTTCGCCACCGAGTCCGGCTACCTCAACCCCAGCCAGTTCAACTTCCTGTCCTCCGTCAACTACCTGGTCATCGTGGTCTTCGGCGGCCTGGGGTCGATCACCGGCACGGTGCTCTCCGGCTATCTGTTGACGATGCTGCAGGAGACGGTGCTGCGCAACCTGCCCACCGTTCCCATCTTCGGCTTCCAGCTGGCACTGGCGGATTACCGCCTGGTCATCTACCCGTTGCTCCTCATCCTGATGATGATCTTCCGCCCCCAGGGCTTGCTGGGCACCCGGGAGCTGCCACTCCTCAAGATGTCCCACGGCTCCTGGTGGTCGCACACGCTGCAGCGCTGGGGCGACTGGTGGAAGGCACGGCTGAATGGGCCGAGAAAGGGGAATTAGGGCCATGCCAATCCTGACGAGCAAGGATCTTTCGATCCAATTTGGCGGCCTGAAGGCCGTCAGCAACTTCAACCTGACGATGGAAAAGGGCGAGCTGGTCGGCCTCATCGGCCCCAACGGCGCGGGCAAGACCACGGTCTTCAACCTGCTGACCGGCGTGTATGCGCCGACCGCCGGTACCATTGAGTATGCGGACGCCGCCGGCAAGACCTGGGCGCTGGGCGGCATGAAGCCCTGGCGCATCGCGCGGCTGGGCATGACGCGTACCTTCCAGAACATCCGGCTCTTCAAGCAGCTCACGGTCATCGACAACGTGCGCATCGCCATGCACCCCACGGCGAACTACTCGCCCTTCTCGGCGCTGCTGCGCCTGCCGTCCTACTGGCGGGAGGAAGCGCGCATGGAGGAGGAGGCCATCGCCCTGCTCAAGATCTTCGGCCTGGAGGACAAGCGGGACGAACTGGCCTCCAGCCTGCCCTATGGCGAGCAGCGCAAGCTGGAGATCGTGCGGGCCATGGCCGCCAAGCCCCAGATTCTGCTGCTGGATGAGCCGGCCGCCGGCATGAACCCCCAGGAGACCCAGGATCTGACCAAACTCATCCGGTCCATCCGCGATGGGTTCGGGCTGACGATTCTGCTCATCGAGCACGACATGAGCTTGGTCATGAACATCTGCGAGCGCATTCTGGTGCTCGACTATGGCGAACTCATCGCCCAGGGCGTGCCAGAGGAGATTCGCACCAATCCCAAGGTCATCAAGGCCTATCTGGGCGAGGAGGTGAGCGTTGATGCTGCTCATTAAGGATTTGCACGTTGCCTACGGCAACATCCACGCGCTGCACGGCGTCTCGCTGGAGGTGCAGCAGGGGGAGATTGTGACCCTCATCGGCGCCAACGGCGCGGGCAAAACCACGACCCTGCACGCCACCAGCGGCATCATAGAGAAACTGGGCGGCTCGGTGGAGTTCCTGGGCCAGAACCTTGAAAAGGTCAACGCCAACAAGCGCGTGGACATGGGCTTGGTGCAGGTGCCCGAGGGCCGGCGTATCTTCGCCAACCTGACGGTGCGCGACAACTTGGAGATGGGGGCCTTTCTGCCCCGCACCAGGAAGAACGCTAAGGCCAACCTGGAGATTGTCATGAACCGGTTCCCCCGCCTGCGGGAGCGTGCCGGGCAGCTGTCGGGCACCCTCTCGGGCGGTGAGCAGCAGATGCTGGCCATTGGCCGGGCAATGATGGCCGAGCCGAAGTTGCTGCTGATGGACGAGCCCTCCATGGGCCTGGCACCCATCTTGGTGCAGGAGATTTTCTCCATCATTCGCTGGATCAACCAGCAGGGTGTGACGATCCTACTGGTGGAGCAGAACGCCCACATGGCCCTGCAGACGGCCCACCGCGCCTACGTGCTGGAGACCGGCCGCATCGTGATGAGCGGCGACAGCGCCGTGCTGCGGGAGTCGGACGAGATCCGAAAGGCTTATTTGGGATAGCGCTTCGCTGTCGCGGTGGCCGCTTCGCGACCGCCACGAGTGAGGAGTACTCGTCAATGAAGAAGGTTTCGCCCCCTGACGCGCATGTCGCCAGGGGGCGTTCGTTTGCGCTGGTCGTACGGGTTTTTACGGGGGAGACGCCGCGGCGGCGGGAGGAAGAGGCAGAGTGCCACTGACCATCCGTTTCGTGCCGCGGCGGGGTGAACCCGCTCGCGGCTGCCGAGGTTGGCGCACACTGCCCATGCGTCTGGGTCTGCGGGCCTTACGCCGCATCGTGCGGCTAGTGCGACATAAATGTCGCACTCTCGGCCCTTGACCTTACGCCTCCATGCGTCTCGACACCCGTTGTGCCCGTGTGCTGGCAGGCTTATAATGGAAACATACCAACGCAGGAGGATGGAACAATGGCGGAGAGCAGCCCCGTGCTGGGGACAAACAAGATCATGCAGGTGGGCATGCTGGTAAAGAACATTGAGCAGACGGCCAAGGATTGGGCGGAGCTCTTGGGTGTGCCCACGCCGGACGTCATGCTGACCGACGGGCTGGAATTGACCCAGGCTGTGTACCACGGCAAGCCCTGCCCGGCGCGGGCCAAGCTGGCGTTCCTGCACTGCGGGCAGGTGGATATTGAGCTCATCGAGCCCGACGAGAACGACTCGGTCTGGCGGGAGTATCTCGACCGCAACGGTGAGGGGTTCCACCACATCGCCTTCGTCGTGGACGGCATGAGGGAGAAGATCGGCCTGCTGGAGCAGCGCGGCATGACGCTGGTGCAGAAGGGCGAGTACACCGGCGGTCGCTACGCTTATGTGGAGGACACCGCCGACCGCTACAAGATGATGTTTGAACTGCTGGAGAACGACTGAGGAGGGGCAACGATGAGATTTGGAGCGCCACTCTATGGCGACTGGAAGGGCCCGGAGGGTTGGATTCGCACGCTGAAACAGAAGGGCTTTGACGCCGCTTACAGCCCGGTGGGGCTGGATGCCTCCGACGCCCAGATTGCCGAGTACCGGCAGGCCGCGAAGGAACACAACATCGTGATCTCCGAGGTGGGGGCGTGGAACAACAACCCCCTGCACCCCGACCCGGCGGTGGCGGCGGCGGGCTATGCCGGCGTGGTGCGCGCCATGGTGCTGGCCGATAAGCTGGGTGCCGAGTGCTGCGTCAACGTCTGTGGCTCCTGCGGCACCCTGTGGGACGGCCCCCACCGCGACAACCTGACCCCGCGCACCTTCGACCGCATCGTCACCTATGTCAAGCGCCTGCTCGATGAGGTGCAGCCCAAGGACACGGCCTTCTCGCTGGAGATGATGCCCTGGATGTTCCCCACGACCGCCCGGGAGAATCTGGAGCTCATCGAGGCCGTGGGGTCGCCCCACTTTGTGGCCCACCTTGACCTTGTCAACATCACCTGCAGCCCCCGGCTGTACTTTGAGAACGGCGACATGATCCGCGAGAGCTTCCGCGTGCTGGGGCCCCACATTCGCAGCGTGCACGCCAAGGACATCATCCTGCGGGAGAAGCTGACGACCCACCTCGATGAGGTGCGGCCGGGCTTGGGCGGGTTCGATTACCGGGCGTTGCTGCTGAGTGTGGAGGAGACCGACCCGGCCATCCCGGTGATGCTGGAGCACCTGCCCAGCGAGGAGGAGTACACGCTGGCGGCAGCCTACGTGCGCGGCGTGGCCGAGGAACTGGGCATCGCTATCTGCCAGCCGGTGTAGGGCCATGCGTGTCTTTTTGGTCGTGCTGGATAGCGTGGGCATCGGCAGCCAGCCGGACTCAGGCCGCTTCGGCGACGCGGGGGCCGACACGCTGGGCCATGTGCTGGCGGCCACCGGCACCGACCTGCCGGAGTTGGGGCGGCTGGGCCTCTACAACATCGGGGGTACGGCTCTCCATGCCCCTCGTAAAGCCGAGGGTTGTTTCGGGCGAATGATGGAACTCTCCCAAGGCAAGGACACCACGACCGGCCACTGGGAGATGGTTGGCATTCGGCTGGAGCGGCCCTTTCCGACCTACCCGGATGGCTTCCCGGCGGAGGTCATTGACGAATTCACCCGGCGCACGGGGCTGCCGGTGCTTGGGAACTGCGCCGCTTCGGGCACGGAGATCATCACCCGCCTGGGCGCGGAGCACCTTCGCACCGGCTGGCCCATCGTCTACACCTCGGCGGACAGCGTCTTTCAGATCGCCGCCCACGAGGACGTCATTGCGCCCGAGCGGCTCTATGAGCTCTGCCGCACGGCACGGGGGATGCTCACCGGCCCCCATGGGGTGGGGCGGGTCATCGCCCGGCCTTTTTCGGGGGTGGAGGGCAGATTCCGCCGCACCGACCGCCGACGGGATTTTTCACTGGAGCCGCCGGAAGGGAACCTGCTGGATCTACTGGCCGCCCACGGCGTACCCGTCGTGGCCATCGGCAAGATACAGGACATCTTCGCCGGCCGCTCCATTACCCGGTGGCTGCCCACCCACGGAAACCGCGAGGGGCTGGAGGCCGTGCTATCCTGCATGAGGGCGGGGGAGCCAGGGTTCTGTTTTGCGAACCTTGTGGACTTTGACATGCTCTACGGCCACCGCAACGACGTGGAGGGTTACGCCGCCGCCCTGCGGGAGGTGGATGCCTTCCTGCCCACCTTACGCGCGGCCATGGGACCAGAGGACATACTCATCCTGACCGCCGACCACGGCTGCGACCCCTGCCACCCGGGCACCGATCACACCCGGGAGTATGTGCCGGTGCTCTTCTGGGGGCAGTCGCTGCGGCAGGGCATCGACTTGGGCACCCGCGAGGGTTTTGGCGACCTGGGGCAGACGGTGGCCGAGCTTTATGGCCTGCCCGCCGCCTATGGCCGCTCCATAAAACCGGACATCACAAAGGAGGAACCCCAATGAGCACCCCAATGGAAAGTGCCGCGTTCATCCGCACTCGCTGCCCGCTGGAGCCCCAGATCGCCATGATTCTGGGTTCGGGCCTGGGCGGTCTGTCGGATATCATGGATATTGCCGCCGAGATTTCCTACAACGACATACCGGGCTTTGTGCGCTCCACCGCGGTGGGCCACGCCGGCAAACTGCTGCTGGGGCGGGTGGGCGGCGTGCCCTGCGCCATCATGAGTGGGCGAAACCATATGTATGAGGGCCACACCGCCCCCACCGTGGCCTACCCCGTGCATGTGCTGCGGGAGCTGGGCGTCAGTAAACTCGTCGTCACCAACGCCGCCGGAGCCGTCAACCAGCGCTTTGCCCCCGGCGACCTCATGCTCATCACCGACCACCTGAACCTCATGGGCGTGACGCCCATCAATAGCGAATACGCCAGCCAGCGGGGCATCCGGTTTGTGGATATGTCCCACGCCTACTCGCCGGAGCTCATTGCCCGGGCTGAGGCAGCCGCGGCCGAGCTTGGCGTGATGGTGCGTCACGGCGTGTACGCCATGTTCCTGGGCCCGCAGTTTGAGACGCCCGCCGAGATCCGCATGGTGCGCCTGCTGGGTGGCGACGCCGTGGGCATGTCCACCGTGCCGGAGGTCATCGCCGCCAACCACTGTGGCATGCAGGTGCTGGGCATCTCCTGCATGACGAACATGGCCGCCGGCATCCTCGATCAGCCCATCACCCACGAAGAGGTGCTGGAGACCGGCAAGAGGGTGGAAGACAAGATGAAGAAGCTGCTGGGGACCGTGGCGGCGGCACTGGCATGAACAGCCACGCCCGTGCGCTCATTGATGCACTGCGCCTGCAGCCCCACCCCGAGGGCGGTTGATACCCGCCGCACCTTTGAAAGCACGGCAGCCGACGGTGAGGGCAGTCGCTTCGGCTCAGGCATCTATTACCTTTTGGATGGCCGGCAGTTTTCGGCCTTCCACCGCTTGCGGGGCGATGAGGTACTGCACCACTACGACGGCTGCGCCGTGGAAGTGGTGGTGCTGGGCGACGACGGCATGATAACCCCGGCCCTAGGGCCAGAGGTGCTGGCCGGCCAGCTGCCCCAGCTGCCCCAGCTGCCCCAGCTGCCCCAGCTGACCATCCCTTCGGATACGCTCTTTGCCATGCGGCCGGTGGAGGAGGAGGGCTATGCCCTGCTGGGCTGCACCGTCAGCCCGGCGTTCAGCTACGGTGGGCTTTCGCTGCCCAGCCGGGCCACCCTGCAGCTGCAGTACCCGCGCTATGCCGGGCTCATCATGCAGCTGACACGAGCCTGATCATCAAAGGCCGCCCGCCTCGCGGGCGGGGGGCAGGGAATATCCGGCATTAGTTCTTAGCGCCGGTAGCTGGTGCTAAGTAAAGGCAGCAAAGCAGAGTTGTCCAAAGACAATCCACTTTGCTGTGGTTGGGAATGATGGGCCTTCCATGATGGGCTCGCTCAATGTATAATGTCGCGGGTCACTCGTCTTCCCCTCCGCCAGGCAGATCCAGATCGCTGATCTTGTAGTCTGTCGTTCGTCCGGTGGCACCCCAAAAGGTGTAATCCTCGCCGTATTCCATGTTCGTAATGACCAGTTTCCGGTCGTCGGTCATGGTGCCGTACTCAATCTTCAGTAAGCCGTCCTTCAGGTAATGGATGGTCGCGCAGGGATACCTCATCTCTGCATAATTCTTAACTGCATTGGAACTGACCTTCCAAACGTGAAAATACTGTTTTTCATAAATGGAAGCGACCGGATCAATGGCTTCGACGTCGGAGATGGTGTCCCCGATTTTTAGCGAACCGAATGCTTCATAGGGCAACAGTTCCTTCACTAGAATGGGATACCCATCGGGTGTCGTTTTTTCGTTATAATCATTAATGAACAGGTATAGTCGGTAGCCAGTATCGGTTTCGTAGATGCAATAAGTGTTGTCCTCTTCTTTTTGCCGAATCGCGGTTGTGGGAAGAGCAAGCAGGATGGTGCCAGTATAGTTTGGCCGAACCCCATTTCCTTCATAGAAGCTTGCGTCCCTGCCCAAATAATAAAAACCCTTCGTGTCCAGGAGGAGTGTGTTTTCTCTGTATACCGGAACGGATAACATTTCCACTGCTTTAGCCTGCACTTCAGGCGCCGCTATTTTCTCATATGCGGCCTGTAAATCCAGCTTGTTACCGTCGTATTTATAGGGCTGACGCTCGTGAATGAATACGGCAGGGGTTTCTTCGGTGGCCGCCTTCGTCTCTACGGCGAATTGTGTTTCTGTCAATGCACTGGTGTAGGGTAAAACAACGTCGGTAGCGGCTGTTTTATGGCCGTTATCATCAATGACGGCACAGGAAGCTGAACCAACTGCCAGAAGGGTGATCGCAAGTAACACGCAGATTCTTCGCGTTTTCATCTTTATATCCTCACTTCCACTGAGTAATGTTCCGCACATCTTTTATTGCAAAGTACTTTCCACTGCTGTTGTATATTTTCGTTCCGTTCGTCCAGACATTTGCACATGGATTCTGCTTATAGAAATAATAAACGAATGCGAGCGTATGCGGCAGACACTGGTTCGGTTATCAACGGCAACGATCCAATTAAGTATCGTGGCATCCGAGGCATCCGGTCTTCGTTGCTCTAAATTTCGACATTCAATCAAAGACAAGGATTCTTGATACAAGGGACTTGATTCAGGGGTTGACTTCCCACACACTGTGTGTGATAATAGAGCAGTATTCTAAATGGTGCATTGTCTCACATGTTTTTGTAAGTCATTGATTCGTTTGATGAATTACAAAAGCATGTGTTTTTTTGTGCAGTTGTGGATGCTAATAAATTTATGGAGGTACCAATTATGAATAATGGTACAGTAAAATGGTTCAATTCGGAGAAGGGCTTCGGCTTCATTTCCAACGATGATGGCAGCGATGACGTGTTTGTTCATTTCTCCTCCATCGTGTCCGACGGCTATAAGAGCCTTACCGAAGGCGACAGGGTTACCTTTGACAAGGAACAGGACCCCAAAAACAGCCGCAGGCTGCGCGCTGTCAACGTTAGCAAAGTAGCTTAAAGCAACAGCTGCCAAAAGCCACCAAATCCAATGAGATTTGGCGGCTTTTGTATGTGATCTGAGCGAAATATTTGGATGAAATGGAGACTGAAATCATTACAAACTTTGAGAAATTTGGCTTTACCCCCGAGTTGATGCAGGGAATCATAAAAATGGGTTACCGCGATCCTTCCCCTGTGCAGGATGCAGCCATGGGACCCCTGCTTGAAGGGCGGGATGTATTGGTACAAGCGCCTACCGGAACCGGGAAAACTGCGGCATTCGGGCTCCCAGTCTTGGAAAATGTGGATCCTGCCAATCGTCAGATACAAACCGTCATTCTCTGTCCCACGCGTGAATTGGCAAAACAAACAGCCGGTGTGTTGAAGCAGCTGGCTGCATATAAGCAGGGAATTCGGATTCTGGCGCTGTATGGTGGGGAGCCGATTCAGCACCAGATTATGGCGCTCAAACGCTGCCCGCAAATTGTGGTGGCCACACCCGGACGCATGATGGATCATATGCGCCGGCGAACCATACGACTGGGCGCGGTTGAGTGCATCGTGCTGGATGAGGCAGATCGGATGCTTGATATGGGGTTTCGGGAAGACATCCATACCATTCTGCAGTTTTCACCTGCCACAAGGCAAACGGTGCTGTTTTCCGCGACTCTTTCCAGCGAGATCAAAGAAATTGCGGCGCAGTACCAGAGAGAGGCGCAACACATTTGCATCCAGCCGGATACCACTAACGTGGAGAAGGTAGAGCATTTTTATTGCGAGGTCCGCGGCAACGCAAAAGTCCCTGCGCTCATGCAACTGCTGAGCAAAGAGCAGTTTCACCTTTCCTTGATTTTTGTCGCAACGAAAGCGATGGCTGACAATCTGGCTCATCAGCTGACCGAAGCCGCGTACCCGGCAGAGGCGATTCATGGCGACTTGCGTCAAAGTCAGCGGGACAAGGTGATGCAGCGGTATCGCGATGGCAAGGTAAACATTCTGGTAGCAACCGACGTCGCCGCCCGAGGCATTGATGTAGGAGGAATTGACGCGGTTGTCAATTACGATATTCCCGGTGACGCAGACAGCTATGTGCACCGCATTGGGCGAACCGGCCGGGCGAACCACGGCGGTGTTGCATATACTTTTATCTACCCAAGGGAGCGGGGTAAGCTGCAAGGAATTATGGCAAAGGCCAAGGCATCCATCTTACCCATTGTATTGGATGCGAAAATGGCCGTTCATTAATTTCGTATGCTTGCTAAGCAGCAAAAAAGCGACGGAACAAATGAAACCAGCAAGAAGACATTGGAATCAGGAGCAACCATTGTGCGAGCGGATTTGAACACCTGAAGCCTGCTACCCCAAGGATGAGAGCCTGCATAATCATGAATGTCTGTTATGCCGTTCTACTTATAAATGCAGTCTGCGCTGGATTTCAGCCCAAAGAGCTTTCCCCTCAAAGAACAGCAAAAATGCCAGAAAGATAATGGACGCACCAAAGCTGATGGCGGATGGAATGACAACATCAACCATCCCCGTCAAAATGAGTACAAAACAGACGATCCCCAGAACACAATCGATCACAAGGTACAAAATGTAATCTTGGGTATCAAGCCTGCGAACTTTCGCTACTACAGTCATGGCAATCATTGAACAGGAACAGAGAATGGGGAGCACATAGTCCAGTGACCAGCCATTGAATCCAGTTAAACGATCCCAAAGAAAGCCGATAAGAGAAACGACTGCAACCTGCCACAGAATGTTCTTGGGCAGGTTTTTTCGTTTTTTGAGCACGATGGCGAAATCGATCCAAAGGCTGGCGATGCCGGCAACCACAAACAGCGACCACCATCCTCCCGCGGGCATAATCTGATCGTGATACTAATTGCCGCTGCGCACACGCTAACAAATGCACCCCATGCCAATATGCGGCCAACAGTCGTCGGCCTAGATTGGGGCAGGTGAGGAAACCGGCTGTCGGTGTGATCCGGTATACCGGCAGGTTTATTCTGGCAGAGCGGACAGCGGTCTTGCTCTCCGGGTAAGTCCACCTGGCAATGTTCACACCGTAGCATATGCCGTCTCCTCTCCATTGAGCTGTTCCAGATTGGAAACGACCTGCATTGAAATCTCCATCTGCGTCAGTTGACGGAAAAACCGTCGCTGAATCCCCGTATCAATGAGAGGAGATGACATGCTGATGGCAAGCGTGTCCTCAAAGGAACAAACGCAAAGTTGTGGACGTTTCGTACTGAGAAACACATCGAACAACCGAATGTGTTTCATCGCTTCTGCCGGCATGGTGACCTGGCCAATGTTAGAGAACGCAGCGGTGTCCTCGCCCTCTGCCCGGAGCCCGGAAACGCGAAGAACGGGGATCTTTACCTGCAAGGGAATTGCCTTGACCAAGGGATTGTCTTCCAAGGCTGAGTAATGGCTGATGATTCCATGGAGGGTCTCCTGCGTCAGTTGCCGCCGCAGAGATTCGCGCACATTTGCAAGAACCTGGGGAAATTCCCGTCCGTCTTTTTGGAAGTGATGGGCAACCTGAACGACGCCGAAAAAATTACGGGCGGTTTGTGCCGGAAAAAAACGGCGAAGGTCTACTGGTACGGCGATGATCACCGGACGATTCCTTTCCCTCACAGCCATTCCATCCAGAATGGAGCAGATGAACAGCGCAATCAAAAATTCACTCAGTGTGGCATCGTGCTCATGGGCTTTTTGGAGCACCGCTTTGGTGGATGTAAACCCCTCTGTAATCCCGATCCGGTTGTTAGGCAGGCGTTCCCCGCGGATATGATAGGCTCGGTAGCGCTTTATCTCGGGACTGGCCCCGGTTTTATCGTAATACTTATAAAAAGCGTCTTGATTTTTCTGATCCCTGGAAGCATCATAATCGGTCAACTGCCCTGAAATGCCATGCTTTCTCTCCAGATAATGCAAGACCAAGGTGCGCAAAAACTGCAAAACGCCGGTGCCGTCAGCCAATGCGTGGAACACTTCGAAATTGATTCGTTGTTTGAAATAGAGCACGCGGAACAATAGGCCGGGCTTATCCGCATTGTAGATCGGGCTGCAAACGGGGAGTGTCTCCTCGGCGACGACAGGCTGAATGCTGCTCTCTTCCAGATAGTACCAGAACAATCCCTTTTTCAGCACGGAACGGTACAGGGGGAAATCCCGAATCGTCTGCTCCAGCGCGCATTGAAGAACAGCGCCGTCCACCGGTTCGGTCAACTCGCAGACAAAGCGGAAAACCTTAGTGTCGCGTCTGGTGGTGGTGGGCGGGAATATTTTTGCAGCATTGTCTAGCCGGCTCCATTGCTTATGTCCTTTCACGAAGATACCCTCTTTGCAAAAAATCGTTGATGATGCGATAGGTCTGTTGTACATGCTCAAACCGTGGAGGCAGCATCATGTAAGCGTGAAGTGCATCCGCAACGCGGATAATCTCCACCTCATTGCCCGCAGCGCGCAGTTTTTCCCCATAGGCTTCCCCCTCGTCTCTGAGCGGACAACACTCCGCCGTAATGAGCAGGGTTCGGGGCTGCTGTGAAAGATCCTCTGCCAGGAGTGGGGCAAAATATGGATTGTTCAAATCATCATCGCAGCTTCGATAAAGCTCGATGACGCTTTGGATTCGCTTGGATGTCAAAAGATAGTCCGTCCCGTTGTCCCGGATGGACGGAAATGGGGATTGCTCACTGTGGTCGTTGTATGTGGATGGATAAATCAGGATCTGCTGTTTTGGTAGGAACTCTTCGCGATCCCGTGCCATGAGGGATACGGCTGCAGCCAAGTTTCCCCCGGCGCTGTCACCGATCAGCGTAATGTCATCGGGCTTTACGCCCGGTACTCGACCCAGATAAAACTCACGCGCCACCGCATAGCAATCCTCCGGAGCGGTGGGAAACTTATGTTCCGGCGCCAATCGGTAATCAACGGATGCTATGGTACAGTTCGTGGCTTTCGCAAGGTCGACACAAACACCGGTATAGTTTTCTATCCCACCTGTGATCCAACCGCCTCCATGGAAAAAAAGCAGCAGGGGAAACGGCCCCTCACCATCAGGTGCAAAGAGGCGTAAAGGAATTGGGTAGCCGCCGGAACAAACCACATGATCCCACATTTTATAGTCTTTTGGTTTTCCCCGCAGCCTAGCAGTGAGCAGTTCAATCTGCCGTTCCATTCTATATGTTTTTTTTACGTCCATTTCCAAAGCCGTGATGGCCTTAAGGGCTGCCCGCATCGCTTTATTAATAGCCAAACGCCTCAGCTCCCCTCTGTGAGTAATAGTATCCATGATACCGTTTGCTGAGATATTTGATGTGGTTAAAATACTTGATATACAATGCGCAACTCAATGCGTTTGCCTCCGCTGACAATACCCAATCCAACCGATATATTGATTCCCAAAAGTATAGTATAAAAACACAAGTTTTTCCACTTAGCAGGCAACGGAAATCCTGCAAGACTCCTTGACGGTGCAAAGCAATTGCTATCAAAATGCAGAAGCCTTCACCACCGATGTAGTGGCATCATCGACGGTTCAGGCTAACGTGCTTTTAGTCGGTTTGATCTGATAGTAAGCCGTAGTGTCTACTTTCTTCAGGGCCTAAACAAATAGATTCTGCCTGTGAGGGCATGCTAGGTTCTCACAAGATTGTTAGAATTACATGCTGGCGAAGTACCAGGAGCTTCATTAGGCATACTTGTTTTGCTAGGGGAGGTGGAGTTTAGTGTTGCAATTCAGGTGCAAGGGAATAGAGAGCTATCTCAAATTTCGAGGACATGGACTCATACCGACAATGCCTGTCGGTTACAACCTCTGACTAATCTCATGGGCACAATTGAGCAGCAGTTGTACATAACGCTCAACTGCTGTGTCGTCAATGCGTAGTGAGGGGCCGGATATACTAATTGCGCCCAGTAGAGAACCGTCTCGGTGGAAAACGGGCATGCCAAGACATTTGATGCCAAACTCATGTTCCATGTTGTCGATGCTGTAGCCAGTCTGGCGGATGTGCTCCAGCTCCTGTAGCAAAACTTGACGGTCCACAATCGTGGTGGGCGTGAACTCCGTCATGCTCTGTTCTTCAATAGCTCGTATGCGCCGCTCCTCCGGTAAATGGGCTAGGATGGCCTTTCCCAGGGAGGTGCAATACATTTCTGCCGTTTCACCCACCATGGAGCGGGCGCTGTAGGAATAGCTTGGGTATACTCCTTCCAAGTACAGAATCAAAGGATCCTTGGGAATGGCGAAGTAGACAACTTCGTTCACTTCATTGGAAAGTGCGCTGATAAACGGGTGGACAATCTTGTGCAGTCCAAGACTTGAGTTGATGATATAGGAAAGCTCTAGAATCTTCATCCCGAGGCGATATTTGCTGTTGTCTGGATTCTTTTCGATATATCCGCTTTTTTCAAATGTCGAGATGATGTTGTGCACGTTACTCTTGTATAGCCCTAGGCGGTCACTCAATTCCGTAATGCCCAGCTCCGGTGTTCTCACGGTAAAACACTCTAGAAGATCTAGAGCTTTTTTTAATGACTTAACCTTGACTTCCTGATCCATACTTTGGTGCTCCTCTGGCGTTCTGATATTCAGAACAGCATTCATTATAGTAAAAATGCATATAGACGTAAATACTATGAGTAACAAGTCGCCTTGACAGTACCCTTTACTAATGCTATCATCCCCGTGAGGATTAGGAAATTGATGGAGGTTACTCCTTTTTCTTTTGCAGAAAAAGAAGAACGCCGTTCAACAATAGAGAACGTCTAAATTGCTGAGAAAAACTGGTTCATTTCACCAAAACAATGGAGATTGAAGTATGACAACCATGAAGAATGGCGTTTGGCTGACCATGATCACGCCCTTTACGGCAGAAGGACGGATTGATTACTCCGCAGTGGAATCCATGCTGGATTTCTACCACCAACGGGGCGTGGATGGTGTGTTCGCCATCTGCCAGTCCAGCGAAATGTTTCATTTGAGCTTAGCAGAGCGGGTAGAGCTCATCCGCTTTATTGAAAAGAACCGAGCCTCGGAAATCCAAGTGATTGTCTCGGGCCATATTGCCGACGATGTAGATAACCAGCTGCGGGAAGCAAAAGAGATCTTTTGTGACGGAGTATCCGCTTATGTCATCTTGCCGAACCGTTTTGCAACTGTGGATGAATCCGATGATGTACTGCTGAAACGGCTTGAGCGCTTTGTGCAGGGGTTTGCAGGTGTACCGCTGGGCATGTATGAGTGTCCGTTCCCTTACAAGCGGCTGTTGTCGCCAAAAGTGTTGAAGTGGTGTGTTAACAGCGGACGTTTTCTATTTATCAAAGATACTTGCTGTGACCTAGACCAAATCCGTGAGAAATTGAACCTGATACATGGCACTGGGCTCAAGCTCTATAACGCCAATAGCGCCACACTTCTGGAGAGCCTGCGTATGGGCGTTAGCGGATACAGTGGTGTTATGGCCAACATTCATCCGGAGTTCTATGTATGGCTGTGCCACCATTATCAGGAGGATACGGTCAAGGCCGATCGTGTGCAGAGTTTCTTGAGCGTGTGCTCGATGGCAGAGTATCAATATTACCCAACCAATGCTAAATATGCTCTGAGTCAGCAGGGCATCAAAATGCATGCCCTGAGCCGTGTGCAGGATGCCGGGCTCTTTGGGGAACGAGAAAAGCGGGAGATCCGCCAGCTAAACGCACTATCCCAATGGATGAGGGACGTCGTGTCCATATAAGGAAAGGTAGGAAACGTTTCATGGACGTAGGTATGGCCGCTGCCGCCACATTGCTGTCGCCGTTCTGATGATGACTGGACTGTTGGTTGCGCTAATGGCACGTCTACCTCGTCGGCTTCGACTTTGGCGATGCGACATGCAGTCATCATTGTGTCCATTCTACCAATACTCGGCGCATATCCATTCCTTCAGAAGTACGTGTCAAGTGCATCATGTTGGGATCGGTTAAAGTACAGGAGGAAATATGAGAGGTTATTCGAATTGGAATTATCGGCCTTATAGTCGCTTGAACCAATTGGAGAAGCGCTTGCAGCCGTATATTTGCCGACTTGCGCCTGGGCATGATGTAATAAATCTGGAATGGCTGGACAATGGTAGCAACAGTGGCCATACATTGCAAATCCGAATTCGGAGCACGCAGATCTGGACCGACATTCCTTTGGACACCGCTGCAACCACTGTGAAGGGCTTGCAGCCGGATCAGGACTATGAACTGCGAGTGATTCGTAATGATGACGGCATTGAAAGTGATGTACGTCTGGCTCGCACCGGTGATTATGTCGGCATTCCGGTAAATTATCTTCATCCTGAAGATGACGCGTTTGCTTTCTCTGGACACAGCTTGTGCAGCCCTTCTCTGGTTAAGCTTCCCTCCGGAGCGTTACTTGCCAGTATGGATGTATTTTCCGGTCATGCAGCACAAAATCTCACTTTCATTTTCCGTTCCGATGATGGAGGCATTACCTGGCGTTATGTTACGGAGCTCTTTCCCTGCTTCTGGGGAAAGCTCTTCTGGCATCAGGGTGCTCTTTATATGCTTGCCAACACCACAGAATATGGCAATCTGGTCATTGGTAAGTCGTCAAATGAGGGGGTGACTTGGACCGCGCCGGTGACGATTTTGCCCGGTGCTGGTCCTGAAGATCAAGGCCCGCATAAAGCGCCGATGCCGATCGTTCAGTGTGAGCATCTACTTTGCACTGCAATTGACTATGGTTCCTGGTCTTCCGGCGGTCATGCCAACGGATTGCTTTCTATTGATATAGATGCCGACCTCCTTGTTGCCACAAATTGGAGATGTACACCTTTTTTGCGCTATAACCCCCAATGGGAAGGCGCTGCAATAGGCGAAAGCAGAGGTGCTTTGGAGGGGAATGCCGTTGTCGGACCTGATGGTGAACTGCTCAATGTGTTACGATATCAAATTGTTGGTTGTACGCCAGCACATGGCAAAGCTTTAATACTCCGAGGAAACATTCAAGACCCAGAAGCTCCTCTACGCTTTGGCTGGTTTGCTGATTTCAATGGAGGTAGCAACTCCAAATACGATCTGCTGTATGACGCACCGTCAAAGGCCTATTGGGCAATTGTCAGTGAAATTGTGGACGAAAAATTTCCAGCTGCTCGTAATGTGCTCTCTCTGGCAGTTTCCAGGGATCTGCACACATTCGATAATGTTTGCCGATTGCTCGATTATCGTCATACTGACCCCGCTCTGGTCGGATTCCAATATGTCAGCTTCTTAATTGATGGTGATGACATGCTCTTTCTATGCCGCACAGGGATCAACAATGCACGCAACATGCATGATGCGAACACCAGCACATTCCACCGAATCTCAAGATTCCGCCAATACCTAAAGTAGGCAGAAATTATTAGAGGAGCGTACTTACCAGTAATACCACGACAACAGCGAGGTGTATGTGGATTTTGCAAGTGCGGATTATGATAGCAAGTGCATCAGGAGGTGAGAAGTAGAAAGAGCTTCATGTTAATAATAATCCCTGTTCACTAGAGTAGGGGTGAGCCATCTGGCATAGTGCCTGTAGTGTGCTCCACATTGATATTTGAACCGATAGTCATTGTTACTGTTAGTTGAATTGCACCACCAGCCTATACCTCCAAGACATCAAACGGAAGAACGACTTTGAATTCATATTCGTTAGGAACTCCTAATATCGGGAAAATCATATAATCATACGAAAGCCTAACTGGTGCTGCCTCTCATTGGGGGAGAAGAAAACTGGCATTGTCTGCGTTTGCAATGTGGAATTGAGAAGCGGAGAGTGGTGAAAACCACTCCCCGCTGTCTCAAATTCGCTTTAGCCGCCCAACAACCCTTCTGCCTTGAGTTGTTTGAGGATGAACTCCACCGCGCCCGGCGTCTCAAACACCCGCAAGCCCCTTTGCAACAGGAGTTCCGCCGCATAGGGGCCGATCCTCGCCACAAACACGGCGTCGCAGTCGGCCAGCAGGTCGGCGGTGCGGGCAAAGTCGTCGGCGTTGTGGGTGCCCGCCGCGTTGGCAGGGGGGAGCAGACGCACCTCGGCCGTGCGCCAGCCGTCGCCCTCGGCCTCCACAATGACGAAGCGGCCGCAACGGGCAAAGTGCTCGTCCACCATAAGCCCGGTGGAGCTGGTAAAGGCCATCCGCCGCAGGGGTGCCATTATTTGTAGGTGTTCAGCGCGTGGTCATAGATGTCCTCGGCCAGGCGCAGCGCCCCGTTGTAGCCCGTGTAACCGCGGCTCAGCACCAGGCGGTAGAAGACCGGAACGCCCAGGATGATGAGGTCGGCGTTGAGGTCGGTGGCCAGGTCACGCTCCCACCCCGTGCCCAGGATGAGCGCCCGCAGGTGGTTGTCCGCCCCGCGAATCTGCTCCTGTGCCGCGCCGCCGTCGCTCTGGAAGGTCACCTCGGCGCTGCGCCGGCCGGAGACGTGGCGCAGCTGCTCGCGCACGGCATCCTGAAAGCGCTCGGGGGTGTCGTCGGTCACGATGAGCTCGCCCGGCAGAATGCCCAGCTCATTGACGAGAAACCGTGCCAAACCCACGGTGTAACCCGCGTCCAGCAGCGTGTGGAAGCGGCGGGGGAGGCCATAGCGGAACTCCAGCAGGAAGCTCGCCGTCCGCTCCAGGTGGGCGTAGAAGCGCTCCTCCTCCCGCAGGATGAACGCCTCCACCGGTTCGCGGGGGAGCCCGGCGGCTTCGGCCACCGTGCGCAGGAAGCGGCTCGTTTCCCCCGCGCCGATGGGCAGGCTGGGGAAGTGCACAAAGGGTGTGCCGTACTTCTCCTGCAGGTGCTCGGCGATGCCCACGCCCACCCAAGCGTTGGCCACCACATTGAGGGCCGCGCGGGGGATGGTGCGCCACTCGCTCACGCCGGCGGACTGCTGGCCGAAGAGGATGTTGACGGTGAGGCCAATGCCCTCCAGCACGCGCTTCAACTCCTCCAAGTTTCCCTCCCAGAACGGGTCCTGGTAGGGCACGCTGGAAAACACGTTGACGAGCCCTGGGATGACGGCGCCCTCCTCGGCCCAGCGGTCGCTGTATTGGTCGATGATGGCGTTCACCACGGTTTCGTGGCTCACGTGGTTGTTGCTTTTGAAGCCGCCGGTCTCCACATGCACGATGGGCGCGCCGCCCTCGACAAAGGCGGAGACCACATTGCCCACGTCGTCGCCCACGATGTCGCTGGTGCAGCCGGTCAGCACCACATAGAGGTCGGCGTCGATGACCTTGAGCGCGCCGTCGATGACGGTCTGCAGGCGCTGCTCGCCGCCGTAGACGACCTCGGTCTCGCTGAAGTTGGTGCAGGGGATGGTGCTGCCACCGGCGTAGCCCTCGCCCTGGCCCAGCAGGCCGTGAATCTTGTTGCTGCAGCCCGGGCCGGCGTGCACGATGGGTGCGCCCCGGCGGATGGCCACCACCGTCTGCTGGGCCCCCAGCGCGCAGGAGAAGCGGGGTTGTTCAATAACGGCTGACATTGGCATTTCCTCCCAGGAAGGTATAGGGCTCCTGCTCCAGCCACCAGCGGGTGTAGGGCATGGAGCTGTGGCGGGCCAGGTTGGTGACATACTCCACGCTGTCCAGCGTTTCCAGAATGCGCTCGGCGTAGTTGAGCACCCCCTGGTAGCCAAAGCCGAATTGCTCGTCGCCGATGAGCAGCGACGGGATGCCCAGCTTCGCCCCCCACACCGTCATGCCGCCGTGCCGGGCGATCATCAGGTCGGGCTTCACCCGGTGGAGGATGTTCACGAGCTCGAAGGCCTGCTTGTTGCACACGTTGTAGTTGGGCACGTCGCCGTAGTTTTGCACCACCTGGGCCAGCGCATCGCTGGTCGGGTCACCGTTGTCGTAGATCGGGTCGTGGTGGAAGATGGCCGCGCCCTGCACATCCATGCCCAGCTCGCGCAGCAGCGCGATGATGGCGTGACCGTGGGCCGCGCCGGCGGTGAGGTAGGCCTTCTTGCCGGCGAGCTTGGCGCGGTATTCCGCGAGCAGCGGCAGCACGCGGGCATGCTCCTCGGCGATGATTTTTTCTACTTCCTCCTCCTGCCCCAGCACCCGACCCAGCTCCCGCATCCAGCGGTCGGTGCCCGCGATGCCGTAAGCCGGCGGAGACTTGATCTCCGGCACGCCATGCACCTGTTCCAGCGCCGCGCCCAGGTAGGTGCCCAGAGTCGGGCAGATTTGGATGGTCGCCGCCGCCTCGGAGATGTGCTCCAGCTGTGCCACGGTGGAGAAGGGCACGATGTAGTCGGCCTCGTAGCCCAGGCGGTGGAGGAGGTCGTCAAAGACCTTGCTGCCCCAAAAGTTGATGATGTTGACGCGGTTGGTGCGCTGCTGGGCCGGTCTCACGATCTTGCGGGCGATGGCGTGGTAGGCCGAGTCAAACCCCGTCGTCCAGATGCGAGACTTGAACCCCTCGCAAAAGCAGGCGACGACCGGGATGCCCAGTTCGTCGGCAACCTCGTCGCACACATTCTCCACATCGTCGCCGATGATGCCCGATGCGCAGGAGGTCGTGACAAAGATGGCGTTGGGCTTGGCGCGGCGGTGGGCTTCCCGTATGGTGTCGGCCAGCTTCTGGGTCGCGCCGAAGATGGTGTCCTTCTCCTGGATGTTGGTGTTGAAGTAGCGGCCGTTGACGTTGGGCAGGTCGCGCTCGGTCTGGCCCACGCGGTAGACAAAGTTGAAGTCAAAGAAATCGCCGGCGCAACCCACGGGGGCGTGGTTTACCACCGCCGCGTCGCGGATCATCGCCAGCTGGCAGATGGCGTTGCCGGAGCTGCACCCCATGCACTGGGAGAAGCTGCGGGGCTGGTCGCGCAGGCCGCCGCCGTGGCAGGCGGTCACCAGTTCCTGTGCCGTGCCGGCGAAGCCGGTGATGGACCCGAGCCGCAGTTCGCGAATCGGTACCTCCGGCGCTTGCAGGTTGACGTTGCTCATGGGTCGCTCCTTTCTAGATGGCTGCGCTGGAGACGTCGACACCCAGTTCGCCGCTCTCCAGGCGAATCAGCAGGTCTGCCCAGCCGTCGGCCCAGTCGCGTAGCCCCTGGGGTTCCAGCGGGGCGGGGACGGTGGAGTGGGTGTGTTCGTCGATGCGGCGGGCAAGCGCCCGGTAAATGTCCGCCTGGGCCGACCCGGGCTGGGCCTCGATGGTCGTCCGGCCCTTGAGTTCGCTTTGGGTGACCGTGATCGACCGCGGGATGTACTGCATGATCTGGGTGCCGGTCTTCTCCACAAAGTCGTCGATGATCTGGCGCTGGAAGGGATTGTTGATGGAGTTGGCGATGACGCCGCCCAGCAGCGCACCGCCGGTTTTGGAGTATTTCTGGATGCCCTTGAAGAGGTTGTTGGCCGCGTAGATGGCCATGAAATCCGACGAGGACACGGTGAACACATGCTCGGCAATGCCCTCGCGAATGGGCACGGCAAACCCGCCGCACACCACATCGCCCAGCACATCGTAGATCACGTAATCAAGATCGAGCTCCTCAAAGATGCGCTGCTGCTTGAAGAGCGACACCGCCGTGGTGATGCCACGCCCGGCGCAGCCCACGCCGGGGGCCGGACCACCGGCCTCCACGCAGTAGAGGCCGCGGAACCCCTGGAAGATGGCCTCGTGCACATCGAAGGTGCCGCGCTCCCGCAGCAGATCCAGCACCGTGGGGATGTAGGTGCCGCCGCGCAGCGTGTTGGTGGAGTCTGCCTTGGGGTCGCAGCCAAACTGCATGACCTTGTAGCCCATCTCGGCCAGCGCGGCCGTCAGGTTGGAGGTCGTGGTGGATTTGCCAATTCCACCTTTGCCGTAGATCGCGATCTGTTTGAGCTTCTTTGCCATCGTCGTTCTCCCATCTCATAGAAATCAATCAAAAAGGCCGGCGCCCCTCGCAGGATGCCGGCCTTAGTGGTTCGGTCGCAGGCTGCGCTAAGGAATGCACCGGGTCATCATCCGGCACATGCCCATCATCCAGTTGCAGTTGGCGCAGCAGTTCATTGTTTCTCCTAAATCCTATCAAACCAAGCGATTCGGTGCGAATTCGTTTTTTGCAGTATAGAAGCCAATGGCACAGATTGTCAATAGAAAGCTACTATTCCGGTAAAATTATATGGGATTGCACGGTTGACAGTATCTTTTCCTCATCCATATACTGTGACAAAGAAATTGACGGGAGGAACGAACCATGCTGCGACGCACACTGTGCCAAAATCGGGTTGCGAACGCCATCGTTGGGATGGTCTGTTCCTGTTGTTGCGCCGCGGTCTTGCGATGTCCGTGATCGTATTGTCGAGCCTTGGGCCCCATGCGATTCGGCATTGGGGCCTTTTCTATTTCACGAACCCATTTCGTCCGCCACGCGGGCATTGCATTGAAGGAGGAACACCATGGCACCCATTTCTGACACCCGACTCATCCATGGCGGCATCGATGGCGACGCGGCCACCGGCGCGGTCAGCGTGCCCATCTACCAAACGTCGACCTACCGGCAGAAGGCACTGGGGGAGCTGACCAGCAAGTACGAATACTCCCGCACGGCCAACCCCACCCGTGACGCGCTGGAATCGCTCATCGCCGAGTTGGAAGGGGGCGTGGCGGGTTTCGCCTTCGCCTCCGGCCTGGCGGCCACCACGGCGGTGCTGCTGCTCTTCGCCACCGGCGACAAGCTGCTGCTCTCCAGCAACGTCTACGGCGGCACCTTCCGCCTGTTGGATCGCGTGTTCCGCCCCTTTGGCCTGCAGTACGAAATCGTGGACATGCGCGACCTGGCGGCGGTGCAGGCGGCCCTGACGCCGGACGTCGCCGGCGTCATACTGGAGAGCCCCACCAACCCCCTGCTGGAGGTCACCGACATCGCGGCGGTGGCGGCGCTGGCCAAGGCACAGGGCGCACTGACCATTGTGGACAACACCTTTCTGACGCCCTATCTGCAGCGGCCCATCGAGCTGGGGGCCGACATCGTGCTGCACAGCGCCACCAAGTACCTGGGCGGTCACAGCGACCTCATCGCGGGTTTGGCGGTGGTGAACACGCCGGAGCTCGCCGAACGCCTGCATTTCCTGCAGAACGCCGCCGGTGGGGTGCTGCCGCCCCACGACGCTTGGCTCCTGGTGCGCAGCATCAAGACCCTGGGCGTGCGCATGGAGCGGCATATGGAGAACGCCCGTTTTGTCGTCGACCACCTGCGCCGCCACCCGGCGGTGGAGCGGGTGTACTTCCCGGATAACGAGCTCAACGCCCGGCAGGCCGCTGGCCCCGGCGCAATGGTCAGCTTCGTGCTGCGAGAGGGGTACGACGCGCCGACGTTCTTCCGCAGCGTCCGGCTCATCACGCTGGGGGAGAGCCTGGGCGGCGTGGAGTCGCTGATGACCCACCCGGCCAGCATGACCCACGCGGCCATCCCGGCGGCCATTCGCGCCCGGGTGGGCATTGTGGATCATCTGGCACGCCTCTCGGTGGGGCTGGAGAGCCGCGAGGACATCGTCGCCGACCTGGACCTGGCCATCGAAGCCGCGCGAATGCGCTGAAAGGAGCCCCATGGCAGTCATACAGGATTTCCGTGACCTCATCGGCCACACGCCGCTGCTGAAGCTCAACCGCATGGGCTTTCCCGATTACGTAAACGTCTATGCCAAGCTGGAATTGTGGAACCCTGGCGGCAGCGTCAAGGATCGCATGGGTCTCTCCATGCTGCACGATGCCGAGCGCGCCGGCCGGCTGAAACCCGGCGGCACCATCGTGGAGCCCACGGCGGGCAACGCCGGCATCGGCATTGCCCTGGCAGCGCTGGGCCGGGGGTATCGCGTCATTTTTGTCGTGCCGGAGAAGTTCTCCGCCGAGAAGCAAGCCATCATGCGCGCCTATGGGGCGGAGCTGGTGCACACTCCATCGGCCGACGGCATGGAGGGTGCCATCGAGCGCACCAAGGAACTGCTGGCCTCCATCGACGGCGCGGTGACACTGGGCCAGTTTGATAACCCCGCCAACCCGCAGGCCCACCACGACACCACAGGCCCGGAGATCGTTGCCGACCTCAATGGGCAGGTGGATTACTTTGTGGCCGGTGCGGGCAGCGGCGGCACCTTTGCCGGCGTGATGCGCCATCTGCGGGAGGCCGTCCCCGGTGTCACCGGTGTGCTGGCCGACCCCTACGGCTCCACCATGGGGGGCGGGGAGCCGGGCTGCTACGCCATCGAGGGCATTGGCAACACCTTCCTGCCGGCTACGATGGATCTGTCACTGGTGGACAGCGTGGTAAAAGTCAGCGATGCCGCCGCCTGGGCCGAGGTGCGGCTGCTGGCCCGGCAGGAGGGCGTGCTGGCCGGGTCGTCCTCCGGCGCGGCGCTGGCGGCGGCGCGGGCATTGGCAGAGGAGGCACGCGGCAACATTGTCGTCGTACTGCCGGACCGGGGCGACCGTTATTTCAGCAAGGGCTTGCTTGGGTGACCCATGGCTGACCACAAACCCCTACAAGTTGTGTGGTTGACGCTGGGGGTGACCTTGCATATACTGTGACAAACAAAAACAATTAAACACATAGGAATAGTAGGAAGAGAGAAAGGGGGAGCCCGCCATGACTGCCAGCAGAAGCGCGAACATGTGCCCGATGATGATGTGCCGCATGATGATGTGCATGTGCGGTGGTGTTCCCAACCCCATTCGGGCTGTTCTCTGAAGGCATTTGCCACAAAGACCTGCGCCCGGGGGTGCAGGTCTTTTTCATTGCCAACAAAACGAAATGAGACGCAGCGATGCGGGAAAGAGGTTTGACATGGCTCAGGAGTTCGGGTTTGACACACTCAAGGTGCGCGGGGGCTACAACTCCGCCGAGCACAACTACGCCGTCAGCGTTCCCATCTACCAGACCGCCGGGTTCGACTTCGGCTCGGTGCAGCGGGGGCTGGGGCTGTTCTCCGCCACCGAGCTCGGGTACCTGTACACCCGGGTGGGAAACCCCACCGTGGCGGCGCTGGAGCAGCGCGTCGCCCTGCTGGAGGGTGGTTCCGGCGCCATCGCCCTGGCCAGCGGCATGGCGGCGGTCACCTTCACGCTCTTCAACCTGGCCGAAGGCGGCGGGCGTATTCTCACAACCGCCAAACTCTATGGCGGCACGGCGGATGCCTTCAACAAGGTCTTCCCTTCCTTTGGCATCGGCATTGACTACCCGGAGGATTCGGAGGACCCGGCGTCCTACGAGCGGGCCATCAACGAGAACACCCGCGCCATCTATGTGGAGAGCATCAGCAACCCCAACGCCACGCTTCTCGATATCGAGGCGCTGGCTGACGTGGCCCACCGGCATGGCATCCCGCTGGTGGTGGACAACACCTTCGCCACGCCCTATCTCTTCCGCCCCATTGAGCACGGCGCCGACGTCGTCATCCATTCAGCCACCAAGTTCCTGAGCGGCCATGGCAACGTCATCGCGGGCGTGGTGGTGGAGGGCGGCAAATTCAACTACGCCAACGGCAAGTTCCCGCAGTTCACCCAGCCCCACTTCACCCTGCGGCTGGCGGACGGCGTGGAACGCAGCTTCCTGGAGCGGTTCCCCGAGCTGCCGTTCACCTCGCGCATTCGTCTCACGCACCTCAACTACATCGGCGCGGCGCTGTCGCCCTTCGATGCCTACCTGGTGCTTCTGGGGTTGGAGACGCTCTCCGAACGGTTGGAGAAACAGCGGGCCAACGCCGAGCGCCTGATTCGCTACCTGGAGAACCACCCCCATGTGGCGTGGGTGTCCCACCCGGCGGCCAAGGGCAGCCCCTATCAGGCGCTGGCGCAGCGGTACTTCCCCCGGGGCACGGGTTCCATCTTTACCTTTGGCTTCGGCGGGACGGAGGAACAGGGCGAGCGCTTTCTAGACGCGATCAAGCTGCTGAGCTTCCACGCCAATGTGGGCGACGCCCGCACGCTCATCATCAACTCCCCCAAGACGACCCATGGGGAGCTGACGCCCGACGAGCAGCGGCGCGCCGGCATCGCGCCCGAAGCTCTCCGCATCTCCACCGGGCTGGAGGATGCTGACGACCTGATTGCCGACCTGGAGCAGGCCTTCCGCCAGGCCTTTGAGGAAGAGGAGAAATGACGAAGCCCACCGCCGAGCCCGCGCGGCTGCGCTGCCGGGGTTCGTTGGACCGAATGTGACGGTTCGCAAGAAAGAACCATCGCAACCGAAGTGAGGAGGATCCCATGAAGCGTTTGAACAGAAGGAATTTCATTGTGCTGTTGCTGGTCGTTACGCTGGTGACCGCCCTGGCGGGCTGCGCCACCACGACCGCCCCCGTCTCGTCTGCCAGCGCCGCCGCGTCTCAAGCGGCAGCAACCGCAGCCGCCACCGACGCTGTGGCCACAACCGCGGCCACAACCGACACCGGCGAGTACAAGTTTGGCAAGCTGAAGATCCAGGCTCTGGGCGGCGGCGCCTGCGGCGCACCCAGCTACATCGCCTTTGAGAAGGGCTTCTTCAAGGAGGAAGGACTGGATGTGGAGCTTGTCAGCGGCACCCATGAGCAGCTGACGACCGGCCTCGCCACGGGTGAGTTCGTCGTGGCCAACGGCGACTTCCAGTTCTTCCCGTCCATCCAGAACGGGCTGGATCTCAAGGTCATCGGCGGCCTGCACAAGGGCTGCATCAAGCTGGTCGTCCCGCCGAACTCGTCCATCAAGAGCGCCAAGGACCTGGCCGGCAAGCGCATCGGCATCGATGAGCCCGGCGGCACGCCCAACGCCGTGGCGAGCCTGGTGCTGGCCGACGCCGGCATCGACCCCTCCACCGGCGTCACCTGGGTCACCTACCCCCTCGACCAACTGACGACCGCCGTGGAAAAGGGTGAGATCGACGCCTTCGCGGCCTGGGATCCCTTCGGTGAGCAGGCGGTGAAGGACAAGGGCTATGTGGTGCTCGCCGATCTGTCGACCAGCGACCTTTTCGCCGGCAAGAGCTGCTGCTTCCTGTATGCCTCCGGCAAGCAGATTGAGGAGAACCCCGACAAGGTAGCCGCCATTGCCCGCGCGTACCAGAAGGCCGCCGCCTGGATCGCCGCCAACCCGAAGGAAGCCGCCCAGATCGAGATTGACAAGGGCTATGTATCGGCCGACGATGTGGACTTCCTGGCGGAGCTGCTCGGCAGCTACCAATATGAGTACACAACCGACCAGGCCAAGCAGGACGTACTCTACTTCGCCACCAAGCTGCAGGAGACCAAGACCGGCTTCCTCAAGGAAGGCACCGACGTCAACGCCTTTACCGACGACCTGTATGTGGACGTCTTCAACCTGAAATGAGGGAAGAAGGGCACCCAATGGAATCGATTGAGAAGCAACCCATTGCGCCCGTGGCCGACGGGGAGACGCCGCTGGAGGGTGGCGTCTCCCGCCCCCGGGCCACGGCGGACGAAACCCACGCCGCAACCTACTGGAAGCAATCCGCCCGGCTGTGGCCCACGGTGCAGCTGGCGGCCTGGGCGGCGGCGTTGCTCATAAGCTTCCTGTGGCCCAAGGCGCAGGACGTGCACGAGGGGCCATACCGCGTGGTGCTGGCGGCGCTGCTGCTGTTCTTTGCGGCCCGCTGGGCCCTTGGCTGGCGCAACCGCCTCCTGCGCCTCAAGGTGGGGCACCAGGCCCAGCTCTACACGGCGGTCGCGTTGTTACTGATGGTGTGGGACATCCTCTCCACCAAGACCAACACGCTGCTGCTGCCGTTCTTCCCAGGCCCGGCGCAGATTCTTCAGGTCATTGTGGAGGACCGGCTGGAGCTTCTCAAGCACATCTACTACTCCCTGCGGCTGCTGCTCGTCGGCTTTGCCGGGGGGTTGGCGCTGGGGTTGGGCACGGGGGTGCTGATGGGTTGGTACCGGCAGTGGGGCTACTGGTGCTTCCCGGCGCTCAAGGTCATCGGCGTCATCCCGGCCACCGCCTGGATTCCCATTGCCATGGTGGCCTTCCCGTCCAGCTTCCACGCCCAAATCTTCCTCATCGTCATCTGCGTGTGGTTCCCGGTGGCCTACATGACGGCCAGCGGCATCCAGAACATCCCGAACGCGTACTTTGAGGTGGCGCGCACCCTGGGGGCGAACGAGCGGTTCCTCATCACCCATGTGGCGCTGCCGGCGGCCATGCCCTCCATCTTCACCGGTGTTTACACCGCCACCGGCATTTCCTTTGCCACCCTCGTGGTGTCGGAGATGGTGGGTGCCAAGGCCGGTCTTGGCTTCTACATCAATTGGGCCAAGGGGTGGGCCAACTATGCCAAGGTCTATGCCGCCATCGTCATCATGGCTGTCATCTTTACGGCGCTCATGGCCCTGGTGTACCGCCTGCGTGACCGGACGCTGATCTGGCAGAAAGGACTGTTGAAATGACTACATCGGCCGGGGAAGGCGCGCTGGAGATTCGGGACGTGACCCGCACCTACCTGGATGCCAACGGCAACCTGGTACGGGCGCTGGAAGGGGTGTCGCTGGGCATCCAACCCGGCGAGTTCGTGTCCCTCATCGGGCCGTCGGGCTGTGGCAAGACGACGCTGTTGCGCCTGCTGGCCGGGTTGGACAAGCCGGAGAGCGGCGTGCTGCTGCTCGATGGCGAGGCCATTGCCGGCACCCATTTTGAGCGGGGCTACGTGTTTCAGCAGGCCAACCTTTTCCCCTGGGCCACCATCCAAGACAACATCGCCACCGGGCTCAAGGCCCGGGGCGTCTACCGGGAGCGCAAGGGCGAGGTGCAGCAAGCGCTGGCGAGCATGGGCCTGACCGGCTTTGGCAAATCGTTCCCGCACCAGATCTCCGGCGGCATGGCACAACGGGCCTCACTGGCCCGGGCGCTGGTGAACGACCCCAAGGTGCTGCTGCTGGATGAACCCCTGGGTGCGCTCGATGCCTTCACCCGCATGGATCTGCAGGATAAGCTGCTGGAACTGTGGCAGAGCCGGGGCGTCACCATGGTGCTGGTGACCCACGACGTGGACGAGGCGGTGTACCTGAGCGACCGGGTGGTGGTGATGACCCCCCGGCCAGGCAAGATTGTGGAGATCGTACCCATCGATCTGCCGCGCCCCCGCGCCCGCAACGACGCCGGCTTCTTCCGGCTTCGCTCCCACATTTTGGAGCAGCTCCACCTGGTGAGCCAGCCGGCAAACCCGGAGTATTACCTGTAACACCCATCTTTGTAGAGTTTTGGAAAGGGGACATTCCCATGAAAAAGAAGACTTGGCTGCCACTCCTTTTCGTTCCGCTGGGCCTGCTCATTGCCTTTGGCCCCCGCACCATTTTCCCCGTTTGTCCCACGGGCGAGATGGTCATGGCCTGCCAGCACACGGCTCGCGCGGTGTTTTGGGCGGGGTTGGCCATCGCCGGGCTGGGCGTTGTCACGGCGTTGGCGGGCGGCAGTCTGGTTCGCCTGGCATTGACGGCGGCCACGGCTGCCGGCGGCCTGCTGGCAATCCTCTTTCCCACGGTCATCACCGGGGTGTGCAAAAGTGCTGAGATGACCTGCCGATCCCTGACGCTGCCGGCGCTGGTCATCCTGGGTGGGGCGACCATACTGGTGGCCGTGGCGCAGGCGGTGGGGGCGCTGCGTGCTGGCGGCAACCGCGGGGAGACGCGGCCATGAGCCAACGGCCCTGGACGGTGCGAACCCTTGCGGTGGCCAACCTGCGCCGAGCCCCCCTGCGTACCGCTTGCTTGGTGGCTGCCGTGGCCGCGTTGAGCTTCGTGCTCTTTGGCGGCGCCATTCTGACGGACAGCCTGCGCAATGGCTTTGCCAGCATGCAGAACCGGTTGGGCGCTGACCTCATCGTGGTGCCCAGCGGGTACGACGGCGACCTGGAGAACGTACTGCTCAAGGGCGAACCCAGTTATTTCTACTTCTCCCAGTCGGTGTTGGGGCAAACCGAGGGGGTGGAGGGGGTGGAGCAGGCCACGGCTCAGTTCTTCCTCACCTCCTTGAGCGCGGCGTGCTGTTCCTCGCCCATGCAGCTCACTGCCTTTACCCCGGGCACAGACTTCGTCATTCAGCCGTGGGTGCAGGGCACTTATACCGGGGAGCTGGCAACCGGAAGCCTGCTGGTGGGCAGCGAGGTCATTGAGGAGGACGACGGCACCATCAAACTCTTTGGCACCAAGTATCCCGTGGCGGCCAAGCTTGCCAAGACGGCCACCGGGCTCGACGCTTCGGTGTTCATGAGTGAGGAGACCATGCAAACCGTGCTCCGGGGAGCGCGGTCGGTGGGCTACCAGTTCATCAGCGACAGCGAGCCGGAGAATTCCATTTCCTCGGTGCTGGTGCGGGTGGCCGCCGGGCAGGACGCCAATGAGGTGGCCCGACGCATCCGGGCTGCCGTCCCCGGTGTGCAGGTGGTGGTGGCCAATGCCATGCTGGAGGGCACCGCGAGCGCTGTAGCGGCGCTGCTGGGGAATCTACGCACCCTGGTCGTGGGCATTGCCGCGTTGACGCTGGTCATCCTGGCCATCCTGTTTGCCATCACGTTCCACAGCCGCCGCAAGGAATTTGCCATTCTGCGGGTGCTGGGGGTCACCGGTTCCCGGCTCTCTCAGCTGGTGTGGGCGGAGGCACTGGCCGTCAGTGCGGCCGGCGGGCTGGCAGGCACGGCGCTGGCGGCGCTGGTGGTATTTCCCTTCAGCGCCTACATTGGCCATCGCCTTGCGTTGCCCTATCTGCAGCCGGGTGTTGGCACAATCCTGCTGACGCTGGCGGGGTGCCTGCTCATTGCCCTGGCCACCGGGCCGCTTGTCACCACGCTGGCAGCGGTGCGGGTGGCGCGCGCCCAACCCTATCTGGTGTTGCGGGAGGGGGATTGACATGCTGGAAGCCATCGACGTGACACGCCACTACACCCGGGGCACGACGCCGTTTGCCGCCGTGGACGGCGTCAGCCTCAGGGTAGAGGGTGGGGAGTTCGTCAACGTTCTGGGCCGTTCCGGCAGCGGGAAGAGCACGTTGCTGAGCCTCTTTGCCGGCCTGTTGCAGCCAACCTCGGGTGCGGTGCGGGTTTTGGGGCAGGATTTGCAGGCACTGGGTGACACCGGTCTGTCCGCCTTGCGGAATGATCGGCTGGGCATCGTGCCCCAGGGGCAGAGCGCCTTGCGGAGCCTGACTGTGCTGGAGAACGTGGCGCTGCCGCACCTGCTGCTACCCCGGGCGGGCGACGGCAGGGGCAAAGCTATGGCGCTGCTGGAACGGTTGGGCATCGGCCACCTGGCCCACTCGTTCCCGCGGGAGCTCTCCGGCGGGGAGCTGCGGCGGATGGCCATTGCGCGGGCGCTCATCAACGCCCCGGCGCTGCTGCTGGCTGATGAACCCACCAGCGACCTGGATGCCGAAACCACGGCGCAGGTGCTGACGCTCTTCCGTGAGCGTGCGAGGGAAGGCGCTGCCGTCATCGTGGTGACCCACGACCGGGACGCGCTGGCCTACGGCACCCGTGCCTGCACGATGGACGCTGGTATCTTGCGTCCGCTCGCCACAGACTGAAAGGAGTGAAACCATGGCAAGAATCCAACCCATTGAATACGAGGAGGCCTCGCCAGCCGTGCGGGAGCAGTTCCATTACCAGAACCAGCAGAACGGGCACATCACCAACATGAAGCGGACGCTGCTGCACTCGCTGCCGGGCTACCACGCGCTGATGGAGTGGTTCCCCCTGCGGGACGCGGCGCTGCCCATCATTGGGGAGCGGGGCGTGAACCTCTTCTGCCACGCCATCTCCACCGAGAACCAGTGCCTGCTGTGCTCCACGTACTTCCGCCGCATTCTCATTGAGGCGGGGGAGAGCCCAGATGAGCTGCAGCTCAACGACCGGGAACAGGCTCTGGTGGACTTCGGCCGGGCGACGGCGGGCCGCCCCGCCGTGCTGGAGGACGAGCCCTTTGCCCGCCTGCGGGGCTTTTTCACCGACGAGCAGATCGTCGTTCTCACATCCTTTGCTGCCCTGATGGTCGCGACCAATCTCATCAACACCGTGCTGGAGGTCGACCTGGACGACGATCTTCAAAGCTACGGCAGGAGGGAAGCATGAGCGAATTTGCGGGCAAGACGGTTTTCATCACCGGCGCGGCCAAGGGGCAGGGCAGGGCGGTGGCACTGGCCTTTGCCGCCGAGGGGGCCAACGTGGTCGGCTTTGACCTGGGCCGGCCCATTCAATACCCGGCCTACAACAACAGCAGCAGCGACGACCTGGAGGCCCTGGGGAGGGACGTGGAAGCGCTGGGGGCGAAGGCGGTGGTCTTTGCCGGGGACGTGCGCCGTGCCGACGACGTTGCGCGGGCCGTGGATGGGGCCGTCGCGGCCTTTGGCGGCATCGACATCCTGTTCTCCAACGCCGGCATCTCGGCCTATGGGCAATCTCACGAGCTGACCGAGGAGCAGTGGGACGCCATGCTCGACATCAACCTGAAGGGCGGGTGGCTCGTGAGCCGCGCCGTCATTCCCCATCTCATCGCTCGTGGGGGCGGCGTCATCCTCTACAATTCCTCAGTGGCGGGCCTGCGGGGCATGAACCGCCTGGGTCACTACGCCGCCAGCAAGTGGGGGCTCATCGGCCTGGCCAAATCCCAGGCCATCGAGCTGGCACCCCACGGCATCCGCGTCATCACCATCCACCCCACCGGCGTGAACACGCCGATGAACGACGGCCTGGCCTTTCTGGAGGGCACCACGGCGGTGGAGATCGCCGAGCGATCGGCGGGGAACCTGCTGCCGGTGCCGTGGATTGAGCCGGAGGACGTGGCGCAGTCGGTGCTGTTCCTGGCCAGTGACCGCGCGCGCTACATCACGGGCAGCCAGTTTGTACTGGACGCCGGGCTGCTGACCCGGTGAGAGAGGAGACAGTTCATGGCCATCAATCCCCATTGCAACGGAGCCGCCCTGCGGGAGATCTCCCGCCAGCACCCCTGCTTCGGCGGCGAGGCGCACTATAAGTTTGGCCGCATCCACCTGCCGGTGAGCCCGGACTGCAACATCCGTTGCCGGTTTTGCGTGCGATCCTTCAACCGCGGCGAGCAGCGACCCGGGGTGACCCAGACCGTGCTCTCGCCCGCGCGGGCGCTGGAGATTGTGGACAAGGCCGTGTCGCTCTGCCCGGAGCTGCGGGTGGTGGGCATTGCCGGCCCCGGTGACACGCTGGCCACCCCCCACGCGTTGGAGACATTCCGGCTGGTGCACGCCCGGTACCCCGAGCTCATCCTGTGCCTGAGCACCAACGGCCTGCTGCTGGAACGGTCGGTCGACGACCTGGCCGAGGCCGGCGTGCAGACGGTCACCGTCACCGTCAATGCCGTGGACCCGGAGATTCAACAGCAGATCAACGGTGCCATCCACCTGGATGGCGCGGTGTACACCGGCTTGGAAGCCGCCCGGATTCTCATCGAGGCCCGGCGGCGGGGCATTGCCGCAGCGGCGGCCCGGGGCATGACGATCAAGGTGAACACCGTGCTCGTCCCCGGTGTCAACGACGGCCACATAGCCGACATCGCCCGGGAGGTGGCGGCGTTGGGCGCGGGCATCTACAACATCATCCCGCTCATCCCCCAGGGGGCGTTCCGCGATGTCGAGCCGCCCGACTGTGTGGCCCTCAACGCCGCGCGGGAGCAGGCCGAGCCCTACCTTGATGTGTTCCGCCACTGCAAGCATTGCCGGGCCGATGCTTTTGGCGTGCCGGGCCAGCAGAAGGATATGTCAAACCTGTTGTATGGCGAGGAAGGCAGGCCGGAGGATACATTCTCCCACGGGTAAGGGAGGGATACCGTACAAGCAGCAGCGCAGGAATCCTGTGCTGCTTTTTTGCGGTCGGCATTCGTCTGTTCAATCTTGTTGTGGGTATTACACGCAGCGAAGCAACTTGTGGAAGTACGGGTTGGAAGCATGGGAGGATGGAAGCGGGAGCGAGGTGCGGAGATGCACAGAGGGATTCATTCGGCAGCACTTTGCGATTTTGCAGGAAGATGGGGAATGGGGAGGAACACAGACCGGTCATGTGGTAGCGCCATGGCATTGGCGCTTTTGCTTTGGCTTTCTCTGGCCGGGCGATGCGGTCGCAGGCGCGTGGCAAGAAACGATACATCGGCAGTGGTGGGGGGATTGACGCGAAAAAAGCCGCCGAAGCGGCTCTCCAGAACGTCAACAACCCCCCAGAACGGGCAATGGGAGATGAACCTTCCGCCGATTCATTCGGCGGGAGGAAAGACAAGGCCAGCACGAGCAGAAGACAAAAACGCCCGAAGGCGAGACGTGTCCTTAGAGCCCCGCATGAGAGCTGCAATTAGTGATCGGTCGGCGACATGTGCGGCGACCGATTTGGCTATAGTGTGAACAAGCTGTTTGAATCGCGACTGTCGCCACAGCGGCAGACGCGAAAAGAGCCGCCGAAGCGGCTCTCCTCAGGAAGGGGAAATAGGAGGGAAACGACGGCGTTGTTGCTCTGGCAAGGGCAACAGGCCGAAAGGGGAGCTTAGTTGGGGAGCTTTGCGGGGATGACCGCACCGTTGTACTTCTCGGTGATGAACTTGCGCGTGTCCTCAGATTGCAGGATCTTCACCAGCGCCTGGATGGCGGGGTTGTCCTTGTCCGCCGCCCGCACGGCGATGATGTTGGCGTAGGGGCTGTCCTCCCCTTCGCTGAAGAGCCGGTTGGAGGTGATCTTGGCTTCCAGCGCCTTGTTGGTGTTGGTGATGAAGAAGTCGTAGTCGTCCTTGGTGGGGATGATCTGGGCCGAGTCCAGCTCCACGATCTCGATGGGGCGGGTGTATTCCTTCACATCGGCCAGCGAGGCGGAGAGCGACGTGGCGGTGGCTTCGTCCAGCTTGATGAAGCCGTTCTGCTCCAGAATGCGAAGCGCGCGGTACTCGTTGGTGCCGTCATTGGGGATGGCGACCACGGCCTTGTCGGGGATCTCGTCCTTGGTCTTGTACTTGTCGGAGTAGGCGGTGATGGGCTCCACGTGGATGTCGCCGGCGTTGATGAGGTCAAAGCCGTTGGTCTCGTTCCATTCCTTCAGGTAGGGGTAGTGCTGGAAGTAGTTGAAGTCGATCTCGCCGTCGGCCAGCTTCTCGTTGGTCGTGGTGTCGGCGGAGGTGGCGACCAGCTCGATGATGATGCCCTGCTCGGCCAGCTTGGGCTTCACGTACTCAATGATCTCCGAGTGGGGCACGAGGTCAGCGATGCCCTTGAGGGTGACGGTCTCGCCGGTGGCCACGGCGGTGGCCGCTTCACTGGCGGCAGCGGTGGTTTCGGCTGCCGTGGTTGCGGCAGCGGTGTCGGCGGCGGAGGTCTGGGTGGTGCTGGCCGGCGCGCTGCAACCGGCGAATACACCTGCCAGCAGCAGGACGGCGACGAGGAGGGACAGGACAGTTCTCTTTTTCATGATGTTTTCTCCTTGCTATTTTAAATCAAATGGCGTCTTCTTAAGATGCGTCGGGAGCTGAAGTCTCCCAACAGCTGGACGGCCTGCACCAGCAGGATCAACACATAGACGGCGGCGAACAGCACGTCGTGCTGGAAGCGCTGGAAGCCGAAACGAACGGCGATGTCTCCGATGCCACCCGCGCCAAACATGCCTGCCAGCGCGGTCATGGAAATGACCGCAATGACCGCAACCGTGAACCCACGGATCAGCGAGGGGAGCGTCTCAGGCAGCAGAATGCGGAAGATGATTTGTGCGTTTGTGCTGCCGATGGACTTGGCGGCTTCCACCTTGCCCTTGGCGATCTCCAGCAGGCTGCTCTCCACAATGCGCGCGTACATGGGGATGCAGCTGGCGGCAATGGCGATGATGCAGGCATTGGTGCCGTAGGATTTGCCAAACAGCAGCCGCGCCACCGGGATCATCAGGATGATCATAATCATCTGTGGCAGGGAGCGCAGGCAGTTGATCAGCCAGCCGGCGCCCACGTACAGGCCCTGCATGGGCAGCAGGCCGTTGGGGTTGGCGATGGTCAGCAGGATGCCCAGGATCAACCCGAACACCAGCATGATGGCCGAGGACAGCGCGGTCATGTACAGCGTCTCCTGGATGGAAGGCAGAGTCCTCTGCCAGATCTCCGGCGCGAAGGATCCTTTGACGACCACCCAAAAGGGAGTGTTGAGTAAGCTCATAGCGTCACCTCCTTTCCTTGGGATTGGTTGCTGCGGCGTGGGCTCATATCCCACCTCCTTCCGCAAAGCCGGAGGTTTTCTGGAATTCGGAGTAGACCTTGGCAAACAGTGACCCCGTTCGGCTGTGGGGGTTGCTGAAGATTTCGTTGACCACACCCGTTTCGATGATGACGCCCTCCTCCAGCACGGCCATGCGTTCACAGGTGTATTTGATGGCGTCGAGCTCGTGGGTGATCATCAGGATCGTGATGCCGGTGGATTTGTTGACTTCCTTCAAAAGCTCCAGAATCTGCAGCGTGGTCTGCGGGTCGAGTGCCGAGGTGGCCTCGTCGCTCAGCAGCACGTTGGGGCGGTTCACCAGCGCTCGGGCGATACCCACCCGCTGCTTCTGCCCGCCGGAGAGGCCGCCGGGGTAGGCCTTCAGCTTATCCGAGAGGCCCACGAGCTCGGCGGTCTCCAGCACGCGCTGGCGGATCTCGGCCTTGGGCTCGCCGCCGATCTCCAGCGGGTAGGCGATGTTCTGGTATACGGTTTTGGCCTCAAAGAGGTTGAAGGTCTGAAAGATCATGCCGATCTTGCGCCGCTCCCGCAGCAGTTCCCGCTTGGGGAGCGCCATGATATCGGTGCCGCCCACGAAGACGTCGCCCCGGTCGGGCGTCTCCAGCCGGTTGATGCAGCGCGCCAGGGTGGATTTCCCCGCCCCGCTGAAACCGATGATGCCAAAAATCTCGCCCCGGCGCACCGATAGATTTACCCCCTTGAGCACCTCCAGCGGCTGGCCGTGGGCGGAGAACGTCTTGTGCAGATCGACAATTTTGATGTACTCCGCCTCATTGGCCACGTGTGCCGGGTTGGTCTCCCATGCCATGGATTTGGTCTCCTTTCCCCCTTGCGGCTTCCAAAGCCGCCCCTTGTGCAACAAAAAAGCGCTCGGCCCGAAGTTTTCGGACCGAGCGCGCTCGTTCGTTCAAACTTACATCAGGACCCGTTTTCTGGAATGTGGCCGCAGCAGAACATGCACATCGCGCAGGTGCCCGACATGCCACACATTTCCATATTCATGGTCTCTGGATGATTGATCTTCACGGCGAACCTCAAATACTATTAATCCTACGTAATTAATTTGTTTTTTGAATGATACCATCACTAGACATGAGATGCAAGCTCTTTGTGGGTCAACAAATCCATAAGGTTGCTGGGGCAATCTTCTCTTTCAGACTACCCCATCCACTCACCATGTCAAATGTGCGGCGGGGATTACAGGGATGCCTCCGGGTTCTCGGAGGATGGAGTATGAGCCGGTTTCGCGGCGGCACGAGCATCCAGCACACTGCAGGACAAGAAATATAGTTACAGCCCGTCAAATGTGCTGGATGACAACATAAACAGCGCCTGGGTGGAGGGAGAGCGCGGTAGTGGATCGAACTCACTGCCGCCGTGCTCCAACTGATCTTCGGTCTATCGGTGGAAGCGGGGTATATGAAGGACGAGTCAATCCACGAGAAAAACAACCGCGTTCGTCATATCAAGGTGAAAGCCGATGGCCGCGATGTATGCGAAGCGGAGCTGGAGGACTTGATGGGGGAGCAAATCGTCGTATTTGATCAACCGGTATCCGCCAGCGTTTTTCGCGTAACGATCGTGGACGTGTATCCCGAAGCAAGTACAACGATACGTGTATCCCGCTGATTTCCCCATTCTGAACGTCACGTGTGCATGTTTTGTATGGTCTCTCTATTAGGTTCCGCATGCCCTAAACAGATTGCCCTTGGTTGACGCTTGCCAGCTGGTTAGGGGGAGACCAGCGATGCATTACTTCTATCTAAACCAATCATCTCTAGTTCCTCGAGTAGTGGGAGTAATCGTATTATACTATTCAACCACAGGGTTGCATGTGTTTTGATAGGAAGCAGAAGTTCCATCAACTATGCCATCCTTCCCAAATGGTTACTAAAGGCGTATACACCGTCATATCCATTGTCGGCAGCATGCAGATAGAAACCCATTGGTTGCACATAATGTCAAATCTCCTGAAGTGAATTCTCTACTTGACCACAAGATAACGGCGGACGGCTTAAATTTCGTTCCCCAATCCTCACGATATTTCTTCATAGGCATTGACGACTTTGTATGCTATATTGATCTCGTAATAAGCAGGGAGCTTCTGACAATTCACATCGAGCTTTTGCACCACAATCTCGAGGACGAAACCAACGGCTGAGGTTGATGCAGCAGTATTGGGTTTGTGAAGCCCACCAACCAACAGAGGCATGACTTCTACGACTGTCCTTATGCTTGATGGCCAGGCGCTGCAGGGCGAGGGCGAGGAAGGGCTTGACCGTTTGGTGGGTAAAAGAAAGGGCTTTATGACGCTCGGGGCAACATGTTCACGCTGACGGTTGCCAACGCTGGTATTCTGCGCCGCACGCAGGCACCCCCCTTGGCAATCCCGCGCTTTGCGGGTTCGCATGGGCGGCTGGTCGGCTCATTTCTCGATGCTCTCAAAGGAGCAGCAGTGCCATCCCATTCACAAAGCAGGACTTATACTAAGGAGGGAATGCCATGCAAAACACATATGAAGAGCCGGCAAGAGAAATACCGGTATATGGGCAATTTGACGTCGTCGTAGTGGGTGGCGGCACGGCCGGATGGTCGGCCGCGGTGGCCGCCGCGCGCAATGGGGTAAAGACGCTGGTGATCGAGCGCTTTCCCTTCTTTGGCGGCACGGCGACCGCGTCGCTGATGGCCAATATTGTGGGAATTCGCAACCAGGTGCCGCCCGATGGCATTCAGACGATGAAGGGCATCGGCGAAGAGTTGATGCTGCGGCTCATCGAAATTGACGGAGCGGTGAAATCGCGCAACGCGTATCCATCCACCGAGCGCGCCAATGTGAAGGGAGACCTTTCCTACAACTATGCCTTTGATACTGAAAAATTCAAGTTCATGACGCTCAAAATGGCGACAGAAGCAGGCGTTCAGATTTTATTCCACACCTATTTCAGCGATGTGATTGTGAACGACGGACGCGTTGCCGGCGTCATCATTGAAAACAAATCCGGCCGACAGGCGGTGTTTGCTCACACCGTGATCGACGCCAGCGGCGACGGCGACGTGGCCTTTCGCGCCGGCGTCCCCTATTGGCAGGTCAAGGGGGACGAGGCGTCCCGGCTCAACGACTGTCTGATGTACAAGGTGAGCGGCTTTTCGCCGGACACCACGCAGGGCGGGTGCCTGTTTCAGGACACGATGGTGGTCTGGGGGCCGTCGCCCGGGCCGGTCAACTGTGCTGACGCCGATGAGCTCACCGCCGCTGAGATCAAAACGCGGCTGGCCGTCTATGAGGATCTGGAGCAGAAGAAACGGGATAACCCCGATTTCGGCAACCCGCGTGTTGCCGATACCGGAGTGCTCCTCGGCATCCGGCAGACGCGCTTTTTTGAAGGGGATTACAAGATTACCGGCGACGACGTGTTATCCGGCCGTACGTTTGAGGACTCGATTGCCATGGCGGCCAATCCCGTCATTCACTACTATGGATATCGCCGCTTCCTCACCCACGAGGGGTATGACATCCCCTATCGTTGCCTGCTGCCAAAGAAGGCGGAAAACCTGTTGGTGGTTGGCCGCTGCATGTCCAGTGATCAGATCGCCTACGAGTCGTGGCGTGCGATGGCGCACATCATCCCCCTTGGCGAGGCCGCAGGCACGGCGGGCGCGCTGGCAGCCAAGGCGAAGACCAGCGTCCGAGCGCTGGATGTGAAGCTTTTGCAGCAAACCTTGATCGCCCAGGGCGCTGAGATCGGTCAGGGCCGAAAGGATCATGCGTGAAAAAGATTCGATTCGCAAAGACCGGCCTTGAGGTAACCCGTCTGGCGCTGGGGGGATATCCCTTCGCGGGCGTCAACCGGGCCCAGGGCTGGGATCCCTACACCCCGAGGGGGAGAAGGAGGCTATACACACCATTCACGCGGCGCTTGACGGGGGCATCAACTACATCGCTACCGCGCCGGGCTATGGCGCGGGCCACAGCGAGTCGCTGATCAGCCAGGTGATGCGCACCCGGCGCGAGGAGTGCTACCTGGCTACCAAGGTCGCCTATGATGGGGACAAATCCGCGACGATCCGCAGCTGTGACACGGCTGCCTTGGCGGGGCTTGCCTTCCTCTGGTTGGGCCAGCGTGCCCTCATCGCCGGCGACGCAGTGATGACGCGTGATTTCTTCACGGCCGAGGTCGGCTACTTCAATTCTGTCGATTTTGACATGGCCACAGAGACGATTCGGAAGATCAAAGCGGAGTTCGATTTCGTCATTCCCGGGCACGATTCGCTGATACCGGTCTAAGGGTAAGGAGGTTTCACCATGAAGATCTCGTCCATCGAAACGTTCGCAAGCAAAATGCTGTGCTTTGTTCGCTTGACTGACTCGGACGGCGCCCAGGGCTGGGGCATGACCGCCCCGTTTGACGCCAACATCACCGCCCAGGTATTGCACCAGATCGCCGCTTCCGTCGCATTGGAGCCTTTTGAGGATTTTGCCACCGTGGCGGATGAGATCATATGGCGGCACTACAAATACCTCGGCTCTTTTCTGGCGCGGGCGGCAGCCGGCATCGACACCGCATTATGGGATCTGCAGGCTCGGCGCGAAGGACGATCCGTCGCCGAACTGGCCGGGAAGAAGCGCGACGCGATCGATCTGTATGCCTCCAGCATGAAACGCGACTTGCCGGTACAGGAGGAGGCCGACCGCCTGCGCGCGTTGCAGGACAAATACGGTTACCGGGCAATCAAGCTGCATCCCGGTATCCCGGTGGGCCGCAACCAGGATTTTTGGCCCCACCGCACCGAGGACATGGTCGCCGCGATGGTGAAAACAGCCACCCCCGGCACTCATTTGATCGTGGACGTAAACGGCAACTACAGCGTGGAGAAAGCGATCGAAATGGGACGATATTTCCACGACCTGGGCGTCGCACTGTATGAGGAGCCCTGCCCCTATTGGCAGATTGAAAAGACCAAGGCAGTACGCGAGGGTTGCGCTCAATTCGGCCTGTCGGTAGCGGGAGGGGAGCAGGATTATGTCGACACGATGTGGGAGCGCATGATCGACGAACATGTGATGGATGTGTGCCAGCCAGATCTGCTGTACATTGGTGGCTTCTCCCGTGCCTTGCGCATTGCCCGGTATGCGGCCAAGCGCGGCAGGCTTGTCACACCCCACACTTCAAATCGTTCTCCGATCTTCGTGATGGGGCTTCATTATATGGCGTGTATCGAAAACCCCTATCCTTTCCTCGAATGCGGTATCGAAGATGACCCATGGGCGCTGGAGAGTTACTCCCCGCAAATCAAGATCGCCGATGGCCGCGCCGCAGTACCTACCACGCCGGGCTGGGGCTTTATGCCATCTCCCGAGTTCCTCGCAACCTCCCAATATGCCGTTAGCCGCGCGTGATACGAATCTTGACCCGGATTCTTATGCGGAGTCTTGTTGAGCAGCACAGCGACACAGATGAAAAGCCTGCGATTGCAGGCTTTTCAGCACCTAATCTCCTGCCTTTTCACTGCGGATGTGAACAATATTGCATAAGCCTCCAAAGCCTCTGTTTTGGCAGGGGTCAGGGGCTTGTCGCAGCAAACTGCAGTTTCACATCAAGCGCGATGCTGGCGTGAACAAAGAAAGACGGTAAGCCAAATTTGCTGCATTCCGGGAGTTCTGTATCAGCTACAGTCCGCGGGCGGCCTGTTCAATGACCTCCAGCGCCTGGCGGCGCAGGGTCTCCTCGGCGTCCCGCCGCACCCAGCCGCCCCAATAGGAGTAGCCGCCCTCGTCATAGGCCCGGGCGGTCGTCAGGTACCCCAGGTAGCCGTTGACTTGGTCGAGTGGGACGAGGCGACGGCCCAACGTTCTGGCGCGGAGCCACTCGCCGGTTTCGGTCAGTGCCTCGCCGGGCAGCCCCGCAAACAACAGACCATTGAGAGCCACACTTACGATCTCTACTGCCGCTTCCCGTTCCCGCAGTTCCTCTTTGCTCAAACCCACCCATTCGTTGACCAGCGTCGGCAGCGTCTGCTGGTGGCGCAGCTCATCGATGCACCCTTTGATCGTGGCGGGTGTGTCCCCGCGCCGCAGGGCATCCTGCAGCGCGGCGGCAGCACGGTCGATGCGGGGCTGCCAGTGGCGGCTCTCCTCCAGCGAGTGGGGGAGGCTCGCCCGTAGGGGCAGCGCCACACTGCCGTGGGCCGGCTGGCCCAGCCGGACGGGTTGCCACGGTGCATCGTCCGTCTCCCAGCGGCGCAGCAGTTCGTCGGCGATCTCCTCGCCGATGCGGCGGCATTCCCGGTCGCAGGCTTCGTAGGTCGTCATGCCCTCGTACCCTTTTTTGGTGCACAGGTCGGCGCAGGGGCCGTTGAGGTACACGCTCGTGCCGCCCAGCCGCCCGTCGATGTGCTGGCGCAGGTATCCCGTCCAGTCAAAGTGGTAGCGGTATTGGTCGGTGACGCCGTAGGACTCAAAGAGCACCGCCACATCGGGGTGGGCGGCGAAGCGCGTAAGTGTGCCCAGCACTTGGCCAGCTTTGCCCCGGAACACCGCCAGCATCCCTTGGCTGTCGGTGGGGCGGTCAAAGGGGATGGGCTGGTCGAAGGCCGGCAGGGGAGGCACGTATCCGTTCAGGTTCATGATCGCCGGGTTTTGGCTCCACGGTCGGCCCTCGTCATCCAGCTGCAGCCCCGCCCACACGGTGACGGCCCCCAAACCCGGGATGTATTGCTCCCGGTTCAGGTTGTACCCCGTCAGGTCCGTGAGCAGCACGCGCATCTCAGCTTCCTCCGCCCGTGCCATCATGCTGCGTACCGCAGGCACACAAAGGGCAATGAGTCTGCCGCAGGCGTCGCCGTCCAGCTCCCAGGAGATGGGCGCGGCGTGGATCTGCAGCTCGTGGTACCAGATGTGCTCGGTTGGGATGCCGGTCTGGCGGCTCAATTCCTGCCGGAAGCGCAGGGCCGTGCGGCGGAAGGTGCCCGAGAAGTCAAACGCGCACAGCAGCCACTGCCGCCCGTCCTCCTCCGCGTAGAACAAGCGCGCCTCCAGGTCGGTGCCGAAAGGCCACTGGGGCGTGAAGGTGTCGTTGACGACGACGGAACCGAAGCTGCAGCGTGCCATGGGCGGTTCTCCTTTGTATCAGGCGGTGGGGCGGGGAGGTACGGGCCGTTTGGTATGTAAAGGGCGCTGACGGTCGTCAGCGCCCTTGTAGTTGGCTTCAGTACCCCAGCAGGCCGGGGCGAACATCCCGCAGCCACCGGAGGGTGTGCTCGATGGCCTGGGGGATGGTGTATTGGGCCTGCCAGCCCAGCAGCTCCTGGGCACGGGTGGCGTCGGCGCAGGCACCGGCCACGTCGCCGGGGCGGGCAGGCGTGATGTGGGTCACGATCTTCCTGCCGTAGACGTCCTCAAAGGCCGCCAGCAGTTCCTTCACGGTCACGCCGTTGCCGGTGCCAAGGTTGATGGCCAGATAGTCGCCGCCGGCCTGGGCGAAGGCGTCGTCGAAACGCTCCACCGCCCGCACATGGGCCTGGGCCAGGTCCCACACGTGCAGGTAATCCCGCAGACCCGTGCCGTCCCGGGTGGGCCACTGGTCACCGGTCAGCTGGAACTCGGGGATGTCACCCAGCGCGGCAGACATCATCTTGCCCAGCACATGGGTCGGGGCGGGGTCATAGGGGCCGGAGCGCATCTGCGGGTCGGCACCGATGGGGTTGAAGTAGCGCAGGGCAATGCCCCTGAGCGCACCGGCCCGGCACAGGTCCTCCAGCATCATCTCCATCATGTACTTGGTGCGGGCGTAGGGGCTGGAGGGGGCGAGAGGGGCATCCTCCCGCACGACGAAGGTGGGAACCGAGCCGTAGATGGACGCCGAGGACGAGAACAACACCCGTCGGCAACCCAACTCCTCCAGGGTGTGGAAGAGCTCCAGCGACTTGACCACGTTCTCCCGGTAATACTCATAGGGCCGGGCCACCGAGTCGGGCACGACGATGAGCGCGGCAAAGTGGATGGTGCAGGCGATGTCGGGGTGCTCGCGGAAGATGCGTTCCACCAGCGCCCGGTCGGCGATGTCGCCCTCGTAGAAGATGCCGTCCCGTACGAACTCCCGCCGGCCGTTGACCAGCGAGTCGAGGACGACGGGGGTGTGGCCCGCGTCCCGCAGGGCCGAGCAGGTGGTGGAACCGATGTAGCCGGCTCCGCCGGTCACGAACACTTTCATGCTGAACCTCCTGACGGTACTGTATTCTATATATGCGTCGTCGGCCAGCTATTTGCGGCTGCGGCGGCTGCTTGTGCGGTAACGGTAGTTGTACTGGCGGTTGCGCTGGCTGCGGCTGTGCAGGTTCACCATGCGCAGCGCCACCAGCGCCGCGGCCACCAGCAACAGGATGCCAAGGCCCAACAGAACATAGCGGAGCAACCCGCTGCTGCCCCCCGGCAGTGAGACGACGCCACCGGCGGAGGCCGTGGGCTTGGTGCTCTGGCCGGGCACACCCACGGCCTGGGCGGCCACCAGCTTGCAGGTGGCGATCTCCTCGCTGTTGTAGGCAAAGGTGACCGTGCCCACCTCCGCACCCTTCTCAATGGGGGCGGTCAGGCCGTCCTTCAGTGCCAGCGTGTGCTCGATGAGGGAGGGATCGGCCTTGATGCTGGCGATCGTCTCCTTGGTGTCCGTGAGGGTGATAGAACCATCGGGCACCACCTCCAGCGGCAGGGCGACGTTCTCGGCCCCTTCCTTGTCGCTGCTTGGCACGTCGGCGCTCAAATCCAGCGACCCCAGGGCGTCGGTCAGGTCGGCGGTGTCATAGAATTGGAAGCCATACTCAAACATGGTGATGCTGTCGGTCCACTTGCCCAGCTTCTCGTCCCGCAGTACCACGGCGATGAGGGAGAGGTCGTCCTTCTGGGCGGAGGAGACCAGCGCGTGTTCGGCGGCACTGGTGTAGCCGGTTTTGACGCCGGTGGCGTATTCGTAGGCATAGATTTCGTCGTCACTGGTGCTGATGAGCCGGTTGGTGTTCTTCAGGGGCCGCTGATCGTTCTTGTTGGTAGCCGGGATGGTGTAGCGCTGGGTGGAGACGATCTTGCAGAACTCGGGGTATTTGCGCGCGGCCAGCGCCAGGGTGGCCATGTCCCGGGCGGTGGTGTAGTGCTCGGGGTCGTTTAGGCCGTTGGGGTTGATATAATGGGTGCCGGTCATGCCCAGTTCCTTGGCCTTTGCGTTCATCATGTCGGCAAAGCCCTCCACCGAGCCGCCCAGATGCTGGGCGATGACGATGGCCGCGTCGTTGGCGGAGGGGAGCATCAGGGCGTAGAGAAGGTTCTCCAGCGTCATGGTCTCGCCCTTCTCCAGCGCGATGGAGGTGGCACCCGCCTCCATCTGGGGCGTTTCCTCCACCGTCACGCTGTCGGAGAGGTTGCCCTTCTCCAACGCCAGCAGGCAGGTCATGATCTTGGTGGTACTGGCCGGGAACTCCTTTTTGTCGGCGTTCTTTTCAAAGAGTGTCTTGCCCGTCCGCTCGTCGATGAGGACGGCGGTTTCGGCCTTGACGGCGCTTGCCTTGAGCTGCCCATCGGGGGCCAGCTTGTCAAAGTCTCTCGGGGAGGCGGTGTGTACGGGCTGGGGCACGGCCATCAGCGCGCTGGGCGCTGCCAGCACCGGCAGGGTACCGCTGACCACCAGCAACAGCGACAACATCGCCGACAGGACAATTTTCCGCATGGAACGCTCCTTATCCACAGAATGGCGGCAGCGCTCCCGCAAAGGGAGACGACCACCTGATTTATCTTTGTAACACAAACAGATAGATTATAGCAAAAACGACACGAAATGAGAAGTGGCAGCGCGGCAGTACCCTTGTCCGGACTGTCGCAAACTGGCAGAATCTGGCGCGGGAAGCAGGGATTCGCGCCCTGCCGTCGTTTGACATTGCCCGGTGAATAGGATAGAATACCTTTTGTTCTAGTAGGTCCATGCCGGTTCGGGCCTTCGTCCACGGCATCGAATTTTTTGTGTTGGAGGGACTGCACGAGATGCGTTTGCGTCGTGTTTTTTCTGTTTTTGTGTCTCTGGTATTGGTGCTGGCCGCGCTGCCGCCCACGGTTGCTCTGGCGGCTGCCGATGTGAGCATCGTGTCGACCAGTGTGAACCCAACCACGCTCTCAGGTGCCGGTGAGGTGACATTGAGCGTCGGGGTGAAGGTGGCTGACAACAGCGCCGACAAGGCCACCGGCGTTTATGTGGCCCGCGACGGTGACCGTCTCAGCGATGTCTATGACATTGACGCAGGTGACGAGCAGACGATCTCCTGCACGTTGCCGGTCTCGGAAGACGACTTGGGCCACAGCATCTCCCTGCAGCTGCTGTGGGATGGCGGTGGTAGCCTGTCCTTCTCCGTCAAGGTGGAGGGGGAGGAAGCCGCCGAGCCTGAGGTGTCCTTCTCCCGGTCCTTCAGCCAGTCCAGCGCCGCCAAGGGGTCGGAGGTCACCATCTCCTACAAGATCTCCAACACCGGCTCTGTTCCGATCACCGACTTGGTGGTGACCGACGAGAAGGCCGGCGATGTCAGCCTCACCTACTCCAAGCTCAGCGCCGGCAAGTCCAAGACGCTCACTTACAAGCATACGATGGACTCTGACCTGACCTCCGAGCCGAAGCTCACCTATGAGGCCAACGGCAAGACCTACACCAAGTCACTCTCAGCAAAGACCGTGAGCCTTTCCACCGCCGACATGGACGTGGTGCTGGAGGCCAGCCAGTCCGAGGTTGCCTCCGGGGGTGAGATCACCCTGAGCTGTTCCATCACCAACACCGGAAACCTGAATCTCAAGAGCATTACGGTCAGCGACGACACCCTGGGCAGTGATCTGTTCACCACCTCTTCGCTCAAGACCGGTATCCGCAAGGAGTTCACCAAGAGCGTCACCCTAACGGAGACGACGAAGTTCCGCTTCGTGGTGACCGCCAAGGACTCCGACGGCAACACCTACACCTTCCGCTCAAACTCCGAGACGGTCAAAATCTCCGGCGCGGAGGAGACGGCCCCGGCCGCCGACTATGACCTGGAAATTCTGGCCAGCAGCGACACCCTGCAGCTGACCCAGCCCGGGGATGTCAATTTCACCATCACCGTCAACAACAAGTCCGACGCCTCGGTGGCTGACGTTAAAATTGTGGACCAGGACGGGGTGGTCATCAAGGAGTTTGACATCCTGCCCGTGGGTGAAAATCCCTTTGTCTACCGCGCCAGCGTGACCCAGACCACGGACTTCAACTTCTATGCGGTGGTGGAGGGGGAGAACGGCGAATACCGCGTGGCGTCCGGCCCGGTGGAGATCACCGTGACCGACGGCGCTGCCTCTGCCAGCCCCACTGCCAGCATTGAGCCATCTCCCTCGGCCACGCAGGTGACCGGCGGCAGCAATGGTAGCCTCGGGTCCCTGATGGTGGCGTTGCTCATCGTGGGCTTCCTCATCGTCATCACGGTCATCGTGCTGGTCGTCATGATCCTCAAGGACAAGCGCCAGCGTGAGCAGCCCGCCCGACGGCGCTAGGCAACGGAATGCAAACGGAAAAAGGAGAGGCGAGTGCCTCTCCTTTTTCGTGTCGACAAAGCCGACACGCTCGCCTTCGTCGCGTTCGCGCCGAAGGCGAATGGGATGTACTTGTGATAGCGTCAATTTCGTCGTCCGCCGCGCATGTCGCCGGGCGACGGAAAACCGACCTTCTCATGCGAGTTTTTCCGAAGAGAACGTTGCCCGTGGGCGGAAAGGCCACTTTCCATTGTACCAACAGTAGTGTTCCTCCCGCCGAATGAATCGGCGCTCGGTTCTGTTCTTTCTGCGCGAAATGGTTTGTCGACAGCCTAAAAGGAGAGGCGAGAGCCTCTCCTTTTTGGTGTTTGTGTTGTGGGGATTACTTCAGGAACAGCTCAATGACCGGCACGGCGACGTTGGGCTTCTGGATGGGTAGCTCCAGGGTCAGCAGTCCCTTCTTCCCTGGCACATCGATGCCAAAACCAGCCTCGTCGTCTCGGTCGTATTCAATGCGCTTGACTTCCGAGGCGTCGTTCAAGAGTTGGGCGTACTCCACCTTGCCGGCGAAGCCATCGAGATGGAGGTGACGGAAGGGCCAGGCAAACACGTGCACGTAGAGGCGGTTAGTCGTGGGGTTGTAGGTGAGGCGGCAATCCTGCGGGCACTGGAACTGGGCCGGTGCCTGGGTGCAGCCATAGATGGAGCGGCTGTGCCGGCGCATCCACTGGCCAATGCCCCTGAGGCGGTCGATGGCCCGCTCATCAAACTCACCCCGGCCGGTGGGGCCGACATTCAGGAGCAGGTTGCCGCCCTTGCTGACGGTGTCCGCCAGCATCTGCACCAGCATCTCCACGCTCTTCCAGGTGTATTCGTCGCGGTAGTAGCCCCAGGAGCCTGAGAAGGTCTGGCAGGCCTCCCACACCACGGGCTGGCCGCCTACGGTAGGCCACTCGCGAGGCTGGTATTGCTCGGGGGTGCGCAGGTCCTGCTCAATGTTGAGCCGGTCGTTCATGATGATGTGGGGCTGATGGCTACGCACCAGGTCGATGAGCCGCTGGCTCTGCCATTCCTCCACACTCTTGCCGGCAAACTCCTTGGTCGCCGCCACCGAGAAGTCGTACCACAGGATGTCAACCTTGCCAAAGCCGGTCATCAGCTCTTTGGTTTGGGCGTACAGGTAGTCGGCGTATTTGCGGATGTCCCGCTGGGCGCTCTGGCGCACAAAGTCGGGGTTGTTGCGCTGGGGGTGGCAGTTATCCACGGTGTATTCGAGGTGGTGCCAATCCAGCAGCGAGTGGTAGAAGCCGACCTTCATTCCCTCCTGGCGGAAGGCATCGACCATGGGGCGCAGCACATCCCGGCCATAGGGGGTGTTGGTGGCCTTGTAATCGGTCATCGCGGTGTCCCACAGGCAGAAGCCCTCGTGGTGCTTGGTCGTCACCACGAAGTATTTCATGCCGGCGTTGCGGGCCTCCGCCGCCCACAGCGCCGGATCATAGAGATCGGGGTCGAAGTGGCGGAAGTACTGCTCATAAGTCTCGTCGTCAATCTGCTCCATGCTCTTGATCCACTCATGCCGGGCGGCCAGGGAATAGGTCCCCCAGTGGATGAAGAGCCCGAACCGGTCGTTTTGAAACCAGGCGGTGTCGCCGGGGGTGGGCTTGGGCGTAATCACATCATATGGCATTGCCGTTCCTCCTTCGCGTGGATGGAGTGACAATTCTACGCCTCTGCCCAAAGTCCTTTGTGCGCTTTGTGGAACGTCAAACCCACGACAAAACCACAGGCACGAGGTGTTGACAAGGGCACATCGCTCGTTTATAATAAAACCCACGCGCCAGACGCGGGAGCATAGCTCAGCTGGTAGAGCATTCGGTTTACATCCGACAGGTCGTAGGTTCGAGTCCTACTGTTCCCACCAGCGCGTTGCTCAACCCACGGGGTGTGGATATGCGGGAATAGCTCAACGGCTAGAGCGTCGCCTTGCCATGGCGAAGGTTGCGGGTTCGAATCCCGTTTCCCGCTCCAATTTTTCTTTGTGTGGCGCCATAGCCAAGTGGTAAGGCAGAGGTCTGCAAAACCTCTATTCTCCAGTTCGAGTCTGGATGGCGCCTCCATTTTTCTTTTGCCGAAGTGGCGAAACTGGCAGACGCAAGGGACTTAAAATCCCTCGCTCGAGAGGGTGTGCGGGTTCGAGCCCCGCCTTCGGCACCATTGCGTATGCCACCTTCAGTGGTCACAACCACAGAAACAGACCGGCTCATGTCGGTCTGTTTTTTCGTATGCGGGTGAGAGGAGGCGGTTGTCTTTTACCCTCTCTACCCAGGAATGTGAGACGAAAGTGAAGGTTTCCAGCGAACGGGCTTCCCAAGGGAAGCCCGTTCTTGTTTCTGCGGCGCATGGTTTTATTTAGGTAGCCCTCTTGACAATATACGCCAGGTGCATTATATTAAATTGAGATTCAATGAAAAATAATTCAACGAAAACGCGGGGTTTGCTGCATGGGGATTCGCGACGAACAAAAGGAGAAGCGGCGGCAGGAGATTTTGGTGGCGGCGCTGGATCTCTTTATCCGCAACGGCTACGCTGCCACCAAGGTCAGCGACATCGCGCGGCAGGTCGGCATGAGCGCGGGGCTCCTGTTTCACTATTTTGAATCCAAAGAAGCGCTCTACGAGGAACTCATCCGCATGGGCGTCGCCGGACCCATGGGGATGATGGAATCGCCCGAGAGCGACCCGCTACGGTTTTTTGAGCGCGTGACGGAGCAGATTTTGGAGCACCTGCGCACCCAGCCCTTTGTCGCTAAAATGTTTGTGCTCATGGGCCAGGCCATGTACAACGAGGCAGCACCCCAGCGTGTGAAGGATCTCCTGAAGGGCTTTGACATCTACACCCCGTCCATCCGGTTGATCCGGCAGGGGCAGGGGAGTGGCACCATCCGCGAGGGCGACCCCGGCGCATTGGCCATCGCCTTCTGGTGCGCCATTCAGGGCATAGCGGAGCAGATGGCGGTGAAACCCGACATGCCCTGCCCGGAGAGCAGCTGGATCATTGATATCATAAGGAGGCATCCATCATGAAAAAGGTACTCATCGTTGGCGCAGGCATTGCGGGGCTTTCAGCGGGCATCTACGCCCGGCAGAGCGGCTTTGACGTGACCATCCTCGAGGGTCACACCATCCCCGGTGGCGCTTCCACGAGCTGGCGGCGCAAGGGCTACCTCTTTGAGGGCGGCATGCACTGGCTGACCGGCTCCTCCCCCCAAACGGAGCTTCACGCCCTCTGGCGGGAGGTCGGTGCCCTCGATGACAGCGTGCGTGTCTACAACCGTGACCCCTTCACCCGGATGGAATTGGGTGGCACGACGGTCTGCCTGTACCGCGACGTCGATCGGCTGCGCCAACACTTTCTGGAGATCGCCCCGGAGGATGGGGCGGAAATCAAACGCCTGTGCAGGGACATCGCGCACTTCCAATCCATGGGAATGCCGGTCACCGATCTGAAGGGCCTCCGGGTTCAAAAGCGCCGCTCTCAGTCCCTCGCGGCGCTGCCGGCCATGCTGGCCGCGATGCCCCGGCTGTCCTTTTACGCGGGCCTGACGGTCGGTGAATACGCGGCCCGCTTCCAAAACCCCGCCCTGCGGCAGGCATTGGAAAGTGTCGTTGGGGCGGACTACGTCGCAACCAGCGTCGTTTTCACCCTGGCGACCTACGCGGCCGGCGATGGCGGGTACCCCGAGGGCGGCTCGCTGGCGATGGCAAGGCGCATGGCCGACAAGTTTGTGAAGCTCGGCGGGGCCATTCGGTACAACACCCCGGTGCGCAACGTCATCGTCCGCGATGGCGCGGCCGTCGGCGTGGAGCTCGAAGGTGGGGCGGAGGAGGCCGACGCGGTGATCGTGACGCAGGACACGCTGGCGGCTGTCGATCGCCTGTTTGACCCGCCGATCCGGGAGCCGTGGGTGGAACGGATGAAGCAGACAACCGTGCCGTCACTCAATACCTTCCTCAGCATCGGCGTGGAAGCCAACCTCGCTGACCTTCCGGAGAGCGTGCAGTTTGAGGCCGATGTGCCACTTACCTGCGGCGGCATCGAGCAGAGGATCATCGGGATCAACAACTATTCCACCTACCCGGGCTACGCGCTCGCTGGCTGCACGGCCCTCACCGCTTTCTTTGGCGGGGACACCTACGAGTTTTGGAAAACCTGCCGCGAAAACGGCACCTACGCGGCGGAGAAGGAAAAGCTGGCGATGGCATTCATAGACCTCCTCGCCCGGAAGTACCCGCAGACGGCTGGCAAGGTGGCCGTGTGGGACGTGGCGACGCCTTTGACCTACGAGCGGTATCTCCACTCCTACAAAGGGTCGTGGATGACGATCATGGGTAAGGGCATGCCTGCCAAGCCCTACCCCTGCAAGCCGGAGGGCATCCGAAACGTCTACTTCGCCGGCCAGCGGCTGCGTGCGCCGGGTGGGCTGCCCGTTGCGCTGACGACCGGCCGAACCGCCGCCCAGCACCTGTGCCTTGATACCGACACGGTCTTTCAGGGGGCCACCTGATCCGCTTGCACCAGCGGATGCCCAAGGTTTGAGCTTCCTTTCCTGCCGGTCGCGGGGGTTCCCCGGTTGGTCGGCCGCATTGGCACATCGACACTGCACCAAAAGTCAGTGCTGATGTGCCTTTTTTTGCTTAAATCTTTGCTCCATCCATTTTATGGAAGAAAAGAGTTTACAAGCAGCACTTTAGCATCATAAAATAGGAACCACAAAAACGACGGGGGACCGGTGTGAATCTGCTGAAGGTTTTGGCCAAGCGAAACGTCGCGCTGCTCCTGGGTGCGCAGAGCGTCTCGGCCATGGGCAGCATTGTGCAGAGCTTCGCGCTCTCGCTCTTTGTGCTGGCCAGCGGCTCGGGCGTCAAGTTCGCCACGGTGCTGGCCGTCGGCATGATTCCGCGGCTCTTTGGCCCGCTGACCGGTGTGGTGGTGGATCGGGTGAACCGCAAGCGGTTGCTGGTGGTGCTCGATGTGCTGGCAGGCATTCTGACGGTGGCATTTGCGCTCTATCACCGGTTTGTGGCCGAGCTTTCTCTGCCGGCCATCTATCTGCTGGTGCTGCTGTCTTCGTCGCTGCAGGCCTTTGACGACCCGGCCATCAGTGCCATCCTGCCAGATTTGGTGGAGAGTGACGATCTCACCGACGCCAACAGCGTGTCGTCCACCATCTCCAATGCCTCCTACATCGTCATGCCGGTGCTGGCGGCTCTGCTCTACAACGGCGTTGGCCTCTTTGTGGTCATGCTCTTCAATGGCGCCAGCTTCTTCCTCTCCGCCCTGCTGGAAGGGGGCCTTCGCTACCAATGGAAACCCCAACCGGCGGAGGCGCGCACGTCGTTTCGCCGCTCCTTTGCTGAGGGCATGGGTGCCATTGCCGGCAGCCGGGAGCTCATCCTCATCGTCGTAGTCAGCGTGCTCGCCAATCTGGCGCTCAATCCCTTCCTCAACGTGGGCATTCCCTATATGATCCGCATCAACCTGGGCGCGTCGGAGGGGCTGTATGGCCTGTCCCAGTCGCTGGTCTTCGTGGGGCCGGTGGTGGGGTCGGTGCTGGCAAGCGTGCTCCTGAAGCGGGTGGACTACAAGCCGCTGTTGACCTGGGTGCTGGCGCTGGATGCGGTGCTGGTGGCCGCTGCTGCTCTGTGTGTCTATGACACCCACGGCACGTTTGGCCCCGTGCGCTACGCGGCGTTGTGCCTCATGGGTTTTGCGGTCATCGCCACCATGGCGCTGGCCAGCGTTGGCACCGTCACCGCCATGCAGAAGCTGGTGCCCGGCCAACTGCTGGGCCGGGTGGGTGGCGCGGTCACGTCCATGGCCATGCTCGCCATCCCGCTGGGGCAGTGGCTCTATGGCTTTGGCCTGGATCACTGGAACGCCACGGGGACGGGGCTGCTCTTTGCCTGGCTGGTGTTCGTGGGGTTCGCGTTTTCCTTGGTGGTGTGGCAGACGCTGCCGAAGCCCAAGGACACCAAGGGCAGTGCGAGTGGCGGCTCCCTGCCGGGGTAGGCGGTTTTCGCGGCCTGCGGGCGGTATGATATGGTTGAATACACCAAGCGCTCCTTCCGGAGGAAGGAGCGCTTTTTGCGTACCTGTGAAGGGGGATTACAGCGTGTCCAGCTCCTCCAGCCACACCGCCGCCGAGGCGTCCGACGGCATGCGCCAGTCGCCCCGGGGGGAGAGGGCCACCGTGCCCACCCGTGGGCCATCCGGCAGGCAGGAGCGCTTGAACTGCTGGCTGAAGAACCGGGTGAGGAAGGTGCGCAGCGTCTTCTTCATCAGCTCCTGCGGGTAGCGGTCGCCAAAGGCGTGCAGCGCCAGCAGCAGCAGCTTGGAGGGTGACGCGCCACCCTCCAGCATGTGGTAGAGGAAGAAGTCGTGCAGCTCGTAGGGCCCCAGGATGTCCTCGGTGCGCTGGTCGATCTCCCCCTCGCGGGAGGGGATGAGCTCCGGCGACACCGGCGTGTCCAGAATGTCGGCGGCGATCTCGGCCACCGTGGGGTTGAAGTGGTTCACGCTGAGCCACCGCACAAGGTGGCGCACCAGCGTCTTGGGCACGCCGCTGTTCACGTTGTACATGGACATGTGGTCGCCGTTGTAGGTGGACCAGCCCAGCGCCAGCTCCGACAGATCGCCGGTGCCCAGCGCCAGCGCACCGATGTGGTTGCAGTAATCAAAGAGGATCTGGGTGCGCTCCCGCGCCTGGCAGTTTTCATAGGCGATGTCGTGCACGCTGGGGTCCTGGCCGATGTCGAGGAAGTGCTGGTTGACGGCGGCGGAGATGTCAATCTCCCGAATGGTGCAGCCTAGCTCCTGCATCAGTCCCAGGGCGTTGCTCTTGGTGCGTGCGCCGGTGCCAAAGCCCGGCAGCGTCAGCGCGTGCAGGTCGGCGGGGTTCCAGCCCTCCTCGGCAAAGAGCCGCGCGGCGATGAGCAGCGTCAGCGCCGAGTCCAGCCCGCCGGAGACGTTGACAGCCGCCCGCTTGAGGCCGGTGTGCTCCATGCGCTTGCGCAGCGCCGCCACCTGGATGGCCGTGATCTCCCCGGAGCGGGCGTCCTGCTCGGTGCCGCCGGGCACAAAGGGCAGCGCCGCGTAGTGGCGCAGCAGGGGCAGCTCGCCGCGCTCATCCAGCGGGAAGCGCACGGAGCGGCCCTCGGGCCGCTCCTGGTCGGCAAAGAACGTGGAGCAGCGCACCCGTTGAAACTGCAACCGCCCCAGGTCGAGGTCGGCGGTTGTCAGCACATCGCGGCGGAAACGCTCGCCCTCGGCAAGCATGCGGCCATTTTCGGCCACGCAGGTGTAGCCGCCAAAGACCACGTCGGTCGTCGATTCGTCGGGGCCGGCCCCGGCGTAGACGTAGCCCGCGATGCAACGGCCCGACTGCATGGCGATGAGGCCCTTGCGGTAGTCCTGCTTGGTCACGGCCTCGTCGCTGGCCGAGGGGTTGAAGATGACCATCGCCCCCCGCTGAGCCAGGGCCGCTGACGGCGGGCTGGGCGTCCACAGGTCTTCGCAGATCTCGATGCCGAAGGTCAGCAACCCATCCTCGGCCTGAAAGAGGAGGTCGGGCCCGAAAGGCACCTCGGCACCGTCCAGATTGACGGTGAAGCGGGTGCCGCCGCCGGAGGCAAACCACCGCCGCTCGTAAAACTCCTGGTAGTTGGGGAGATGAATCTTGGGCACGAGGCCCAACACCCGGCCGCGCCCCACCACGGCCGCGCAGTTGTAGAGCCGCCCTTCCACCACCATCGGCAAGCCCACGATGGCCACCGTGGCCCCGCTGGCCGTGGCCACCTGCCGCAGGCCATCGAGTGCCGCTCGCTGCAGCGTCGGCTGCAGAAAGAGATCGGCGCAGGTGTAGCCGGTCAGCCCCAGCTCAGGGAACAGGGCCACCGACGCACCGGCCCGTTCGGCCCGCGTCAGCAGCTGCAGCGTTTCTTTGGTGTTGTAGACCACGTCGCCCACCCGCAGGCGGGGGGTGGCGGCGGCCACGCGCACAAAGCCATATTGACCCAACATATACCGTACCTCACAAGAGATGTTTCAACGCAATCGGTCTGTGGAATTATAACATAAAATGCCAGCCTTCAAAACATCGCCAGTCGGGAGGAGCAAACCCTATTGACCTTCTTTGACCAATAAGATATACTGGGGACAAAAGAAGAGCATATGGAGATGAATTGGTTGCAACTGGACGGCGGCTGTGGTATAGTTTCGAGGAAATGCTCTGCCGACCACCGCGCAGGGCCGGTTTCCGTCTATTATTTGCAAGAAGGTATAGGAGGACTCACCCAATGACAGTCACCATGGAGAAGACCGGGGTCAACGAGGCCAAGCTGACCATCACCGTGGAGCAGGACGCCTACCGGGACGCGATGCAGAAGGCTTACCTCAAGATGCGCGGGCAGATTAACATCCCCGGGTTCCGGCAGGGCAAGGCCCCCCGGCAGATCATTGAAAGCTATTATTCCGAGGCCGTCTTCTACGACGAAGCCTGCAATATCGCCATCCCCGATGCCTACGACAAGGCCATTGACGAGCAGGGCTTGTTTGCTGTGGACCAACCCGAGATTGATGTGCTGGAGATCGGCGCCGAGAAGGGTATCGTGTTCACCGCCGTCGTCACCCTCAAGCCTGAGGTGACCCTGGGCCAGTACAAGGGCCTCGTGGCCGAGAAGCCCGAGTACCCCGTGACCGATGAGGACGTGGACGCCGAACTCAAGAGCGCCCAGGATCGTGTCGCCCGCTGGGTGGAGGTCACCGACCGCCCTGTGCAGAACGGCGACCGCATCATGCTCGATTATTCCGGCTTCACCGATGGGGTCATGTTCCCCGGCGGCACCGCCGAGAACCAGCCCCTGGAGATTGGCTCCGGCCGGTTCATCCCGGGCTTTGAGGAGCAGATCATTGGCATGACCGTGGGCCAGGAGGGTGAGGTCAAGGTGACCTTCCCCACCGAGTACCACGCCGAGGAGCTGGCCGGCAAGGAAGCCGTGTTCCTGGTGAAGATTCGCGAGATCAAAGGCAAGGAAGTGCCGGCCATCGACGACGAGTTCGCCAAGGACGTCAGCGAGTTTGAGACGCTGGACGAGTACAAGGCCAGCATCCGCACCAAGCAGGAAGAGACCAACACCCAGCGCGCCCAGAATGAGTATGAAGAAAAGCTCATCGAGCAGGCCGCTGCCAACGCCACGGTGGAGATCCCCCAGTGCATGATCGACCGGCAGGCCGAGCGCATGGTGCGCGACTTTGAATTCCGCATGAGCTACCAGGGCCTGCGCCTGGAGGATTACCTCAACATGACCGGCCAGACCCGTGAGGCGCTGCTGGAGCAGAACAAGGGCGAGGCCGCCCGCACCGTGCGCACGTCGCTGGTGATGGAGCAGATCCAGAAGGCCGAGAGCATCGAAGCCACCGACGAGGACGTCGACGCTGAGGTGGAGAAGCTGGCCGCCGCACGCAACCAATCGGCCGACGACATGAAAAAGACGCTGACCGAAGAGGATAAACACTATCTCAAGGACAATATTATAATGCAGAAGACGGTGAAGTTCCTGGCGGACAACGCGGTTTCTGCATAACGGGAGACCAAAACCTCCCGGCGAAAGGAGTGTAGATCATGGGCTTAGTGCCAATGGTAGTGGAACAGACCAACCGCGGAGAGCGGTCTTACGACATCTACTCCCGGCTTTTGAACGACCGCATTGTCTTTGTCACCGGCGAGGTGGAGGACCACATGGCCAACCTCGTGGTGGCGCAGCTTCTGTATTTGGAAGCGATGGACCCCGCCAAGGACATCTCCCTCTACATCAACAGCCCCGGCGGCTCCATCTCGGCGGGCATGGCCATCTATGACACGATGCAGTACATCAAGTGCGATGTGAGCACCATGTGCATCGGCATGGCCGCGTCCATGGGCGCGTTCCTGCTGGCCGCCGGCACCAAGGGCAAGCGCCGCGCGCTGCCCAACAGTGAAGTGATGATCCATCAGCCCTCGGGCGGTGCCCGTGGCCAGGCGACCGACATCGCCATTCAGGCCGAACACATCATAAAGATAAAGAAGACCATGAACCGGCTGCTGTCCGAGATGACCGGCCAACCGCTGGAACGCATTGAGCGGGATGTGGAGCGTGACTTTTTCATGTTCAGTCAAGAGGCCAAGGATTACGGCCTCATTGACGAAGTGATGATCACCCGCTGAGCATCCCCGCCACAGGAAAGGAGCGAAAATGCCCAAGAGTGAAGATAAAAGCCAATTGAAGTGCTCCTTCTGCGGCAAGGCACAGGACCAAGTGCGCCGGCTGGTGGCCGGCCCCGGGGTCTATATCTGCGATGAATGCATCGAGCTTTGCCAGGAGATCATCGACGAGGACTTTGCCTCGCCGGCCACGACGGAGTTGAAGAACATCCCCAAGCCCAAGGAGATCAAGAACATCCTGGACGAGTTCGTCATTGGGCAGGAGGACGCCAAGAAATCCCTCGCCGTCGCGGTATACAACCACTACAAGCGCATCAGTTACGGCGACAAGAACAAGGACGTGGAGCTGCAGAAGAGCAACATCGTCATGCTCGGCCCCACGGGCTGCGGCAAGACGATGTTGGCTGAGACGCTGGCACGCATTCTGGAGGTTCCATTTGCCATTGCCGACGCCACCAGCCTCACCGAGGCCGGCTACGTGGGCGAGGACGTGGAGAACATCCTGCTCAAACTCATCCAAGCCGCCGACTACGATGTGGAGAAGGCCGAAAAGGGCATCATCTACATCGACGAAATCGACAAGATCGCCCGCAAGAGCGAGAACCCGTCCATCACCCGCGACGTGTCCGGTGAGGGCGTGCAGCAAGCGCTCTTGAAAATCATCGAGGGCACGGTGGCCAGCGTCCCGCCCCAGGGCGGCCGCAAGCACCCGCATCAGGAGTTCATCCAGATCGATACGACGAACATCCTGTTCATCTGCGGCGGCGCGTTTGATGGCATCGAGAAGATCATTGAGAACCGCACCGGCAAGAAGACCATGGGCTTTGGTGCCCAGGTCATGAGCCGGGAGGAGAAGGACATCGGCGCCATCCTCAAGCACATTTTGCCGGAGGATCTGCTGAAGTTCGGCCTCATCCCCGAGTTCGTGGGCCGTGTGCCGATCATCGTGACGCTGCACGGGCTGGATGACAAGGCCCTGCTACGCATCCTGACCGAACCGCGTAACGCCCTCGTCAAGCAGTACAAGCGACTCTTTGAGATGGACAACGTGGAGTTGGTCATTGAGGAGGAGGCCCTGCAGGCGGTGGCGCAGAAGGCGCTGGAACGCAAGACCGGCGCGCGCGGGCTCCGTGCCATCCTGGAGAAGGTCATGCTCGACATCATGTTCGATCTACCTTCCCGCCAGGACGTGGAGATCTGCCGCATCACGCGGGAGTGCGTCACCGAAGACGCCACGCCGGAGATTCGCCTGGCGCCCAAGAAGATCAAGAAAGCGCTGCTGGAGGAGAACGTCATCGACACCCCCACGGCGTAAGGGCGGGCAATGCCCACTGACGAACCCTACCACACCGGGAGAATCCAGTTCTCCCGGTGTGGTTTTTTCTTACCCTGGCAGGAGGAACGGCTGCGGGAGCGTGGTTTGTCTTGGGCGTTTCGGCTGCGTCACCATAGGCGGTGGCCCATCGTATGCAAATGCACGCACGTGAAGAGGCTTGTACAGACCAAGCCGAGTGTCAAAAATGCCAGGTTGCAATGCAAGCCGTTATGGCCTTTGCGTGAAGCATGTTGTATCATTGTCATCAAATGGTGAGCAATAAGGTGCGAGGAGAAACAACATGCAGATCGAAATACGCAGATTGACGCCTGATCTTGTTGAGGACTATGTGCGCTTTTTTGATACGACGCCGCATGCCGATGGAAGGGGCGAGCACAGATGCTATTGCGTGTGGTGGTGCAATGATGACTATGAGGGCAAGGACTTGACCTCATCACCGGAGAGCAGGAGAGAGTACGCTATCCAATGCGTCAAGGGCGATAACATCCAAGGCTATCTCGCCTATTGCGGGGATGAGGTTGTGGGATGGTGCAACGCAAACACAAAAATGGATTGCCTGAAATGCTACTGCTGGCGGCGGTTCATGGGCGATGTGCCAACGGAGGAAACCACGCCGGAGATAAGGGTCAAATCCATCTTTTGCTTTGCGATTGCACCCAAGATGAAAAGAAGAGGAATTGCCTCCCGACTGGTGGAACGCGTTTGCGCGGACGCGGCACGGGATGGCTTTGACTTTGTAGAGGCATATCCCAACAAAGCATTCATTGACGAAGCGGAGGATTTCATGGGGCCCGTCGCGCTGTATACCAAGAGCGGGTTTTCCAAGCATTGGGAAACGGAAGAAAAGTTCGTGATGAGGAAGCCGCTCAGATAGGTTTCTATTTTTCGCACCGGTCGGGAGACAAGGCGTCGGGTGGATGAAAGTGTCCCCGGATGGTCGTCAATGGGTTCTCCTCCTGATTCACGACAAACGATGGGCCGTATCGCTTTTTGATACAGCCCATCGTTCTTTGCGGTACATGCCCTCAGGCGGCTCTTGTTCCCTGCGCCGCTTCAGTGCCCCGCCGGCAGCCGCTTTTCCATGAAGTAGCTCATTTCCGCCAGGTTCTTGGGGTGGTCGATGCGAACGACATGGAACCCACACTTGTTTACGTAGAAGTGGTGGTTCCGGCGGGAGAAGCCCGGTGTCTCCGTCCGCCACACCCGCACGGTGGGGAAGCGCTGCTCCACAAACCGCCAGAGCTTCAGCCCCACACCGCCGTCCTGCAGGTCCGCGTCCACCATCAGGTTGCCCAGGAAAGCTTCGCCCTCCGGCCCCAGGAACACATTGACCGCGCCGATGACGCGCCCGTCCCGCTCGGCTTTGAATGCCTGCGCCCCGGCGTTGAGGTACCACTGGCGGATAAACCCGCCGTCGTCGTAGCCGGGAGGGCCTCCGGCGCGGCCCAGGTGGCGGCGGCTGTCCTCGTCAAAGGCGCGCGTCATGATGCCGGTCAGCATCTCCACATCATCCGCCGTCACAGGGCGGAAACACAACCCTTCAAAATGCTCCATGGTCTGACCTCCTTCTTTTTCTGCTCCCAACAGCGGCCAGTGGCCTCAGCCAGAAACGTGAATCACGCAACCGTGGTGTGCGCTTTGTTTTGCCCGCGCCTTTGCTACGTCTGCCGTGTCCATGTGGATCATACATTGTGACGCGGCGTCAAAGTCAACGGCTCGTTTGCGGCGTTTTCGCCAGGCGGCAGGGTTCGCATCGCCCATGCGCGGTATGAGTCGCTTCTCATTTTCCCATACTGACGGTATCAAATCCTTGGGGGTCTGCATCTTGAAGGCAGTCATCATGGCCGGCGGCGAGGGCAGTCGCCTGCGGCCCGTTACCTGCGATCTGCCCAAACCTATGGTGCCGGTGCTGGGCCGGCCCGTCATGGAGTACGCGCTGGAATTGCTGGCGCGCCACGGCATCCGGGAGGTGGCGGTGACGCTCCATTACCTGCCCGACAGCATCCGCGGTTACTTCGGCGATGGATCCAAATGGGGCGTGCACCTGCATTACTTTGTGGAGGAGGTGCCGCTAGGCACCGCCGGCAGCGTCCGCGCCGCCAGGGACTTCCTCAACGAGCCGTTCCTCGTCATCAGCGGCGACGCGCTCACGGACATCGACCTCACCCTGGCCATGGAGGCCCACCGCCAAAAGCGCGCGGCGGTGACGCTGGTGTTGAAGAGCGTGGATACGCCGGTGGACTATGGGGTCGTCATCACCGATGGAGAAGGGCGCGTGGAGCGCTTTCTGGAGAAGCCCGCATGGGGCGATGTGTTCAGCGACACGGTCAACACCGGCATCTACCTCATCGAGCCGGAGGTGATGGACCGGCTGGCGGAGGGGGAGAAGGCCGACTTCGCCAAGGATCTCTTCCCCACGCTGATGGAGGAGAACGCGCCTCTCTATGGCCACCTGACCGAGGGGTACTGGTGCGACATTGGCAGCCCCGGCCAATACGCCGCCGCCCAGTTTGACCTGCTGGCAGGCCGGGTGAATGTGACGTTGCCGTTGCCCCAGCCCGAAGAAGGACTGTGGGTCGATCCTTCGGTGACAGTACCCACCGACGCCGAAATCACGCCGCCCTGCTACATCCAGGCTGGGGCGACGCTGGAAGGCGGCTGTGCCCTCGGCCCCCATGGGGTGGTGGGGCGGGGGTGTGTCATTGGCCGCGGCGCGTCGGTGCAGCACAGCGTGCTGCTGGATCGTGTGTTTGTGGGTCGGGCAGCCCATCTTGACCACACCATCCTCTGCGAGGATGTGACGGTGGGGGAGCGTGCCCGGCTGGAGGACGGCTCGGTCGTGGGGGCATCGGTGCATGTGGGGGGCGACAGCGTGGTGGGGCGCGGGGTGCTGCTGTGGCCGGGCATCCGGGTGGAGCGCCACGCCCGGGTGCGCCGCAGCCAGCAGCGCGGCAGCCGCTACCCCCAGGCGCTCTTTGATGAGAACGGCATCTCCGGCACCTTCAACGAGGATCTCTCGGCCGAGACGATGGCCCGGCTGGCGCTGGCGGTGGGGTCGGCATTGGCCCGTGGCAACCGGGTTGGGGTGGCGACCTGGGGCGACAACGCCGCCGCCCTGCTGCGGGAGGCTTTTGACGCCGGGCTCCTCTCCACCGGCGTGTGCTGTGTGGACATGGGGCGGCTGACGCTGCCGGCCACCCGCTTTGGCACCAAGCGCCTGCGGCTGGATGGGGCCGTGCACATCCAGGCACAGGAGGGGCAGGTGCTGCTGACGGTGCTCGATGGCCGTGGGGCCAACATCGACCAGGCGCAGGAGAAGCGCATCCAGGAGCTGAGCGCCCGGGGCAGCTTCCGCCGGGTGCGCACCGAGGACATTCCGGAGATCATCGACATCTCGGGCATTGCGGTGTTCTACGAGCAGGAGCTGTACGGCGGCGGCGCGCCCTTCATGGGCGACCGCACCATCGGCGTCTACGGCCCCGACGATGAGCTGAACCACGAGGCCGAGCGGGTGCTGGAAGAACTGGGCGTTGCCTGCCGGCGCTGCCTTGCCAGCGTCACGCTGGAGGAGGCCGGCAGCCACATGGCACAGGACGGTGCCAAGATCGGCCTCTATCTGCACCGCGCCGGCGACGATTTCGCCCTGCTGGATGAGCAGGGCGGGGTGTACCACGGCGACCGGCTGGCGGTGCTGCTGGCGCTGGTCGCGATGGATCAGGATATTCTCTCGGGCACGGTGCCGCTGCCAGTCACCGCGTCCCGCGCCTTTGACGAAGTGGCGGGCAACCGCGGCGTGACGGTGGAACGCACGCCCATCGGCCGCAGCGAGTGGCTGCGTAAGGCCTGCCATTCCCCCGATGAGAGACTGTGCACCCTGTTTTACGACGGGGTGTACGCGGCCATCGCGCTGGCACGCACGCTGGCAGCCGAGGGCATCCCGCTCTCAGCCTATGCCGCCCGGGTGCCGGAGAGCTTTGTAAGCGACCAACTGGTGGAGTGCCCCCTCGACCGGCGCGGCGCGGCCATGAAGGCCCTGCACGCCCGTGGCGGCAGCACGGCGCGGTACGGCGGCGCGCTCATTGAGGAGGGGGATGGCCGGGTGTTTGTCTGGCCCGACCGGCAGAGCTCCCACCTGCGGCTGCGTACCGAGGCTTACCGGCAGGAGATTGCCGACGAGCTTGCCATCCACTGGGCCGAGACGCTGCGCGGCATGGCAACAGACCCGAACGCCGACGATTTGGAGAATGGGGAGTAAAACCCTGCAGAATGGGGGCGAAACAACCGGTTACGTTTGTGCGCTTTCACGGTTTTTGACCACGTTGCGTACCTTCCTTGCAAAAGATGCCTCCATCGGCTATCATAGGAAATGCACCCCAGGTGCAGGGAGGAAGACGCGCTATGGCTAGAATACCGATGAAGACGCCGCTCGTGGAGATGGACGGCGACGAGATGACCCGCATCCTCTGGCAGATGATCAAGGATGAGCTGTTGCTGCCCTTTGTGGATCTGAAGTGTGAGTATTATGACCTCGGCCTGCCCTACCGTGATGAGACCAACGACCAGGTGACGGTGGACGCGGCCAATGCCATCAAGAAATATGGGGTGGGCGTCAAGTGCGCCACCATCACCCCCAACGCCCAGCGGGTGGAGGAGTACCACCTCAAGCAGATGTGGAAGAGCCCCAACGCAACGCTGCGCGCCATTCTCGATGGCACGGTCTTCCGCGCGCCCATCGTCGTCAACAACATCAAGCCCCTGGTGGCCCGCTGGACGGCGCCCATCACCGTGGCCCGCCATGCCTATGGCGACATCTACCGCAGTGTGGAGGCGCAGGTGGAGGCCGGTGGCAAGGCAGAGCTCGTTGTGACCCACGCTGACGGCACCGAAACCCGGCAGGAGATTATGGATTTCGCCAAGGGCGCGGGCATCGTGATGGGCATGCACAACACCGATTCGTCCATCCTGAGCTTCGCTCGCGCCTGCTTCAACTACGCGCTGGATACCAAGCAGGACCTGTGGTTTGGGGCCAAGGACACGATCTCCAAGACTTACGACCACCACTTCAAGGACCTCTTTGCCGAGGTGTTCGAGCAGGAGTTCAAGGCGAAATTCGCCGAGGCCGGTATCTCCTACTACTACATGCTCATCGACGACGCCGTGGCCCGCGTCATGCGCTCGGAGGGTGGCTTCATCTGGGCGTGCAAGAACTACGACGGTGACGTGATGAGCGACATGATCGCCACGACTTTCGGGTCGCTGGGGATGATGAGCTCGGTGCTCGTCTCGCCCGAGGGCCACTACGAGTTTGAGGCCGCCCACGGCACGGTGACGCGCCACTATTACCGCCACCTGGAGGGGCTGGAGACCTCCACCAACTCGGTGGCCACGATCTGGGCGTGGAGCGGGGCCCTGCGCAAGCGCGGCCAGCTCGATGGCATCGACGACCTCGTTGCCTTCGCCGACCGGCTGGAGAAGGCCGTCATCGACACCATCGAGGCGGGCACCATGACCAAGGAATTGGCGGCACTGGCCGGTGGCAGCGCCACCGTCGTCAACACCCAAGGCTTCATCCGGGCCGTGGCCGAGCGTCTGGGGTAAGGCGCGGACAACGACGACAACGGGCGGCCCTCCGTGTGGGGGGCCGCTTTTTTGTGGGTTCGGGGCTGCAGGCTCTAGGCCAAATCTTTACAATAACGTTCCTGCGTGCTATGTTGAACCCGAACGGGCGCGCGGCATGCGACACTAAGCGCGCCGCGGGAGGGATTATGAGCGGGGATTTGCGTTCGTCGGACTGGCGGAACCTAAAGAACGGCCACACCTTACCCAGAGAGGCCTACTGCGATCAGCCTTACGTGGTCGTGCGGGCGGACGGCGCCTGGGTCTGCGTCATGACGACCGGCTGGGGGCCGGAGGGCTCTACTGGCCAGCACATCATTTCCACCATTAGCCACGACCGGGGCCTGACTTGGAGCGACGCGGTGGACATTGAACCGGCAGGCCCGCCGGAGGCCTCCTGGGTCATGCCGCTGCTGGTGCCGTCTGGGCGCATCTACGCCTTCTACACTTACAACGGCGACAATCTGCGGGCCGTCTGCACCGACCCGGGGTATGAGGAATTGGGCACTCGTGTGGACACGCTGGGGCAGTTCGCCTTCAAGTACTCCGACGATGGGGGCTTCACCTGGTCGCCGGATCGGCACATCATCCCCGTGCGGCCCTTCGCCATCGACGAAGCCAACCCCTACGGCGGGGAGGTGCGGTTCTTCTGGGGCGTGGGCAAGCCGGTCATCGTGGGCGAGAGCGTGTACCTCGGCTTTTCTAAGGTGGGGCGCTTCGGACGGGGCTTTATGGCCGTTGACGAGGGTGCGTTCCTCATGAGCGACAACATCCTGACCGAGCCCGACCCGGCCCGCCTCCGGTGGGAGACGCTGCCCGAGGGCAAGGTGGGCCTGCGAGCGCCCAATAGCGCCATCGCCGACGAGCACAACCTCGTGGCCCTTTCGGATGGCAGCCTGTACTGCACTTACCGCACGGCGGAGGCCCACAACTGCCATGCCTACAGCCGGGACGGCGGCCGCACCTGGACCCCGCCGGCCTACGCGTGCTATGAACCGGATGGCAGGCCGATGAAGCACCCGCGGGCCGCCAATTTTGTACGCAAATACAGCAACGGCAAGTTCACGCTCTGGTTCCACAACCACGGGCGTGACATGACGGAGGAACCGCAGAACGCCTACAAAGGACGCAACCCCGCGTGGCTCTGTGGCGGGGTGGAGAAGGACGGTTTCCTCCACTGGTCCCAGCCGGAGGTTGTGCTCTACGACGACGACCCAGCCATCGGCATCAGTTACCCTGACTTCATCGAGGACGACGGGCACTACTATATCACGGAAACCCAGAAATCCATCGCCCGCGTCCACGCCATCGACCCCACCTTGCTGGAGGGAATGTGGGCACATCTGGAGAACAGCACCCTGACCACCGCGGGGCTGGCGGCCCAGTGGCAGCCCCCGGACAACGGCCTGGACATGCCCACGCTGCCGTCCCTGGCGGCCGGCGGCGGCTTTACCCTGGAGTTTCGCCTGCAACTGCCGGCGCTGCGGGGCGGCCACGTTCTGCTGGAGGCCCGCGACCAGGCGGGGCGGGGCTTGTTCGTCACCGTCACGGACAGGCACACCGTGGCCCTGCTGCTGCACGACGGCAAAACCGAAGCCTGGTGGGATTGTGACGAGGGGCTGCTGACGGCCGGGCAGGACCACCACATCGCCATCGTTGTGGATGGAGGCCCGCGCATTATCGGCTTTGTGGTGGACGGGCAGTACTGCGACGGCGGCGAGCGGCGTGACTACGGCTGGGGGCGCTTTGGTGGCGAGCTGGACGATGTCAACGGCGCGGCGCGGGCCACGGTGGGCGATGGCGTTGCAGGCCTGCGGGTTTATGACCGGGTGCTGCGCACCTATGAGGCAGTGGCCAACTTCCGCTCGGGCCAATGACGGGTTCGCCACGAAAATGACGGTAAAAACACAAGTTTAGGTTGAAAATTTGCAAATCTTTCGGTATAATCATCAGTCGAGCCTACTCGCTCCGTCACTACGGGGCCGATTAGTCCAGGAGGAGGTGAAACACATGAACAAGTATGAGGTTCTCTACATTCTCAACGCGGAACAGGATGACGAAACGTTGGCCGCCCAGGCCGAGAAGTTCAGTGCCCTGGTCACTGCCAACGGTGGTGAGGTCGAAAAGATCGACAAGTGGGGCCGTCGTCGCCTGGCCTATCCCATCAATTTCAAGAACGAAGGCTACTATGTGCTGATGAACTTCAGTTCCGGTTCCGAACTGCCGATGGAATTGGAGCGCAACTTCCGCATTTCTGACGAAGTGGTGCGCTACATGGTCGTCCGTTTGGAGGACTGAGGAACAAAGGAGGTCAGCGTCCGTGAACAAGTGCATTCTGATTGGTAACCTGACCAAGGACCCGGAGCTGCGTACCCTGCCCAGCAGCGGTACCGCCGTGGCCAACTTCACGGTCGCCGTCAGCCGGCGCTTCGCCAACCAACAGGGCGAGCGCGAGGTGGACTTCATCCCGGTGGTTGTGTGGCGCGCGCAGGCGGAGAACTGCGCCAAGTATCTGCGCAAGGGCAGTCAGGTCGCCGTATGGGGCTCGATACAGACCCGCTCCTACGAGGCGCAGGACAAGACACGCCGCTACGTCACCGAGATCGTCGCCGACGAAGTGAAGTTCCTCAGCCGTCCCCAGGGCGGCCGGAGCGAAGGACACGAAGAGCAGCCCCAAGCCGGTGGCAGCCAGCGTCACGACGACTATGACAGCATGGGCGACATGCAAGAAATTGACGACGATATGCCGTTTTGAGAAAGGAGGACAAATCCATGGGTGAGAATGATTTTAAGAAACGCAGGATGACCCGACGCAAGAAGCCGTGCAGCTTCTGCATCGATAAAGCCACGCAGATCGATTATAAGGACGTGCCCCGCCTGCGCCGGTTTATCACCGAGCGCGGCAAGGTGCTGCCCCGCCGCATGACCGGCACCTGTGCCCAGCATCAGCGGATGCTGTCCATGGCCATCAAGCGCGCGCGGATTTTGGCTTTGCTGCCCTATTCCATCGATTAATCGAAACGCGCACACTGGGCCGCGGGGCATTGCTGTCCCGCGGCCTTTTTCATCACCACCCGCGGCGAATGCCCGCACAATGCCCTCAATTTGGCGTCTCGCGTCAGGTTGCGCCCTATGCCTGCGAACCTTCGGGCTTGCTGGGAGCCTTTGTCATATGGCAAACCCTCAATTGACAAGGGGGGAAAGAGGCCCTTACAATAGGGACTGCACCTTTTGAGAAAGCGGGGCGTCCAGTGATGAGGGAACCGGAAGAGTTTGACATCGCACGATCCATTCGGGAGATCGAAACGCTCAAAACCGGTCTGTTGGCCGGCGTGTCCGAGGTTTACCAGCTGATGCAGGACAAGGAGACCGGGCGGGAGGCCTTGGGTGAGGCACTGGCCGGCGTCATGTACTCGGCGGTGGAGCTCGCGGGACGGGTGGGCGTGTCGGTGGACGACCTCGATCGACGGGTGACCCGCCGCATGCGGGCCAGAAGGCTGGGCGCGGCACCGTTCTGAAGCAAAAGAGGAGAGTGCGGCGCGGGGCGTGCCGTTGCGGGTGTGGGAAGCCTGCACAACACATAGACGGGGAGAACAATGACAACACCAACAAACAAAACAGGCGCGCGCGCCAGGGTAGGATGGGCGATTGGTTCGGCCGTCCTGTTGGCGTTGGCGGCCACGGCGGTAGCCCTGCTGCAGGGCGACGGCATGCGGCTGGCGCTACGCTGGCTGCTGCTGCCGGCGGGTGTGGCTCTGTTGCCGGCCATTGTGGGGTACCTGGATGGCCGCAGCCGCACGCCGACTGCCCTGGCGCTGCTGGCGGTGGGGTGTGTGGCGGCCACGTTTTTGCTGGGCCTGGACGCCGGGGCGATCTGCCTCTTCCTGCTGGTGACGACGGCCACGGCGACGGTGGTGCGCCTGCGCCAGGTGGCCTTCTGGCCGGCGGTGCTGGTGTCGGCACTGGGCGGCGTGGTGGGTGCGCTGGGTACGATTGCGGCCCTGGGCACCCTGCACCCGCTGGGCGTGCAGGAGCTGGCCGCCGACCTCTACTGCAACATCGCCAAGAGCATCTACGCGCCGGGCCTGATGGGGCCGCTGGACATTTTTGTGGTGCAGGCCAAGGCGCTTGCGCTGCCTGCCACCCAGCAGTTGACGGTGCAAACACTCTATGACTTGGCGGATCAGTCGCTGAAGCTTGGCGTGGCCGAAAAGGTTGCCATCGCGCAGCCCCTGCTGGCCCAGGTGTTTGGGCAGGCACTGCCGGCGATGGCGCTGACGCTGGGCGTGTTCTTTGGCGGCTTGGCCTACTATGCGCCCCTGTTCCTGCTCAGCACCCGGCGCGCCACCGCGCGGGGCCGTAACGTTGGCCTCACGCCGGTGCCGCCCTTTGCCACGTTCCGCATCCCGGTGTATGCGGCGGTGGCCATGTGGCTGGTGGAGCTCTTTGCCATGCTGGGCAACTACGCCGGCTGGGGGGACTTCACCGCCATCAACAACGCGGCGAGCCTGCTGCTGCAGCTCATGATGACGCTGCAGGCCATGGCGCTCTTCTCCTACCTCATGAACCGCAAGCGCGTGCGGCCGGGCGTGCAGGCCGTGATCCTGCTGCCGGCGGCGCTCCTGCTTGGTTGGCTCATGGTGGCCGCCGGCGTGGTGGAGACGATCTTCAACCTGCGGGGCATGATGGGCAAGGTCGATCGCATCCGTGCGATGGGGCTGCAGGTGACAACGCCCGAGGGCATGGAAGCGCTGCGAAAGCTGGAAGACGAAGAACGCCGCAACGACAAGGACAACGACGATCGGGAGGATGATGAGTGATGAAGGTAATTCTCAACCAGGACATCAAAGGCACCGGCAAGAAGGGCGACGTGCTCAACGTGAGCGACGGCTACGCCCGCAACTTCCTCTTCCCCCGGGGGCTGGCGGTGGAGGCCAATGCCGGCAACCTCAATGAGATCCAGAAGAAGAAAGAGGCCGAGGCCCACCGCAAGGCCGTCAACGAGCAGGCCGCGCGGGAGATTGCCAAGCGCGTGAAGGAAATGACCGTCACCATCAAGGTGAAGGCAGGGGAGGGCGGCAAGCTCTTCGGCTCGGTCACCGGCAAGGAAATCGCCGACGCACTGCTCGCCCAGCACGACATTGAGGTGGACAAGAAAAAGATTGAGATGGACGACGCCATCAAGACCGTCGGCACCCACGAGGTGAAGCTCAAGCTCTTCACCGGGGTCAACGCCACGCTCAAGGTGGACATCCAGGCCGGTGAATGACCATGGCCGGCGCTGAGCGGGAAGGACGGGTACCACCCCATAACCTGAATGCGGAGAAATCCGTGCTCGGGGCCATGATGCTGGAACCGTGGGTGGCCGGCCGCACGGCCCACCTGTCGGCGGAGGATTTCTATTACCCCGCCCATGGGCAGATCTTTGCCTGCATGCAGGAGCTGTACCGCGCCAACCAGCCGGTGGACTTCCTGACCGTCAGCGACCTGCTGGAGAAGCGTGGCATTCTCGATACGCTGGGTGGCATCGACTACTTGGTGGAGCTCAACCACTTCGTGCCGTCGGCCGTCAATGCGGACTACTACATCTCCATGGTGGTGGAGCGGTCGCTGATGCGCCAGCTCATCGCCCTTTCCAGCCACATGGCTGAGGAATGCTACGAGGGTGCGCGGGAGGCCAAGGCCATCCTGCAGGAGGCCGAGAAGTCCATCTTCTCCCTCTCTCGCCGGTCGTCCACTCGCACGCTGGTGTCGATGGCCGACGCCGTGCGGCAGGTGTATGCCCGCGCCGAGGAACTGCTGGAGAACCCCGACAGCGACACCGGGATGTCCACGGGCTTCCCGTCGCTCGATCAGAAGCTCGGCGGGCTCCATCCCTCCCAGCTTGTGCTCATCGCCGCACGTCCGGCCATGGGTAAGTCGGCTTTTGTTATGAACATCGCCCAGTATCTGGCGACCTACCGCCAGAAGAATGTGGTGGTCTTCTCGCTGGAGATGCCCTACGACCAGCTGGCCCAGCGCGTGCTGGCCACCGGCTCCCACGTGCCGCTCACGAAGATCCGCACCGGCGGGCTGGAGCCCGAGGAGTGGGTGATGCTAGCCAACGCCGTTGGGGTGATTGAGAAAACCCACATCTACGTGGACGACACCCCGGGCATCACCGTCATGGAGATGCTCAGCAAATGCCGCCAGGTCAAGCTGGAGACCGGTCTCGACCTCATCGTCATCGACTACCTGCAGCTCATCTCCACCCCCGGCGACGGGAAGCAGAAGGAGAACCGCCAGCAGGAAGTCAGCGAGATGACCCGCGCGCTGAAGATCATGGCCCGCGAGCTCGATGTGCCCATTCTGCTGCTGTCACAGCTCTCCCGCGCGGCGGAGAAGCGCGAGAGCCACCGCCCGGTACTGGCCGACCTGCGCGAGTCCGGCGCCATTGAGCAGGACGCCGACATCGTCATGTTCATCTACCGCGAGGCGTACTACAAGAAGTACGAAGGTGGAAACGAAGCCGAGATCATTGTGGCCAAGAACCGCAACGGTGCCACCGGCACCGCCACCATCGCCTGGGACGAGACAACGGCCAGTTTCCGAAACCTGGACACCCATCACAGCGAACAATTCTAGTGTTCTAGCATGTAATAATTAAATCCGAAAGGGTGCGAACGGAAAGTCGCACCCTTTTGTGTTGCCGTGGGCCGGCGCTCCACTTTCGCCTGTTTTTTCTCTTCTTTCAGGCCGGGATACCACATATGGGGTCAAATCACTTTTATCAGGCCCATGCCATTCCCCTGTGAGATTCACAAATACGAACGAACGTGCCCTTGTGAAAAACACAAATGGGCAATCACCGAAATATCTCCAAGGTGGATGGTGAACCGTGAAAAGCGCAGTTTTTCGTGCTTTCTTCCGGCTGCCCGGTGGAGTGATTTGGGAAAAACTAGGTTGCAAACCAGGGGTAAACGGGTATAATGATAGTCAGGTGGGGCGAAGTGGATGGAAAGTGCACCACTTTTCCTGTAAAAGGTAGGTCAATGGTGGAAGGAGGTGGGGCAACGTGGCGCTCAAGGGCTATTTCAAGGGCGAGTACGAGCACACGATTGACGCCAAAGGGCGTATGTTCATCCCCGCCAAGTTCCGCGATGGGCTGGGGGAGAACTTTGTCATCCTCAAATGGATGTTCAACAACAGCCTGTACCTGATGACCGAAGAGGTCTTTGCCGACTTCGCGGCCAGCCTTTCCGACCTGCCGCTTACCAATGAGGACGCCGACACCGTACGTCTGGCGATCTTCTCCCAGGCCAACGACGCCGAGACCGACGCCCAGAACCGCCTGCTCATTCCGCAGGAGTTCCGGCGCTATGCCAACCTCGATAAGGAAGTTGTGGTCGTGGGTGTGGGCACCCACATCGAGATTTGGGACCGCAACACCTGGCGCAACAAGACGATGGAACCGGACAAGGTGCGCGCCGCTCTCAGCAACCTGCGCAGCTCCGGCCTGACGGTGCGCTGATGGACCGGGGGTTCGAGCACAAGTCCATCCTGCTGGAGCGGTGTGTGGAGTTTCTCCGCCCCACGCCTGGCGGCATCTTTGTGGATGGCACGCTGGGCGGCGGCGGGCACGCCGAGGCGGTGCTGCAACGCATCGTGCCCGGCGGGCGGCTCATCGGCACCGACCTCGACGACGACGCCCTGGCCGAATGCCGGCAGCGGCTGGCCCCCTTCGGGGAGGCGTTCGTGCCGGTCAAGGGCAACTTCCGTGAGGCTCCCGCCATCGTACGCTCCTTGGGGATTGCCGAAGTCAACGGCGTCATGCTTGATTTGGGCGTGTCATCCTGGCAACTCGACGAGGCCGAGCGCGGCTTCTCCTACAAGAATGACGGGCCGCTCGACATGCGGATGGACCGCAGCGCCGGTCGCTCGGCCTGGGACGTGGTCAACACCTACGAGGAGGGGCGACTGGCATCGGTCATCCGCCGCTATGGCGAGGAGAACTTCGCCGCCCGCATCGCGTCCTTCGTGGTGCGCCGCCGGGCAGAGAAGCCCATCGAGACCACCGCCGAACTGGCGCAGGTCATCAGCGAGGCCATTCCGGCCCGTTTCCGCCGCCAGGGGCCGCACCCGGCCAAGCGCACCTTCCAGGCCATCCGCATCGAGGTCAACGACGAGCTCGAGGGCCTGGGGCAGGCGGTCAGTGACTTCATTGACCTGCTGGCGGATGGCGGACGGCTCTGCGTGTTGACCTTCCACTCGCTGGAGGATCGGGCGGTCAAGGACGCGATGAAGACGGCCGAATCGCCCTGCACCTGCCCCAAGAGCGCACCGTACTGCGTGTGCGGTAAGGTCTCCGCCGGGCGGATGCTGACCCGCAAGCCCGAGCAACCCAGTGCCGAGGAGCAGGAGGGCAACCCCCGCTCCCGCAGCGCCAAGCTCCGGGTGTTTGAGAAGCAAAGGACTACCTGAAAAGGAGAGGGAATACAATGTCAGTGGCATACAGAAATAACGTCGCATACGACTACCGGCAGGAGGAGCAGGCGGAGCGCCGCGAGCAGCAGGCCGCCACCCGCGCCCGGCAGCGCCGGCGTAATGCTTTCGCGCTGGCCGTGCGCCGCGCCGTGGCCTTGCTGGCGGCGGTGATGATCGCCGGCGTTTGCGTGGGCCTGCTGTATGTCAAGGCCCAGGTGTACCGCACCCAGCGTGATGTCAACACCCTGCAGACCCAGATTGTGGAGGCGGAGCGGAAGAACAGCACCCTGAACGAGCAGTACAACGAGGCCGCCAACATCTACGTCATCATGGAGAAGGCCGAGGGGCTGGGCATGACCTACCCCGACGCCAAGGACGTGCTGTACGTGGACACCAGCAAGAGCACCAGCATCAAGAACAACCGGTAACAGCCGGCAGCAGGAGGCAATGATTGGCAGCGCCTAAGGTCACAAGCAGACGACGGATCAACCTCATCGTGTTGCTCCTCACGATTCTGATGGCGGGCACGCTCGTCCTTCGCGTGGGGTACTGGCAGGTGGTGCGTGCCGATGACCTGAAGGAGATGGCCGCCGACCAGTGGACCAAGGAACTGCCGGTGGCCGCCAAGCGCGGTGCCGTGCTGGACACCAACGGCAAGGTGCTGGCCCAATCCGCCAGCAGCGAGATGGTGATGGCCCGGCCCTCTGAACTGGCGACGGCCGAAAAGGAAACGCCCGGTACCATCGAGAAGGTCGCAGACGCGCTCTCGACCGAGCTCGATTTGGAATACGATACAATTTTGCGCAAGCTCAAGGACACCAAGAAGTCGGAAGTCCTCCTCAAGCGGCAGATCAGCCGCGAGCAAGGGGATCGTCTGAGGGAGATTGGTCTCCCGGACGAAACCGAGTCGGAGAAGGCCGTCGGGCTTCCTGGCATTCACCTGAGCGAGGACATGAAACGGTTCTATCCTCTGCGCAATTTTTTGACACAAGTCCTGGGGTTCACGTCGGTGGATGGCGACGGGCTGGAAGGCGTCGAAGCCAAGTACAACAAGTATCTGGCGGGTTCCTCAGGCAAAGTCATCAGCGAGACGGACCGCGCCGGCAATGTGGTGCCGGACAGCGTTCTGCAGCTCGTTCCGGCCATCGATGGGCAGAACGTCGTTCTGACCATCGATTCGGTCATACAGAGCTTTTGTGAGAAGGCCATGGAGCAGGCCCTGAGCGAACAGAAGGCCAAGAAGGTCACCGCCATCGTGCAGGACACCCAGACCGGGGCGATCCTGGCGATGGTCAACAAGCCCGACTTCGACAACAACGACCCGCCACGGGACGACCTCACCACCCTGCAGGACCTGACGCGCAACAACGCCATCGCCGAGTCCTACGAGCCGGGCTCCACCTTCAAAATTCTGACGATTGCCGCAGCCCTCGATTCGGGCAAGGTCACGACCAACGACACCTTCTACTGCGCCGGCTACAAGATTGTGGATGGCGAGCGCATCAAATGCTGGAGCTCCCGCGCCCATGGCAGCGAGACGCTCTACGAGGGCGTGCAGAAATCCTGCAACCCGGTGTTTATGGAGATGGCGCTGCGCATGGGCACCGTCACGTTTTACAAATACCTGCAGAACTTCGGCATTGGCGAGCAGACAGGCATCGACCTAAACGGCGAGGCTTCGGGCATCATGATGGCGCAGAAGTACGTGCGCAACACCGATCTTGCGCGCATTGGCTTTGGCCAGTCGGTGGCGGTGACGCCCCTGCAGCTCACCACGGCGGTGTCGGCGGCCGTCAATGGCGGCACGCTCATGAAGCCCTACATCGTCAGCAAAATCACCGACGCCGACGGCAAGACCATCACCGAATACGAACCGACCAAGGTGAGTCAGGTCATCTCGGCGGAGACGTCAGCCACCGTGCGCGACATCCTGCAGAGCGTGGTGGACAAGGGCAGCGGCAAGAACGCCAAGATTGAAGGCTACGAGATCGGCGGCAAGACCGGCACGGCCCAGAAGTACGGCACCGACGGCAAGATCATGACCGACAAACACGTCGCGTCCTTCATCGCCTTCGCCCCGGCCGATAAACCTCGGTACACTGTGCTCGTCATCGTGGACGAACCCGACGTGCCGGTGGACTACGGCAGCATCGTGGCCGCGCCCTATGTCAAGATGATCCTGCAGGATACGCTGCAATACGCCGGCGTCCAGCCTACCAACGTGGAGCAGGACAATGCCCAGCAGACGGAGGTGCCGGACTGCACCGACCTGGAGTTGGAGCAGGCGGCCAGCGAGTTGCAATCAAAAGGCTTTACGTATATAGTAGAAGGCTATGGCGGAAAGGTGGCCGAGCAGATGCCCAAGCCCGGCGACAAGGCCGACGAGGGCTCGACCGTGATGCTCTATCTGGAGCAGGAGGACGACCCCGAGGACAGCCAGGTGGAGGTGCCCGACCTCAGCGGCAAGACGGCCACCGAGGTAAATACCATCCTCACCTCCCTGGGGCTGGGGATGAGCATGCAGGGCACCGGCGGCGTGGCGGTGGAGCAGACCCCCAAGGCCCACACCGTTGTCAACCGCGGCGACATCGTGGAGGTGACCTTCCGCTACCGCGATGACCAAAAGGAGAGCGAGACCGGGGGCGATTGAGCCCCGCGGTTGGATACGAATGAGAGGCGTGCAACATGAAACTCAATGAGTTGTTTGCCCGTTGCGGCTGTTGCGAGTGGCGCAACGCCGCCGACCCGGACATCACCGACATCACCATAGACTCCCGCAAAATCAAGCCGGGAGCTCTTTTTGTGTGCATCCCCGGCACCAAGGTGGACGGCCACCTGTACGCCGCCCAGGCGGCGGCTGCGGGGGCGGCGGCTCTGGTGGTGGAGCGATTTGTGGAGGATGTGAACGTACCCCAAGCCCGGGTGGCTGACAGCCGGGAGGCGCTGGCCTGCCTGGCGGCGGCGTTCCACGGATTCCCCGGCGAGGGGCTCTCGATCATCGGCGTCACCGGCACCAACGGCAAGACGACGACGACCTACCTCATGAAGTCGATCTTTGAGGCGGCGGGGGAGAAGGTGGGCCTGCTGGGCACCATCGCCACCCTGGTGGGCGACGAGGTGCTTCCCCAGTCGCTGACGACCCCCGACCCCATGGACTTCCACGCGGCGCTGCGTGCCATGGCCGACGCCGGTTGCACCCGCGTGGTCATGGAGGTTTCGGCCCACGCCCTTGCCCTGCGCAAGGTCGCCGGCATCCACTTTGACGCGGCCATCTTCACCAACCTCACCCAGGATCACCTGGACGACTTCGTGACCATGGAGCGCTACCGCGACGCCAAGCGCCTGCTCTTTGCCGATGAGCGCAGCGCCGTTGTCGTGCTCAACGCCGACGATCCCGCTGGCCTTGCCATGGCCGAGGGGTTCACCGGTCGGCGCATCGCGTACGGCCACGGAACCGAAGCCGATCTGCGCTGCGTCCAACAGGAAGTAAGGCCCGATGGTTCGTCCTTCACCCTGGCATGGCAGGGGAGCGAGTTCCCGGTGGAGCTCATGCTCTCCGGCGCGTTCAACGTGGCCAACGCCATGGGTGCCGCCGGTGCGGCGCTGGCGGTGGGCGTGCCCATGGCCGCCGTGGTAGAGGGGTTGGAGCGTGTGCGCACCATGAACGGACGGATGGAACGGGTGGAGACTGGACGGGGCTTCACCGTGATTGTGGACTACGCCCACACGCCGGACAGCCTGGAGAACATCCTCCGGGCGGCGCGGGGCTTTGTGGCGGGTCGGGTGCTGGTGGTCTTTGGCTGCGGTGGCGACCGCGACCGCACCAAGCGGCCCATCATGGGCAAACTCGCCACGTCGCTCGCCGATTACGCCATCGTCACCTCCGACAACCCGCGCACCGAGGACCCGGATGCCATCATCGCCATGATTGAGCCCGGTGCCCGACAAGGTGGCGGTGCATTTGAATGCGTAACCGACCGCAAGGCCGCCATTGCGCGGGCCATCGCCATGGCGCAGCCGGGCGACGTGGTGCTCATCGCCGGCAAGGGGCATGAAACCTACCAGGACGTCATGGGGGTCAAGCACCACTTTGACGACCGCGAAGTCGCCCGTGCCGCGCTGGACGCCCTGCCCACCACCCTGTGAAAGGAACCTGAACCGACATGCAGACGATCATTCTACCGGTGCTGATCTCCTTCCTCACGTGTCTGGCCGTGGGGCCTGCCATCATTCCGCTGATGCAGCGGTTGAAGTTTGGCCAGGTGATCCGCGACGAAGGCCCGAAGTGGCACGAGAAGAAGAAGGGCACCCCCTATATGGGCGGCATCATCATGCTGCTGGCGTTGGCCGTCACCTGCGTGGCCCTCATCCGCCGCTGGGAGCCCGGCGCGGTGGTGGGGCTCCTGCTCATCTTGGCCGGTGCGCTCATCGGCTTTGCCGATGACTTCACCAAGCACGTGATGAAGCGCAACATGGGCCTGAAGGAGTGGCAGAAGTTCGCGCTGCAGGTCGCGGTGGCGGTGGCCGCCGCATGGTGGGCCTATCTGCACGTGGGTACCTCCGTCCGCCTGCCCTTCACCACCGCCGAGTGGGACTTGGGGTGGTTCTACATCCCGTTCACGGCCTTCATCATCGTTGCCGCCATGAACAGCGTCAACCTGACCGACGGCCTCGACGGCCTTGCCAGCGGCGTTGGCGTGGTGTTCTTCGCCGCCATGACGCTGGTGTTCGTGTATCTCTCCAGCCAGCCCATCCCCGGCATTGACAATTACCTTGTGATCGCCGGCGCGCTGACCGGCGCCTGCCTGGGCTTCCTGCGCTTCAACGTCTTCCCGGCGCGCATCTTCATGGGCGACACGGGTTCATTGGCACTGGGCGCGGCGGTGGCGTGGCTCACGATCGTGGCGCGCATCCCGCTGTGGCTGCCCTTCATGGCCTGCATGTACGTGGCCTCCACGGTGTCGGACATCATTCAGGTCACCTCCTACAAAACCCGCAAGAAACGGGTGTTCAAGATGGCGCCGCTGCACCATCACTTTGAGCTGCTGGGCTACCCGGAGACCCGCATCGTTTCGATGTACATGATCATCACAACCATCGCGTGCCTGCTGGGGCTGGTCGCGCTGCGCTGACCCCGGATGAAAGGTGGGAAACCATGGAGTTTGAGAAGAGCAAAGTATTGGTGGTCGGCATGGCCCGCAGCGGCCTGGCCGCGGTGAAACTGCTGGCGGCCAAGGGTGCTACGGTCATTGCCAACGACGGAAAGGGCGAGGACGCCCTGCCCGAGGCCGTGACGGAGCTGGCCGGCGTGGCCGGGGTGGAACTCGCGTTTGGCCGGCCGGCGGCGGATTTTGTGCCCCAGGTGGACGCCGTGGTCATCAGCCCCGGCGTGCCGGTGGACGCGCCGTTCCTCACGCAGGCGCTGGCGCTGGGCAAGCCCGTGTTGGGGGAGATGGAGTTGGGGTTCCGCTTCACCCAGGCCCCGGTGGTGGCCATCACCGGCACCAACGGCAAGACGACGACAACGGCGCTGACCGGTCTCATGTTCAAGCGCGCTGGCTTCAACACCCATGTGCTTGGTAACATCGGCGAGCCCCTGTGCGCCCGCGCGCTGGAGATTGCCCCCGAGGACATGGTCGTGGCCGAGGTCAGCTCCTTCCAGCTGGAGACGATCCACACCTTCCGGCCCAGGGTGGCGGCGGTGCTCAACATCACCCCCGACCATCTCAACCGCCACCACACCATGGAGACCTACATCGACATGAAAGCCCGTGTGTTTGAGAACATGCGGGAGGACGACGTGGTGGTGCTCAACTGGGACGACCCGACGACCCGCTCGCTGGCCGACCGGGTGCGCTGCCGCCTTGCCTGGTTCAGCCGTGTGGAGGAAGTGCCCCACGGTTGCTTCCTGCGCGATGGCCGCATTGTCTGGCGGGCCACCGGGGGGGAGGAGATCGTGATGGGCCGGCCGGAGGAAGTGCGCATCCCCGGGGCCCACAACCTCTCCAACGCCCTGGCCGCGTCGGCCTGTGCCCTTGCCATGGGCGTGAGCCCCATGATCGTGCGCCACACGCTGGCGGCCTTTGAGGGCGTGGAGCATCGCTTGGAGTTTGTCATTGAGGTGCAGGGCGTGCGCTTCATCAACGACTCCAAGGGCACCAACCCCGATGCTTCGGTGGCCTCGGTCAACGCCATGGCCCTGCCTACGATCATCATCGCCGGGGGGTACGACAAGCACACGGGCTTTGATGACTTTACCAAGGCCCTGCCGGGCAGCAAGATCGTGAGCATGGTGGTGCTGGGCGACACGGCGGAGCAAATTGCCGCCTCGGCCCGGGCGCAGGGGTTCACCGCCATCGAGCGGGCCGCCAGCCTCAACGACGCCGTGCGCAAGGCATATGCCATGGCCCACCCCGGATATAATGTATTGCTGTCACCGGCCTGCGCCAGCTTCGATATGTTCAAGGACTACGAGGAGCGCGGCCGCGTCTTCAAGCAGATTGTCTATGACATCGCGGGAGAAGTGGGGCTGAAATAATGGGGAAAATGAAGGGCGTGGATTACGCCATCCTCGCCATCACGGTGCTGCTGATGCTCTTTGGGCTGGTCATGGTGTTCTCGGCCAGCTACTACCTGTCGCTCTCCAGCGGCGGGGAGGGTGCAAAGTTCCTGATGAAGCAGCTCTTTGGCGCGGCCATCGGGCTGGCGGCGCTGTGGGTCATGTCCCTCTTTCCCTATCGGAGTTTCTTTAACAACCGGGTCATCCCCATCGCCGCTGTGGGCATCAGCGTGGCGCTCTTAGTGGCGGTGCTCTTCATGCCCAGCAAGAACGACGTCAACCGTTTCATCACCGTGGGGCCCATCCAGTTCCAGCCCTCGGAGCTGGGGCGCATTGCGCTCATCCTCTTCTACGCGTGGTGGATCTCCCGCCACGGGGAGGAGATCCGCAGCCGCAACTTCAAGAAGTTCATGCACGGCATTGGCGCACCGCTGCTGGTGCTGGGGCTCATCGCCGGGCTGGTGCTGGCCGGCAAGAACCTCTCCATGGCCTTCAGCACGGTGCTCATCGCCCTGGCGATGCTCTTGGTGGCGGGCATCAACTGGCGGCCCTTCCTGGCGCTCCTCACGGGCGGCACGGCCCTGGGCGTGCTCTTTACGGTCACTGAGTCTTACCGCATGAAGCGGTTGCTCATCTTCATGAACCCCTGGAAGGACCCCCGTGGTGACGGGTATCAGCTCATTCAATCGCTCTATGCCTTGGGCAATGGTGGCCTATTCGGCGTGGGGCTCGGCAACAGCCGGCAGAAGCTCTTGTGGCTGCCCTATGCCGAGAGCGACTTCATTCTCTCCATCATCGGGGAGGAGTTTGGCTTCCTGGGCATGGCGCTGCTGGTGGCGGCCTTCTGGGCCCTGGTGTGGCGGGGCATGCTGGTGGCGGCCCGCGCGCCCGACGAGCACGGCATGCTGCTGGCGGCGGGCATCACTTCCCTCATCGGCATTCAGTTTCTCATCAACATTCTGGTCGTCACGTCCTCCATGCCGCCCACGGGCGTGCCGCTGCCCTTCATCAGCAACGGCAACACGTCGCTCGTGGTGTTCATGGCGGCGGTGGGGGTGCTGCTCAATGTCTCCCGCCACTCGGTGAAGACGTAGCGACCCCGGTTTTGCACCAAAGGAAGAAGCCTGCATACATTGCAATTGAATCCTAGTGTGCAGGAGGTGTGCCATGTCGGGCAGCTTTCTTGTCAGGGGCGAACGAGCGCTCTCCGGAAGCATTCCGATCGGAGGGAGCAAGAATGCCATACTGCCGATTCTGGCCGCAGCCATCTTAACGAACGAAGAAGTCGTGTTGCACAATGCCCCGCGGCTGCTGGATGTGGACAACATGTTGCGGATTCTGCAATGGTTGGGCTGTCGCACCACCATTGAGGACCATACCATCCGCATCGACGCCTCGGCCGTGAGCCAGTGGGAGATGCCCGATCACCTCTCGCGGGAGCTACGGTCGTCCATCTTTATGTTAGGCCCCATTCTTGGGCGGTTTGGGCAGGCCCGCTTTACTTATCCCGGAGGATGCGAGATTGGCCTGCGGCCAATCGACCTGCATCTGAAGGGCTTGCAGGTGTTGAATGCCGACATAGAGGAGCAGGGTGGCTACATCGTGTGCCATCCCAGCCCGCTCATTGGCGCGCCGGTGCACCTGGATTACCCCAGCGTTGGCGCGACCGAGAACATCATGATGGCCGCGGTGAAGGCGCAGGGCCGCACCATCATCCACAACGCCGCACGGGAACCGGAGATCGAGGCCCTGCAGGAGTTCCTCAACGCCATGGGCGGCCGGCTGGCTGGCGCGGGCACCAGTACCATTGAGATTGAGGGCGTGGCGGCGCTGCACGGTGCGGAGTACAACATCCCCACCGATCGCATTGTCGCGGGCACCTACCTCACGGCCGTGGCGATGGCACGGGGGGACGTGGAGTTCACGGCAGTGGAGACGCCCCACATCCAGCCAGTGCTGGCAAAGCTGCGGGAGGCCGGCTGTGACCTCGACGTGCGCCGCCAAAGTGTTCGCATCCGCTGCGACCGGCAGCCCAACGCCGTGCGACGGCTGGAGACCATGCCGTACCCCGGTTTCCCCACCGACATGCAGGCCCAGTTCTTTGCCCTCTCCACCGTGTGCAGCGGCACCACCGTGGTGGTGGAGAACGTCTTTGAGAACCGCTTCCGCCACGCCTCGGAGCTCGTACGCATGGGGGCGAACCTCACGATCATCGACCGCATGGCCATCATCAATGGCGTAAAACGACTGCATGGCACCACGGTGGTCGCGGGTGACCTGCGGGCCGGCGCGGCGCTGGTGCTGGCAGGGTTGGCGGCAGAGGGCGAAACGGTGGTGGAAGGCTGCCACTACGTGGACCGGGGCTACGAGGCCATTGACCGGGACCTGAACGCGCTGGGCGCGGACATCACCCGAGTGTAGGAGAACGCGACGAACGATGCAAAAGAGAAGCAACGCCACCAGCCGCCGGCAAAACGTGGTGGAGATGGACGAGCTCAAGCGGGCACGGGAGGGGCGGCAAGCCACCCGGGAGTCCCGTGATGAGCGCGAACCGCGCGAGGCCGCCCACCGCGGGCAGGCCCGCACCACCAGGGCCCCACAGGCGGAGGAGGAACCCCGTTATTACCGCCCCAACCGCAGCGAGACGCACCGCCGAGGCGGTTTCGGCTTGCTGTGGTTTCTGTTGCTGTTGTTGCTGCTGGCGTTCACCGTCGTCATCGGCCTGGGGGTGTTCCGGGTGGGCAAGATCACCGTGAGCGGCAACGACACGGTGGACAGCAAGCAAATCGTCAGCCTCTCGGGCATTCGGGAGGGGCAGAACATCTTCCAGGTGAGCCTGAGCCAGGCAAAACGCAGCATTGAGAACGACCCGATGCTGGAGGTCAAGAGTATAAAACGCGTGCTGCCGGACAGAATTTCCATTGTCATCCGCCAGCGCAAGCCCCATGGCGCGGTGCAGTATCTGGGCGTCTATGCCGTCATTGACGAGTATGGCTATGTGCTGGACCAACCGGAGGACCTTCCCGCCGGGCAGTACCCGCTCATCACCGGGTTTGACCTCAAGCCCCCCGTCAACGGCAAGAAGCTGCAGGGGGCGGACGAGGAGAAACTGGCGGTGCTGACGGCCCTGCTGACGGCCCTCGACAAGGGCGGCGCGACCGGGGACATCACCGACATCAACCTCAGCGACACCCAGGACATCCGGCTGCTGACCTCCGAAGGCCTGGCCATCGTGCTGGGCAAGGCCACCGACCTGGAAGAGAAGGTGCGGTGGATCACCCTGTCGCTGCCGGAGCTGCGGGACAAGGGCTACACCTCTGGCACACTCTACATCACCGGCACCGGCGACCCCGTCTATTCGGAGGAGTCGGTGCCTGTGGCAGGCGACGCGGATGAGGACAAAGGCGAGGACAAGAAGGACGACGATACCGCCGGGCAGGATGACGACCAGAACGGCGACGAAGGCGGCGACGAGGGGGAGGATGACCCCGACGCCCAAGGCGGCAACAATGGCGGACAGGCGGGTGATCTCCCTGCCTGACGGCGGGAGGGAACGGCGTGCGAAAGACGGGCGGTGCGGTGGCAATGGCGTTGGCGGGGCTGGCGCTGGGGGTGCTGCTGGCCGTGCAGGCGCGCGGCGTGTGGCAGGCCGGCGGTCTTTCGCTGTGGGGGCAGGGGAGCCTGCAACAGACCTTGACTGCCCTGCGGGAGGAGAAGGCCGCCTTACAGGCCGAGCTCACCCAAACCCAGGAGAAAACCGCCACCCTGCGCCAGGAGAAGGCCGACACCGAGGGCACGCTTGCCAGCCTCAACGAGAGCATGGACACCGTGCGCCGCCAGGCGGGCCTCACGGAGCTTGCCGGTAAGGGGCTGGTTGTCTCCATCAACCCACGCACCTATGTGGTGGACGGGCAGAAGAAGATCGTGCGCGTCATCTCCGACCAGGAGCTGCTGCTGCTGGTCAACGAGCTCAACGCCGCTGGCGCCAAGGGCATCTCCATCAATGGACAACGGCTCATTTCCCGGTCGGCCATTCGCCTGGCCGGCAATTTTATCAATGTCAACAACATCGCCACCTCCATGCCCTACGAAGTGCGGGCGCTGGGCGACGGCGCCGGGCTGGAAACGGCCTTGCGCCTCTATGGCGGCATGTTTGATCAACTCAGTGAATTCTATGACGTCACCCTTACACAGACCTCTTCCATGACACTCCCGGCCTACCAGGGCGCGCTGCTCGATGGCGCGGCGGGCCAATGAGACCCTTACGTGCGTGGGCACGGCAGGGCGCGGCGCTGGTGGGGATGGGGGCGCTGGTGCTGGTGCTGTGGCCGTTGCTGGCCCAGGGCATGCTGCACACCCCGCTGGAGGATCGTGTGCTGGCCCACGGGGAGGCGCAGGCCTTGGCGGGGGCTGTCGCTGCCCTGCGGGCCGAGCGTGACCGCCAGCGCGACGACCTGCAAGCTTTGCAGGGGGAAGTGGACGCCTTGCAGGCGCAGGCCGCGGCCACGCAGACTGAGCTGGAACACCTGGTAACCGAGGGGGATGGCGGGCCTCTTTCCGGCGCGGGACTCTCCATCACCATTGCCGACGCACCGCCCGACCTGGTGCGCAGCGCCGGCGACGCGGCTGACGTCAACTGGTTTCTGGTGCACGACCGGGACATTCTGCGGGTGCTGAACGTTTTGAAGTCCGCCGGGGCACGGGGCATCTCCATCAATGGCGTGCGAGTGACCGGCACCATGGCGGTGCATTGCGGCGGGCCCGCCATCTACGTGCGGGACATCCCCCTGGTGCCGCCGTTTAAAGTTTTGGCCGTTGGGGATGCTGAACCCATGGAGTGGGCGCTGACGGGCCATGGGGGCCAGTCGGCGGCTGACGTGTATCAGGAGATGATCGCCATGGGGTTGGTGTTCCGCATTGAGCGCAATGACGCCATCGAGCTGCCCGCCGCCGCCAGCACCCAGGCCATTGAGCGCGCGGCCCACGCCGACGAATAGGGAGGGATGCCTTTGCCCGTACTCTATGGTCTGGCCGGTTTGGCACTGGGCCTGGCGGTGGGCCTGTGGGTGTCGGTGGATCTTCCGGCGGCCTGGTCGGCCTACGCGGCGGTGTTGGCGTTGGCACTGCTCAGCTCCTTTGTGGGGGCGGCCCGCGCCCAGCGGGAGGGACGCTTCGACTTGCGGGCCTTTGCGGGCGGCCTTTTCGTCAATGGGTTGTTGGCCCTGGGGCTGACGGCGCTGGGCAACTGGCTGGACGCACCGCTGGACTTGGCAGCCGTCGTCTGCTTTGGGGTGCGCATCCTGCGCGATGGGCAAAAAATCTTGCTTTACAAGCTGCCAAATGCCCCCCAAAAGCAGGCCCACAATGACTAAAATACAGAAAACAGTTTCTTCCGGCCGCAAGATATGGTAATATTATTGCAACTATGAGTACTGTCCAACGATGGGCATGTATGGTGCGTGGAAGGAATGCATTGCAATCATGTCACAATTGGCCGCCGCCATTGACTTTGGCACTTCCAAAATAGCCGTTGTCGTTGGCAGGTTGGACGAACGGGGAGCGCTCGTAGTGACCGGTGCCGGGCAGGAGCCTTATGCCGGTTTTCGGGATGACGAATGGCTGGACGTCGATGGGCTGGACAACGCCATCCTCAACGCCAAGCGAACGGCGGAGAGGTTGTCAGGCCGGCGCATCCGCGATGTGTACGTCGCTGTTCCCGGTGACTTCGTTCGCGTGGTGTTCAACGAGGCCGAGGTCGCCCTGCGGCGGCGCGATGGCCTGGTGACCCGCGAGGACGTGGAGAACCTGCTGGAGAGCGCGGCCAACTTCGCCCATCCGGCGGGGTATCTGCCATTGCACCGCACCCCGGTGGCCTACCTCATTGACGGGCAGGCCAAGACCCACCCACCGGTGGGGGAACGGGCGCGCAGTGGCACAGCAACGGCCTACGTGTCCCACGTGCTGGCGCTGGAAACGTTCATTGAGGACGTCTCCCGCATCCTCAGCAACTTAGGGATCGGTGTCTTGGGCTTCATCGCAGGCCCGGTGGGAGTGGGCTATCTCATCCGCACGCAGGAGGAAACCCGCCGCACGGCCATCGTGCTGGACGTCGGCCACTACTCCATGGACATCATGGTGGCCGAGGGCGACGGGCTGGTGTTCCACGACAACATGCCCATGGGCGGCGGGACGATCACCAAAGACATCGCGGTGGTGCGCCACGCCACGCTGGAGGACGCCGAGCGCTGGAAGCGCCAGATCACCCTGGGCCTGAAGCGCGGTGAGGTGCTGGACGAACGGCGGGGCACGGCCCTTGATGACCTGGCGGAAGCCCAGGAGATCGCCGAGGCTCGCGTGTGGGAGATGACCCGTAAGGTCGTCGCCACTTTGAAGACCCTTGGGGTTACCTACGACAGCTCCACCGGCATCTACCTGACTGGCGGTGGGTTCAGCCTTCTGAAGGGGGCAAAGGACATCCTGGGTTCGGCGCTGGGGAAACTGGTGAAGGTGTATTCCCACCCGTCGCCATTCCTGAACAGCCCCACCTACACGGCCTCGGCCGGGGTGCTGTATTACGCACTGAAGGTGTTGTCGGACCGCCTGACGTTGGGCAGCCTGATTGCAAGAATCAAAGACATGTTTTAGATATACGCAAGAGGAGGAACGAACCGTGTTGGAATTTGATATTGATGCCGCTCAATTTGCCCAGATCAAGGTGGTCGGGGTCGGCGGCGCGGGCAATAACGCCGTCAACCGAATGATTGAGTCCGGCCTCAAGGGCGTGGAGTTCATCGCGCTGAACACCGACAAGCAGGCATTGCTGCTGTCCCGCGCCAATCAAAAGATCCAGATCGGTGAGAAGATCACCAAGGGCCTGGGGGCAGGCGCCAACCCGGAGATCGGCCAGCGCTCCGCCGAGGAGAGCCGCGAGGAGATCGCCCAGAACCTGAAGGGTGCCGACCTCGTGTTCATCACCGCAGGCATGGGCGGCGGCACCGGCACCGGCGCCGCACCGGTAGTGGCCGATGTGGCCCGGGAGATGGGCATTCTCACCATCGGCGTTGTCACCAAGCCCTTCGGCTTTGAGGGCAAGCCCCGCATGCAGAACGCCGAGCGCGGCATCAAGGAGATGGAGCCCCGGGTGGACACCCTGGTCGTCATCCCCAACGATCGTTTGCTGGGCGCGGTGGGCAAGGGCACCTCGCTCATTGAGGCCTTCCGCGTGGCCGATGACATCCTGCGCCAGGGCATCCAGGGCATTTCCGACCTCATCTCCATGCCCAGCCTCATCAACCTCGATTTTGCCGATGTGCGCACCACGATGAAGGAGAAGGGTCTGGCCCACATGGGCATCGGCCGTGCCTCCGGCGACAATCGTGCCGTGGAGGCCGCCAAGCAGGCCATCTCCAGCCCCCTGCTGGAGACCACCATCGAAGGCGCCAAGGCCGTGCTCATCAACATCACCGGCGACGTCACGCTGGGCTTGATGGAAATCGAAGAGGCCGCGTCCCTCGTCTCCAAGTCGGTGGACCCCAACGCCAACATCATCTTTGGCGCGGGCATCGACGACGAGATGCAGGACATGGTTCGCATCACCGTCATCGCCACCGGGTTCGACAGCGGCGTCGTGCGCCAGCAGCCCGCCCGCAAGCCCGCGGCCAACAAGCCCTTTGAAGAGGAGCGGCCCGAGCCCGCCACCCAGCGGCCCGCCGCCCGTGAGCCCCAGGGCACCACGAACTTCCGCACCCCCGGCCGCACCGGCTACGACGACGCGACCACGACCTTCCCGCCCCAGCGGGAGCGTGAAGTCAGCCGCCAGCCCTATGAGCGGGTGGAGCCCCGGTACGACCGCAACGACCCCCGCGGCACCTATGGCCAGAACGACAGCCGTGACCGCGACAATGATGTGCCCAACGAGCGGCCCCGTCAGAACGTGGTGATCGACGACGACGATCTGGACGTCCCGCCGTTCCTGCGCCGCCGCCGCTAAGCCCACAGAGCAAATGGTACAAGCCGCCGGAATTCCGGCGGCTTGTTTGTTCATCAAAATGCCTGCACAGGAATCGACACCGGGAGCCGGGCGCCGGTCCATTCAGCGGACACAAGATACACGGCTCAATTGATTTTAGCCGAACCGCCCGTTACGCTTACGGCGGCGCTGTGGCATAATGCAATGAGCACCATCACTTTATGCCTCGATGGCTTGGAGGAACACATGGCGTCAGCAGTGGAGAAAAACAAGGGGAGTTGGAACGAGGGCGCGGCCACCTATTCGGCGTTCAACCATTCGGAGAGGCTCATGGGACGCATCGCAAAGAATCCGGCCAAGGCCTTCCACCACGCCACGTGGGAGACGATCGGCCGCTATCTGCCCGACCTGCGCGGCAAGAGGATCTGCGTGCCCTCCAGCGGCGACAACCACGCGGTGTTTGCCTTTGCCATGCTGGGGGCGCGGGTGACCTCCTGCGACATTTCGGAGAACCAGCTTGCCAACGCCGCGCGCATCGCCGGGGAACATGGATGGGACCAGTCCATTGACTTTGTCTGCGCGGACACCATGAAGCTCGATGGCATTGAGGACAATGGCTACGACTTCGTCTACACCTCCAACGGCGTGCACGTGTGGATTGACGACCTGCCCGGCATGTATCGCAGCATCCACCGCGTGATGAAACCCGGCGGCCTCTACCTCATGCACGAGATTCACCCATTCCTGCGGCCCTTTGACGACGCGCTGAAGGTGAGAAAGCCATATGACAGGACGGGGCCCTTTGAGACTGAAAATGAGGTCACGTTCGCGTGGCGCGTGATGGACATCCTGAACGCCATCGCGGATGCGGGCCTTACGTTAAAGCATGCGGAAGAGCTGTTTGCCGAGAAGGACTACGACTGGCCGTTCTGGATTCCCTATGCGGAGATTGCCCAAGGCGCCACCGCCACCCGCGAGGAAGTGGACCGCATGCACGACTGGCGCAACAACCCCATGGCCGCGCTGCCCAACTGGATGGACGTGGTGGCGGTGAAGGGGTGAAGTGAGGTGGCGGTGGTACGCATTCTTGCCATGCCGTGCAGACATGGGAGAGCTACATACACGCAAACATGAGGCGGCAGTATAAGTTCGCCCTGGCTCCCTCGCTCTTTTACAAGAGAGGGGGAGTCATCTGTTGATGCTGCCTCACCAAACACCAAGTCTGGCACTACACCCGCTGATACGCTTTACAGCACAGCCTGGGCGAGGAGCGATGCCACCGCCAATGCCGCCCAGCAGCATAACCCCAGAAGCAGGGGCCGCCAGCCGCTTTTGACGAGTTTGATCACGTTGGTGTTGAGGCCGATGGCCGCCATGGCCATGACGATGAGGAACTTGCCCGCCTTGGGCAGGAAGGCCAGTAACGCCTGCGGCAGCGGCAGGAATGTGCCGATGACCGACGCCGCCAGGAACCCCAGCACAAACCACGGGAAGATCTTGCGCAAGGAGAAAGCCGTGCCCTGCCGCGCACTCTGCCGTGCCGTCCACAGCGCCAGCGTCAGTGTCACCGGCAGGATCATCAGCGTCCGCGTCAGCTTCACAATGACTGCTAGGTCACCCGCCTGGGCGCTGTAGGCATAGCCGGCCGCCACCACCGATGAGGTGTCGTTGATGGCCGTGCCCGCCCACAGCCCAAAGGCGTGGTCATCCATGCCCATGAGGTGCCCCAGCGCCGGGAACAGGAACGCCGCGATGATGTTGAAGAGGAAAATGGTGGAGATGGACTGGGCAATCTCGTCGTCCCGCGCGCCGATGACCGGGGCGGTGGCGGCGATGGCCGAGCCGCCGCAGATGGCCGTACCCACGCCGATGAGCACGTTGGCGTTGCGATCCACCCGCAGCAGCCGCCCGAAGGCCCACGCCGCCAGGAACGCCGCCGCCAGCGTGAAGACCATGAGGAGCAGCGTCTGCCCGCCCACCCGAACGACGGCGAAGAGATCCATGCCAAAGCCCAGCAGCACGATGGCGGCCTGCAGCAGCTTTTTACCGGTGAAGGCGATGCCGGGCTGCAGCAGGGGCGGCCGTTTCCACAGTGCCACCAGCATCCCCAGCAGGATGCCCAGGATGGGCCCACCTACGAGGGGGAGCCGGTTACCCGCCAGCCACGCCGGCACGGCCAGTGCCGCGCACAGGGCAATGCCGGGAATATTCTGTTTCATCCATTGTTTCATTCGCGTACCATCCTCCGAGGCACTATTATATACGTTGGCATTGCCCTGCGGTGATTGCCTTCATGGTCGTTGCTTGCTGGGATCGGTGGTAGAGGGTGGGACGATTCCCTGTTCCCACGCGCTACACCGTGGTAAACTATGGTAACTGATTGGGGAGCGTAGAATATGGCATATGAATACAACGGGCCTCAGGCTGGGGAGGTCAACGGTGTGCTACGGGCGCTGGAGAGTGCCTTTCAAGACGCGTTTGGGTTGAACCTCGTGGGTCTCTACCTGCATGGCTCCATGGCCATGGGCAGCTTCAACCCGTGGAGCAGCGACATTGACCTGCTTGCGGTGACGGGTGTGGAACCGACCCGGCAGGAGAAGCTCGACCTGGCCGGGCGCGTCATGGCCATTGCTGGCGACGACTGCCACCACAAGATTGAGCTGAGTGTGCTGACAGCGGCGCAGGCGGCAGCGGCACACCACCCCATCGGCTATGTGCAGCACTATTCGCCCACCTGGCACGAGCGGTACCGGCTGGGGCAGGCAGAGCTTGTGCTGGTCGGCGGCGACGACGAGGACTTAGCCGCCCACTTCATGGTGCTGCACGCCCGCGGTCAGGTGCTGCTGGGTGCCCCCATTGCCCAACCCTTTGGGGTTGTCCCGCAGGAGGATTACCTGCGCGCCGTGCTCTACGACATTGGCAGCGCGCGGGAGGCCATCCATGAGCCATCGGACGCCGTCTCCACCCAGCCGGCGTTCACCATCCTCAACCTCTGCCGGACACTGCGTTACCTGCGCGAGGGGTTCATCGGCTCCAAGCGTGAGGGTGGGGAGTGGGCGCTGGCACAGGTGGCGCTTGCGCCACACCGCCCGGTGGTGTCCGCCGCCCTGGCACAGTATGTGCACGGCACTCCCTGTGCCTGCGGTGCTTCGGCGCTCACGGCTTTTGCCGACGACCTTTTGGGTGCCATCGACGCGGCACTGCCGGCTGGCCTGCGGGCCTGAACGACGCCATCCCAGCCAATTCGGTGCATATGCATGGACCATGACCTCATATACATGGTTTGTGGAATCGAATGCCCGAAAAGGAGTGGGAGCATGGCGGACATGGACATTTATAGTCAGATGGCGCAAAGGACGGACGGGAATATCTATGTCGGGGTCGTCGGCCCCGTGCGCACCGGCAAGTCCACCTTTATCCGCCGGTTTATGGACTTGATGGTGCTGCCGGAGATGGAGGATTCCTGGCACAAGGAACGGCTCATCGACGAACTGCCCCAGAGTGGGGGCGGCCGCACGATCATGACGACCCAGGTGAGCTTCGTGCCCAGCGAGGCCGTGACCATTGACCTGGCAGACAACGCCCATTGCAGCGTGCGCATGGTGGACTGCGTGGGCTACATGGTGGACGGTGCCTATGGCGACAGCGAGGACGGCCAACCGCGCATGGTGCGCACCCCCTGGCAGGCCGAGGAGGTCTCCTTCGCCCAGGCGGCCGAGCAGGGCACCCGGAAGGTCATCGAGGATCACTCGACGATTGGCCTGGTGGTGACAACCGACGGCACGATCACCGAGATCCCCCGGGCCAACTACCTGCCGGCGGAGGAGCGGGCGGTGGACGAGCTGAAGGCACTGGGCAAGCCCTTCGTTCTGCTGCTCAACAGCCGCACGCCGACGGCCGACGCCACCCGGGAGTTGGCTGGCAACCTCAGCACCAAGTACGCCGTGCCCGTGGTGCCGGTGGACGCCCTGCACATGGACCGGCTGGATGTGCAGGAGATCATGCGCACCGTGCTCTATGAGTTCCCGGTGCGGCAGGTGGATTTCTCCATGCCGACCTGGGTCAAGTCCCTGCCCTGGGGGCACTGGCTGCTCACCTTCATCGTCGACTTGGTCAAGGAAGTGGCGGCCGCCATCAGCAAGGTCAAGGACTACCAGGTGATGTCGGCTCGCTTCGCCGGGGCGGAGAACATTGAGGAGCTGCGCATCCTGCGCATCGACGCCGGCAGCGGCGTAGTGGAGGCCGACATCGTGCCCCTGCAGTCGCTCTACTACCGGCTGCTGAGCGAGGAGAGCGGCCTGGAGATCCACGACGAGGCCTCGCTCATGAGCATCATCTACGACCTGGCTCATGCCAAGCGGGAGTACGACCACATGGCCGACGCCCTGTCTGCCGTGCGGCTGGGGGGGTATGGGCACGTCAAGCCCGGCCCCGCCGATATTGAGCTCGACGAACCCGAGCTCATCCACCAGGGTGGGCGGTATGGTGTGCGCTTCCGGGCCAGCGCCCCCACCTGGCACATCCTGCGGGTGGATGTGAACACCGAGGTCAGCCAGATCGTGGGCAACGAGAAGCAGACCGAGGACTTCCTGCGCCACCTGCGCAACGACTACGAGAGCGACCGCAACTCGCTGTGGAACACCGACTTTTTCGGCCAGACGCTCTATGACCTGGTGGGGGAGGGGCTGGAGGGGCGCTCCGGCCAGATGCCCCCCGCCGTGCAGGGGAAGCTGCGGGGGGTGCTGGGGCGCATGGTCAACGACGGCAAGAACAATCTGATCTGTTTCGTGTTCTAGTCGCGCCGGCCGCCCTCGGCGACCGTCGCGAGTTTGGAGGACTCGTCAAGGGTGAAGTAGGGCCGCCCGGCGCACAGGTCGCCGGGTGGCTTCTCTGTTGCTTTGGTCGTGCGGGGCTTCTACGTGGAGACGCCGCCTGCGGGCGCGAAGGGGCAGAGTGCCTTGGGCGAACTGCTTGGTGCCGCGGGCGAATGAATAGCCTCGCGGCTACAGGGGATTGGTACACGCCGACGAGGGGCATGTCGGGGTTCCAAGGGGGCGAAGTCCCTTTGGCGATTTCCGGTGTCTCTTTCGCGGTGCTCGTGTTGGGCTCCCTGCCCGTCGTGCTTCCTGTCGCTCCGCTCACTGGAGGAGCGGCGTGCGGTACCCCAAAGCTGCGCGCCAGGACAATGGCAGCTTTCCCCAAGCAAGCCCACTTTTGGCACAACACCCAGCATGTTGTGGGTGCTCACCGCCCCGTGCGAATTTTGCCACAATTTTTCCTTGACAGCCCAATCGCTCCGTGGTTAAATATTCAAATGTAAGTTTGCCGTTAGCAAGTACATCGACACGGGCGGAGGTTGCATGAGTACCAAATACATATTCGTAACGGGGGGCGTTGTGTCCGGGCTGGGCAAGGGCATCACCGCCGCCTCTCTTGGTCGTTTGCTCAAATGTCGGGGGCAAAAGGTCTCCATTCAGAAATTTGACCCCTACATCAACGTTGACCCCGGCACCATGAGTCCTTACCAGCATGGTGAAGTGTTCGTGACCGAGGATGGCGCCGAGACCGATCTCGACCTTGGGCACTACGAACGATTCATCGACGAGAACCTCAGCCAGGACAACAACGTGACCACGGGCCGCATCTACTGGACCGTCATCAACAAGGAGCGCCATGGCGACTTCCTGGGTGGTACGGTGCAGGTCATCCCGCACATCACCGAGGAGATCAAACGCAACATCGTGGCCGTCGGCCGCAGCGAATCTCGCCCGGACGTCGTCATCACCGAGATTGGCGGCACCGTTGGCGACATTGAGAGCCTTCCCTTCCTGGAAGCCATCCGTCAGCTTCGCTGGGAGGTCGGCCCCGAGAACTGCCTGTACATCCACGTCACGCTGGTGCCTTACCTGCACATGTCCGGTGAGCTGAAGACCAAGCCCACCCAGCACAGCGTGAAGGAACTGCGCTCCATCGGCATTCAGCCCGACATCATCGTCTGTCGCTCCGAGCGGGCGCTGAGCGCCGACATGAAGCGCAAGATTTCGCTCTTCTGCAATGTGTCCCCCAATTGCGTCATTGAGAACCTGGACGCCGAGACGATCTATGAAGTGCCGCTGATGCTGGAGGACGAGGGCCTGGCCGAGCGTGCCTGCCAGAAACTGGGCTTGCCCTGCAAGGAGCCCGACCTCACCGAGTGGCGCGCCCTGGTGGAGAAGCAGCGCACTCCCAACCGTCAGGTTCGCATCGGCATCGTGGGCAAGTATGTGGAGCTGCACGACGCCTACCTCAGTGTGTCCGAGTCGCTGGTGCACAGCGCCATCCACCACAACGCCAGCGTGAAGATCGAGTGGATCCAATCCGAGGAGATCAACGACGAGACGGCCCCGCGCAAACTGGGCGGCCTCGACGGCATCCTGGTGCCCGGCGGTTTTGGTGACCGCGGCATCGAGGGCAAGATCGCCACGGCCAAATACGCCCGTGAGAACGGCATTCCCTACTTTGGCCTGTGCCTGGGGCTGCAGATCGCAGTCATTGAGTACAGCCGCCATGTGCTGGGGCTCAATGACGCCAACAGCACCGAGTTTGCGCCGGAGACCGCTCATCCGGTCATTGACCTGATGGAGGAGCAGCGCAACGTCGTGAAGAAGGGCGGCACCATGCGCCTGGGCCATTACGACTGCAACCTGCGGCCCGGCACCCATGCCCGCGCGGCCTATGGGCAGGAGGACATCAGCGAGCGGCACCGCCACCGGTTTGAGCTCAACAATGCCTTCCGCACTCAGTTGGAGCAGGGCGGCATGGTCATGGCCGGCGTCAACGAGAAGCTCGACCTAGTGGAGATCATCGAGCTGCCCAACCACCCCTGGTTTGTGGGCGTGCAGTTCCACCCGGAGTTTAAGTCCCGGCCCAACCGGCCCCATCCGCTGTTCTTCGGCTTTGTCGGCGCGGCGTTGGCGCTGCGGGGCAGCAAGTAAGTCATTCATTGTCATCATCAGAGGCTGTCGACAAAGTCGACAGCCTTTCGCGTCTGTCGCTGTGGCGACAGACGCGATTCAAACAGCTTGTTCTCGTTATGGCTAGATCGGTCGCCGCACATGTCGCCGACCGATCATTAATTGCAACTCTCATGCAGGTTTCTAAGGACACGTTGCGCCTTCGGGCGTGCTTTTCTCTTCTGCTCGCGCTGACCCTGACTTTCCTCCCGCCGAATGAATCGGCGGTAGGTTCAACTCCATTTGCCCGTTCTCAGGGTTTGTAGACACTCTGAACGGGACTGCAATTGCAGCCCTGTTTTTTGTTGTTGTCCATCGTTGGCGGGTATGTTCCATCGCCTGGCGCTACAGCCGCCTTTCGTAAAGTGCCGTGTACGTCAAGCGCCCCTGCACCTGCGCAGAGAGCATGAGGTGAATGGTGGGCACGGCGGCCTCAAACGGCTCAAATGCACCCAGTTCTGCAGTTTGGAAGCCAGGTGGCAGAGCCACCCGCCGCGCCAGCGTCAGGTGGGGCTTGTAGGGTCGGCTCTCAAGGACGAAGCCCTCGGCGCGCAGAGTCTGCGTCAACTCATGTTGCAGGTCAATCAAGGCCGGGTTCGCCCGGATGCCCACCCACCAGGTGTCGCCGAACCGGCCGACGCCCTCAAGCCGCAGGGGGAATGTTTCGGCGGGAACGCTGGCCATGGCCGCCTGGATGGCGGGCACCCGCGCTTCGGGCACCTCGCCCAGGAACACCAGCGTCAGGTGCAGGTGCTCGGGGTGGGTGAAGCTGCCGCCCCGCGCGGCTTGCCGCAGACGGGTTTGGATGCCCAGGAGCTTTTCCTTGGTCTCCTCGGCAAAGGGGATGGCGATGAACAGACGCATGGTCCCTCCGGTTGCTGGGCTGGTTTGCACCGTTGTACCACAACTCAGCCGGTTCTTCAAGGCACCCGCCGGGGTCGTACGATTGGACGTGGCGTGCGATTGCCGGACATCGAAAACGGGAGCCATCCAGAGGGCAATGTGTGGAGTGTGAAGCAGCTCATGCGGGTTTTGCCTTTCGCGCGATTGATAAGAGGAAGGGCTTTTCAACGAGACGCTGGTTTGGTTATAGCCATACGTTCTTATTGATGATTCATGGCAACCATGCTATAAATAGGCTAAATCCCAAGCAAAGGGGTGCGCCGATGTCTTACTAATCCGTTTCGCTGTCAACATGTCGTTTGGCCTTATGGTTTTCCATAGGCTTCGGTTTTGTTGCCGAAAATGGATTATGAAGTCATCCTCCAGCATTCGTCTTGCGCCCTGCTATAGGTTTGTACGGATGGTCTGTTTGATGCTTTGTCCTCTCGGCAATAACGCCGGGAGGATTTTTGTTTAGGAGGGATCAAGATGCTTACATCAACCGACATCTCTCGCCGTTTCTGGAATCTGCCTCACATGGGCGAAGAGGAAGCAAAGCGGGAAGCGATTAACATGGACGACATCATACAGAAGGCGCACATCGAACGGGAATTACTCTCCCGGCTGGATGGTGTGCGAACCGCTTTCGACGGTGGCGCTGGCAGCGGACGTTTTTCCATCCTGCTCGCCGAACAGGGCGTGAAGGTCACCCACTTTGACATCTCCCAGCCGATGATCGACAAGGCGCGGGAGATGGCACAGCGGGAGGGGGTTGCCAGCAACATCGAGTTCGTACTCGGCTCGCTGGAGGACCTGACCCCATACCGGGATGGGCAGTTCGATATGGTGCTCTCCATCGACGCGCCAATTTGCTACACCTACCCTCGGCAGGAGGAAGTCATTGGCAGCCTTGTCCGCATCGCCTCCCGACGGCTCATTCTCAGCGTTCATGGTCGCCTGGGATGGATCCCCTACCATTTCAATCCGGCGCAGAAGGCGCAGTATATCATGGACCTGAATACCGACGACTGGTTTGCCCGGTGGACGCTCGATGAGGCCATGAGAATGCTGCCGGACTTCGTGCCTAATATGGAGAGTGTGCGCTACAACTTCATCCATGGCCTCATGGAAAAGCCGGAAGATGTGGCAGCGGCCTACGAGCGTGGCGAAACGCCGTGGCCGGTCGCCTACGGCTTTCTGCCCGATGAGCTGCTCTCCATCCTGCAACGCTTCGGCACGAAGGATGTGAAGCTCGCAGGGCCAGGCGCGCTGTCGCGCTCCATCCCCCGGGAAGTATTGGCGAACATCATGGTAGACACTACGCTGAAGCAGGACTTCCTCGATTTCTGCTATACCTACGACAGCCAACCCTGGTGCGCGGGCATGGGCAAGGACAATTTGGTGGCCTGCGTGGAGAAGTGAAGGGAGAAACGGACATGCCGGCAACCGACATCGTAAAAAAGATTGGGATGACGATTCCCACGCGTATTTAAGGACATATATCCCATTCTGGCCCCTGAGACAGGAACGGATAGCTGCCATTGAACGTAGAAAAACACGGGGTGTTGGAATGAGAAATTCCATGCCCCGTGTTTTTCCTACTTACTCCATCTAACTTAATATGGTCAGCCTTAACCCCGCCTACTTGCTCTTGCCCTGGAAGTTGGAGCGCATGCGCATGGTGTGGTCGAGGATGCGCTTGCGTAGCCGCGTGGTGTTGGGCGTCACTTCCAGCAGCTCATCGTCGGAGAGGAACTCCAGCGACTCCTCCAGGCTCAGGTGCCGGGGCGGGGTCAGGCGCAGCGCGTCGTCGGAACCGGCGGCACGCATGTTGGTGATGTGCTTCTTCTTGCACACGTTGACGGCGATGTCCTCGCTCTTGGGCGACACGCCCACGATCATGCCGGCGTAGACCGGCGTGCCGGGGTCGATGAAGAGCTGACCGCGCTCCTGGGCGTTGAAGAGACCGTAGGTCACAGACTCGCCGGTCTCAAAGGCGATGAGGGAGCCGGTGGCACGCCGCGGAATTTCACCCTTGATCGGCTCGTAGCCGGCAAAGATGGCGTTCAGGATGCCCTCGCCCTTGGTGTCGGTCATGAAGTCGCCACGGTAACCGAAGAGACCGCGGGACGGGATGCGGAACTCCAGCCGCATCCGCTCGCCGATGGGGTTCATGTGATGCAGGTCGCCCTTGCGGGTGCCCATCTTCTCCATCACCACGCCCACGCAATCCTGCGGCACATCGATGATGAGACGCTCCATCGGCTCGCAGAGCGTGCCGTCAATTTCCTTGTAGAGCACCCGGGGGGTGCTGACCTGGAACTCGTACCCTTCGCGGCGCATGGTCTCAATGAGGATGGAGAGATGCATCTCACCCCGGCCTAGAACCCGGAAGGCGTCGGCCGAGTCCGTTTCCTCCACCCGCAGGGACACGTCCTTCAAGAGCTCCCGGAACAGCCGCGCCCGCAGGTGGCGGGAGGTGACGTACTTGCCTTCCCGACCAGCGAAGGGGCTGTCGTTGACCGAAAAGGTCATCTCCACAGTCGGCTCGGAGATTTTGACGAAGGTCAGCGGCTCCACCGCCGCATTGTCGCAGATGGTATCGCCAATGGTCACGCCCTCGATGCCCGAAAGGCACACGATGTCGCCGACTTCGGCCCGCTCCACCGGCGTTCGCTTGAGCCCCTCAAACTGGTACATGGCGCTGATCTTCGCCTTGAAGAGCTTACTGTCCTCGTGGCGGCAGACGGTGACTTCCTGCCCCACGGCGATGGCGCCCCGCTCGATGCGGCCGATGGCGATGCGCCCGACATAGTCGCTGTAGTCGATGGACGACACCAGCATCTGCAGGGGCTCACTCTCCGGCCCTTCGGGCGCGGGGATGTAGTCGATGATGGTATCAAAGAGAGGCTTCAGGCTGTCTCCAGTCTGCAGCGGCGAGTGGGAGGCGATGCCCTGGCGGGCCGAGCAGTAGAGGATGGGGCTGTCGAGCTGCTCGGCGGTGGCATCGAGCTCCAGCAGCAACTCCAGCACTTCGTCGCCCACCTCGTTGAGGCGCGCGTCTTCTCGGTCGATCTTGTTGACGACGATGATGACCCGATGGTTGAGCTCCAGCGCCTTTTGCAGCACGAAGCGGGTCTGGGGCATGGGGCCTTCAAAGGCGTCCACCAGCAGCAGCACGCCGTTGACCATCTTGAGCACGCGCTCCACCTCGCCGCCGAAGTCGGCGTGGCCGGGGGTGTCAACGATGTTGATCTTGATGCCGTTGTAGTGGATGGAGGTGTTCTTGGCGAGGATGGTGATGCCGCGTTCCCGCTCCAGGTCGTTGTTGTCCATCACGCGCTCCTGCACCACTTGGTTTTCGCGGAACGCGCCGCCCTGCTTGAGCATCTCATCGACCAGTGTTGTCTTGCCGTGGTCAACGTGGGCGATGATGGCCACGTTACGGATGTCTTGACGTATCATATGAAACAGGTGTCCCCCTTAAATTGGTTCAAAGCTATTCGCCGTCTGGCGCAACATAATATTATACAACAGGATACGCCGTTTGTCATCTGCAAAAGTGGCGAAAAGGGGGATTTCCTCAATCGACCAAAAAGCAACTGCCGGCAATGGCCTTGCAGGTGTGCTTCACCCTGGTGGCGTGCTCCGATAAGGCCACGGGGTCGGGGAAGTCATGATCCATGGCCCGCACCACGGCGATGGACAGGGAGGGGAACGCAAACCAGACGGCATTGCCGGCGCGGTCGTGGCCCTCATAGCCGCCCACCTGCTGCTGTTCGGCAGGCAAGAACTGCCGGATGCCTTCGTCGAAGTGGCGCAGGATCGTCCGGCAGAGCACCTCCGGGTCAACCAGGGGGTGGTTGACCGTGGCGATGAAGTCGTCGCCGCCGATATGGCCGGCGAAGCGTGTGCCCGGGCAATCCTCCAGCGCCGCCTGCAGAATGCCGGCCAGGAAGAGAATGACCTGGTCGCCGTTTTCGAAGCCGAACCGGTCGTTGTAGGCTTTGAAGTTGTCAATGTCCAGGTAGAGCACGAAGGCGTCCCTCTGGCGGTTCAGGCATTCCTGCAGGTGTTGCTGAATGAGCACGTTGCCCGGGAGGCCTGTCAGTGGGTTGAGGTGCCGGGCCTGGGCCACGCGGATGTCCATTGTGGCCTCCAGCAGGTCCTTAACCGACACCAGGCCCAGGTACCGCCCGCTCCGCTCCACCAGGATGGAGTTGTACAGCCGGTCGTGGCTGCGCTGCATGGCCTGCCGGGCCACCGACTCGATGCTGCTCCCGGCGTCTACAATGAGCGGCTCCCCGTCCATCAGCAGCGTCACCGGGCGCTTGATGTAGAGGTCATACCCAAATTGAGTGCCTAGCCGGGCATAGAAGTTGTGGCGGGTCAGCAACCCCGCGATGGTGCCACTCTCCACCACCGGCAGGCAGTAGAGCTCGGGCTGGGACTCAAAGAGCACAAAGGCGTCCCGACACAGGGCGGTGGGGGGCAGCAGCGGCGTGTCGCGGCAGATGGTGCCGACGTTGACGGCGGCCTGCTCCTGCCCACCTGAGCTGGGCACGGGCTGGGGGCGGTACTGCTGGATGCAGGTGAGGGCCGAAGCCGAAACCTCAGCACAGTGATCGACCGGCCGCCCCAGCAGGAACCCCTGCCCATACTGCACCCCCAGTTCCCGCACCATCGTCAGCTCTTCTGCCGTTTCGATGCCCTCGGCGATGCTCTGGATGCCCACCTTGTGGCACAGGTCGGCCATGGCCCGCACCAGCGCCTGCTTCAGGCTGTCCTGCCCGATGCCGCGGATGAGATCCATGTCCAGCTTCAGGAACTGCGGATGCAGGTCGGCAATGAGCTTGAGACCGGAGTAGCCGGTGCCGGCGTCGTCAATGGCAAGCTGGTACCCCTGCTGGCGGTAGTGGCCCAGTGCCTCCAGGAAGAGGCGCGAATCGGGAAGGCGGTTGTGTTCGGTCAGCTCAAACACGATTCGGCTGGGGTCGATGCGGAATTGGTTGAGATACTTGCGGGTGAACCCGCTACGGAACTGGGGATCGTTCAGCACCAACGGGTCGATGTTGAGGAAGAAGCGATGCTCCGTCGGCAGCGTGGCGATCGTTTCAAGCGCCCGCAGACGGCACAACGAATCCAGCTCCCACAGCCGTCCTTCCTGCCGCGCCGTCTCAAAGAGAGAGGACGGACTTTCCAGCGGTGAGCCCGCCGGCCCACGGGTGAGGGCCTCATAGCCCAGAATTCGCCCATCCTCCAGGGCGACGATGGGCTGGAACACCGTGCGAACCGCCCGGTTGGCCAATATGGCCGAGAGCTCACGCCCATCCGCCCGCACAGGGGCGGGGGAGGAGCCGACCGGCTCGCAGGGGGCAAAGGCAAAGTGCCAGTTAGGGCAACATAACATCGCGTCTTCCATACACACCGACCGCAGAGCGGCTTCCTCTTTTATACTTCAATGGCAAGATGCCCTTTGTATGTAAAGACCGGATGAAATTCTTGTTAATTCCATGAAAAATCGTAATTTGTTGCACGTTCTGGCTCGTTTACAAAATCTGTCGATGGATGTATACTAAATGTAATCGATTACAAAGCGCGAGGAGCAACATGGCAAAGAACAAAATCACCGTGTATGACATTGCCAAGGAGGCGGGCGTCTCGGCGGCAACGGTGTCGCGTGTACTCACCGGCAATGTACCGGTGCATGAAAAAACCAAGGAAAAGGTCACTGAGGTGCTGCAGAAGTACAACTTCCGCCCGAGCTCGGTGGCGCGCAGCCTCAAGGCCCGCCGCTCCAAGAGCATCGGCTTTGTGGTGCCGGACATCACCAACCATTACTTTTCCACCATGTTCCTGGCACTGGAGCTGCTCGCCGCCCAGCATGGCTACACGGTCATTCTGTGCAATTCCAACTCCGACTTTACCCGGGAGAGTGAAATCCTGGAGGTGCTGCTGGAGAAAGAGGTCGAGCTCATCGTCTTCACCGGCGGGCGCATTGACACCGTAGGCCTGCCCAAGAAGTATGTGACCGAGATTGAGCGCGTGAACCGCATGGTGCCGCTGGTCACCTGTTCGGTCATCCCCGGTGCCAAGTGCATCCAGATCGTCAACGACGAGCGGCAGGGGGTGTTCACGCTGGTGGGCCATCTGGCGGGGCTGGGGCACCACGACATCGGCATGGTGGGCGGCACGGGCACCAACCGCCCCATCTCCCTGCGTCGCCAGCACCTGTTGGAGGCGGCTGAGGAGTACCGCCTGCGTGTGCGGGATGAGTGGCTCATCATCGAGGGTGGGTTCCTGCTGGCCTCCGGCAGCCAGTGTATGGAGAAAATGCTGTCCTTGCCCCAGAAACCCTCGGCTGTCATGGCCTTCAACGACGTGGTGGCGGTGGGGGCGCTTTCCACCCTGCAGCGGCATGGCGTTCGCGTGCCCGAGGACATGGCGCTGACCGGCTATGACGGCGTGCAGATCACCGCAAGCTCCTACCCGGGCATCACCACGGTCGGCGCTAATTTCAACGGGTATGCCGAGCGTATCATGGACATTGTGCTCAACCACCCCGAGCCCGGCCAGGTGGTGGAGACCATGTTCCCGATGGAACTGATGGCGCGGGAGAGCACGCTGGGAAAACAGTAAATCACAAGGCGGTTGTTCTTGCGTCGGCCCTTGTGCCGTGGTACCATACTGGGGAATGATTGCCCAGAATCCACCAGTTGGAGGTACCCGTGAAGGCACGTACGCTTGTTCTTGTCGCCCTGTTCGCCGCGCTGACGGTGGCCGGGGCTTTTTTGCGTTTTCCCACGCCGCTGGTTCCCTTCACCCTGCAGATCTTCTTTACCCTGCTGGCCGGCGCGCTGCTGGGGCCCCGCATGGGAGCGCTGTCTCAGGCGCTGTATGTGGCCATCGGGCTCATTGGCCTGCCGGTGTTTGCCGGGGGTACGGCCGGGGGCATTGGGTATGTCACCACGCCGTCCTTCGGGTATCTCATTGGCATGGTGGCCGGGGCCTTTGTCTGCGGCCTCATCGCCGGGCAGGATGCCAAGCCAAGCCTGCCGCGCATGCTGGCGGCCACCTTCGCCGGGCTGTTGGTCATCTATGTGGTTGGCGTTTCCTACCTCTATCTCATCATGAATCTGTACCTGGGTAAGGCCATGTCGGTGGGCACGGCCCTCTACTCGGGTTTTCTCATCTTCCTGCCGCTGGACGCTGTGAAGTGTGTGGCGGCTGCCCTATTGGCCCGGCGGTTGCGGCCCCTGTTGCGCCGTCCGGCGTAATTGTTCCAAAGGAGAGGAGTGTAGCACCATGTTTTTTCAGGTTGACGGAAAGCCATTTTTCCCGCTGGGCGGGCAGGCCAACAACTCCAGCGCTTACAACGCGGCGGAGATCGCCAGCGCCATTGCGGGCGTGAAGGCACTGGGCGGCAACACGTTGGAAGCTCCGGTCTATTGGGGGCAGGTGGAGCCCCAGGAGGGACAGTTCTACTTTCAGCCGGTGGATGAACTGCTGACAGCCTGCCGGGCGGCAGGGCTGAAGCTCGTCATCCTGTGGTTCGCCACCTGGAAGAACGGCGAGATGCGCTACGCCCCCGAGTGGGTGAAGACCGACCGGGCGCGGTTCCGCCGTGTACGCCGGGTGGACGGCACCGACATGCAGGTACTCTCCAGCCACTGCCGCGCCTCGCTGGAGGCCGACAAGGCCGCCTTTTCCGCGCTGGCGGCCCACTTGAAGGCCGCAGGTGCGAAGGACACGGTCATCGCCATGCAGGTGGAGAATGAGCCGGGCATCCTGGGCAGCGACCGCGACTATGGCCCTGAGGCCATGGCGGGCTGCAAGGCCCCTGTGCCGGCGGAGCTGCTGGCGTTCCTCAAGGCCCGTGGCTGCGGCCCGACCTGGCAGGCCTGGCAGGATTGCGGAGCGCCCCGTGGCGGCAGCTGGCTCAAGTGCTTTGGCGAGCACGGCCCGGAGTTTGAACAGGCCTGGTCCATCGCCCGCTACATCGACGAGATCGCCGGGGCGGGCAAGGCCCTCTTTCCCGTGCCCCACTATGCCAACGTGTGGCTGGGTGAACAGGGCTGGCAGCTGCCGGGCTTGTACCCCGCCGGCGGTGCGGTAGGCCGGGTGCTGGACGTGTGGAAGGCCGCTCTCACCAATCTTGACTTCGTTGCGCCAGACATTTACCTCACCAACCCCGGCGACTACCGCGGGGCGTGTGAGATTTACCACCGCGCGGACAACCCGCTCTTCGTGCCCGAGTCCGGCCCGTCGGACTCCAATGCCCTCAACATGCTGCGGGCCATTGCTGACTACGACGCCGAGGGGTACTGCTATTTTGCCGCCGACTCGGTGCTGACGCCCGATGGCAGTGCCATTCGTCCGGAGGCCAGCCTCTTTGCCGAGAGCGTCTCCTGCGTCAAGGCGCTGCTGCCGCTGCTTGTGAAGTTCCACGGCACGGGCCGTGTGCACTCCGTGGTGCAGGAGAGCGGCCAGGCCAACCAGCGCTTCCTCTTTGAGCGCTTCATCGGCCTGGCGGACTTCGCCAACACCGGGCTCCATTACGACCACCGCCACACCCGCGAGCCTGCCATCACCGAGGGCAAGCCCCAGTACGGCCTCATTGTGGAGGCCTCGCCTGAGGAGTTCTACCTCGTTGGCAATTTCCGCCTCTATCTGGTGCCGCGAAAGAGCCCCGAGTGGATGATCAGCTTCTACAACCCCTTCGGTTTTGTCCCGCCGGATTATCTCACCGTGGAGGAGGGGACGCTCGACGAGGATGGCGTCTTCCATGCCCTGCGGGAGCGCAACGGCGACGAGGCGTCCTGGGCCAGCTTCTGGGCCACGCCCCGGTGCGGCGTGGTGCGTGTGCGGCTGACAAAGTAGTTAGGGCCGACAGGTGATTGCACGCAGGTGAGGAGGCATGGCCCCCGCTAGTTGGCCCTGCGGGTGGGCAAGGCGCTCCACTGGCAGCGCAACGGGACGGTACCCTGCGCAAACCGCCCCATGCCAGAACCACGACAGCAGGACACAACAGGAGGGACGACGCATGACCATTGACCGGGTGGAGCAAAACGGTGTGGCCGTTGCCGCCGTGCACAGCGATGAGGTCGTTCTGCGCGACGCCCAATCGGCCCTGGATTTCATGATGACCCTGCAATACGAAACCGGCTGCAGCCGCATCGCGCTCAATAAGGAAGCCATTACCGAGGACTTCTTCGCCCTGCGCACGGGGCTCGCGGGGGAGATGCTGCAGAAGTTCGTGAACTACCGTGTGAAGCTCGCCGTCTACGGGGACTTCTCAAGGTACACCAGCAAACCTCTGCGCGATTTCATGGGGGAGTGCAACCGTGGCAGCCATGTGTTCTTCCAGCCCACACAGGCGGACGCCGTGACACGGCTGGTCGCCGCGCCGGAGTAAGGATTAGAAGGGGCCGCCGGTAATATCCATCGGAGGATACTGCTGGAAGGCAGACCTTTTGCGCCGGATGTCGGGAATGGGGGGGAGTCTGTGCATGAATGATATGGAGAAGATTCTCCGCAATTTGCCGACTTCAGAACTCTTGAAGATTGTGCAGCAAGAGTATCAGGATTACTCGACAGATGCCCTCGATTGTGCTGTTGAGGAACTCAAAGGACGGGCGCAAGAGGGCATGGACCGGATTGCCACCGACATTGAGAAAGAAAAGGAAAGACGCGCGATTGCAGAGCCCGTTACCACGGGGAGGTACCAAAAGACCATGGGTGCCCATTGCTGCGAATGCGGCTACACCGGGCCCATGGCCATCGTCCGGGAGCGTCTGCCGGTGGCGGCATTCGTCCTGACGGCCATTGCCGTGTTGTACCTGCTCTTTGTGAGACGGTATTTCGTGTTTGGGATTTTTGAGATCCTTCTCTGGTTGCTGCTCGTTCTCATTGATGTCTGGGTCGTCACCGTGCACCGGAAACGGGAGCTTGCGTGTCCCCAATGCAAAAAGACATTGCGTCTGTGATAGTGGGGCTTTGCTCCGACTGATGGAGTGGCAATGAAAAACGGCGGCAGGATGTCCTGCCGCCGCTTGGCATGTCGTGTTATTTCTTCCGCTTCACCGCCACACAGGCCAGGAATTTCTCCATCGACGTGTTAGCGATGAGTTCCTCGGGGAAGTTCAATTCCTCAATGAGGGCCAGCGCGTTCTCAAAGTGGCCGATGCTGGCCGAGAAGTGGGAATCGGAGTTGACGACGATCCTCACGCCCTGTTTGCGGCACTCCTTTAGGAGTTCGCGGCAGTTCTGCTGCGCGCCGGGGCGGGGCTTCTTGTCGGAGAGGGAGTGGTTATTGAGTTCTAGCAGCGTGCCCGTGTCGGCGGCGGCCTTGGCAAGCTGGGGGTAGAGCACGGGCATGCGCCCATCGTCGGGGTGGCCGATGATGGTGACGCGCTCGTCGGCCATGGCACGCACACAGGCCGTGGTGTAGTAGTCGGCGTCGGGCCCGCTGATGGTGATGGTGTGGCAGCTTGCCACGATCACATCGAGGTTCCGGGTCATGTGGCGGTCGCCGTCGATGGCCCCGGTGTCGTCCACGATGTTGGCCTCCATCCCGCGGAAGACGCGCACCCCGTGGATGACGTCGGGCAGCACGATCATGTTGTCAAAATACCAGGCGGGCAGGGCAGTGGGCATGTTCGGCCCGTGGTCGGTGATGGCCAGGCCATCGAGCCCGATGGCGGCGGCGGCACGGCAGTTTTCCTCAATGGTGGAGTAAGCGTGGCCGCTCACCAGGGTGTGCGTGTGCAGGTCGGCAGCGATTCTCACGGTTCCAGTCCTCTCTCTATGGCGCATTCCGATCGTTCTCAATCCGCCACAGTATAGCACAGTTTGTCGAATGCTTGGGCTTTCCCATGTTGATTCAATGTTAAAAGGGTAGATCGATGCCGCCTGGCATTACTGGTCACGGCCCATGCGGGCAGTTGACGGCCCGGCTGGCGCGCGGTATAATGGCGCAAACCGATGATGGGGACGAGTAAGCGGCAGCGCAGCCCACAGAGAGCCGGGGACGGTGGAAGCCCGGCGGCGATGGCGCCGGCGAATGGACCCTGGAGGGCAGGCCGAAGGCAAACGCTGGTAGGCTGGACGGCGGCCGGCCGTTACCCGGCAAGCGGGGTTCCCCGCGCCAAGGGGGCGCAATGCGCCAACAAAGGTGGTACCGCAGGCAACAGCCTGTCCTTTTTCGGACAGGCTGTTTTTGTATTGGAGGAGGAGCGACACATGGCAGAGCAAGCACCACGCAAGAAGGTTATTTTCAGCGGCATTCAGCCTTCGGGCAACCTGACCATCGGCAACTACATCGGCGCGATGAAGAACTTTGTCACCCTGCAGGACGAGTACGACTGCTTCTACTGCGTGGTGGACCTCCACGCCATCACCGTGCGGCAGGACGCGGCGGCCCTCCGGCGGCGTACGCTGGAACTGGCGGCCCTCTATCTGGCTGTGGGCCTGGACCCGCAGAAGAACACGCTCTTCGTGCAGTCTCACGTGCCGGCCCACAGCGAACTCGCTTGGATCCTCAACTGCTACACCTACATGGGCGAGCTTTCGCGCATGACGCAGTTCAAGGACAAATCGAAGAAGCACGAGGAGAACATCAACGCGGGACTCTTCACCTACCCGGTGCTGATGGCGGCGGACATCCTGCTCTACCAGACGGACCTGGTGCCCATCGGCGAGGACCAGCGCCAGCACCTGGAACTGACGCGCGACGTGGCCATCCGCTTCAACAATGCCTATTCGCCCACCTTCGTGGTGCCGGAGGCCTACTACGGCAAGGTCGGCGCGCGCATCCGCAGCCTGCAGGATCCGCTGGCCAAAATGAGCAAGTCCGACGAGGACGAGAACGCTTTTATCGCCATTCTGGACACGCCGGAGGCGATCGTGCGGAAACTGAAGCGCGCGGTGACCGACTCGGGCAGCGAGGTGCGCTTCGACCCGGAGAACAAGCCCGGCGTCAGCAATCTGCTGACGATCTTTGCGGCGATGACGGGCATGGACCTGCCCGCCGCTGAGCGATACTTTGAGGGCAAGGGTTATGGCGACTTCAAAAATGGGGTGGCCGAGTCCATCGTGGAGGGTCTGCGCCCCGTGCGAGAGCGTTACGCCGCCCTCATTGCCGACCGCGCCCACCTGGAGAGTGTACTGGCCGACGCCGCCGACCGCGCCAACCGCGTTGCCAACCGTACGCTTGCCAAGGCGCAGCGCAAGGTGGGCTTCCTGCCCCGGGGTGGCCGCTGATGGCCGCCCTGCGCCCGGCGACCCGCGCCGATCTCATTGCCATCAACGACATTGTGAACCACTACATCCGGGAGACGACCGTCAACTGGAGTTGGAGCGAGCGCCCCATGGCCGAGGCCGAGGCATGGTTTGCCGGCCACGGCGGGCCGCGTTACCCCGTCTATGTGGCGGAGGAGGACGGTGAAGTCGTGGCCTTCGGCTCCCTCTCGCCCATGCGGCCCAAGGATGGCTACTGGCCGGTGGCCGAGAACACCCTCTACGTCCGGCCGGACTGCCGGGGCAGGGGGTTGGGGCGGCTCCTGATGGAGCGGCTCATCGCCGACGGGCGGGCGTCGGGCCTCTGGGCCATCAGCGCGTGGATCACCGACGACAACGACGCCAGCATTCGCCTGCACCAGAAGCTGGGCTTCTACGAGAACGGCCGCCTCGCCCATATTGGGGAGAAGTTCGGCCAGCCGCTGTCGGTCGTCATCATGCAATTGGACTTGCAGAAGGGGAACGAAAGCAATGAGTAAGGAATACAGTGCGGAGCTCATCGCCCGCGCCAAGGAATTGGGCGCGGTCAACGCCGTCACCTTTGACATCGACGACATCGTCTTTGACCCGCGCACCATCTTGAAGTGCATGTTCGGTTGTGCCGACTGGGGGAAGGGCCACACCTGCCCCTCTCGGCCCGGCAGCCTCTCCATGGAGGAGTACGAGCGGGTGCTCCGGCGGTACCGCTGGGGTGTCATCGTGCACGCCCACGACAAACGCACCACCCAGAAGGTGAGCTTCGCGCTGGAGAGTAAGGCCTTCGTGGATGGGTACTATTTGGCCTTCTCCATGAGCGACTGCGCGCTGTGCAAGGAGTGCGCCGGGCTCACCGACCAGCCCTGCCGCAACGTCAAACAGGCCCGGCCCGCCTTCCACAGCGTGGGCATCGATGTGTTTGCCACCGCGCGGCGCTTTGGCCTGCCCATTTATACACTTGGCGACGACACCCAGGAGCAGAACTGGTACGCCGCCGTGTTTGTGGAGTGAATCAGCCCAAGGCTGCCAGCAGTGCCGCCGGGCAGTTGGTGATGAGCGCATCCACCCCAAGGGTCGCCAGCGCATGGGCCGTTTCGGGGTCGTCCACCGTCCAGGGTCGCACCAGTAGGCCCGCGGCTTTGGCGTCGTCCATGGCTTCCCGGTCCACCGCCCGCCAGTAGGGGTGCAGGGCTGTCGCGCCGACCCGCTGGGCGTAGAAGCCCACGTCATAGTAGATTTCGCCATAGAGTAGCGCCGTTTGGGCGGTGGGCTGCAACCCGGATACGATGGCCAGTGACCGATGGTTGAAGCTGGAGTAGTAGACCCGATCCTCCATGCCAAAGCGGGCGACTTCATTGAGGACGGCGGCTTCCAGCCCCGGGTAGTTGCGGTAGCCGTTTTTGAGCTCGACGTTGAGCGTGAGCCCGGTGGGCTGCAGCAGTTCCAGAAGATCCTTAAGCTCCGGGATGGATGTGCTGGCAAAGGCCGGGCCAAACCAACCGCCCGCGTCCAGCTGGCGAAGTTCCTGGAGTGTGAGGTCGCCCACTTCGCCATCAAAGCCGGTGGTGCGCAGGGTGTTTTCGTCGTGGATGAGCACAATATGCCCGTCGCTCGTCAGGTGGGCGTCAGTCTCGATGCCGTCGGCACCGACTTCCACCGCCAGCCGGAAGGCTGGCATCGTGTTCTCGGGTGCGTCGGCGCTGGCCCCACGGTGGGCCACGATCTGCGGTCGCGTCATAAGAATCACCTCACTCCATGGTTCGCCGCCGCTTTGGCCTCTTCCTGCCGCTCAGTGTGTTTGCAAACCATTAGGATGAGCAAATGGAACGAACCGACCGCCGATTCATTCGGCGGGAGGTAGGGAAGGGCTAGTGTGTGTAGAAAAGTAAAGCCTGCCCGCAGGCGAAACGTATCCTAAGAAAATCGAATGAGAACAACAGTTTTTGATCGGTCGGTGACCTGCGCGGCGACCGATTTGGTGACAGCGAGAACAAGTTGTCTGAATCGTGGACATCGCAACAGCGGCCAGGTTGCATGGGCGAGCAGTGCCGGAACGGCACGACCAGCCGGACACGACAGGCTGTCGATTTTGTCGACAGCCTGAGGCTCTTCCTGCCGTCTTTGTGTTTTCGGCAGGGAAAGCGCAAACCGCGCCGAATACAACAAAATTCAACCGAATCAGGAGGAACGCCCATGCCCCTCATTGACATGCCATTGGAGCAACTGAAGACCTACACCGGCATCAGCCCCTGCCCGCCCGATATGGATGCCTTTTGGGACCGCGCCATTGCCGAGATGCATGCGTTGGATCCCCAGGTCGAGCTCATCCCCGCCGAGTTCCAAACCGCCTATGCCGAGTGCTTTGACCTCTATTTCACCGGCGTGAACGGCGCACGGGTGCACGCCAAATACCTGCGGCCCCGCAACGCCACCGAGCCCCATCCGGCGGTCTGCATGTTCCACGGCTACTCCGGCGACTGCGGCGACTGGATGGACAAGCTGGGCTACGTGGCCGCCGGTTTCTCGGTGGCGGCGATGGATGCCCGCGGCCAGGGTGGCAAGTCGGAGGACGTGGGTGGCGTGCATGGCAACACCCTCAATGGCCACATCATCCGCGGGCTGGACGACGGCCCGGACAAGCTCCTGTTCCGTGACATCTTCCTGGATACGGCCCAGATGGCGCGCATCGTGATGGCCATGCCGGAGGTGGACGCCAGCCGCGTGGGTGCCACCGGTGGCTCCCAGGGTGGGGCGCTCACGCTGGCCTGTGCAAGTCTCGAGCCCGGCATCCAGCGGGCCGCGCCGGTGTATCCGTTCCTGTGCGACTACCGCCGCGTGTGGGAGATGGACCTGGACGTGCACGCCTATGAGGAACTTCGCCAGTACTTCCGCCACTTCGACCCCCAGCACAAGCGGGAGGACGAGATCTTCATGACCCTCGGGCACATCGACCTGCAGCACCTGGCCAAGCGCATCGGGGCGGAGGTGCTGATGTTTACCGGCCTCATGGATTCCATCTGCCCGCCGTCCACCCAGTTCGCGGCCTACAATCGCATCACCAGCACCAAGAAGATGGTGCTCTACCCCGATTTTGGCCACGAAGGCCTGCCCGAGAGCAGTGACATCATCTTCCAGTTCATGATGGGGTTGTAAGCGTTTCGCCAAGCCTGCCGTGCGGAAGATTCGGCTTCCCTGTGAATAAATCCCTTCCATGGCGTAACACTAGAAGCACCGGAACGCATGGGAGGGATTTTTCATGTTCAAGAAATTCGCAGTTGGGCTGCTTGCGGCGCTGGTGATTTTGATCCCGATGGGCGTTGCCCTGGCCGCCCCGGGGACGGCAACCGCCAGCCCCACGGCCACCGCCACACCCACCGCCACGGCCAAGGCAGCGGCCGCCACCGGCGTCGCGGCTTCCGCCACGCCCGCTGCCAGCGCGGGCACGGTGCAACAGGCCGCCGCCACAGCCCCCGCCAACACCGCCGACAGTTTCAGCTTCAACTGCAAGGCCGCGCTGCTCATCGACGCCGACACCGGCACCGTGCTCTACGAAAAGAATGCCGACGAAAAGCTCCCGGTGGCCAGCGTCACCAAGGTGATGACGCTGCTCCTGGCCTTTGAGGCGCTGGATCAGGGTAAGTTCGCTCTGGACGACCAGATCGTCGTCAGCGCCAACGCCGCCGGCATGGGCGGTTCCCAGGCGCTGCTGGACGCCAATGGCAAGTACAAGGCCGGCGACCTCTTAAAGACCATCATCGTCGCCTCGGCCAACGATTCCTCGGTCGCCATGGCCGAGCTCATCAGCGGGTCGGAGTCGCTCTTTGTGGAGGCGATGAACGCGCGCGCCGCCGAGCTTGGCATGGTCAACACCCACTTCGTCAACTGCACGGGCCTGCCGGCTGAGGGGCAGTATACCACCGCACGGGATGTGGCCCTCATGTCGCGGCAGCTCATCAAGCACCCGCTGTTCTTCCAATACAGCAAGGTGTGGATGTTTGACCTGCAGCACGCCAATGGGCGCATCACGCAGCTGAGTAACACCAACAAGCTGACGCGCTTCTACGACGGGTGCGACGGCATCAAGACCGGCAGCACCGACGAGGCCGGGTACTGTTTGAGTTCCAGCGCCAAGCGCGGGGACACCCGCTTCCAGGCTGTGGTGCTGGGCGCCAACACCAGCCAGGAGCGCAACACCTATGTCACCAAGCTCTTTGATTACGCCTTTGCCACCTACAAGTCGGTGTCGCTCTATGCGGCGGGCGACGCGGTGCAGTCCGGCATCCGGGTGTGGGGCGGGCAGCTCACCACCATGAACGCCGTTACCAACGAGCGCGTCAGCGCCCTCGTCAAGAAGGGCGAGGAGGGCAAGGTCGACAAGAGCATTGAGCTCTACCAGCCGGTGAACGCGCCGGTGGAGAAGGGCGAGCAGATCGGCATTCTGCGGGTCTACAAGGACGGGCAGCTGGTGGATGAATATCCGTTGCTGGCCGACCGCGATGTTCTGGAAGCGGGCTTCTGGACCAACATCACCAAGATACTCGATACTCTCAAATAGCTTCGCTTGCGCTCCGCTTTCGCGTCGGCCGCCTACGGCCACCGCCGCGAGTTAGTAGAACTCGGCACGAGTGAAGTTTTGCCCCCTGGCGCACAGGTCGCCAGGGGGCTGCTCTATTGCTCTGGTCGCACGGGTTTTTACGTGGGAGACGCCGCTTACGCGGAGAAGGGAATTGCCACGGACTGGGGTTTGGAGTGCCGCCGCCGGATGAACCGGCTGGCGGCTGCAGAGGGTGGCACACGCTTTATGGTGGCTATGTTGGGGTTCCAAGGGGAGGACCTCCCCTTGGGCCGTTCTTTGCGCTCCCCTCAATGCTCCTCAATGTACCGCCCCAGCGCGGCGTGGTATTCTTCCAACCCCTGGGCCAGGGGCGTCGTGGCACTGCCCAGCACCAGGTCGGCCAGGTGATGGGGCGTCTTGCCGCCGATGGCCATGGATTGGGTGCAGGACACGCAGTAGACGACCACGTCCTGGCAGGGCATCTGGGCGGCGCGCTTTCGTTGCAAATCCATCACGCGTTCGGCGGCGAGCGTGGGGTAGAAGTTGTCGCCGCAGCAGATGGAGTGGATGCCACTGGCGGGTGCTTCCACGATCTCCACGTTCATCTTGCGCAGGAGGCTACGCACCGCGGCGTGCACCTGGGGCTTGGGGCGGAAGGAGCACGGGTCCTGCACCGAGACCGTAAGCCCCGCGTGGTTGGGCAGGGGGAGATGGGCGATGCTGTCCAGCACCTCCCACAGGGTGATCGTCGTGATGCCCGGGTACAGGCTGCGGAACCGCCGGTCGCAGCCGGCGCAGTTGTTGAGGAGGACCGAACCGGCGGGCAAGAGAGGGTCGTGGTGGCAGCACACGTCGTGGGGCCGCACCGGGCCATACCACCGGCGCAACAGGGCGAGGAGCCCTCCGGCAGCTGCGGGTTGGGTCATGGCCAGGGCGCAGCCGGGGTTGAAGTAACAGTTGTTCGGGTCGATGCCATCGAGGGGAGTGCTGGGGAGGAGAAGCCCGCTCATACCGCGCCTTCCTCCTGCGTCGCATGGTCTCGCTCCAGCTCCAGCAGCGCCTGCTTCATGGCAAGCCCGCCAGCGTAACCGGTGAGGCTGCCGTCCGCCCCCACGACCCGGTGGCAGGGCACCACGATCATCAGGGGGTTGCGGTGATTGGCCATGCCCACGGCCCGGGTGGCCTTGGGGTTGCCCACCGCCTCGGCAATCTGCCGGTAAGTGCGGGTCTGGCCATAGGGAATTTGGCGGAGGGCTTGCCACACGGCCTTTTGGAACGGCGTGCCGCGCAGTTCCCATGCAAAGTCGAAGTTCCGACGGGTGCCCGCGAAATATTCCCGCAGTTGCCGCGCGGCCTCGTCGGTCAGGGCCGTTGGTTCGTGGGCAGCGCGTTCCCGCTCCACCTGGTTCAGGCTTACGACCACCGTGTCATCGTAGCCGATCTCCAAGCGTCCAAAGTCAAAGCCGTAACAGGCGTATTTCGTCATCGGTGGTTCTCCTTTCGGTAGGCGGCGGGGGAGAGCCCCGCCCCATTGCGGAAGAATCGGTAGAAGGACGACAGGCCGCCGAACCCTACCTGGTCGGCAACGCTGACAATGGGTTCGTCGGTGTCACGCAGCAGCCGCTTGGCCTCGGTCAGCCGCAGGGTTGCGGCGTACTGGGTGGGGGTTACGCCATATGCCTGCTGGAACAGCTCATCCAACCGGCGAGGGGAGACCCCCAGGCGTTTCCATTCTGTCTGTAACTCATCTCGCTTGCAGTACGAAGCGTCCAACAGCGCCTTGGCCTGCTGGGCCAGGGCCAGGGACGGCGCGGGGCCAACGAGGTCACTGCGGCACCGCTTGCAGGGTCGAAACCCCGCGGCCATGGCTTCCGCCGCCGTGTCAAAGTAGAGGACGTTGGCGGGCTTGGGCGGGCGGGAGCGGCAGGAAGGGCGGCAGAAGATGCCGGTGGAGCGCACCGCGTAGAAGAACACGCCGTCAAAGGAGGCATCGTTGGCGCACACCGCCTGCCACCGTTCTTCCTGCGTCATTTCGTCTCCTTTCCGCGGCGCTGGGGCGCGGGGTCCGTGAGTTCGGGCAACGCCCCACCGGCGATGGCCCACAGGTACAGGCTGGCAACCGTGCCATAGGGGGAGTAGCGCCGGGCCAGCCGCGCGAACGTCTCCCGGTCGATGCTCCGTCGGTGATAGAGCATGCGCATCCCCCGGTGGATGGCCAGATCGCCGAAACTCACCACATCGGGCCGCTGCAGGCAGAAAGTCAAGAGCATTTCGGCCGTCCACATACCCACGCCCGGCAGAACGGTGAGGCGGCGGATGACCTCGTCATCCGGCAGGGTGGCCAGCGCGTCCACATCGAGGGAGCCCGTCTGCACCTGCCGTGCAAAGCCCTGGATGTAGCCAGCCTTGCGGAACGACATGCCCAGCGCCTGCAACTCATCCACGCTGAGGGACGCGACGCCCCTGGCGTCCACTGTACCCACCCGGTCTTGCAGCCGCTGCCAGATGGTGGCCTGGGCGCGGGTGGAGATTTGCTGCCCCACGATATGGTGGACGAGCGAAGTAAACAGATCATTCTCCACAGCTCGGTCGATGTGCCCAATCCGCTCGATGGCCTCGCCCAGCCGCTTGTCGCGTTTCATCAGGTATTCCGTTTCCTTGTTGCCATATCCAAAAGTCAAAGTGTCACCTCACACCAACCATTATACCGGATGGCTCGTTCGATTTCTTCCCAATTCCCGCTATTTCATTGCAGCCGCGGGGCGTGTGCCGCCCCGATGGGTTGGGTTGCAGGGCACAGTCTATACATCGGTTGTGGTACCGTTTCCCCCTCTGTATACTTGGGGAAACCGGCAATAGGAGGGGAAACATTTGGGCAATTACTCCAACTTCAAACTGGTCGTGTACTGCACGGCGGACTCCTTGGCCAAGGCCACCGAGGAATCGCTGGAGCAGCAGATCGCCTTCTTTGAGCGCACCATCCAGCCCGACAAGGTGTATGTGGAGCCCTATCGCGACAACATTCTGGTGTCCCACGAGCAGCTCCAAATGATCAAGCGCGTCTTCGCGGCCCATGGCATCGAGACCGCCGGTGGCATCACCACGACGATCGACGACATCGGCGAGCCCAAGCAGCGCCTGTTTCACACCTTCTGCTACACCGACGAGGCAATGAAGGACCGCCTGAAGGAGATCGTCCGCCACATCGCGTCGGAGTTTGACGAGTTCATCATCGACGACTTCTACTTCACCAACTGCACCTGCGACAGCTGCCGCGCCGCCAAGGGTGACCGCAGCTGGAGCGAGTTCCGGCTGGACCTGATGGAGAAGATCTCCCAGGAGTGCTTCATCGACACCGCGCGCTCGGTCAACCCCAACTGCAAGGTGACGATCAAGTACCCCAACTGGATTGAGAGCTTCCAGGAGGTGGGCTACAACCCCGGCCGGCAGAAGGACATCCACGACATGATCTACACCGGCACCGAGACCCGCCACGCCCAGCACACCCAGCAGCACCTGCCGCGGTACTTGAGCTATTCGCTGATGCGCTGGATGGAGAACCTGGCCCCCGGCCGCAATGGCGGCGGCTGGCTCGACCCCTATCAGTGCTACCCGCTGGATGTGTACTTGGAGCAGGGGTACCTGACGGTGCTCTCCAAGCCGCGGGAGGTCATGCTCTTCTGCTGGCACTCGCTCTACGATACCGTCAACATCCCGGCGCTGGGGTTCCAACTGCACAAGCTCGATGAGCTCATGAGCCAAACGGGCAACTGCGTGGGCCTGCCGGTTTACCACCCGGCGAACGCCTGGGGCGAGGACCATCTGCACGATTACCTGGGCATGCTGGGCATCCCGTTTGAGCCGGTGCCCGAGTTCCCGGCTGACGCGCCCAAGGTGTTCCTGACGGCCTCCTCGGCCTGTGACCCGGACATCGTGGCGAAGCTGGAGCACTACGTTGCCGCCGGCGGCAAGGCCGTACTGTCCTCGGGCTTTGTGCAGGCCACGCTCTCCCGTGGGCTCACCGAGCTCACCAGCATGCGTGACTGCGGCCGCCGCGCCACCGTGCGTGATTACATGGTGGAGCTGGGCGGGTTCCGCACGGCCTACCCCACCGCGCCGGAGGCCATCACCATCCCCGTGCTGGAGCACCGCAACAACAGCACCTGGACGCCGGCCAAGGGCATCGCTGGGGCGGAGAACTTCGGCGTCGTGTACCGCGACACCTACGGCAAGGGCCAGTTGGTAACGATCGCCATCCCAGATAATATGGGCGATCTCGCGAAGTACCCGCCGGAGGTGCTCACGCTCATCCGCAGGGAGATGGCGGTGGCCGGTTGCTACCTCGACGGCTCCACCACGACGGGCCTCTTCGCCTACGACAACGACACCGTGGCAATCTATCCCTTTGTGGTGGATGGTGCCCGGCCCGAGCAGTTCCGCCTGCGGGTGCAGGGCCTTGCGAAAAAGCTTGTGCACCTGCAAAGCGGACGGGAGGTTGCGCCCCTCTACGCCCGGGACGGCGAGACGGTTTTTGAGCTCTTTACCCTGCCGGGGCACTTCGCTTTCTACCGCGTGGAGCGGGAGGAGGGCATGACCAGCCAAAACGACGACAAGGATGAGGTGCGTTCGGCCCCGCCGGCGTAAAGACGGAAGACGCAATGGAGGAGCCCCGCGGTTTGCGCCGCGGGGCTTTCGCGTTGCGTGTGTTCTTGGGTGGGGGAGGGGCGGACGAACGTGATGGACTATCTCAGACTAAAATGGTATTCTCTCTGCTTGGCCCATTGCCAATATACCGAATGGGGACCCCGATGGCCTCGCTGATCCTTTGTACATACTTCTTTGCGTTTTCAGGCAACTCATCGAAGGCATTGCAGCACGTGGTGTCTTTGAGCCACCCCCGCATGGTTTCATACACCGGTTCTACGCGGTAGAGGTCGCTCGTATTCGGCATGCGCTCGAGTATGCGTCCGTCCAACGTGTAGTGGGTGCACACCTTGATTTCGGGGAGGGTGTCCAGCTTATCCAGCTTGGTTAGCACCAGTTCATCAAACCCGTTGATTGCGTTTGCATACCGCAGGATCGGCAAATCAAGCCATCCAATGCGGCGGGAACGGCCTGTTCTGGCTCCGTATTCGTCATCGGGGTTTGCACCCGTGCCCCGAAACAGCGCCGCGTCGGTTTCCGGCATCTCCGTGGGGAACGGCCCGTCGCCAACCGCGCTGGAAAACGCCTTGCACACGCCGGTGATGCAGTCAATCTGCTTTGGTGGGAACCCCCGGTGATCGGCCCTGTCGTGTGGCTTGGCGCGCGTTGCAGCGTCGGCAGCGGCCCAATGGGCGAGAGCGTGTAC